>NZ_BOQN01000159.1 GCF_018332695.1 Paractinoplanes toevensis
CCGGGCTGAGCGCAACCACCGCAACGCGGGGCTTCCGGGGGCTCGGCCCCCGGAGCAGACATGACGAGTGGGTCCGGTCCGCGCTCTCTGCGGACAGGGGACACCCACCCACTCGTGGGCCGCCGGGGACTCGAACCCCGAACCTAAGGATTAAAAGTCCGCAGGAGACGACCGATCGGATCAAGGGTTGCCGATGGAAACTGGCCCTTGACCTGCATAAACGTAATCGCCGAAGCGAGAGGTCTCGTCCTATGCGGCTCGGGGTGATCCTGGGGTGATCGTCTGTCGAAGACGGCGCCAGTCCGATGGAGTACCGAACAGTCCAGAGAAGCTATCCAGAGTCGTTCTGCATATAAGTCGGACGCTATCACGGTCGCGCGGACGGTGACGGGCGATGGAGCGAACATGCCGCTGGGCTCGACCGCTCTCGCGCGCGCCGAGTTGCCACCGGACGAGGGCGCGCCGATCGGCGGCTTCAGGGCGACGCATCGGAAGCCGTACGCCCGACCGGGCTGTGGTGCGCCGACGCTGCCGGACGGTGGCCAGCCCGCCACCGCGCGGTAAGGCGTCACTCTCGGTGGCTGAGTTGCTCGCCGGCGCACGCGACTGCGGACTCGCCTGCGCCTGGTCGCGCCTGCGCCTGGTCGCGCCGGTGACGGTGGACTGGACTGCCGTGTGCGCGTGTCGCCTGGGACGGGTGCGCGATCAGTACACTCATGCTCGTCTTATGGCGGAGTTGCGTTCTCGCTGGCGAATCCGCGCAGGAGTTCGGCCAGCTCCAGGGCGTTCCCGATCTGGGCCCTGCGGTCAGGGTGCTCGACATACCAGCGGATCGCGTACGCCAGGAATGCCGCATCGATGTGTAGTCCATCGGATGGCAGTGACAGCCGCTCGGCCGGCCGCCCCGGCGTCGCCGCGGATCGGAGCACGTCGATCGTGCCCGGATTTCGTTTCGCCGGTCGTGGTGGCCCGCCAGGCAGCAACTTGTCCCACCGGATCTCGTCGCGCCGGAGGGGACGGCGCAGGGTCAGCCCCTTCGGGCTTAGAACAATGCTCGGGCTGTTGGTCATCGACAGCACCACGATGGTGATCAAATACACCGCCACGACGACGATCATGATCATCGTGAACGCGCCGAGTTGCGCGATCCGCACCTGATCTTGATTCGGCACCCGCTCAACCGGAACGACCTGCGCGACCAGGCCCGCCGAGGTGATCATGGCCGCTGCCTGCCGCGGAGACGGCGGCGCGCTGAACCGATGTCCGGCCGGATTGCTGTCCCAGGCGGCTGGCCGGCGACGAAAGGCGCCGGTGACCAGGGCGTACGTTACGGCCGGAACGGCCGCGCTCGCCGCCGCTAAGAGTAAGTAGACCGCGATGCCGGCCGTGGTGGGCTCGATCCGGTATGTGGCAGGTCGCACCCGCAGGGAGACGGTGAGCGACAACGCGAAGGCCAGGACCACCAGCGGTGGTGCGAGCAGTCTGCGTAGGCGTGGTGGCATCGCCGGATCGTATGGCCGGGAAGATCAACGGCGTCTGGAAAATGATCAACAGCACCGCCGGCCCATCGGACACCGGACGCATTAGCAACCCAAACGCCCGGATTGCATGCGTGAACATCAGTGTTCAGCAGCGTGAACAGGTGTTCTTCATATCCCTCCCTATCTCGTTGCAGCGCGGGTCGGTACGCGTCGCTCAGATTCTCGGCGGATGATCGGCGTATCCAGGTGGGGTTGCGTCAGCCGCTGGCGTCCAAAGGCCGTAACGCACCCTGGCCACCTGAGCGGTTACGTTCCTCAAGCTCAGTGCCTCGCCACCGATAGTGCAGATGTGACTCCGTCGCGCCGAACCGGCTGGCTGGTCCTGGCCGCTGCTGTCGCCGGTGTCCTGGTGGGCCGCAGGGTCGCCGGGCGTCTCCGCGGCACTGTATGCCTCAGGGCAGTCACGTCTGCTGGCGTGGCTTAGGTGGCCATCGCAGATCCATGTGAGTTGACGCGGAAGATGTGGTGTTGCCGGACGGCCGTACCGTCGCGGCGGATCGCGCGCTCGAGCGGCGAGGCGCGGAGCTGTGTCACCCGAGTGTAGTGGGCTGTTCGCCTGCATTCTCGCTCGGCTGCTCAGCCACCCGGGTCATGCATCAGAATCGGTCAAGATTCGCGTCGCGAGCTCCCGCACATCGGGGTTCTTGCTCGTGCGCTGCAGGTCTTGCAGCTGTCCGCGTAGTTCCACTGAGGGGTGTTCGGGCACAGACTTCAGGGCCACCCGGGCGACCCCGCTGTCGGCGTCAGCCGTGAGCCCGATGACGATGTCGGTCACCGCGGGAGCGGGCAGGTGCCGCGTGGCCGCGGCTGCGGCGACGCGAACGGTCGGGTCGGGATGGCTCGCCGCGTCGGCGACGACTTTGACGGCTTCGTGCCCGAGGAGGCTGGCGAGATAGACCGCTTTGGCGGCGAGCATCGGGTCGTCCCCGCGGACCAGGGCGGCCAGGTGAGGCAGGGCCTCCGAGCCCAGCTGCTGGGCTTGGCGGTAGTCGGGTTCGTCCCGCTCGAGGGCGGCGCGAACGTCGTTCATGTCGACGGGCATCGCTGCTCCTAGATGTCGATGGTCAGGGCGCTTTGGTCCATGGTCGCACCTTCAGCCGGTGTGAGGTCCGGAGGCGGGTTGGCGATCCTGCCGGTGCCGTTGCCGGTCATCAACTGATTGTTGTTGTTCACGTGGTCGAGGCCGAGCACATGCCCGACCTCGTGGCCGAGCGTCCAGCGCGTTGCCCCAGCCGCGATCGCCGCGCCCGGCTGGCCGCCGGGATGAGCCGCGCACCCGTTCAACGGTGGGATCGTGGATCGGACGAAGAAGACCGCGATGTCGGTCGGTTGCATGCCGTCACGCTCGGCGTAGAGCTGCGCCTGCTCGGTAGTGACGAGGCCTTGGCTACAGGCGCCCACGTCGAGGTCCACGAGAGCAGGCAAGCTCCGTCGGCGGACAGATTTGATCTGTACCTTGATCCCGACGGTGTCATAGACCTCTTGCATGGCCTGCACCGCGGTGTCCAGGGGCACGTTCGGTCCCAGGTTAACCAGGGCGTTGTCCCGCTCACTGGACGAGGTCGTATAGAAGTGGTCGCGAGGGTGCAGGTAGAGCCGGTACAGCGGTGTTGTCCCGGCTTGCGGGTCGGCGAAGACATGGCAGGCGATGCCCTCGAAGGTGTAGCCGGCGGCATTGACCGCGTAATCGCGTTCGGCTTCCGAGGTGGTGTAGAAGTGGTCCTTCGACCCCGGGTGGAACAGCCGTAGTAGCGGGACCGTTCCGGCCTGCGCATCGGCGAAGACGTGACACGCGACGCCTTCGTCGATGAACCCAATAGCGGCAACCGCGTTGTCACGTTCAGCCGCTGAGGTGGTGTAGAAGTGATCACCCGCGGCCGGATGCACCAGCCGGAACAAGGGCGTGGTGTTCGGCGCCGGGGCGGCGAAGACATGGCAGGCCGTGCCCTCATCGGCGTAGTCCTGCACCAAGATCAGATGCAGGCCCACCATCGCGCCGTAGCGCTTATAGGCACGGAACAACGGCGCGCGGTCTTGCCCGGCACTGTCATAGACGTGGCAGGCGACACCTTCGTCGATGTAGCCGGCCGCGCTGATCGCGAACGTGCGCTCGGCCTGCGAGGTCGTATAGAAGTGGTCCTTCGACCCCGGGTGGAACAGCCGTAGTAGCGGGACCGTTCCGGCCTGCGCATCGGCGAAGACGTGACACGCGACGCCTTCGTCGATGAACCCAATAGCGGCAACCGCGTTGTCACGTTCAGCTGCTGAGGTGGTGTAGAAGTGATCACCCGCGGCCGGATGCACCAGCCGGAACAACGGCGTGGTCGCTGCGCTCGGGGTAGGAGTCCAGCAGGCGATACCCTCATCGAGGTAGCCGAACACTGCCACAGCGTTGTTGCGTTCTGCGGACGAGTCGGTGTAAAAGTGGTCACCAGTAGGCCTCACCAGCCGAACATATACTTCCGAATTACACCGAAAATGTCCTAAACCTCATAGTTAGACCGAAGGTGTTGAAACTCTGCGCTAACTGGCCGTTTGAAGAGCATGATGTTCTCTCGGCCGGGCGCCGCGCGAGAGCCTCGTTTTCGTTTGCAAGTTTGATGATCACGTTGGCGGAGGTCTGAACAAGGACCTCGAGGCTGGCGCAGTGCCGGTGCGGCGCGAACCGGCTTTCTGCGAGCCTTACCGCGGACGCTTCCAGGTCGGTACTCCCGCGCTCCATCTCGGCGACGCCAGGACGGCAGACGCCGCAACCACGGATTTGGAGAGGTCACGCTGACTCAGACCGGGTTATGGGCCGGCCGTATCGCGAACCGACCGGATCGTCCCCGTTTCCGTCGAACTGCGGCAAAGCTGCCGGGAAATCGTGAACCATCGGTAATACGCTTGCTACTCTTCCCGGATTGTTCGTTCGCTGTCTTGTTTCTGCAACGGCACTCAGTAGGCGAAGCGCATTGTGTCCACGACTATCTCGCGGACTAGCGGCCGATCGCACCAACGAGTTGGCCGAGCCCACCGCCTTCTACGTACCAGCCCTCGTCGGCCGCGCCGCGCTTCCCCGTACGCCGGCGCAGACCTTGAACGGCCGCAAGACGCCTCGGTCGGTGACCGGGCCAGCGGCCCACCCGAATCGCCCCTCGCCCCGGCTGCCGCCGAGCCACTCCACCGGCGCCTACAGTCGGTGCGGCGCCGCTGTCCGTCCAGATGCCGGATCGTGGGCGGGGCGACGAATTGAAGGCGAGCAACCTGCATGTCGTGGAGATTTGGCCGGCCTGCCACCCCCGACCCGGGGGCTGGCTTGCCGCCGGGCGGAAGCCCTGCCCACCCGAACAGGGGTCGCGGCCCAAGAGTTGGCCTGTGGGCGGTCGCGATCGTGGTCACCACGGCGTGCGAGGCGGTCGTCGCCGTGGTGCTCAATCTGTTCACGAGCAACGTCACCCTCAAGCTGGGCGTGCTCGTCCCCATAGCCGTGATCTGTCTGATCGGCGCCCGGCTGATCTCCCGTCATCTTGACTCGGTGGATAGCGAGCAGCAAGTGGCCCGGCAGATCGAACACGCGCGCGCCGAGGCGTCCACCACCCGCACGGTGGTGGAGGACGGCAACCGCTCCATTCTGAGCAGGATGTCGACCGCCCGGGCGTTCGACGACCAGGTGCGCATGCTCCGGCCGTGGCGCCGTGATCGGGCCATTGAGATCCGTGACTCGTGGCCGGTCGTGGAGCAGTTGGTGCAGAGCATCGTCACGGCTGATGACCGTGGCGCTGTCCTTCGGCAGTGGGGCGATCAGCCGCCGGACTGGTTCTCTCAGGCACCTGTGGAGGTGGTCTGCTGGCTGGCCGAATTGGCCTCCGATTACGGCCAGAACCCTACGGCGGCGCGACTGTTCGCCGTCGCCGTGCAGCGTGGTGCCTATCCGGCCGGCTATTGGAAGGCCCGGCAGGCGACGGCGCTGCCCGAGGAGGCCGTCGCCGAGGTCGACGAGCTCCTCGCCGGTGCGGCCGACGAGCATGTGTTTGCACATGCCTTGCTGCTCGTTCACCGCCAGAAGTGGGATCTGGCCATCGACGTCCTGGCAGGGTGGCAGACGTCGTCGAACGCGGACGAGGTGATGCGGCTGCAGCTGCTTGCGCGGCTGCATGCCCAAGCGAACAACCTAAACTTGGGGATCAAGTACGCGCTCGAGGCCGCCGACATCGAGGGTGCCAGCGGGAGGGCGCTTTACGCCGCTGAGCTGCTGCTTTACCGCGCTCAATACGGGGAGACCGTTAATCGGCTGGCCGATACCGAACAGGCCGCCGCGCTGGCGATCAAGGTGCGCAACGCCCGACGATCGTGGCACGGCGACAGCGTCGAGGCGACCGTCGTCGCGGTCACGGCGCGCACGCTCGTCGGCAAAGTGAGGCAAGCGCGGGTGCTCATCGAGTTGGCACCCGAGGGTGAGGCCTGGCCGCACGAGGCCGCTGATCCCCGGCTGCGTAGGGAGAAGGCGGAACTGCTCGCCGTGACCGGCCAGCACGACGAGGCCCGCACGTTGGCCGCCGAACTTGGCAATCCCTTCGTCGCGGCGCTCGTCGAAGCCGTGGCGCTGACCGGCACCGCCGAGAACCCGCTCGCCGCCGCGGCGTGGCAGGCCGCTTTGGACGTCGCGGAGACCGACACCGACTTCCTCATGGCGGTCCGCGGGCTGGCCCACACCGGAGGTGATCTCCCGGATCTCTCCAAGATGCAACAGCAGCACCCGCGGATGGTCGACGAAATCAAGACCATTCACCGCGCCATGGGTGCCGGCGGCGGAACCATCGAAGCCCTGCGCGCCGGCGCCACCGAACACCTGGCACTCGCGGTGTTACTCGCCGAACGATACGGGCACGACGGGAAGCACCTGCTGGCCGCTGAAGTGCTCAACGACAGCGCACACCGGTGGAGCGAACCGGGCTTGATGCTCACTTCGGCAAACCACCTGCGGGCCGCAGGAGAGCTCGAAGCAGCGACTCGGGCCGCCGAACGCGCGCTAACCATGGGAGGCCCGGAGTGGGCCGGCCAATTCGACACCCGCGCGTTGATCTTCCAAATTCACGTCGCCGACGGTCAGTGGGATCTCGCGATCGAACAGGCCCGCAACCTGGTGACGCTCGACCCCAACGCCGCAAGTGCCCGTTGGGCGCTCGTGCACGCCTTGGTCCGCCGCAATGACAGAGAGGGTGCGTGGAACGCCCTCACCCCTGACGGCGACCCTTTCGCCCCTCGTGACCGGCACGACGCCCGCACCTGGATCGGCCTGGTCGCTCGGTTCGACACCAGCACTCAGTTTGTGTCCCGCGGGCTGTCCACGATGGCTCGATGGCCGGACGACGAGCAGTTGATGGGGGTCTTCATCGCCCAGATCTTCTTCGGTCTGCAACGGCAGGAGTTGTCGACGACCGATGAGGACCTCGCCGCGCTGCACACCGCGATGTCCGATTATGCCGAGCGCTTCCCCGACAGCACGGTGTTTCGTAAGGTGACGATCTCTGAGAAGGATCCGCTCGGCTCGCTCGCGTCGACCAGCCGCGCGCGTTACGAATCTATCAGCGAGGCGGTCAAGCAGCTCGACCGCGCCAACTTGCCGCTGGGCTTTGTCGCCACCGCCTACGGCTCCTCCTACACCGAGGCATCGCTCAAACGCGGCGCAGGCTTCGTCAACGCTCATTCCCCGGCGGCAGAGGCACACGGCAGGGCCGCAGCAGAGACCGCCCTGAACGGCGCCGTCGTTATCGACATCACCGCAGCTCACACGCTGGCTCTGCTCGAACCGCAGCTGCGCTCGCAATTGCTCTCTGGCTTCGGACAGGTCCGTGCCACCGACGACGCCTACCACGACGCGATCCGGGGACAAGAGTCACTCGGCATGCGCTCGACCATGTCGACCGGCTGGGATCCCGTCGAGCAGCGCCCGACCATCACGACAATCGAGGAGGCCACCGCCGACGCACTTGCCGAGCAGTCCACGCTGGTCTGCTCGATCCTGCGTCAAGCAACACGCCGGCCATGGCCACGGTTGACGAAATTCCCCGATACCGACCAGCGATTCGAGTGGCTGTCATCGCTCGACATGGCGGCCGCTCAAGGCACCACATTCTGGTGCGACGACCATCGTCTGCGTTCAGTCGCTGCCGAAATGGGCGTCCCGACCTTCGGCACGATCGACCTCATCCGGCACCTCCAGAGCCAGGGACAGATCCCCCGTGAGCTCCGAGCAGCGGCCGAGGCGGTCCTGCTCACCAACTACTTCACCGACCTCGGATTCGACCGGGACACGTTCGATCTTGCCGCAGCAATCGACGGACAAGTGCCGCGTGGAGTGGCGTTCGCGCTGACCCGGCCCGCGACCTGGGCCGACCCGGACGCGGTGATCGAGTTCCTGCTCGCCATGCTGACGCACGCCGCGACCGCCGGACCGGAGCAGATCCAGGGCTGGGTGTCCGCGACCGCCATCGGCCTGGTCCGCATCACCGCAGACGACGACGGAGCCGGCGCCAACCTGCAAGTCCTCCTGAATCGGTGCCTGACGCAGCCGTGGATGAGCGCTGATCGGCTCCCGGCAGTGCTGAGCGGGGTACGGGCGGGAATCCGGGAACGGCCACCGGTCACTGACCCGTTCGAGGCCGTAGCCACCAGCATCTACCGCAATCTGGTCACCAAACAGGGCCACGCCTTCGCCATGTCCATGATGCTGGCCTTGGTCGCCTTGCTGCCCGAATCCGCCAAGGCGACCGTTTCGCGGGTGATTCTGACCCATCGTGACTAAGCCAACGATCGGGCGGGTGTCCAGCCGTTGTCCGGCCTGTCGCGTCGTGACGCAACTGCAGTCTCGATGGGGTGTGCCGACAAGACCCATTCCACTAAGTTGGCTTCGCTCGCACTCGGAAGCGACAAATGAAGCAGGCCCACGCCGGTGCTCGCAGAGAAATGCAGAGCAAGCCGTGTCGGAAATCCGACCGGTCGTTAGCGGGTCCTCGCCGTTATCCCCGCTGTAACAGGTTACACGGATTTATCATGCCAAGATGTATGTATGGTACAAAACGGAGTTTCAGTGACCAACATAGATATTCTCCCCGGTTCGGTGAACCACGCGCCGGCGACGGCCAGTTATGACGAGCTGCTCGCTGCCTTTGTCCGCTACACGCCGTCAGAGATCACCGCGCTGTTGGGCAGCCTGGCGGACGAGCTGCGAGCCGGGAGGTATCCGGCGGGTAAGCCCTATCGTCACGTCAACGGCTTTACCAAGATCGTGGTGGCCGAGCATCCATCGGCGCGGTTGACGCTGCACTATTGGCCGGCGGATCCAGGAGCAGCCGACGACGTGTCCCGGCCCCACGACCACCGATTCCGCTTTACCTCACTACTGCTCGGGGGCGACCAGCACTTCGACGAATTCGAGGAGACGAACAACCCCGCCGACGAACGTTGGGCCCGGTACGCCTACCGGCCGTTCATCGCCGGGCGCATCGCCGCCGTGGCACGGCGCGGCACCGTCGGCCTGAAGTGCGTCAACGTTGAGAGGCGCAACGCGATGGTGGGGCACTACACTACCTCCTCCATCGTGGTGCACCGGGCAATCACCAGCCGGCGGCAGGCGTGTGCGACATTGGTTCTGCGGGGGCCTCGAGAACGAGTCACCTCCCACGTCTACTACCGGCCATCCGACCCGGCGCCGCGCGGCGGCTTGCAGTTCGGGCGGCACCTCAGCCGCCTCGAGGTTGCCCGGCAGGTCGACCACGCGGCTTCGTTCGTGTCTGGGACATAACTGCCAGAAGGGGCCGATGACAGTGCTGTCCGAGACCTTCGACGCTGCTCTCGCCTTCGCCTCCCGCCGCCATGCGCATCAGCGCCGCCACAACACCGCCACCCCGTACGTTTCGCATCTGTTGGCGACGTGTGCGGTGGTGTTGGAGGAGGGCGGTGACGAACATTTGGGCATTGCTGCCCTCCTCCACGACGTGCTGGAGGACACCGATACCAGCCGTACCGAGCTCCGACAGCGGTTCGGCGAACAGGTTTACCGCGTCGTCGATGACTGCACCGACGCCGATGCAATGCAGCGGGCATCGCTGAGTTGGGAGGAACGCAAACGTGTCCACCTAGACCGGATGGCCGGGTTCGCCAAGGGATCGTTGCTGGTCATCGCGGCGGACAAAGTCTGCAGTCTGCAGTCCCTGATCGACGACCTGGTCCGGTTCGGCCCGGCGATGTTTGAGCGAAGTGCGCGGACCGGTCCGGAGCTTCTGCAGAACTACCGCGACGTGTCTGCGGTGCTGGAGCCAATGCTCGGCGAGCGGCCGGTCGTACGGCGCCTACGGACCCTTATCTGGCAGTGCTCCGACATGTTGGCCGGTTCGTAGCATTACACAGCGCCGGCCAGCCGTTGCGCAGAGGCCTCGAAAGACAAGCCCGATCAGCCAGATCCCCCCGTGAGTACGTTAGCCACGAAGAAGGAACTGAAGGACCTGGTCGCCAGCACCAGCAGCCGCCTGCAGCAACTGCACGGGATCGGACCGTCCGGTGCCGCCCGGCTGCTCGGCGACATCGGTGATATCACCCGGTTCGCCAGCCGCGCTCACTTCGCTTCCTGGAACGGCACATCGCCTCGTCGAATGTGGCGCCGTAGAGGTTGCAGCCGACGAAGCGGGCGGTGGACATCTCTGCGCCGGCGAAGTGGGCCATCGCCAGTTCACAGTCAACGAACGAGACGCCGATCAGGGCTCTGTGTTGATGCCTTCCAGGTTCCAGCCCTTGACCGACAGATTCGGCGACTGGCGCAGGTGACGTCGCAGTTGGTCGACAGTGCCGGGGCGGCCCAGGCTTGCCGTGCGGGCCTGGCGACACAACGACACTGTGATCTGGCTATCGACTCTGTCGCTGTCTGAGCCACTCGCTTGCGGCGTCCGCAACCATGGCGCCGATTGCCTCGTCATCGCCCTTGTCGCGGATCACGCGAGCCGGGATGTCGCCAGCAGCGCCGGCCTCCCGTAGCCACGGCTCGGCCATGGCCAAGCGGTTCTCGGCGCGGAACACGGCAATGACTCGGCGGGTCGCTAACAGTCGCGACGCGATGCGGCAGCGGGTGTTAGCGTCGCCAGTCAGCCAGAGACCGTACTCAGCGAGCGACCGCGCACCGGCGATGTAGGCGATGAGCGACCGGTCGAGGATAGCTGCGCATACGTCGTTGTCCTTGGATACGTCGCGAATCGGGCGGTCGGCAACGCTCGGCATGCTCTCAGCCATCCCGTGACGGTAAACGGCAACGTGCAACATCGCACCCGGCCACGCAGCTGAAAGCTACCCGGCAGAGACTCCTTGGTACAGCTCAGTGGCGCGATGTGCCAGCATTTCGAAGACCGGTTCGCCATCGTCGAGCGCCGCAGCGAAGGCGGCCCACGAATCGATGACGTAGCCGCCCACTGACGGAAGCGGGCGGCTGGTCAGGTACGTCGGCAGCAACACTGCGTTCTGGAACAGCCAGTGGATATAGCGCCCCTCGTCGTCCCAGTAGTCTAGTTCCCGGAACCGATGCAGCTGGTTGGCCAGTTCCTCCGCCGAGTTCCAGCGCACCATGCCCGACTCGTGGTTGAGGCTCTTGATCCTTGGGTTGTACAGCTGGCTGATGCCGAAGCCGTAGATCTGGCGCCATTGCTCCCAGAACAGGCCTTCGTCGCGTCCGCCGAGGGTGATGAGCGAACTGGTGGGGTTCTCCCGGAGTAGATAGTGCAGATACGCCCACATTGTGGTTGGGGTCAGCAACCGGTCTGCGTTGTGCCGCTGCAGGTCTTGTACGATCTTCCCTGCCTGGTCGTCTAGCTCGTACGGTGCCAGGTGCGGTAGCGCCTTGACTGCGGCCAGCGCCGTGTATAGCGACACCGGCCGGCCGTAGAAGTCGCGGGCCACTCGCCAGGGATCGGTCGGGCGTAGCAGCGCCTCGCCGTTCGGAAGTTCGACAGTATTGCTCCCTGCGGTGGTCGTCGTGCCGACAAACGCGGCTAGGGACTGGACCCGCACATGAGCTTCCGGTGCGACGTACCGGATCCACCGGATCAGGTCTGCCTCGAAGGACCGTCGCGGTTCCTCGGCGACCGAGATGCTCAGGTCTTCGAGGGCAACGACGACGCGGGCGCGCCGCGTAGCGAGCGCGCCGGCCGCGAACGCCTGCACCATGTGAATCACCGAGGTGCGCCGGCGCAGCCGGACCGGCCAGAAGACGACGGCGGGCTGGACGTCCTGCGGACCGGGCTCCGCCCATTCCACTCGCCAGGCGAAGCGGCGTTCCATCTCACGCAGCAGGCCGGGCGGGTCGGCCGGCGGCTCGCTGTCCGGTTGGGACACGAACAACCGCTCCCATGCCGGATGGCGCACCTGGACGTTGCGGGTCGGTTCGCTCGGCACAGCCACACCGAGCCGGCGGGCTAGCGCGGGCAGTAGGCGGGAGTTGTCGACCGGGAATATGTGACTTACCGGAATGCGTTCGTCTAGAGCCGGTGGTGCTGCCAGGCCGTGCGACACCCAGATCACCGGTACGGGGTCGGGTATGGCCTCGATCGCAGCGCGAACGGTCCCGGACCGGTCACCCACGCCGAGCACACACACCAGGTCGCCATCGAGCACTCCGGATGCCGCCACGCCGATGCGCTGCACAACAGCGTCGTCGAGGGTGTCGCTGAGCCGCACGGTCGGCGACAGCGGCAGGGGACGCCAGAAGCCGTGTAGGTGACACACGATGGTCGTGTCGGCGTGGGCGGGTTCGATGTCGCCTAGCAGGCGGCTCTCCGCGCGCCCTCCGGCTCGCCGGATCGCAATCTCTAGCAGGGGGTCGACGTTCGTCGTCAGCACGTACTGACAGAACAGGTCCGGATGACTGGCCAGCAGCGCGCCGAGGGCCCGCACCGACGGCGGCATCCGCCACGACTCCCGGTCGTTCTCCAATTCCTCACCGACCCGTAGTGTCATCGGCTGCCAGAGGCCGCGGCGACCGAGCGCCGTGGCGTACAGGTCCGGCGGACGGTACTGCTGCAGGACGGCCTGCTGGGCGATGGCGTCGAACTCGTCGCTCGACAGGAAGCCTGCTAGCACCTGCCGGTACTGCGCGTACAGGGCCGCTGGCGAGGGGTCAGCACAGTCCTCGCGGGCTTTGCGCAGCGCAAGCTGCAGGTCGCCGTCATCATTGCGCCCGTCGGCGAAGCGGTCGGCCAGCCGGATGACGTCGGACACCCGAGGAACGTGCTGGTCGTCCAACCCCGAACCGATTACCAGCGTGATGTGCTCGCCGTTCTCCTCGCACTCGACCAGCAGGCGCACCATACGAGCCTGCACATCGTCGATCGCGGGGTCCCCGGTCATGGCGCACCGTCCCTGGCGAATGTCACCCTCGGTGCGGAGACGTCGGCGACGTTGAGAATGCCGTCGTTGATTAGCTGTTCTAGTCCGCCGGGTCCCCAGCCCAGATAGCCGACAAAGATTCGCAGATCGGCCACGCAGTCGCGGACCGAGGGTTGCGCGTCGCTGAGCGGCAGTGAGCCCAGGTTGCCCTTGACCGCGGTGAACCGGATCGGCTGGTCAGCGCCGGCCCGAAGCCGCACGAGGGCGATGAACGCGTCGCGCGCTATAGGGCCGCCGTCGAAGAGTCGCTTGGGTGCGGTGATCTTCGTGCGCCAGCCGTGCAGCGCCTCAGGAAGCGGGTCGCCCGGGCGGTTGAGGCGTACACCGATCGCCCCGGTGTCGTCGTGTCGCAGCACGAGCATCCGGCCGCCGCGCAGCTCGGGGTCGGTGACCTCTTTGCTTGCCTCCAGCACCGATCCCGTAAGGTTCCGCCGCCGGATACGGATGTTGCGGGCGAGCGGGATGTCGCCGGCCCGGTTACTCAGCCGCAACTCCGGTCGCTCACGGCCGCTGGCGAGTAGGTGCCGGTCCACCTCGTCGGCGACGGTCTGAACGGTGAGCACCGGGTCGCTGAGTTCCGAGCCCATGGTCAGAAGGTCCAGCAGGGCGCCGGTGAACGCGGTGTTACGGTCCCCCGCGGGAGCGCTGGCCGGCCGGTTAGCGCCAGCTGCGAGCAGCAGGCAGGCCTGCTCGGTGTCGGAATGCGCAAGTCGGCGCAGGGCGTCGGCAGCCGACATTTCGGCCGTCCCGGCACGCCCGGCGAAGCAGCAATCGAGAATGAGGACCCGGCGCGGCGAACGGCTCAGCCGGGTGGCATCGCGCAGCGTGGCGTACGCCAGTGCTTGCTCGTCCGGGTGCTGGGGGTCCGTGCCTGGCAGGCCTAGGATGAGATCGCCGCCGTGGATCAGGCCGTGCCCGGCGTAGTAGAAGAGCAGAAGGCCGTCCGTTCCGGCAGCGCCCGCGGCCTCGCGTAAGGTCTCGTAGACCGCGACCCGGTCCGTCGCGTCCGCGATCGTCATAACATTCGCTGGCGGCAGTCCCCAGATGTCCTCATCGGTCAGCGCCCGACGTAGGTCCTCCAGATTGGCGCGAACGGACGGCAGCGGCGTCAGCCAGCGGTAGGCCGACGAGCCGATCAGCACGGCGCGCGAGCTCGCCGGGTTCGCGACATCCATCGTCCGGATCAGCCGTTGTTCAGCCTGCGGGCAACCTCGGCTGCGGCGGCGGGGTCGGACGTCTCGATCTTTACGACTGTGCCGTCGGGACGGTCCTGGGAGACGGTGATCGCCGGAGGGTTCGGCCGGGTGCGACGCCAATTGAGAACCTGGATGATCAGATTGCCGGTGGTTAGTGTGCTGGTGATGGCGAGGGACAGGACCTCAATGTCGACTCCTTGGTGGGCCGGATCTGTGGCACGGCCGTAGCGTAGATCGCCGCCACGCTGGATCTCCGGGTCCGCTGCCATCCACTCTCGCAGGGACTCAACCTCGTCCGGATCCGCTTCCACTCGGAGCTGCAAACGCACGTTTTATCCCGTTGTCTAGGATCTGGGTCACAAAAATAATATCGAAGAGGATTGGACCTGTCACTACTTGTAATCGTCGGCTATCGGTCACCCCCAGCTTCCGATGGCTTGCCCGAGCGAACAAGAAGCCCCGGCGCAGATTTCGAAGTCGGTCTCAGCGGCGGCTCGCCCCAGTCGATCGCGTGCCAGTCGAGGACGTCCTCCGGTCCGTTCACCACCACGCCCGAAGTCACAGCGATGTCCAACTTGTCCTTCGGTTCTAGCCTCGTCGTTATCATCTCTTTCACGGGCTCACCTGATCCGCGTCAGCCTGCTTGCCGCAGCCGGCACCAGGCCCCGGTATCCGGCCAGTTATCCGAGAATCCCTGGTAGAAGAAGGGCCAGCGATTCGACTCTCGGGTTCCTGTCGCCTTTTCGGCCACCGGCGTTCGCTTCTCGGGTCGTCCTGTTCCAGCCGGGGAGTGGGGCCTTCCTCACGGTCGGCCTACCGCCACCAACAGCGGACGGACCCCGTCGGGATTTCCACGTTCTACACTCACGAGGTTCGACCGGATTAGGTGCCCTCTCTACCCCGGGAACGGCGATGCTCATCCTGGCCCGGATGCCGTGCCCGGCCGGCGCCTGCCGCTTCACAACGGCGTATCGCTGCGGAGACCGCCCGTCTGGACGGTCTGGCGCAACTGCCGCAGCAGACCGCGGCCAGCCTGCGGGAGCAGGGTGTCTTTAGCCGACTGTGGGTGGACACCCTCGAGAATCTCGTCGGGGTGGTGGAAGCACTCGGCTCAGGAGTGTTCCGCGGCGCGGTCACGGACGCCGAGCAGCGGCTACGAGGTAAAGGCAACATATTCCAGCTGAACGACACGGCCGACCTGTTCGTCGCCGCGGGCTACACGGACCTGCGGACCGTGATCGACGGGCAGCGGTGGCAGCGCTTGATCGAGTTCTGGGCGACCCGGCACGTGTTCACCCACAACGACGGGCTGGTCGACGACAAGTTCCTGAACAAAGTGCCGTCGAGTACGACCCGAGTCGGTCAGCGACTGACAATCACCGAGGAGCACTGCCGGCAAGCCATCACCGACACCGACGCCCTGTGCCGGGCACTCGGCGCACTCATCACGCCCTGAATAGGTCAACCACTCGGGCGGATGCCGGCCAGCCCCATGTTGTCGGCGAACGCGGGCCAAGTGTCCTTCGATTCGGAGGACCCATGGGCGAGGTCGCTGCGCTCCGGCGTTCCTCGCGGCGGGCGGTCCACACCGGCAGCTCAGCACGGACGAACTCTTAACGTTCTGATCGGTGATGGTGACTACCTCGTCACTGTCTTGCTTGCCGTATTGACGGCCGCTGCGGTCGACGTCCGCGTGAAGGACTCGGTGTAGGGCCAGCGGTAGGTTCAGCGCCCCCGTGGTCGGAGCGCCGTCTCTGGCTTCAGGTCGGCTGAGGGTGGTCGACCGGCGCGTTCACTCCGGCCACCCGGCTAACCCCGTGGATACCAGATTCCATCCAAGAGCTGGTTGAGTTTCTCCTGCTTTGATCAGAGGTCCCATAAAAGTGGGTACATGCGCCACAATTGAACACGTGCGAAACGTGACATGCAATACATGGCATGCGAAACGTGACGTGCGGGATGACGGTTACGTCCCCGGGCAAACAAAGACATCAAAATAGCTCAAAGCCTGGATGAATGATCTCGGTCACTTTGCAAGATGATCTTGCGGTGTATAGCATCTTTCGGCGCCTAGCCGATCATGCTTGACCAGGGAGTTCACGAATGTCCAGTCCCATCCGTGATCGGGATGTCCGGCTCGATATTCAGGCATTGCGGGCATTCGCAGTGGGTGTGGTGGTGTGCGGACACCTGTGGCCGTCCGGGCCGTTGTCCGGCGGTTTTCTCGGTGTAGATATCTTCTTTGTCATTTCCGGGTTTCTCATCACCTCGCACCTGTTGGGGCATGTCCCCACCAACCTGCGCGGCCTGCTGGACTTCTGGGCCCGGCGGGTGCGGCGGCTGTTGCCGGCGTCATTGGCCGTCTTAGTGGCGACCGCGGTGGCGGCGTGGTGGTGGCTTCCGGAAACACAGTGGGCGGATACCGCGCGTCAGATTCGAGCGGCCGCGACTTATTGGATCAACTGGCAGCTTGCCGGCGATTCGGTCGACTATTTCGGAGCCGGGAAGCCGGCTTCCCCGGTGCAGCATTACTGGTCGCTTTCGGTGGAGGAGCAGTTCTATCTCGTGTGGCCGGTGTTCATCCTGGTGCTGACCTGGGTGGGGTGGCGGCTTCGGGACCGGCGGTGGCTTTACTTCTCGGGTCTGCTCGTCGTGGTCGGTGCGTCGCTGTGGTGGTCCGTTACCTACACGCGTACTACGCCGGCGTCGGCGTATTTCGTGTCTACGACCCGGGTGTGGGAACTCGGTGCCGGCGGTCTGCTGGCCGTGGCCTCTCCGGTGATCGCGGGAATGCTGGCGACGCTGTGGGGTAGACGGGCCCGGGTGCCTGCGGCGTATGCGGGTTGGCTGCTGATGATGGCCGCAGTGCTGCAATTCAGCGGCGATACGGCGATCCCGGGCTGGCGAGCGGTCGTGCCCGTCACGGGAGCGTTGCTGGTGATCGCGGCGAACGCCCCGCTGGCCTGGTATCCGGTTCGGGGACTGCGGTGGCTGGGGGACCACTCCTACTCCACCTATCTGTGGCACTGGCCGCTGCTGGTGATCGAGCCGGCGGCGCTGCACTCGGCGCGGGGCTGGAAGGACGACACGGCGATCATCGTCGCCACGCTGGTGCTGGCGGCGCTGACGAAGCGGTACCTCGAGGATCCGGTACGGAATGTGGCGTGGTGGCGTCGCCTTGTGCCGACGTACGCGATGGGCGCGGCGGGGATGGCGGTCGTGATTGCTGTTGCCGCGACTTGGAGTGGGGTGGTGAACCACCGTCAGGACCGCTACCAGCGTCAACTCGTGGCGCAGGTGGCGAGCGCGGAAGGGTGCTTCGGCGCCGCCGTACTCGATCGGGGCTCGACCTGTGATCGTTCCCTGCAAGGTGCGTATGTTCCGAAATCATCGACCTGGCAGATCGGTGCCATCTCGCAGGACAAGCCGGGACTCAACTCTCGAGAGTGCAACAGCACCGACCGTGAGTGGGTGCTCGTACGGTGCGATGCCGGAGATGTGTCGTCACCGGTGTCGGTGGTGTTGACGGGCAACTCCCACGCCTTGCAATGGCTCGAGGCCTTGTCGACGGTCGCGGAGGCCGAGCACTGGCATCTCATCACCTACTACGCCACCGGCTGCCCATTCGCGGCGTGGCCGCGCCGAATGTTCACGCCCCAGTTCGCCCGCTGCGCCGACTGGGAGCAAGAGGTCCTGAGCAGTATCGTCCGGCTGAAGCCGACCCTGGTGGTCACCTCAAACCTCGGCTACCGATCCCGATTCAAAGACTGGTTCACACCCGACGCCGGCGGTCTTCAGCCCGTCGACGCTTACGCTGCCGCCTACGCCACTCTCCGGGACGCCAACATCAAGACTCTGGTGATCAACGATGCGCCGGCGCCTGCCGGCGGCGACAAATCTGATCCCGCCAAGTATCCGAACGCCGACCCGATCCGTTGCCTCGAAGCCCACCCGACCGACTATGCGGCGTGCTCAGCACCGAGATCGGATTGGGAATACCGCGACCCGGCCGTCGACGCCGTAACGAGAATCGGTTCCCCGAAGGTCACCTCGGTCGATCTCAATGACCACATTTGCGGCCCGCAGGTATGCGACGCGGTCGTCGGCGGTGTTCGGGTGCGACAGGACGACTCGCACCTCACCGGAACGTACGTCCACACCTTGATCCCTTACTTACGGCCAGTGCTCGTGGCGTCGGTGACGGATCGGTGAGGCTACGCTCCGTCGCGTGTCAGGTTGCACGAGTGACTTAAGAGTGCCCCCCGGGCGGATGACTCAAAAGCCGAAACGTGCGAAGACCGCTGGCGCCGGCACGGACCCGCCGCAGTTAGGTACGCGCAAGAGATCCTGAGGCTGGCCCAGCAGCCTCGGGGGCTGCGGGGAAGCAGTACTGTGCGGCTGCGGGCAGGGGTGATGGCTAGCCGGATCGGCTCGTCATGGCGCTCACCCTATTGGCCTATGGCTGGATCGCCTACGATGCCGACGTGAGGCGCGCGGATCTTGGGATCGGACGATACGCCTGGTCTGAGCTGCGGTGCGGCTGCGGCCGTCAAGCCAGCCATCTCGAGGGGGGCTTCGCGCGGCTTGCCGGGGCCGACGCAGAATTCGACGCAGGTGCACTCGAGGGACATGTTTTCTCGGAAACGGTTCTCTATGAACCGGCACCCGTAGTCATATCGGCGTGTTTAGACGCATTGGCCGATGACCTCGCGGTGACGGCGCGTCTGCACCTGTTGGCGCTACTGGCGCAACTGTCTTCAGCGCAAGACCAGCCGCCAGGCGTGACCAATGCAGGAAGCAACCTCTGGTCGGAGTGCCGTGCCGCCCTGCGTAAAGGCATACCTTTGCTCTATGCAGAAGTATTCCGCGCATATCCGAAGCAAGCTGGCCGCGAAAATGCCATGGTAGCGGCAAGCTACGCATTCGACGTATTGATGATGATTGACAATGATGCGCAGCGAGTGGAACGGTGTCGGTCGGCTGCCGCTGAATTTCTGGCCTGGGACCTGCGGTCGAAGGCCTCCTTCGGGGGGTCGGCATCCTCGTAGGCCCGGGATGGGCGGCCGGTATGCCCAGGCAGACGCCGACATCCTGACCCAGGGCAGGAGCCGACGACTGGCATCGCGTAGGCGGAACGATCACCTGGCGAGATCCGGACATTCGGCAACCGGCGTGCCTTTGCGCTCAGGTCATCCCGAGTTCGGACGAAGGCGTTCAGCTAAGTGATTCTGCTGACTTCTGGCCGACGGGCTAGCCGTTTGTCCTGGTCGGGGGACTGGACAGGCTGGGTACGCTCTGCGCCGTGCTGGGTGGACGAGTTGATAAGCGACTGCAGGGTTCGATGAAGACGGCGCGGCCGCCACGGGATTGGTGGCCGCCATCGCGGCGTGTGCGATGGCTGGCGGGCGGCGCGCTCGTGCTGGTCCTCGCTGTCGTGGGTCTGGTGGTCTGGTTGTCGGATGACGGCGTGGATCTTCGGGCCCGGGTGTACACGCAGTCGTCGGCGTGTCTGCTGACACCGGCGGCCGGTGTGTCCGACCCGGCCGCGGCCCCGGTGTGGGCCGGGATGCAGCAGGCGTCGCTGGCCACGAACGGCAAGGTCAGCTTCCTCGAGGTCGACGGCCGGCAGACCGCAGAAAACGCGGCAACTTACCTCGCGACTCTCGCGCAAGGCGATTGTGATCTTGTTCTCGTTGCGGGTGCAGGTCCGGTCGCGGCGCTGGAACAGTCATCGGCGTCGTTCCCGCAGATCCACTTTGTCTCGGTGGGCGGGTCAAAGGCGCAGGCCAACGTCTCGGTTGTAGCCGACTCTGACGCGAACGCGGTTTCGGCACAGGTCAAAAGCCTGGTGGAGAGTGCCCTGCGTTCCGGTGAGTAGTTGATCAGCCGAACGGCCATGTCCAGTTTGTGATCTTGTAAAAGTCAGACGTCAGCCAGAAAACTCCCAGGAGCTTCGCAGCTTCGGGGGAAGGAACGGCTGTGCGTCGTGGGTTGAATCGAATCGCTGTCGGTACGGCGGTGGTTTTCGCGTTTACCTTCATGGCCCCGGTCGGGGCTGTGCAGGACCCGAAACTTCCGCTCTCGTGGATGTGGTCGTGGCTGTCGCAGCGTCCGGCATGGGCGTGGGGCCACCTGGAGCTGCCGCAGCAAACCGACGGCCCGGGCCCGGTCGCGGACTTCGACACCGACGCGGACCGGGGCTCCGGTAAGCCGGTGACCGCAGTGAAGGGCGCCCTGCCGGGCTATCAGCCGCACGATCCGACGCAGAAGCCTGTCACGACAGGCGAAGCGGATCCGGGGTTCGACGCCGAAACGAGCAAGCGGTCAACGGACGACTCATCGCTGCGGACCGACGTGTTCGACAACGCCGACGGGTCACAGTCCGCGACGATGTATGCCGATCCGGTCAACTTTCAGGACAAGAACGGCGACTGGCAGAAGATCGACAGCGATCTGACGAAGCGGGCGGACGGCCGACTGCACGCCGCGGCGAACAGCTTCGACGCCTCGCTCGCCGCGACCGCGACCGCGACCGCGGCCACGGCGACGGCTACTCCTGCCGCGGCCGCCATCACGGCAACGCCGTCTTCTGCCCCGACGGCAACGACGGCAGAGCCGTCCACTTCTGCGAAGACCTCGGGCGCACGTGCCGCTGCCGCGGCGACCACATCGCCGGCTGAGGCGGCCTCGTCAGCGCCGGTGAACCCCGGCGCCGCCCCCGAAGTCTCCGGGGCGGCGTCACCGTCAGCAGCCGCGTCACCGTCGAGCACCCCGACGACTGCGGCGACCCCGACGACCGCGGCGACCTCGTCGGCTCCCACCACATCGTCGCCGGCGGGAACGTCGTTGCTGGCCAATCTGAAACTGCCGACCGGCGAGAGTGCCGGTTACACGCTGCAGGGTGCCGCGCCGGTGACCGCCCGGGTCGACGGTCAGACGGCGACCTATCCGTCGATCCTGGCGGACACCGATCTGGAGCTGCACACCTACGACTCCGGTATCAAGGAGACGCTGGTCCTCAAATCGGCGCAGGCGGCCTCGTCGTGGACGTTCCCGCTGACGCTCAACGGGCTGACCCCGCGGATGACCGACAGCGGCGAGGTCGAGCTGCTCAATGCCGCTGGTGTGGCGGTGGCGTGGTTCCCGCACGGCTCGATGGAGGATTCGAAGTTCGATCTGCGGTCCGGTGGGTCGGCAGAGTCGGGTGCTGTTACCTACCGGCTGGCCGAGCAGGACGGTGGCACCGTTCTGAAGGTCACGGCGGATCGGGCGTGGCTGGATGATCCTGCCCGGGTGTATCCGGTGCGGGTAGACCCGACCGCGACCACGATCGACAGCGGCGATGTGTATGTCGACAACGACTCGACGACGACCAACCAGAACGGCAACGACTTGCCGATCGGCACGTACGACGGCACCGTCAAGGCCCGTTCGTTCATGCACTTCGACAGCTTCGCCGGCGACGGGTTTACCAGCCGGCATGTCAGCAAGGCCGTGCTGCAGCTGTATCTGACGTGGCAGCCCAGCTGTACGGTCAGCCGCGCGTTCGACGTGCGTGCGGCGACATCGGCGTGGACGGTGGACAGTCTGAAAAACAACGCCGGGCTCAGTGCGGGGCCGTCCTACTCGGCGCCGATCGGTTCGCTGACGGTCACGGATCCGGGTGACGCCTGCACCAACAGCGCTAAGGATCGGTCGAAGGGTAAGTGGGTCAACGTCACCCTGGACGCCTCGGTGATCGACAAGTGGGCGCGGCAGACCAGCCCGAACTACGGCCTGGCGTTGACGGCGTCGGAGACCGACGTGAACGCGTGGAAGAAGTTCACCTCGGCGAACTACTCCGATACGTACAAGCCGCGGCTGTCGCTGACCTACACCAACAACGTCGCCCCGCAGGTCGATGTGCGGTATCCGGCGAATAACGCGGTGGTGCAGACCCTGACGCCGGAACTGTTGGCCAAGGGCCACGACTCGGACAACTGGCCGGGCAAGGGGCAGAATTTCACGTTTGGCGTGCTGGGCACCGACGGGTCGACGATCGCGGTGTCCTCGGCGGTGAACTCGTCCTGGACGGTGCCTGCGGGCAAGCTGAACTGGAACACCACTTACCTGTACACGGTGAAAACGTTCGACGGGGTGACCTACAGCCCGTTCCAGGAGACGTACGCGTTCACCACGTCGGTGCCGCAACCGGCGGTGACCAGCTCGCTGGCGCAGAACGGCGGCAAGGGCTTCGACGCGAGTATCGGCAATTACACGACGTCGGCGACGGACGCGAGCGTCACTACCGTCGGGCCGTCGCTGGCGATCACCCGCACCTACAACAGCCTCGACACCCGCCGGGACACGGCGTTCGGGGTCGGCTGGTCGAGTGTGCTGGACGCGAAGGCCACCCAGATACCCGACGCCGCCGGAACGGTCCAGTCGGTGCGGGTGACCTACCCGACCGGCGAGGAGGTGGCGTTCGGCCGGACCGCCACGGGGACGTTCGTGCCGCCATCGGGCCGGTTCTCCACCTTCGCGGAAACCAAGTCCGGCTCGACGCTGACCGGGTACACGCTGACCGACAAGAACGCCACGATCTACACGTTCGGCCGCGGTGTGGGCGGAGGAGTGTTCCGGCTGACCGCGATCACCGACGCCAACGGCCGCACCATGAGCCTCGGCTACGACGGCGACGGCAACCCGACGACGATGACCAGCGCCTCCGGGCGCCACCTGAGCTTGTCGTGGTCGTGGCCCGACGGCGCGTCCGCGCCGCGGGTGGAAACGGTGAGCACCGACCGGGCCGACCCGGACGACCCGGACAGCGCCAGCGTGTGGACCTACACCTATCGCGGTGAGGACCAGCTCGGCCAGGTGTGCCAGCCCGACGGCGAAAACCGGTGCTGGCAGTACTGGTCGTCGTGGATCTCCCAGTACCGCAACTCGGTGCTCAACCTGTCCCCAGCGGCCTACTGGCCATTGGACGAGGCCGGCGGCACTATGGCCAACAGTGCCGTGCTGGCCAACGCCGGTATGGACGTGGCCGCCTACAACAACGTGACCCTCGGCCAAGGCGCGCACCTGGACGGCAGCACCGCCACCACGGCCGGGTTCAACGGCACAAGTTCGTTCGTGCAGCTGCCGAGCAACATGATCGCGGGCGGGCAGTACCAGTCGGTCAGCATGTGGTTCAAGACCGCCACGCCGGGTGGGGTGCTGTTCAGCTACAGCCACGACCAGGTCACCGCCGGTACCACCAGCGGCGACTACGTGCCCGCCCTGTACATCGACAAGTACGGCAAGCTGCGCGGCGAGTTCTGGAACAACACCGTCGCCAACATCAACTCGAACACGGTCGTCACCGACAACAACTGGCACCACGTCGTGCTGGCCGGCGTCGGCAGCTCCCAGACGCTGTATCTCGACGGCAACGCGGCCGGCACGATCGCGGGCACGATCTCCGTCGTCAGCTCCCGCAGCCTTGACACCGTCACGGTCGGCGCCGGGTTCGTCGGCGGGGGCTGGCCCGATCACGCCAACTCCGGGGCAGCGCCGGCCAAGGCCACCTACTTCAACGGCCAGATCTCCGACGTCGCGTTCTTCAACACGGCGATCACCGCCGCGCAGGCCGGCCAGCTGAACTGGACCGGCCGCAACGACCAACCGGTCCTGGACTGGGTGGGCCGGCCCAGCGGCAACGGCGCCAACGCCTGGGTCGACTACGACGCGGTCACCGGCCGGGTCGCCCGGGTCGGCGACGAGAACGGCGGCGCCTGGACCCTGGACACCCCCAAGATCGCCGGCAGCAGCGCGGTCTACGCCGGGCAGGTCCTCGGCGCGAAACCGCAGGACTACTGGCGCTTCGCCGACGCCCCCGGCGACGGCGTCTCCGACGCGGTCAACCAGGTCTCGGGTGGCATCGCCACCTACAGCAACGTCACCCTCGGCGTGTCCGGGCCGTTCCCGGACGCGAGCGCGGCGAAGTTCGACGGCAGCAGCTCCTATGTCGAGCTGCCGCCCACCGACATCCCGGCGGGCACCGGGCCGTCGACGGTCGAGATGTGGTTCAACATGCCGGCTGGCAACACTGCCGGTGGTGTGCTGTTCGGCGCGCAGATCGCCGCCACCGACGAGCCGACCGGCGGCGGGTGGACCCCGGTGCTGTATGTCGACGTCAACGGGAAACTGCGCGGCAGCTTCTGGACCACCAACGTCACCAACATGGTCACCTCGGCCAGTGTCAACGACGGCAAATGGCATCACGTCGCACTGACTGCCACCAACAACAACACCCAGGTCCTCTACCTCGACGGCGCCCAGGTCGGCACCTCCACCGCCACCATCACCAACGACTACGGCGCCCAGCACGCCTACCTCGGCGTCGGTCGCTGGACGAGCTGGCCTGGGAACGGCAGCACCGACATCGGCTGGTTCCCCGGCTCGATCGCCGAGGCTGCTGTCTACAAGTCCGCGCTGAGCGCCGCGCAGGTCGCCGACCACGTCGCCACGGCGAAGCAGACCGCGTCGGTGGCGATGACGATGATCGGTGGTGTCGCGACCGCGATCGCCATGCCCGTGCAACAGGTCGTCGTGCACACTCCCGACACCGGCCCTGACGGCGACCAGGACCGGACCCAGGTTTCCAGCTACGACCTGGTCAACGGTAATCGGCTGGTCGCGCAGACCGACGAGCGTGGCCAGACCACCAAGTACGGCTACGACGTCGGCGGCTACGCCAGCATGGTGTACGACCCGAAGGGTGTCCTGACCCAGACCTTGCAGGACGTGCGGGGCAACACCATCCAGTCGATCACCTGCCAGGACCAGAGCGCGAACAAGTGCTCGTCGGTGTACTTCAGCTACTTCCCGGACGCCACCAGCAAGGCGCTGACCCCGAACCCGAAGAACGACCTGCTGCTCACCACCCGGGACGCCCGGACCACCCCGCCAGCCACCGCGGGTGCGGCGCCGAGCGACGACCGGTACCTGACCACCAACACTTACGACGATCACGGCAACCTGACCGCGGTCACCGACCCACTGCACCGGGTCACCGCCACCACCTACACCGACCACTGGACTGCCGCCGTCGACGGGGGCGCACCACCGGACGGCTTGCCGGAGACTGTGACCACCCCGGGCGGGCAGACCAAGCAGGTCGTCTACTTCCAGTCCGGTGACGTCGCTGAGATCCACGAACCCAACGGCAAGGTCACCAAGTTCACCTACGACGGCCTCGGGCAGGTGCTGACCGAAACCGAAACCACCGCCGACGGCGGGGACGAACTGGTCACCACCCACACCTACGACAAGATGAGCCGCGAGGTCACCCAGACCGACCCGTCGACGACCAACCGGATCACCGGTGGCGTGCACACCCGGGTGTCCACCTCCACCTACGACGCCGACGGCAACGTCACCGCGGTCACCACCAGCGACGCGACCGGCGGCGACGACCCCCGCACGGAGCAGCACACCTACAACGACTTCGGCCAGGAGGAAAGCTCCACCACCCCCGGCGGCGCGCAGACCTGGTTCGACTACGACGCCATGGGCCGCATCGTCAAACAGACCAGCCCTGACGGAACCGTCACCACCAACAGCTACGACGCGACCGGCAACCTCACCGACGTCTGGCTCAAAGACTTCACCGGCGACCCCAACGACCCGCAGGACCCGACCGACCTGCGGCTCGAGCACAACGAATACGACGAGGCCGGCCGGTTGGCCAGCGAGACTGACGCCGAGAACAACGTCACCTACCACACCTACACCGACAACGGTCTGGAAGCGACGATCACCCGGGTCGGCGCCGACGCCAACGGCAATACCGTCACCTACCAGGTGCAGGACACCACCTACGACGAGGCCGGCAACCCGCTCGTCGAGCTCAGCAACAACGGCCTGACGAAGGTCAGCCACGTCTACGACGCCGCCGGACGGGAAACCTCGTCGACCGCTGACCCGGACACCCTCAAGCGCACCTCGTCGGTCACCTTCGACGCTGACGACAACCCGATCAGCAACGTACAGACCGACGCGTCGGGCACCGTGACGGCGAAGATGGAAACGCTGTACGACAACGCCGGCCGCACCCTCGCCGAGCTCACCTACCGGTCGACCACGACCGCCCCGGTCGCCCGATGGAAAATGAGCGACGGCTCCGGCAGCACCGCGGCCGACACCGCCGGCAACAGCCCGCTTACCCTGAGCTCCACCGGCGGCGCGAACTGGAGCACTGAGCACGGCGGCGCCCTGGCCTTCAACAACACCGGCGGCACCGCGACGACCAACGGCGCGACCGTGGACACCGGCCGCAGCTTCACTGTCTCGGCCTGGGTCAAACTGACCGCCGGCGGGCACTACATGCAAGCCGTCGCCGGTGTCGGCACCAAGCAGACCGCCTTCGATCTGGGCTACAACTCCGCCAGCAACCGGTGGGAATTCCGGCTCGGCGCCTACGACACCGTCAACCCGAGCACCATCGGGACACAGATCCTCTCCACCTCCACCCCGCAGACCGGCACCTGGACCCTGCTCACCGGCGTCTACGACGCCGCCAGCAAGACCGGAACCCTCTATGTCGGTGACACCGCCGAGGCCAGCGCCACCGCCCAGCCGTACGCCGCCTCGGTGCCCACCGTGCTCGGGACCGGGCTGTGGAACGGCGATCACTCCGACTACTTCAACGGTGCTGTCAGTGACGTGCAGCTCTACCAGCAGGCCCTGACCGGCAGCAACGTCACGGGCATCAAGAACGCCACCTTCCCGGCCGCCGACGCGGGCGTGATCCGCACCAGTTACACCTACGACGCCGACGACGAGGTCACCTCGGTGACCGACCCGAACGGCAACACCAGCTACACCGCTTACGACGAGGACGGGCACGCGGTCAAGACGACCGCGCCGGCTGCGATGGCCGAATCCGCCACCTCGGGTGCCGCGGTCAAGGCGAACGCGGTGTCCTGGACCGGCTACAACACCTTCGGCGAGGTCACCGACACCAAGGACGCCCTGGGTAACTGGTCGGCGACCTACTACGACGCCGACGGCCGCGCCACGCTCGAACGGCAGCCCGCCTACACCCCACCAGGCCCCGGCACCACGGAGATCGTCCCGGAGACGATGTCCTACTACACCGCTTCCGGGCAGGTCGACCACACCACCGACCCGAATGGCAACAACACCTGGTTCGACTACGACCAACTCGACCGGCTGTCCAAGGTCACCGCCGTGAACGGCGCGGTCACCAAGTACACCTATGACAAGGTCGGCAACCAGCTGTCCATGACCTCACCCACCGGTGCGGTCACCTCGACCACCTACGACTACCTCGGCCGGCAGGCGAGCATCACCGACGCGGTCCGGCAGGACAACGCCTCCTACACCACCACCTACAACTACAAGCAGAGCCCGGCCGACGGCTGGTCCACCACCGTCACCTCCCCGCGCGGCGTCACCTCAAAGACGACCTACAACCAACTCGGCGACGCCGTCAGCAGCGAAGACGGCGCCCACAACGTCACCACCACGACCTACGACGGCGGGGCGCGGCCAGTCAAGACCACACTTGCCGACGGCACCTACACCACCACCGGCTACGACCTCGCCGGACGAGCGCTGAGCACCACCTTCTACGACGAGAACGACACCTTCCTGCAGTCGCAGTCCAGCGAGTACGACGCAGCCGGCAACGTCATCGCCTCGACCGACGCCCGCCACACCCGCACCACGTTCACCTACGACGCGACCGGGGTGCTGACCGCCGAGCACCAGCCGATCAACAGCTCCGCCGCGATCGACACCAGCTTCGGCTACGACCTCGAAGGCAACCAGACCCGGTTCACCGACGGCCGCGGCAACGCGTTCTGGACCACCTACAACTCCTGGGGCCTGCCCGAATCGCAGATCGAACCGGCGACCACGGCCTACCCCAACCCGGCCGACCGCACCTACACCACCAGCTACGACATCGCCGCCCGGGCAACCAAACTCGTCCAACCCGGCGGCGTCACCACCACCAACACCTACGACGACCTCGGACAGCTGACCAAACAAGCCGGCACCGGCGCCGAAGCCACCACCACCGACCGATCCTTCGGCTACGACCTCGACGGCCGCCTGATCAGCTTCAACGGCAACACCGGCACCAACACGATCAGCTACGACGACCGGAACCTGCCGAAATCGATCACCGGCACGTCCGGCAACACCAGCTACACCTACGACGAAGACGGCGACCTGGCCAGCCGCGCCGACGCCGCCGGCACCACCGCCTTCCATTACGACAGCGCCGGCCGGGTCGACCAGCTGACCAACACCAGCAAAAACGTCACCCAGCTGTACACCTACACCAACCTCAACACCCTCTCGAAAATCACCTACGGGGCGGGTAACAACTACCGCACCTTCACCTACGACAAACAGCACCGGCTCACCGGCGACGACCTGAAGAACACCGCCGGCACCACGATCGCGAAGATCGGCTACGGGTGGAACGACAACGGCGATCTGACGTCGAAGACGACCACCAACCTCGGCGGCACGACTACCACCAACACCTACGACTACGACCTCGCCGACCGGCTCACCTCGTGGAACAACGGCACTGCCACCACGGCCTATGCCTACGACAAGTCCGGTAACCGGCTGCAGAACGGCAGCAAGCTGTTCACCTACGACGCCCGCAACCGCCTGTTGACCGGCGACGGCGCCAGCTACGCCTACACCGCCCGCGGCACCCTGTCCTCCTCCGGCGCCAACCAGACCAAGGCCGACGCGTTCGGACAGGTCATCACCCAGAAATACAACAACGGCGGCGGCACGAAGACCTACAGCTACGACGGTCTGGGCCGGGTCATGCAGACCGGCTTCGCCTACACCGGCACCGACAACGATCTGGCCGGCGATGGCACCTCCACCTATGTGCGGGGCGGAGGCAACGAAGTGGTCGCGGAAGCGACCAGCGCCGGCACCAAACTGGCCTGGACCGACCTGCACGACGACATCGTCGCCCAGTTCACCGCCACCGGCACCACCCTGGCCGGGTCACGCAACTACGACCCGCTCGGCAAGGTGATCGCCACCAGCGGGGCGCTGGTCGGCAGCCTCGGCTACCAGTCGGAATACACCGACAACTCGACCAACCGCGTCAACATGATGGCCCGCTGGTACAACACCGACACCGGCCAGTTCGACACCCGCGACACCGCCAACAACAGCCCGGTGCCGGACTCGGTCAACGCCAACCGCTACCAGTACGGCGACGCGAACCCGCTGACCGTCACCGACCCCTCCGGCCACTGGGGCGTGCCGAGCTGGGCGAAGAAGGCCGTCAAGGTCGTTACCGCTCCGGTGCGGGCGACCGTCAGCGTCATCTCCAGCGCCGCGTCGTACGGCTACAGCAAGGCCTCATCGGCCTACAGCGCCTCCACCTCGTACCTCGGCTCCAAGCTCAAGACCGGCATGAACACGGTCAGCCAGAAATACCACCAGCTCAAGAAAGCAGCAATACATAAAGCGAAGTCACTCAAAAAGAAGGTCGACGCCGGTGTTTCGAAACTAAAGCGGAACGTCAAAATCGGCTATTCCATAGTTAAGAAAAAAGCCAGCAAGACCCTCGCTTCCGGCATCGACAAAGCAAAAAAGATCGGCAAAGCCTCACTCAAAGTCATCAAGCAGAGCGCCGGGCCGATCCTATCCGGCGCCAAGCGGGTGGGCAGCGTCTCTTCCGCCGTGCTGAAGGACGGCTGGAACAAGACCAAAAAATTTGTGGTCGAGCATAAGGACGTCATCTACGAGATCGGTGCGATCGGGCTGACCATCGCGGCTGGTGCAGCGTGTGGTGTGGTCACGGCCGGTGTCGCGGCGCTGGCCTGCATGGCGGGCGCCGGTGCGTTGATCAACATGGGTAAGGATGCGCTGCAGGGCGACATCAACTCCTGGGGCGACGCTCTCGGATCCGCGGGTACCGGCGCGGTGAACGGTCTGCTCAGCGGGACCGGTGGTGGTGGCGGTTTCGCGAAGGCTGCCACGATGATCGGTGGAAAGGCCGCGACCGGTCTGACCGGCCGTGTTGCCACCGAGATGGTGGAGAACGGTGCCATCGACGGCATCAGCCAGCTGGCCAACACCGGCAAGATCGACCCGAGATCCATGGCGTTGGGCATGGTCCCCGGTCTCGGCAAAGTCGAACGCAAAACCCACATCAACACCGGCACAGCACTCAAAGATGCCCGCAAATCCGGCCTCATCAGCGGCGTCGAAACGGCTGCCGGTGGAGTCGTCGGCTGCCAGACCGGCACTCGACGTGTTGCGCGCCACAGCTTTGACCCCGATTCGCGGGTACTGATGGCGGATGGCAGCCAGCGGCCGATCAAGGACGTCAACGTCGGCGACCAAGTCCTAGCCACCGACCCGGACAGCGGAGTGTCGAAGGCCGAACCGGTCACCCAGTTGCACCGCAACACCGACCACGACCTGACCACCCTGACCGTCCAGGACCAAGACGGCAAGAAGTCAGCACTGGAAACCACCTGGCATCACCCGTTCTGGGACGCCACCGACCGCAAGTGGACTGACGCTCAGGACCTGCGGGCCGGCCACCACCTGCAGGTCGAAGGTGAAGGCGACGTCACCGTCATGGTGGTCGCGAACACCACGGGTACTCGTGAGATGCGTGATCTCACGGTCAGCGACATCCACACCTACTACGTATTCGCCGGCACCGCTCCAGTACTCGTTCACAACTGCGGCAAAGACCAGGGAATCTACGAGTTCGCGGATCAGCACAATCCTGGTCAAACCTATGTCGGGAAGTCGATGAATCTGACGAACCGGCTCCAGGATCATCTGGATTCTGGACGGCTGTCTAGCCTGGACGACGTGAAGGTGACCCACGTTTGCGGATGCGAGGATGACGTGTTCGTTGCCGAGCATCTTCGTATGGAGGAGTTGCGACGACAAGGCGTTCCGCTTTCCAATCAGAAAGCATCGCCGGGGAAGTCGATTCTCGGAAGACGAAGTCAACCGATGTTGCCGGGGGCTGAAGAATGGGGCAAATGATGGCGTTCGATTTTTGGACTGTTGTAGGATCCTGTTCGATAGTTGATCGGTCCGATGTTGAGGCCGCGCTGACGGACGTCGAGAATCGTCTGCGAGCGCTAGACCTCGAAGGCTTGGTTGCGTTTCAAGGTCATCTTGCTGTAGAGCTGGAGGCGCTCAATCTCGGCTCGTTGGCCTCCATTCCGATTGAGCTGCCGAGTGGAGCCGTATTCGATCAGACCGAAGACCACTTTCTCTATGCCAGGTGTGCATGCTTGCTGTCGGGGCGCGCTTCGGCTCACGAAGTAATTTCGGATCCTGGGCAATTCAGTGTCTTCGTCGCTCCGCGGCTCCAGTCGGCGGAAACGCTGTTGTACCTGGCTCGGAATGAATATCGGAGACGCACTGGGGAATCGATGAAGGGTGTACGAACTCCTGAGTAAGGCGTCGATCGAGAAGAGCTTCTGCGCGGTCCATGAGTTTCGAATGGGATGGCTGAAAGTAGTCGTCCGTACGTCTTCGGCCAGGCGCGGAATCGTTTCGATTGCAAGTTCGTGGTGATGCCGGGATCGGGGCATAGGCGGGGCTACGCGGATTGGAACGCTGAAAGCCTTTCCGAGACCCGGCGGCGGCTTGAATGGCGGCCTACTCGGGATTGAGGTGACTCCGTGATGGCTGACGCGCAGGTAAAGCGACGAGTCGGCAAGCAGTGGGAGAAAATGTTTCCCGGATTTGAACTCTGGCGTCCATTGCGTTTGCTCCGGCGTATCGGGCCTGTACTTCAGGGGATTTCACTCGATCTCGCCAGAAGTGGCACGCAGTACTTTCCGTCTGCACATGTGCATCCGCTTACCATGAAATTTCCTGTCGTTTCGCTGGGCCTCGATCACCGTCTTCTAGGGAAAACGGGAATTCAGAGAAGAATTTCTTTCGATGACGACGTCGATACTCTTCTTGCTGCGGCAGCTGATCTGCGTGCCCAGTCGCCGCTGCCGCTGGACCGGTACCCGACAGCCGCTGAAATACTCGACGCCTACAGGAGTTTTTTCGGCTCCGCCAATTTGCCAACTGGGCCCACTTCAGAAATCGAAACACTGGTTTTATTGAGTGCGCTTTCGGGGTCGCCTGAAAGGCAGACTATTGCAGTCGATTTTGCCCGCAGTTTGGTGAAGTCCTGGCGCCACGCGCCGGATGGCTTCGACTCGGCGGACGCCTGGCTCGAAAACTTAGTCGAGCGAGCCGATAACGTTGATGCGTTGGAAGCATTCGTTGACGAGCAGGCGAAGGCGTTGAAAGTCGACAAGCTGAAGTTTGCTTCGCCGTTCGGCCCCGAATCACGATAAGTCGAGCTATAAGTAACGGCTACTTTATCTCGCGGATTTATCCTGAATCGTTCGAGCCGACCAGTCAGGTTCTCGCTAGCGCGCCGGCTGGCCCTCGTTGATCGGCATCGGTTCATTCTGTGGGCGACGGGAGCGAAGGTCAGTGGCCAAGTTGTACATTGACTCTTGCTAGGTTAGGCCTGGCGTGTGGCTTTATGGGTAGGTGCCATGAGTATGACCGTGTACTTGGCGAAGGTTCAGCCCGAGCTGGCCGAGCGTATCGAGGGCGATCCTGAATTGTTCCTCTAAATCTGGCGCGAGGAGGATGTTGTAGATTAGGCGGTATCCGCCCTCGACAAGGAGGAAGACCTGCTGGCGGAGGACTATCTAGCCGTCAATCAGGCTTGGGATGAGCGGCCCGAGAATTACCCGTGGATGCAAGCCGCATTGCAAGGATTAGACGTCGAGATTGCCCTGGATTCGGCTATGGTCCGAGGTTCAGGCTGACAATAAAGGGAGTCTCGCGCATCGCTGCAGGCCTAGTCGAGGAGGGCTGGAATGCGGCCGGTGAAGAGCTAGAAGCCACTTCTCAGGCGATCACAGCTTTCTACCTGCGCGCCTCGGCCCAAGGCCGCGTTGTCATTGACGGGAACTCCTGACGAACCCGAGGCCGCGCGGCAATCCTTCACTACTGACGAAGGGTCGATGTAACCGCCGTACTACTCTCTGATATCGGAGCCCGTCGGACCAAAGATGGAAGCTTCCGTCAGTTCGTCACGCTTGTGAAGCTGCACCCAGATTCAACCTAAATCGGCATGCGACCGTAGCAACTCCGCCGTCGCAGCGACCGCTCCATGCGCCAGCTCCCGGAACACCGTCCAATACGTGTCTGCAGTCGTTACCGCGCTGGAGTGGCCGAGGTCGTGCTGGATCACTTTGAGCTCGACGCCGGCGGCGCCGGCCAGGCTTGCCGCGCCATGCCGTAGATCGTGCAACCGGACTGACGGCAGCCCCAACTTGCGGACCAGGGTGCGGAAGCGGTGGCTGAGCCAGCCCGGCCGTAATGGCCGCCCGTCGGGGTGGGTGAACAGGTAGCCGTGCGGATTGAGGCCGGTCCCGGCGAACCGGCGTTCCTGGCGCCCGTTTCTGCCGGCGAAGTAGCTGGTTGGTGAACTCGTCCAACGCCAGCGCGCGTACCCCGGCGGCGGATTTGGGCGGCCCGAGGTGCACCTTGCCGTCGACGACCAGCAGCTGCCGCTTCACGCCGAGCTCGCGGTACCGCTCGTCCAGGTCTGAGCCGCGCACTGCGACAGCCTCGCCGCGGCGCAGCCCGCGCAGGGCGATCAGCCACCACAGCGGGAACAACGGGTCGTCCTGGACGGCCTCCAGGAACTCCGCGACGTGCTCGACCTCCCACACCGCAACCGGTGGCCGGGGCGCCGGTGGCCCACCACAGCTTCTCCCGCTCCCGGGTCCAGGCGACCGCCTGAGGCCGGCCGCCACGCGGTAGCCGCAGCCGCCACGCCACGTTGGTGGAGACCGGGCCCTGGCGGCGGGCTTCGCTGAGGCCACGGTCGCTACCGAGGGCAGCGCCCGCGGTGTCACCGGCGAGCAATGGCTGCTGCACTGGCTGCAAGCCCTGCCCGGCCGGGTCCGCCGGTCCACCGCGGCCGGCTACGGCATCCACGTCCACCGCTACCTGATCCCGCACCTCGGCCACTACCTGCTCACCGGGCTGCGGGCCGGGCACATCGGGGCCATGTTCACCGCCATCGCCGCGCAGCGCACCAGGTCCGGCACGCCGATGGCCGCGATAACCCTGCAACGGATGCGCGGCACCCTGCGCCGCGCCTTGAACATGGCCATCCGGGAAGGGCTGCTGCAGGTCAACCCGGCCCGGCGGGTCCTGCTGCCCCGCCCACAACGGCACCGACCGCAACCCTGGACCACGGCCCGGGTCGCCGCCTGGCGCCGTGAGGGGCAACGGCCGACGGTGGCGGTCTGGACACCCGCACAACTGGCGCAGTTCCTGCTGTTCGTCCGCGACGATCCGCTGTGCGCCCTGCGGTGGACCGACTCCGACCTGACCGACGCCACCCTCACTGTCAACCACAACATCGCCCACGCCCACGGCTGGTCCGACCTCGACGCACCGAAGACCGCCGCCGGGCAACGCACCATCGCCTCGACAAGGCCACCATTGCCGTGCTGCGCGAGCACCAACGCCGGCAACGCCTCCTGCTCCACGACGTCGGCACCAGTTGGAGACCCGGTGGGCCGATATTCACGACGCCCGACGGGCGAGCGCTACGGCCGGACTGGCTCACCCACCGCTTCGCCACCCTGGTCACCGCGTCCGGGCCGCCCCCCATCCGGCTGCACGACCTGCGATACGGCTCCGCCACCCTCGCCCTGGCCGCCGGCGCCGACCTCAAAACCGTCCAAGACATGCTCGGGCACACCAGCTACGCCTTCACCGCCGACACCTACACCGCCATACTCCCCGAAAACGCCAAGAAAGCCGCCGAGTCGACCGCTCGACTCGTCGTCGATGCCATCCGACAACAGGAACCCTCACCGGCCCGCTTCATGGTCGCCGCCTGAGGGCGGGGTTTCCGTCCTGGCTATCGAGCTGTTCGGCTCGACAGCGCGAGATCGCCGGGAAGCCGGGGAGGCTGGTGCTGCCCGCGACCACGAGAGGGCTGGTACCTCTCGTGGTCGCGGGCGTTGACTGCGGTCAAGTCGCCCGCGGCGGTGTGCCCGGGTTTCGCCCACGCACCGGGCGCCTCGGCGGTCTCGGCGTCACCGGCCCGGTGTTGTCCGGGTCGGCGGGGCTGGAGAATACGACCGGAGGCACGTGACAGATCACCGCGGCCGCGGTGACCCGTTCCGGCAGTTCCGGACCCCGCCGGCTCGAACGGCGGGATGCGCAGCCCTGTCTCAACCAGGAGTCTCGTAGATCCACGTCAAGCTCCACTGTCGGTCACCAGGGCCGCCGCGCTCCTCGTGGCCAGCGCCGAGCCGGCCCAGCAGACGGTCACACGACTCGGCAAGGGCTAATTCGGCTCGTTGGAACGGTCTCCGTCCATGGCGCGTCGTAGCTGGTCAAGGACGTACGGCGACGGGATGCGTTCCTGCTCTAGCCGCATATATTTGCCGTGCTCTGTAGACAAGGCGGTCAGGGCGGCGGTTTCGATGTCGGTGAGATTGGGGTCGGGCGGGTCGGCTCGTGTCTCGTCTTTGACGGCCAGTGCCTGGTGCTCCGCGAGCGTGGCGGGGTTCATGAGGACGGAAGCGAGGTGCGGAAGCCGAGTACGAGCACGTGACAGCAGGGTGAAGCCGGCGCGGTCGAGGTCTCCCCAGTACAGCTGACGCGCGTCGTCCAGCCAGCCGATCTGGTCCAGAACGTTGAGGTGATTGCCGAGCGAGTGGACGATCACGGTTCTGGGCCGGTCGGGTATCAGGTAGGCAGACTCCTTGTTCTCGACAATCAAGACCGTCTCGGGGCGAATGGGTAGCGCGTCGATCTGCGGCAAGGGCGCGTTTACGTGTCGCAGCCCGCCCGCCAAGGCGCGTTCGGAGGGGTCGGCCAGGATAACGTCGATGTGCACGGGCAGCGCTTTGAGTCCGAGCGGGTCGAGGTCGCTCTGTTCTAGTTCCTCGTCTGGCTGTTCGGCGCTGGCGTTCGGCTTTGGGGTGATGTTGAGGCAGGCGAGAACGTGTCGGCGGTTCCGGGCGAGCCATTTGGTGTGCATTCCCAAGACGGGCACCTGTCGGATGATCAGTCCGGAGCGGGGGTTTTCCGTGAACCAGATGACGGCATCGAGCAGGATCTTGAAGTCGGCGTCGTCCATGTCGACGATCTGCGGAAGATCGGGGCGCAGCCGTTCCGCGTCCACACCGCCAGGCAGTGCGCTAAGCCGCGCCCATCTGGCGTTCGCCCGCCGCCAGTGGTCGGCAAGGTCGTGATCGAGGGCGACAAGGTCATTGATCGTGGCGATGTCAAGGTGGGTGAATATTTCCTGGGCGCCCACGATGGTTCGGCGCTGGGCATTGCGCAGCCGGGCGGCGGGGTGCGCCTTCGCCCAGCTCCGCCAGTCCTGGAGCCACTGCCCGATAGCGTCGGAGTGGCGAGCTATCGTCTGCGCCGTCGGCGCAGCGAGGGGAAACGAAAACGTCGCTTCGTCGCCTCGCAGGAGCCAGTCGCGCCAAGTGCTGCGGTACCGGGTGTGTATAAGTTCGATGATCATATCGGGACTTCGCATTATTCCGACGCTTCGCCTTCCAGACGTAGTGCCTCTTTCATCGTCATCGGATAGATCCGTACGCGCGCGGGATCGTCAACATTGATGTTGATGTAGGCGACGGATTCGACGTAGTCCTCGAAGGCGGTCGCCTTCTCTCTGGGTGCACCCACGATGAGTTGGAAGCCCAGGGCTTGCAGGGCAGACAGTGCCCGGCCGGTGTAGTCGCTGTCGGCTTTGACGAATCCTTCGTCGAGGATGATCGACGCGTAGCTGGGCGGGCCTTCGTGGCCTTCGCCGAGGCGGAACCGCAGGGCGGCGCCGAGGATGAACGCGATCAGCTCCTGTCCCTCGCCGCCACTCATGCCGGACACGCCGTCATGGATCACCTTGATCCCGTCTGGGCGGGTTTCGATGGCTTGGAACTCGACGTGCTCGCGGGCGTCGAATACCCGCCGTCGCCATGCGTCGCCGGCCCGTGACTGGTCATCGAGTCTGGACAAGTGCTTACGGAGGCGGGTGAAGGACTTCTCCACCTGATCGGCGTTGCGTTCGATGTCCATACCGACCGTGTTGCTGGTGTACCGGGTGATGATCTGGCGAAATTCCTTCAGGTCACCGCTTGGTCGTTCGACCGATTCGATGCTCAATGTGGCGTCTGAGCGGAACGGAACGTGCTGCAGAACGTCGTTGATAGGGGCCAGGCCTCGTTTGATCGTCCGTGCGTCGTCGTCGATCTGCACGAGCAGGCCGCGTAGCTGCCGGTTCATGTCTTCGTCGACCTTCGCCAGCCACGCGTCCTTCGCGCGGGGCAGGTCGTCGGTCACCAGTTGCCGATATATCGCCAGCACCGCCGGTAAGGAATCGATCGTGCCGTCGGTCTCGCGTGCGGTTCGTTCATCCAGATTGCGGTACGCGGCGATGTGGCCCACCACGGCCGTCTCAAGTTTCTCCCGATCATCCTTGTGCCGTTCGATCTGCGCGCGTAGGTGCTCCATTGCTGCCTTCAGGCTCGCCGTGACCGCGGTGGTGTCGACCGGTGCGGTGAACGGGGTAGCCGCAAGCGCAGCACGCTCGTCGTGTGTCAGTGGTGGCCCTGCCTCGACCCGGTCCTTGGCCTCGTCCACGACGGTGACAAGGTTGCCCCACTCCTTGTCGAGTTTCGTCTGCTCGTCCTCGAGTCGCTTCACCTCACGGCTGGCGGCGATGGACGAGTCACGCTGCCCTTTCAACAGCTTGGTCAGGTGCGCAACTTCGGGCGAGTTGGCCTGTGCGAGCTGAGTTTCGAGCTCGCCCATCCGTTGTTGGGCAGCTGAGGTGTCGATCCCGTCCCAGGTCAGGTCAGAGCGGATGGCTCGCAGTTCTTCCAGTCGGCTGCGCGCGGACTCACGGCGTCGACCGGCCTCATCAGCCGACACGTCCGCTACCTGCAGCTCCCGCTGGATGGACTCGAGTTCCTCGCCCAGTTCCAGCAGCGTCCGCCGGGTGTCCCACCCAAGCCAGGGGTAACGCAGCCGGCGGTCGTCCTTGATAAACCGGTTTCGGGAGCCTGTGCGCATGCCGGCTGGGGTGATCGAGCCGCGCGCCCAATGGGGACGCCGGTGGTCCAGCTCCGCGTCAGTCTCGACGCAGTAGTAGTTCGCGGTTTCGTTCAATTCACCTGCGAGCCATCCTTGAAATGGGTGGTCGGCGATGTCGAGCAGTGCAGGGACACCGCCGTCGACCAGCATGGGGCCCGGCGAATCCGAGACGGCGGGGGCGAGGGTCATCGATCCCCGCATGTCGTGGTCATGCACGTATCTGCGGACACGTGCGAAGTCATGGCTTCCGACCAGGAGCGTGCTCGCCAGCGGCAGCAGCAGACCGACGACCGCCTTCTCCCACCGGCGGTGCTCGGGCTTGAGCTGGAGCAGTTCCCCGGCGTACCGGAGCTGGTCGATTTCGATATCGAGGTGGGAAGCGATCCGGTTGCGGCGCTCATCGGCGTCCTCGGGGATCAGGCTGTGTCGTGCCCGCAGCCCGGCAATCTCGCGCTTCTTCGCTTCAGCGTTCTGGCGGAGCTGCCAGAGCTGTCCAGCGGCCTTGGTCGCCGTCTCGGTGACGACCTCCAGCGCCTTCTCCTCCTTGATGGCGAGGTTGTCGAGGCTGGCATGCGTGAGCGTCACATCACCTGGCGAGGTAGGCAGGGACAACTCGAACACAGCAAGGCGGCTCTCGAACCGCCGGCGTCGCGCTTCGAGCCGTTCCAGCTCTTCCTTCAGATGCTGCAGTTGCACTTTGATCAGCTCTGAACGATCGCCTCCGGCCGCAATGAGCTGGGCGATGGTGTCCTTCTCACGAAGGTCGGCGGCTTCGGCCACCTTGAAGGCAGCGGCGTGCTCTTCGTCTGTTACCGCCTTGGCGAGACGGTTGTCGTCGATGGTGGTCTCGGCCCATTCGGCGACCTTCTCCGCATGCCAGACATGGATCCGGGTGGGGCCGTCGCCGTTGCTCTTCAGCAGCCTGTTCTTGTCTATGTAGTCGGCGCCGGCGGCGCGGTACTTTTCTGCGATCTGAGGAAGCGGCTTCAGAGTCTCGGTCCGGCGTCGCGCTGTCTCGAACTCTTCGTACAATCGCGATGCCTCACGGTATGCCTCAAGGGCGACGTCCCACCGGGTCAGCGCGAGCGGTTCGGTGAGCACGAATTCCTTGAACAGGGCGTTGATGGAGAAGATGCCCTTGGACGCCTGGGCACGCCGCAGCAACTGCATGGCCAGCCGCTGCGACTCGTCCGTGGAGCCCATCCCCATGACGCTGCGCATTTTCGCGTGCACACGCGCTTGCGAGGAATCCACGACGTCGCCTCGGCTCTGGTGGATCAGACGTTCCAAGGAGGTCTTGGACAGCGGGGAGGCGCCCTGACGGATGGCGGTGATGCCGTTGAGCTGCGCAAGGTCGAAGCGGTCGTGGACGAACCCGTACACGGTGGCACCGTTGATCGCCTCCGGTCCGTCGGCGTCCGGGCCGACCCACGCCAGCCGAAACGAGGTCGCGCATCGTCCGTCACGGGTCTCCCAGGTGATTGCCGCGCCGCTGGGGAAACCCGGCCCGCCAGGCGGTCGCAGGTAGTTCGTCGTCGCGGACCGCCGGTTCTCGTCCTTCCTCTGGTCGGTGTGACCCCGCGCGTACGAGTAGACGGTCCGTTCCCTTTTCTTGCCGCGGTCGTCACGGGCGGCTTGGTTGAACTCCTGCGGATTGGGCAAGATTACCGAGGCCATGGCGTCGAGCAGCGTGGACTTGCCACGCCCGGACGGGCCGACGATCGCCGTGCCAGATCGCGCCACAGTCATCGTCTGCAGGCCGGCGTATGCGCCCCAGTTGAGAATTTGCACCTCGCTGATGCGAAACTGCGCCCGGTCTTGCCCGTCGGTGACAACCAGAGGAAGCATGATTTCTTCGTGGGATCCCGCAGTCGCGTGGGGCGTGGTCATGCGAGATCCTCGCCAGTCTTGTTGTCGGGCTCGTCTGCCTTGCCCGCTGTACCGGATGCCTGGAGGAAGTACCGCTCCATGCGCATTACCTCATCGGCGCCGATCAAGGGAACGACCGCCGGCGAGACGGCGAACAAGTAGTCCGCATCCGGGTCCGGCGTTAGTAGCTTCAAGTCGGCGACAGCACGGATGGCGATGTCCACGCGGCGTTCAAACCCAGCCTCGTCGCCGTCGCCGTCTTCCCGGAACGGGCGTAGAAACTCGCCGATCTGGGCTCTCGTGATCATGACCGGGTCATCGGTGGCATCCGTATACGTGTGCTCTTTGCGCAGGTGTATCAACAGCAGGGACGCGTCACGGTGCAGCGGCTTGTCGCGGCGCAGCAGCTTCGGCGCGTCCTCTGCCGGGTCCTGCCTTTTGAACGCCACCTCGTATTCCTTGTCGATGATGAGCAGCAGGTACATGTCGGCGAGACGTTCACGGATCTCGTTCTCATACGCCAGCAACGCCTCCCAGGCGGAACGGTGGCGAGATCGGGTGATGAATCGATTGGTCAGCAGGGTCGTCAGTGCCCGGCGCGCTGCGGCCGGCAGTTGGGAGCCGCCTTGGCTGTCCGGTTCGTCGCCTTCGAAGCCGTACTCGTCCCAGTGGTCGCCGGAGGTCGAGTCGTCGGCAGGGGCGTCGATGCGTTCGTTCACGGCAACTCCTTCGTGGGAACGGGAGCGTCGAAGACGACGTGAGGCAGCGTTGCCATCAGGGCGGTGGCGCGGTCGCCGGACAGCCGCACCCGCTCGACGAGGTCGGCGTCGATGTGCCCGTGTACGACGGCAAGATCCAGGAGGCTAACAAGGGTGCCGAGTCGCTGAAACGCCTGCGGGGTGGCGTCGAATATTTCGGCACCAGTCACCACCGGCCGGACAGCCAGCAGCTTGTTAATGGTTCGGCCGACGGCACGTGGGCTGGTTCCGGCGGCCAACCGTAGGGCAACCCTGTCTTCGGTGGGCAGCGTCCCGCGCCGTTCGGTCACTTCGACGACGACCTCCTGCGAGCCTTGGTCGCGCCATAGCTGGGTTTGGGAGACGTCGATGACGGCAAGTGGACCCACGCCCAGGACGTCTTGTGGGACATGCCGCTGCCCTGGCTCGGCATGTGTCCAGGTGGCACCGGCGTGCAGGGCGCGGTCGGCGAGGGTGAGCAGCCGCTGATGGCGGCCGTGGGCAGCGCGCGTGAGGAAGCGGCGCAGCGATGCGGACCAGCGCAGGTAGCTGTTCTGCACGTCAAGCTCGGCGGCGAGGAGCGTTGAGAGCATGCCGTCGAGCTCTTCACGCTGCGTGGTAGTCATGTGCTCGCGCGCGAATCCCTGCCCGAGGATCTGGTCGATGTCGGCGCGGAGTTGTTCGGTCTGCGCGGACGACAGCAACCGGGAGAAGCCGAGGTAGGCCGTACCCTGGCTTGTCTTGGACAGCAGGTCGTTCTCGCGAAGGTACTCTTCCACGAGGTCCGCTTTGGGCGGCCCCTGGGCCATGGCCCGTCGCGCAACCTCCTGATGACGGTCTTCCACCATCGTGCGCAGTTGCCGGAAATCGGCCGGCAGAGACCGTGTCATCGCGAGAATCTCGCGCAGTTGCTGCTTCATCTCCTCCAGGGTCGCCAGACGCACCCGACCAGCAGCGATGTCGTCGCGCCTTTTGCGCAGCTCGGCGATTTGGCGATTAATACGGCGCACCTGGACGTCCCGGTTCGGATTAGTCATATCCGCCAGGAGCCGCATCGCGTGTGAGATCGAGCCGAGACGGGCACCGCTCACGGTCGTCTCACCGTCGACGAGCTCCCGGACGAACCGCAAAGCTCGAAGTGAATAGGGCGAAAGGCGGTATCTCAGGCGCCCATTGGGTGTCTCGGTCTCCAACCACCGCTTCTCGACCCAATCGCGGCAGTACTCGGCCGGTGTGACATTGCCTTGCCGCTGCGGGATCTGCTCACGTGCCTCGGATATCCGCTCGTGGAACCACTCGGCGGAAACCGACCCGTCGACTTGCTCGAGGTGCTCAGCGAACAGCGGCAGCACCCATTCCCTTGAGTAGGCCTTGAGCAGAGTCAGGGTCGGGTTCGAGTCCAGCGCTGCCCTGATCCGTTCGCTTGCGATCTCCATGATGGTCAATCACCTCGCGATGCATGCCAGCACTGCCGAGTCTGCCGGAACCCACCGACAAAATGTGTTTGCGCCGCAGCGGATCGAGATTTAGCCCGCGAACCAACCACGGGGCCCCCGCGATCAGCGGGTGATGACTCTCCGGGCTGCGCGTGGCGACGGCGTTGATGTCGGCTACCTCCGTCCCGATACGGGTTGGATTCCTACTCGTTGCTACGCCCTGCTGCCGTCTGTTGTTATGTGCGATCAGGTATGTAGCGGCCCGGCGCCGGCTTCGTCGGCTAGTTCGAGCAGTTCGGCGTCGGTGGCCCACCGCACGGTGCTTCCCCCGGCGGTGTTGGAGACACGGAGTAGCACCGGCACGTGTTGGGCCACGGCGAGCATGTGGCTGATCACGACGACGAGGCGGCCAGCGGCGACTTGGGTGGACAAGGCGTCCAGGGCATAGGTGAGGGCGGTCTGGTCGAGGCTGCCGAAGCCTTCGTCCAAGAAGAGGGACTCGGCTTTCCCTCCACTGCTGCTGGCTTGTTCGACCACGGCGAGGGCGAGCGCGAGGCTCGCCTGGAACGTCTCGCCGCCAGAGAGAGTCTTCACGTCGCGCAGGCAGCCGGTGTGGGCGTCGAAGATCTGGAAGTCGGGGCCGAGGGCGAACCGGCCGAGGGTCATGCCGCGGATGATCGCGGTGGCGGCCCCGAGCAGAGTTTGCTGTCGTTCCTGGACAACGGCGGCGCCGAATTTCCCGTTGCCGAGCAATTCGACCAGGGCGGTGAGTCCGTCAAGGTGGGGCTGGGTGGACTCGATGCGGTGCACCAGATCGTCCATCACCGGGATCTGGGCCAGTGCGGTGCCGCGTGTCTTCACGGCGATGGCCCGGCGGCCGATGGCGTCGTCATACGCGGCGCGGATGGGCCTACCGCCGGTCGGCGCGTTGCTGGCGACGGCGGCTGCTTCGCCGGCGAGCCGTTCGAGCAGGGAGCCGATATCGCTGGTCCGGGCGCGCCCGACGTCGAGTGCACCGAGGGCGAGGGTCTTGATGTTGGCCGCCCATTGAGCTTGGGCGGCGAGGTCGGCGGTGAGATCGAGCTGGCTGGCTGGCGGCGTACGCAGCAACGCCGCGAGCGCGGCGTGGCCCGCGGAGACGTCCAGCATCCGCTGCTGGCTCTGCTTCGCCGGTGCCGTGACCTGATCGGCGCGTTTCTCGATCAGCTGGTCACGTCGCGTCTCCAGCGTCTCGATCTCCGTGCTGAGGCGCGTGAGACCGCTCCATTGCTCGCCCAGACGTAGCCGGTCGGCGATCGCTTTGTCCCGCAGGCGGGTCACCAGTTCCGCAGTGGGCCGTTCCGGCCGATATACAGCCGGGATCTGCTGCGTAAGGGTCGTGATCCTCTTGCGCAGTGCCGCGCTCTGGGTGTCGACCTTCTTCAGCTGGGCGGTCCGACCGGCGATGTCCTTGTCGATGGCCTCGACGATCGCGGCGGCTTTCGCGGCGCTGTTGCGGATCTCCTCCAAGTATGCGGCCTTGGCCGCAGTCCGCTCCTGGGCGGCCGTGAGGACTGCGATACTTGGTGCGAGGTTGTGATCGTCGGACCGCTCGAGGTCGATCGCACCGAGCTGTTGCGTCAGGACCGTGAGGGCACCGCGCGCCTGCTCGGACGTATCCGTGAGCTGGGCGGCTTTCTGCTCGGCGACCGTGTAGGTCTCCCGTTCCTTGCTCAGCGCCGCGGTGGTCAGGGCGGCTTGGCGCTTGGCGTGGGCTCGGGCCTTCTTCAAGGCTTGTTCGGCGTCGTGCAGGCCCGGCGCGTGCGGAGGCACAAAGCCGTCGGGCAGTTCGTGGTCGCAGATCAGGCACGCGTCGCCCGGCTGCAGGCCGGCCGCGGCGTATGCGGCGGCGTTCAGGCGCTTCTGCCCCTCGAGCGTTTCCTCCGCCTCCGCTACCGCCTGATCGGCTTCCTCCTCGGCGGCACGTTGCTGCTCCAGCTTCTCCGCCGCGACAGCGTGGTCGGCACGCCGGTCGCCCAGTTGCTGGGTGAGCTGCGTGACCCGGGCCGTCAGGTCGCGGACATCGCGCAGGGCGGCACGCCACGCATCAAGCTGTCTCTCGAGGTCGCTTTCGCGGTCCGCGGCGTTCTTCCGGTCCTGCTCGGTTTCCTTGCGCAGCGTGGCGAGCTTGTCGGCTGCCTCCCGTGCGCCGGACGCCCCGGACTCCGCTGCTCGCAGCTCGGCGGTCTCGGTGTCGTAGCGGAAGCCGGCGTCGGCCTCGCGCTCGATCAACTCAACGAGTTGCCCGAGCTCGGTAGCGGCGGTGGCGGGCACATCGGCGAGCGGGCCGCCTGGTCTACGGTCCCCGAGCTGGGCAAGGAGATCATCGCGCTGCTGACGCAAGGGGGTCAGCTCGGCGACAAGGGCACCGTCCATCACGGCGATGGCGTCACCGAGTTCGGCGAGCCTCTTGAGCTGCTCGGGCGCGTTGGTGTCCAGGATCGATGCGAGCTTGCCGACCAGCTCCAGCAGGCGCGTGCGTTCGTTCTCAGCGTTGATGCGCCTCGTCTCGATGTCGGCGAGTTGCTCTTGTGCCGCGCCGAGCTGCTTGATCTTCTCGTCGACCTGCCCGATCTGGGTGGCGGCCTGGGCTGCGGCGGCACGCGGGTCGTCGAGCAGAGCGGCTTTGCGCTCACGGAGTTTGTGCAGCTGGGGGGCGAGTGCGTCACGGCGGTCGCGGGCCTGCTGGCTGATGGTGTCGAGGATGTCGAGGCCGAGCAGGCCTTTGAGCATGTGCGCCCGTTCGGCTGGCGAAGCGTGCAGAAGCTGTTCGAACTTTCCTTGCCGCAGGAGCACCGAGCGGACGAAGGTCTTCTGGTCGAGCCCGATGAGTTGCTGGATGCGGGTGTTGGTGGCGTCTCGGCCGAGCCGTGTCTCCGAGCCGTCGAGTGCCTGCAGCCGGTGGTGGGAGGTGGCTGATGTCTTCGACAGTCGTCGGCTGACCTTCCACTCTTTGCCGCGTGCTTCGAAGACGAGTTCCACGGCGAGGGTGCCGTCGCCGCCGTCGGCGATGAGCACCTTCGGGGTGGGCGCTTCGAAGGTGCAGGCCCCGAAGAGGGCGTAGTTGATGGCGATGAAGATCGAGGATTTGCCGGAGCCGGTTTCGCCGGTGATCCCGATGAGAGTCTGGCCGCGGAAGTCGATGTGCTGTCGGCTGATGTAGGACCGCAGCCCGGAGAAGGTGAGTTCGAGCGGTCTCATGCTGCACCCGCCATGTGGTCGTCGGTGAGCAGCGCCTCGACGGCGAAGCAGGGGTCGCGGTCCTCGTGGTCGGCGGCGAGGAATTCGCCCATGATCGCCATCACCGTGTCGATCGGGGCGGTGCGGGTGCCGATCTGCTGCAGGTAGGCGCCGAAGGCGTCCAACAGTGGCCGCTGGGCGGTCGCGGTGCCGGGTTCGACTACGAGCGCGGCGCCCTGGGTGCCGGCGACACGCTGTTGCAGGTCCAGGACGGTGGCGTGTCCTAGCAGGTCATGGACGCGTTGCGCGAGTGCCGGGTCGTGGGTGTCGGTGTGCACTGTCGCCAGGCACAGGGCGTCGTCGATCATGTCGACCTGGGATTGCAGATCCGCGAAGCTGCCCTCGAATCGGAACAGGGCTCGGCCACCCCGCAGCGGGATCGCCTCGCAGCGTGCGGGCATGCCGGGCTCCAGCGTGACCAGCGTGACGCTCTTGCGCTGGCCGGCCTCACCGAAGTCCAGCGGGATGGGCGAGCCCGCGTACCGGCCGGTGACGGGGCCGGGCAGGTCCTGCGGGTCGTGGATGTGACCGAACGCGGCGTAGTCGACCGGCGGGATGGCGGCGGGGTCGCAGGCGTAGTCGTCGCTGCAGTGCTGGGCCCGCTCACTGCCGGAGAGACCGGCGCCGGTGACATGCAGATGGGCGGCGAAGACCGTCAGCTCGCGACGCGGGTCCAGGCCCGCGGTCAGGCCAGTGGTGATCCTCGCCTGCAGGTCGGCGATGCGGGCACGGTACGCGCCGGCCCATCGGCGAGGGTCGTCGAAAACGTCGACGCCACGTTCGGCGGACACGAACGGCAGCGCGCCGAGCCGCAGTGTGTTGCCGTCGCGGCCAGGCAGGACGAGGTGGTCGCCGCCGATGCCGAGCGGCTTGTTGACGAAGTAGAGCCGGTTGAGGCGTCCGAGCCGGTCGAGGTAGCGCAGCAGGCTGAAGTTGTCGTGGTTGCCGGCGACCACGATGGTGGGGGCGATCGCCGCGAGTTCGGCGAGCGCATCGACGACCCGCTCGATCTCGGCGTGGCTCACCTTGGAGTGGTCGATCAGGTCACCGGAGTTGATGATCGCGTCGGGCCGGATGTCCCGGGCGATCGCGATGAACTCGGTGAGGGCGTCGTCGAGGTCGGCGGCGCGGGACTGGTTGTAGGTGGTCCGTCCGGCGTGCCAGTCGGAGGTGTGCAGCAGTTGCATGCGAGCTGGGCCCTTTCGCGAAGGGGACGTGCGCTGACGTCAAGGGGGTCGGGCGTTAGCCGAGGCTGCGGATCCGGTGGCCGGCGAGGTGGGCGAGGACGGCTTGGTTGGCTTCCCAGCCGTCAGGGAACTTGATGAACGCTTTGAGGTGCATCGGTTCGGTCGAGGGGTGGGCGTCCAGCAGTTCCGGGATGCCCTGGCGGCCCACGACGATGCAGGCGTGCCGATGCCGGGAGGCCAGCACGCACAGCCGACCGGACTCCAGGTGGAACGCGGTGGCGTCGATGCGACCGGACAGTGGGTGCAGGATGACGGTGATGTCGAACTCGGCGCCCTGCAGCCGGTTGGCGGTGTCCACGCGGATGCCGGTGAGACCGCGGGCGCGTAGTTCCCGGCCGAGGGCGGCGACCTGGTCGCGGTGCGCCGCACCCACGGCGATCCGGTCAGCGGTCAGTGGCCGCCCGCCTCGGGCGTGTTCGCAGTAGGTTTCCGTACCACGTTGCAGCAGGCGCGCGGCGATGTCCGCCGTCGCGGTGACCGCCTCCTCGTCGGTGCGCACCGTGTTGCGGTGCGGCAGCTCGTAGAAGCCCCAGCCGGTCTCGGCCGCCATCGCGATCACCTCGTCAACCGGAGTCGGCCGCAGGCCAGCAACGCGCATCACGACGTTACGATCTGCCGGGCCGGTGCCGGACTGGAAGGGGGTGAACGGGTAGAACGCCTCCTGGACCACTCCCGCCGCGCTCGGCGGCAGCCGCCACGACAGCGGCAGATGGTGCGGCGTGATCTCCGGGTTGTTGCGCATCAGCACGGCGACCGCGCTCTGCATCGGATCCCACGGCAGACCTGCCCACCGCTCGCCGTCGACCGGGGAGAACGGGTCCAACTGCCCCGGGTCGCCGACGAACAACATCCGCTCGAACAGCTCGGCGGTGAGCAGCAACATGTCGGAACGCATCTGATACGCCTCGTCGACGATCGCCCACGGCAGCTTCCCGGCCGTCTCGACCCGGCTCCACTTCGCCGCCGTGCCGACCACGACGCGGCAGTCCCCGAGAGCGTCCAGGCGGTTGCCGATCTGAACCTTCGGCAGCTGGACGGCGGCGGGCGGACGGTAGTCCTCGCGGGTGAGGCGGCCGATCAGCAGGTGCGGCAACCGCGCGGCGATCTTCGCGGTGAGGTCGTCCACCTGCGCGTTGGTCTGGGCGACGACCATGATCGGCTCACCGGCTTCGGCGATTTCCGCGGCCGTCCGGACGACGAGCGTGGACTTACCCGCCCCGGGCGGCGAGTCGACGACGACCCCCGATCGCCGAGTGCTGGTGAAATCAGCGATGATCCCGGCGGTGCGGGCTTCGGCGAGCTGCTGCGGTGATGTCATGACCAGTCCTCCACCGCGTCCTCCGGAACGGGAACAGGCTCCGGCGGCGGCCCGCCGTGGGTCCACGGAATGTTCTCCCGCGCGGGCCAGGCCCGGCCGCGACGCACGAACGTGTCGGCGAGCGCGGTGTAGACCACCTCGTCACCGACGGCCGGGACGGATCCTGGTTCAGGGGCCCGGCCGCGGCCCATCTTGTCCTGCAGTTCGAGCTCGACGATCCAGCCGTCGGTGGCCTCGTCGAGACTGGTGATGAGCGCCCGCTGCCCGTTGCGGCTCGGGTCGTGCACCTGCTGTCCCACGTCGAGGCGCACCGGGTCGGTGGTGGTGACGGTGACCAGGGGCCGCGTCACGGATCGTTGCGCGCCGCGCACCCGCCGGTGGGGATCGCTCGCGACGACCTCGCCGGCGAACGCCTCGCCGGCGAGCCGGTAGTCGGCGAGGACCAGCGGGTCGTCGTAGGCGCGCTCGGCGTCAAAGCTGGCCAACCGCTGCTCCATCTCAGCGAGGCGCTGCGCGCCGCGTACCGCGTTGTCGCGTTTGGCCTGCGGATACCCGCCGTCCGAGACGTAGTGATGAAACGCGGTGAAGCGATCGCGCTGCCGTTCCCATCGGCGGGCCACACGCGCTGCCGGCGGTTCCGCCCCCAGCAGGTCGATGGCCTGCCACACCAGATCCCAGGTGGGCCGCATCTGTTCCACCAGCATGCCGGTCAACCGGTGGAGGACCTGCCGCCTGGCCAGCTCAGTAGCCGCCGAGGCGAGATCCCGCAGGGTGGGCTGCAGGAACAGCCGATCGAAGGTGGGATCGGTCGCCGGACCGGCAGGCGGGCACACAGCCGGATCCTCAGCCCGGCGCGCGGCATCGATGATGGCCATGCCCGGCGGCGGCGCCAGCCAGGCCATCACCGCGGCGAGGTTGCCGTCCTCGACATCGCTCTGCCCGGTCGCCCACACCGCGCTCAACGCTCGGGTGGCCGGCACCAGGACGCAGGAGTCGGCGAACTCGGCCTGCTCCGCCAGCCAGGTGAGCCAGATACCCAGTTGCCGCACGGACGGGGCAACAGCCCAGGGACCCTCGCTGGAACGGAACCGCGTCATGCGTCCTAGCAACCGGACGTAGTCGACGCCGGCCGGGTTGGGCACCCACACCTGAGGCGCCTGGGTTGCCCGCACCGACAGTTCCGGTCTGCGGGTGTCGACGCGCTGCGTGGTCGCCGCCATCGACGCGATCGGGAAAAGCAGATGGCCAGCGAGACGTTCCGCGAATCGAAGCCGTTCGGCTCGCTCGCGCGGCTGCCGCGTCACGATGACCTCCGGCTGCCCGGGGTCAGAGCCCACCATCACCGCGAGCGGAGCGTTCGTTTCGCCGGCCAAGATGATCGGCACCATGACGATCGGCTGCTCGGATACGTGCAGGTGGCGATACAGGGTGACGCGCTGCGGCGTCTTCGAGCCGGCGGCGAGCACTCGGGCCAGCGAACTCATCACGGTCACCGCATAGCCTCCAGGGCCTGCTGACGCATCTGGTAAGCGGTACGCAGCAGACGAGCGGCCTCGCGTTGGCTGTCGTCGGGCACTCGGCCGCCGGTCGCCAGCGCGATCGCTTCCGCGATGGAATCGATGCCGCCCAACTCCTCGCGAACCACCCGGCCTAGCACCGGCACGGTGCCGTTCGCCTCGGCCCGGCACACCCCCGCCAGCTCGCAACTCTGAAGACAATCCGGTGAATAACGTGCCGAGACCTGAGCGACAGAGGCGGCAAGATCGTCCGGGCTGCGGGTCGGCTGTCCCGTCGCGTCGAGAACAAGGTCGAAGGTCAGGCTAGGAGGAAGGATCGGCAACAGGGTGTCGATCGACTCCATGCGGGTGAGGTGACGCCGCAGGGACGCCAGCGGCTTGCGGACGTCGACCAACTCGGCCACCGGCTGGTTACTGAAGTCCCTGGGACACACTAAGATCACTTCGTGGGAGACCAGCTCCGGCGAGAGTCCGGCGGTCTGCAGCATCTCGCGCATCGCCAGTACGTAGACCGCCGCTTGCTGCGCGGCGGCGGCGACCTTGCCCGAGTCGGCGACGCCGTCCACGATGGGGAAGGATTTGATCTCGACGATGTGGAAACGGTCGCCGAACTTGAAGGCGATCAGGTCAGGCTCGATGTGGACCCGGACGCCGTTCATAGTCAGTTGCAGGATCGGGTGATCGAACATCGTCCCCACCGGGTCTGATGCTCGCGCGGCTTCCTCCAGGGCGCGCTGTGACCGCCGAAGCCGAGCGCTGATGCGGTCATCGTCGTCGGCCGGGTTGAGGTCGTGATAGTGCGCCTGCGCGGTCGGCAGGTCGAGGTGCAGCCGCAGCAGCCGCAGAAGGTCGTTGCCGCCCTCGGCCTTGACTTGCGCTTCGAAGCTCTTTCCGCGGGCCAGCGCGATGCTGGACATCTGGCCGACGGTCATGCCATAGCCGAGTCGATCAGCGATCAGTGCTTTGTTCACGCCGGCAGCGTCCATGAGCGTGCGACGGCGGCAGCCAGGGTTGGCGGCGAGAGCAGCGAGAGTTCGGGCGTTGTGCGGCTTTCGCGGTGCCGCACCACGGATGGCGTTGAGACGGTCGTCGATGACGGTCATCGTGTCCTCTGGAGTGACGGGTCCGGTCTTCGCGGTACCGGGCCGCCGATATCGGAAAAGTTGTCAGTCAGCGCTGCGGACTGCCCTGAGCGGTTGAGCGCCGAACAGTTGCTGAACGTCATCGAGGCGACGGCGTGCTGCTTCGGCTGCAGCCTTGCGTTGTGCGCGATCGGCGGCGTCGTGGACCTCCAACTCGGCTCGCGCAGCCGCGATGATCGCCGCAGGTCGGGCCGAGCCGAACGATTCGGCCGCCCCGGGAATGTTGGTCGCGAACCGCCACAGAAGCCTGCTCGTCTGCGGTCCGGGATCGCCGGTCCGCTCAACGTGCTGGGCAAGCCTGATCGCCCCTGAGAGGAAATCGACACGCGGGGACAGCGGGCCGATCATCCGCCGGTCCAGCGACCATGTGGAGACGGCCAGCAACCCCCGTACGCTCACCCACTGGTCCACCGCGAGCGCACTGCACAAGTAGTACGGACGCGCGAACGGCGCCGACCGGAACGACCGTTCCTCGTCTCGCCGAAGGCTGGTCAGTTTCGCGCTGACCAACTCGCCGCCGTTGAACGCCTCATGCACCGCCACGATCAGCTTTGGCGCAGCCGGCGCCCCCAACAGCGTGAGCACTTGATGGACCTGCTCCCGCATCGGCAGCAGCGACGCGCCGGACGGCAACGGAGCGAGCGGCGCCTGTCCCGTGTCCGAACCTTCGATTTCCTGCAGACCCGTGTCCCACCGCTGCTCAGCTGCATGGAGCTCGGCTCGCAGCTTGGGAACCTCGGCGCGTTGGCCGTTGGCCAACGCGCGACGAATCTGCACTCGCAGCCCTGAGATCAGGTCTTCGAGTTCATCCATCGTCTCTGCCATGCGGCAGAAGCTAGCACACTCTCCACTAGATTCCAGTATTTGCCAGCAAGATCCTTTAAGCGATGGCGATTTGGTCACAGATGTTCTGTCGCGCCGGAACAGCAACGGCTCTGGGTGCCCGCCGGTCGAGCCGGTGCGATGGCGTGTCATCGGTCTAGCGGCCTGGGGCAGGTACCTGATCGAGCCGAACCGGACCGTCGGGTAGATCGACCAGGACGTCGCCGGTGCTCTCGTCGAGGTTGATCGGCGCGTCGCCGATCGTGTCGAGCAGTGCCAGCAGGTGAGGGAAGGCCCTGGTTTGTCGGAGCCGGTCGATGATGCTGGCGTCGCGGAGTGCCTGGACGACGAGCGCGGCCAGATTGATTCCGGCGCGCCTGTACTGGGCGTCGTTGCGGACCAGCAGCGGCCCACCCAGCAGCCGGTCCCGGTCGTCGGGTTGGACCGTTGGTACTCGATGAGCAGGTCGGCGCGCTGTGAGGCGAAGCTGGTTTCGCCGTCGTGTAGGGCGTGGCGGCTCTGTTCGGGGATCGGTCCGATGACCGGGCCTTGCCGTAGCGCCCGGATCGCGGAAACCTGCTTGATGGTCGGGTCGGCCAGCTTGTCGTGCTCGGGTAGCAGCAGAACGGCGTGCCCGACCAGGCTGGTCTCGTCGCGCCAGCGGGGGCCGGTCGGTGGCGTACTGGGTGCGGTTGCCGTCCGGGTCGTGGATCACCACGCCGACCGGCAGGACCTCGGCGGTGATGCCGAAGTGCTGGTACGCGCGTATCGCAGTTGCATGCACGCGTCGATGCACGAGTTGGCCCGCTTTCCCTCGGCCAGCTTGACCCGCAGCAGGGGAAAGGTGGATGGCGAGGAACTCCCCGGATCCCTGCATCAACAGGGGTAACGGGTGGTCGGCGCGCTTTCCCCGGTCGCCGCCGATCCGATCCGGCCGGCTGGTGTCGGTGCACAGCTCGGCGCTCGGCGAGGCGTGGAGTCGCTGGTCGATCGCGTAGCCGCCACTCGGCGAAAGTTAAAGCGACCCAGGGCAACGCTCATCACCATCGGGAACCCGCCACAGACCAGACCGAGGCACCCAGCCTCGCTGCTTAACACCCACTGGTCTCACCGAGGCGGCTTCGCAGCGCGCACCGCGCCCGATAGGCATCGTTTTGCGGACAGCAGGCCGCCATCGTCGCGGGCCTGCCGGGCGGCGGTCTGGAAGGGGATAAGCCCGTAAGGGTGCAGCCGGTCATCCCAGCGATGCCGAGTAGGCGCTCAGGTTCGCCCCCCGAAGGGACAGGGGCCGAGCCAAGGCTGCTCGGACTCGCTCTACGGCG
>NZ_BOQN01000160.1 GCF_018332695.1 Paractinoplanes toevensis
CATCCTCCACCGAGCCCTCGGCGTCGAGGACCTCACCGAATTGGTCACCGACTCCAACGGCCAGCTCGACGTCCAACGCAAAACCTGCTGCCTGGCCTTCACCCTGCCCAAGCCCAAGGTTTGCAGCGGCTGCTGCATCAAGAATTAAACGTACGGGCGTCGAAAGTCCCGGATTACCGGCCCGGCGCCGTCGTGGGTCACCCCCGGTGCTCGGCCGCCGGGCGGGCCCGGCGGCCGAGCAGAAAATCAGTACCGGGTGCCCGCCGGGTCGGGCAGAGCGTCCAGTTCGCCCAGGTCCGCGTCGCGCAGCGTCAGGTCGGCGGCGCCCGCGTTGTCGGCCAGGTACTTCGGGGTCTTCGTGCCCGGGATCGGGATCACGTACTGACCCTGCGCCAGCACCCAGGCCAGCGCCACCCGGGCCGGGGTGACCCCGAGCCGTTCCGCGATCGCCCGCACCCGTTCGACGATCGCCTGGTTAGCGGCGAGCGCCTCCTCCTGGAAGCGCGGCAGCCGCCGGCGGAAGTCGTCCTCCGGCACGTCGTCCAGGGACGCGAAGCGCCCGGCCAGGAAGCCCCGGCCGAGCGGCGAGAACGGCAGGAACGCGATACCCTGCTGCTCGCAGTACGGCACCACCTCGGCCAGCGCGTCCCGCGTCCACAGCGACAGCTCCGACTGCACCGAGGCCACCGGGTGCACGGCCTGCGCCCGCTTGATCTCCTCGACGCTCACCTCGGACAGCCCGATCGCCCGGGCCTTTCCGGCCGCCACAGCCTCGGCCATCGCACCCCAGGACTCCTCGATCGGCACCTCGTCGTCGACCCGGTGCAGCTGGTAGAGGTCGACGTGATCGGTCCGCAAACGCCGCAGGCTGTCGTCGATCGACGTACGGATGTATTCCGGTCTGCCGTTCTTGACCGCGCCCGGCGAATTCTTGCTCGGCGCGCCGCCCTGCGCGCTGACCAGGCCGACCTTGGTGGCCAGCACGGCCCGCTCGCGGTAGCCGCCAGTGGCCAGGGCCTGGCCGACCAGCTCCTCGTTGGTGTGCGGCCCGTAGACGTCGGCCGTGTCGATCAGCGTCATCCCGAGGTCGATCGCCTCGTGGATGACCGCGATCGAGGTCGCGTCGTCCCGCTCGGCGGCCATGTCGTAGGCGTGCGTCATGCCCATGCAGCCCAGCCCGATGACGCCCACCTCGGGCCCGCCGCTGCCCAGTGTCGTCTTGCGCATGTGCCTCCCCTTTCGGTCCCGCATAGCTAACCGCTCCATTACCCAGGTAATTTTTGCCTAAGGTCCCGGTATGGGGTTGGGTTGGCGCGAGGGCGCCGTGACGGTCTCCGGCCTACTGGTTCTGGCCAGCGCCTTCCTTCCCTGGTGGGCGGTCGGCGTGCAGGTGCGCGACGCGAGCGGCACCCACGTCGAGACCTATTTCGGTTCGGCCTGGCAGATGTCGTCCCGGTGGTCCGCCGCCGTGCTGATCGCGTTCGGCGCGGCCGCGGTGTGGCTGACCTGGCGGCTCATCCGGGGCCGGGTCGCGTGGCCGGTCTGGGGAGTGCTGCTGGCCGCGGTCGCCTTCTCGGTGTTCCTCACCCTCGACCAGCGCGACGCCTCCGAGGAGTGGCTGTCGGCGCCGACGATCCAGCTCAACACCGGGCCGGACCCGGACCCGGCCGGTTCACTGGCGGCGGCCTGGATGCAGCGGGACGACCTGAACGCGTACGTCAGCGACGGCCTGAACATCGGCGTCACCTGGGGTTTCTGGACCGGCTTCACCGCCATCATCCTGACCGGGATCTCCCTCGCTCTGGCCGGCCCGCGCGGATCTTAGGACAGGCGCCGCCGCCGCGCGGACCCTTCACGGGAATTGGCCGTATTTGCCAGATCTTCCGGTCTTTCGTCACTTCTAGTCAGGACGTTTGCCTGTGTCCGATACGCGAGGTTTGTCGGGAGAATTGGTTAACCCCGGATGTTGGCACCTGCACCCTTCGAGCGAAGGTTGGACCACGGTCGACGGCTTGTCGATCGGCATTTGTCAACATCCGGGGCCCTACGCCGTATTATGCCTGTTTCGTGGTTCGTGTCTCCTTGATCCCTTTCGCGTTTAGTCTGATGGTTACGGACAGCGATGCCGGGATGGTGGGAATCAGGGATGCGGGACCTACGTCGAGACGACCGGCGCGGCCGGAGGATGCGGCTGGGCGCCGCGGCGATCGGTGCCGCGGTCGCCGGGGTCGCGTTCGGAACGCCGGCCACGGCCGGCCGGCCCACCTCCGTCACCCCCGGCAGCCGGGTCTTCGCGACTCCGGGCGGCCCGTACTCCTACCAGGTTCCGCCCGGCGTCACGACGGTCTACGTCCACGTCGTCGGCGGTAGCGGCGGCAACGGACCCAAGCCCGGCGGCCGCGGTGCCGTCGTGGACGGACCCCTGCCCGTCACGCCCGGCAGCACCCTGCACGTCTTCGTCGGTGGCAACGGTCCAGGCCCGTCCACCGACCGGGCGCTGGCCGGCGGTTTCAACGGCGGCGGCCGGGCCAACGGCGAACTCGCCGCCGGCGGAGGCGGCGCCTCCGACATCCGAGCCGACGCCACCGACCTCGGCTCGCGGATCGTGGTGGCAGCCGGCGGCGGAGGCGGCGGCCAGGCCGCGGGCGGCGACGCCGGGCACGCCGGATCCCGGAACAGGTGCGGTTCCCCGGCGGCGGCCAAGCCCGGCGCGCTGAGCGCGGGCGGCACCGGCGGCACCGATCCGTGCGACGGCGAACGGGCGGTCGACGGCACCCCCGGCACGTTCGGCGCAGGCGGCACCGGCGGACACCGAACCGACCAGAACAACGGCGGCGGCGGAGGTGGCGGCTGGTACGGCGGCGGCGGGGGCGGGGGCGGCTGGTACGGCGGAGGAGGAGGCGGCGCGTACGGCGGCGGCGCAGGCGGATCGAGCCTGGTGCCGGCGGGCGGCACGGTCGGCCTCGACATGACCGGCACGCCGCAGGTGCGGATCAGCGTGCCGGTGGTCACCGCGGAGTTCTCCCCGCCGCGGGTCCGCGCACAGACCGCGGCCTACCTCCAGCTCGACATCACCCGGCCGGGCGCCCACGGTGCGCTGAGCGGCGTGGCCTACCGGCTCGAGCTGCCGGCCGGGCTGGCCATCTCCGGAACGGCGACCAGCGACTGCGGCGGCCACCTCACAGCCGACTCCGGCGACTCGGCGGTGCAGCTGTCCGGCGGCCGGCTAGCCATCGGCGTCACCAGCTGCCGGGTGTCGGTGCCGGTGACATCGGTTACCGCCGGGACCTATCGACTCAGGGGCGCATCGTTGAGCGGCGTCCGCGCGGTCGCAAACGGCCTCCCACCGAGCGACGGCCCCACCCTCACCGTGACGCGAGCCGGCCAAGCAACCCAACCCACCCGCCCATCCGGTGACGCCGCCACCCGACCTTCCGGAGACGCGGCCACCCGCCCGTCCGCTGGCGTGCCCAACCGCCCGTCCGGAGACGCGGCTACCCGGCCGTCCGGTGGCGCGGTTACTCGGCCGTCCGATGGCGTGCCCGCCCAGTCGTCGGCATCACCGTCGTCGGACGATGCGTCATCGACTAACCAGGCATCAGCGGACGTCCCGGCCGCTGCCCCCGCGGTCGACATCGCTGCGACTACCGCGGGAACCCCAGGTGTCATCCCAGCCGTCGTCCCGGCCGAGACCCCGGTTGTTACCGCGGCGGAGGTCCCTACTGCTACTGCGGCGGAGGTCCCGGCCGCCGCAGCGACCGCCCCGGCGGAGATCCCGACAGTCACTCCGGCCGAGGTGCCAGTCACCACCCCGGCAGTGACCGCGGCAGAAGTGCCGGTCACCACCGCCATGGCCCCGGCAGTGACGACCGCAGAAGTCCCGGCCACCACCCCGGCAGCGACCACGGCGGAGATCCCAGCCACCAGCCCGGCAGTAAGCACGGCGGTGGCCCCAGCCACCACCCCGGCAGTGACCACGGCAGAGGTCCCAGTCGCCACCGTTCCGGCGACCACCCCGGCGGTCACGGCGGCAGAAGTGCCGGTCACCACGGCCATGGCCCCGGCAGTGATTCCGGCCGTTGTTCCGGCGGTGATCCCAGCGGTGGCCCAGGCAGCAGTTCCAGCGGTGGCCCCGGTGGTGATCCCGGCGGCGGCCGCCGGCCAGGTGATCACGTTTCCGCGGCCGGCCGACGTGCAGCTGTCGGACGGCGCGCGGTCGTTGTCGGCGACGGCATCATCGGGCCTGCCGGTAACCTTCGTCAGTCTGACGCCGGCCGTCTGCACCGTCGCCGGATCGGTGGTGTCGTTCCACGCCGCGGGTGTGTGCGGGGCGCTGGCCACCCAGAGCGGCGACGCCATCTGGGCCCCGGCCGCGAGCGTGGCCCAGGTCTTCGCGGTGAACTCGGGCTCGACGAACTTCCTTTCCGGACAGTCCACCGACATGTCGCTGCTGGGCGACGAGCCGTTGAACCTCGCCCCGACCCTGTGCGGCCTGACCGGATCGGTGCTCGGCCTGCTCGGCGTGAAGACCTGCGTCCCGGCATCGGTGACCGCCAAGGAGTGATCGTTCCCCTCACCGAACCGGAGAAGCCGGGGCTGCGTGGAGACGCGGCCCCGGCTAATGTTCCGGCATGATCGACGACCGGCTGGTCAGGGCCGGCGGATGGCTCCTATTGACGATCGGTGCCATGAGCCTGTGGCGCGGCATAGACCTGCTGCGCCGCGGCGAGCCCGACGCCGCCGGCCTGCCTGCCCGCTGGGTGCTGGCGCAGGGTGCCGGGCTGACCCTGCTCGGCGCCGGGAACTCCCTCCGCGGCCCATGGGTCTACCTGTTCCTACCGGCACTCGCGTTGCTACTGACCGGCGAGGTCTACCGCCTCACCAGGTTCCTGAACGACCGCCGCGCGAAGAAGCAGGACACCCCGCCCGCGTAGATGCCGAAGCAGAAGCATCACCAGCAGGACGGTCATGAGCGGGGCGCCCGAGACCTTGACGAAGCGGGCCAGGACCAGCAGCGGCCCGGCCGTAGCGGCCGCGAGGAAACCGGGAGGGGGCGGTCTGGCGACCGCCCCGCTCAGCCGATGTCGGGGCCGGTGAGAACCGCGTTCGGGTCGTCGACCAGGCTGCGGACGTCCCAGATCCAGGCGCCGCCGGTCCAGGTGGGCTCGAAGCCCAGCAGGTCGATCATGGCGCGCAGCATCTCGACGTCGCGGACCTGCGGGGTCAGCATGACCACGCCGGCCTTCCAGTACCGCAGGTCGGCGAGGGTCATCTCGCGACGGGTGTCGGTGATCTCGGGGATCGGGTTGCCCTGCCGGATCGAGGCGATGAGGCCGCTGGTGGGCCGCCACGGGGGCGAGAAGATCGCGGTGCGGTCGCTCGGGTTCAGCGGGTTCTGGTTGGGCAGCAACGCGTACGCCCCGGCGATCCGCATGTCCTGCCCGGTGAGGGCACTCCACCGCAGCGGGTCGGGGTAGCTCGAGTCGGGCAGCGGCAGGGTCACCACGGTGTGGTTGTCGTCGACGTACTGCTTCCAGGCGCCGGAGGTGACGAACGCGGGCGTGGTCACCATCTGCTTGGTGGCCAGCGGGGTCGGCACGAGCGGCACCAGCGCCATCGCCACCGCCGTGATCATCGCCACCCGGACCGGGCCGCGAGCGGACGGCTGCGCCTTGACGAGCTCGGTGGCGCGTTGCACGCCCAGGGCGAGCAGGATGCCGACGGCCGGGGCAATGGCCATGGCCCATCGGGTCGGCACGGCCGAGTTGAGCACCGGAACGCTGTGCAGAACTGCCCAGATGCCCGGAACGCCAGTGTTGATCCCGTTGAGGAAAATTCGCGGACCGAGTGACATCGCCCCGAAGAGAAGTGCCACCGCACCGATGGTCACGACCGCCGCGGAGCGCCGCATCCAGACGATCAGACCGAAGAACAGAATGACCAGTCCCCAGCCGAAGAATGCGTTCTCCTCCTGCGCATTCTGGGAGAGTCGCTCGGCCAGGACGGAGTTTCCGGCGAGCGAGCGACTCGAATACGACGTGAACGAACCGAGATCAGCTCCGAAGTTCCGGACGAACTGCGGCAGGCCGTGATAGCTCTGCGGTCCGAAGAACTGAACCGACAGCGGATAGGCCAGCACCGCCAGCGTGACCGAGCCGGCCACGAGCAGGCCGCGCACGAATCCGCGCACCTCACCGGGGTGGCGCTTACGCCGGACGACCGCCATGACCGCGCAGAAGAAGCCGAGGCCGACCGCGGTCATGAAGAGGATCTCGAGGTTGATGAAGGCCTGCCAGATCAGCAGGACGGCGAGGATGAGCCCGTTCCGCAGGGCCCGCCCGGACTCTCGCAACCGCAGCGTCCGCCAAATGATCAGCGGGACCAGGAATTGCGAGACGATGTTCGGATGACCGCCGGCGTGCGACACCATGCTCGGCGCGAAGGTGCAGAAAAGCGCACCCACCCAGGCGGCCAGCCGAGAACTGACGAACTGGCGGGAAAGAACGAAATACCACGAGATGCCGGTGAGCGCCAAAGCCAGCGTGAGAAATGCGTTGTACGCCACGTGCGGGCCGAACAGCAGAGTCACCGGAGCCATCGGCAAGGAAACGGCCAACACCGAGGTGTTGGCCATCATGTTCACCCCATCGGGGTAATTCATGCGATCGGAGAAGAACGGATAGACGCCGTCGGTGAACACTCGTGCGCCGTGCGCCAGCATCCACTCAAAGAATGCCTGATCCTGTGGATCGTCGAGCGACTCATGATCAAGATTGAGCCACAACGGTGACGTCAGGTAGAGGGCTACAGCGATGAATGTCGCTATCGCAAGAACGTCCCGCCAGTTGAGCCAACGCGGCCGGCGGCGCGGGGCAACCGGCTCCTGTTCCTGCTCAGGGGCGGCTTCGACATCCGGAAGGACGGAGACCGGCGCAGCCGTCTCGACGCCCGCGTCGAGGGCACGTAGCTCCGCGTCCAAGTCCTCGGTGTCGGTCACTTGACGCGGCGGCAGAACGTTCCCGCCGGCCGACTGGCCTGTCGAGTCAATACCGGTAATCGTCATAGCATCGGCGAGCCTAACCGAGGTTGGTAACAGTGTTGTGTCGAGCGGCCGAGGCGTGATCGAGCCGATATGAACGGTGTATTCCGGGTATCCGCAGCCAGCGGCGCATGGACCGCAACGAAGTACGGTACCCGGCACGGCTATGTCTCAATCAGGCAAATAATGGGTGGCCGGAGGCGGCTCAACTTTCGGTTCGGCGCGCCGGATGGTTAACTCGTTCGGTCCCGCTGTCAGCTTCGATCGGCAAGACGAGGGAACCTTACTTATGGCAGACATCACTGGAGACCAGCGGATCCAGTCCGAAGTGCTCGAGGGCCTCGCCACGGCCGTGAACCACCGTCGGTGGTTCGTCGAGCTCGCTCTCCCCTACCTCGGCGACAACCCGATCGAGATCGGCAGCGGTCTCGGCGACTACGCCATCGAGTGGGCTGAGCACCTTCCGCGGTTCACGGCGACCGAAGCCGACCCCGACCGGCTCGTGCTGCTCAAGGAGCGCATGGCCGACTACCCGAACATCGACGTTCGGCAGATGCTGCTGCCGGCCGCCGACGCCGCGGGTGAGTACAGCGCCGCGGTGTCGTACAACGTGCTGGAGCACATCGAGGACCATGTCGGCGCGCTGCGCAGCATGGCCGAGCTGGTCCGCCCCGGCGGCCGGATCATCCTGATCGTGCCCGCGTTCATGTTCGCGATGAGCCAGGTCGACATCGCCACCGGCCACATCCGGCGGTACACGAAGAAGTCGATGCGAGCCGCGATGAGCGAGGCCGGCCTCGAGATCGAGAAACTGCACTACGCCAACGCGCTCGGCCTGATCGGCTACTACGGCGCGACCAGCATCTTCAAGCTGGCGCCCAAGGAGGGCCCGATGGTCAAGGTGTACGACTCGGTCGTGCTGCCGGTGACCAAGGCCGCCGAGTCGATCGTGAAGCCGCCGTTCGGCCAGTCGGTCTTCGTGGTGGCGCGCACCTCCGCCTGACGTACGCAACGGGACAAAGAAAAGCCGCCGGGCCGGCCCGGCGGCTTTTTGCTGGGCGGTGAAGGTCAGCCGCGGACCTGGAAGGTCGGGCGGATGGTGGCCCGAGCCAGGGTGTGGAAGGCGAGGTTGAAGCCGACGTACGCCGGGGAGGCGTCCGGCCCGACCTCGAGCGCGTCCACGTCGATCGCGTGCACCGCGAAGACGTACCGGTGGGGGCGGTCGCCGGGCGGCGGCGCGGCGCCGCCGTAGTTGTTGTCGCCGTAGTCGCTGCGGACGCAGAACGCGCCCTCGGGCAGCTGCTCGATGCCCCGCTCCAGCTCGGTGACGCTCGCCGGGAGATTGACCAGCACCCAGTGCCAGAAGCCGCTGCCGGTCGGCGCGTCCGGGTCGAAGCAGGTGACCACGAAGCCGCGGGTCTCGGCGGGGAAGCCGGACCAGGCGAGCTGGGGCGACAGGTTCTTTCCGCCCACGCTGGTGTGTGCGAACAAATCGTCGAGCGGCTGCCCATCCGTGACGTCCGTGCTGGTCACCGTGAAGGACGGGACCGGGGGCAGGATGTCGTACGGATCCGGGGCTACGGCGCGGTCGAGACTCATGGTCATGTCCTCCGGCGAGATGGATAAACCTTCTCTGCATTCCCTCTCCGAGCGAGATTAACCGGCCGAGATGACGCCGAGCTTGCGGCCCCGTTGCGGCGCACCGTCACCCGATCGGGGAAACGCACAGGTGGTGTGGGGCGGTAAGAGGGGATCGGGTGATGCTTCTGTCCGACATCAGATCGGGTGCGTGCGGCCGAGATCCCCGCGCCTGGTTGTGATCGGTCGCCGGTGCGATCCCCGGGGACCAGCAAGTCGGCACTCGCCCACGGGGCGGGTGCCGACTGCTGTATCCGGAATGCGTCGTGACGAACCATCCGAAATGCGAGCATTTGGGAGTGAGAGCCCCGGTGCCCGTCGATGAGCCGGCCATCGCCGAGGTGCCGCGGGATCTCTCCTTCTGCGCGCACGCCATCACCGGCCACGATCTGCTCGAGGTGCCGGACGCGACCGAGGACAACCGGTTCGCCGACAACCCGTACGTGCGGAGTGGTTTGCGGTTTTATGCCGGTGCCCCGGTCGTGCTGGACGGCACCTATTCGGTCGGTACGGTCTGCGTGGTCGACATGCAGCCCCGGGAGCTGACCGACGCGCAGCGCCGGGCCCTGCGCAGCCTGGCCCGGCACGCCACGGTGCAGCTGGAACTGCGCCGGTACGCCCGGCACGCCGGCGAGATCGCCGACCGGATGCGGCAGTTGGACCGGATGAAGGATTCGTTCCTGGCCACCGTGAGTCACGAGCTGCGGACGCCGCTGTCCACCATTCGCGGCTATCTGGAAATGCTGCTCGAAGGGGACTTCGACGGCGAGACGTCGCACCGGTTCCTCTCCGTCATGGCCCGCAACTCCGATCGGTTGCTGCGGCTCATCGACGAACTGCTGCTGGTGGCCCGGCTGACCGACGAGGCGATGGAGCTCGACATCACCGAGCTGGACCTGGCCGACCTCACCCACCAGGTGACCACCGGATGCCGGGTGCTGGCCGAGCACAAGAACGTGCGGCTGGGCGACCGCACGCAGGGGCCGGTGCCGGCCCGGGGCGACCCGAAACGCCTCACCCAGGCCCTCAACCACCTGGTCGTGAACGCCATCAAGTTCACCGGTGAGGGCGGTGAGATCATCGTGGCCGCGACCGGGGACGGCGAGCCGGAAATGACCATCACGGACAACGGGGTCGGTATCTCCAGCGAGGATCTGCCGCACGTGTTCGACCGGTTCTACCGCTGCGCGTCGGCCGATCTGATGGCCGTGCAGGGGCCCGGTCTCGGCCTCGCGATCGTCAAATCGATCATCGAGGCCCACCACGGCAGCGTGCACCTGTCCAGCGAGCCGGGCGTCGGCACGACCGTACGCCTGACGCTGTCTAGCCGGTGAACATCTCCCGGCAGGCGTCCAGGCCCTCGATCTCCACCGGGACGCTGCGGGCCGCCTGCCAGGTGGCGCGGTCCAGGCGCAGGCGGCGGCCGATGACGGGTACGCCGCGGATCAGGTGCCGGCTGATGCCGTCGTCGGTGTAGCCGAGCTTGCGGGAGACCGCGTACGAGGCGTGGTTGTCCTCGAACGCCTCGGACGTGGCGAACTGCGCGTCCAGACCGGCGAAGGCCAGCTCCAGCACGGCCGCGCGCATCTCGGTGCCGTAGCCCCGGCCGTGATCGCCGCGGCCGATCCAGGAGCCGGTGCCGACCTCACGCCGGCCCGCGAACTTCGTGGCGTCGACGCTCTGGGTGCCCACGACCCGGCCCTCGGCGATCGCAACCAGCCCGAGCGACCAATCGTCCGGCCGCCACGCGGCCCAGGTGCCCCACTGCCACTGGAGGACGCTGCGGGCGACCTTCTCCGGCGGACCATCGGTCCATTCCGCGGCGAACGGCTGCACCGCCGGATCGTGCACTCCGGCGGCCGCGATCTCGCCCAGCTCGGCGAGCCGGGCGAGATCGGGCAACCGTAATTCGAGCCGCGGGGTGCGCAGGACCAGACCGAACAGCGGCCAATTGTCGACAAGCATGAATGCGATTGTCGCCGCTCGTTCCGTTCCGGCGAACCGATTTACAGGCGCTCCACGCTCAGCCCCGAATAGAGCTTGCGGTACACCACTCCGGTTCGGTGGTTACCCGCGTCGATCATCATCCCGTTGCCCATGTAGATACCCACATGGCCACGCCCGACCACCAGGTCGCCGGCGCGGGCCTGACTGCGGGAGATGCGCCGGGCCCGGGCGGCCTGGCCTCCGGACGAGTGCGGAAGGCGGATGCCGGCCCGCGCGTACGCCTGCTTGGTGAGCCCGGAGCAGTCGAAACCGGCCGCTCCCTCACCGCCGCTGACGTAGCGCCGGCCGACCTGCGATTTGGCGTACGCGACCACGGCGGTCATGTTGCCCAGCCGCATCACCCGGTGTCGGCGTGGTGTCGCCGACTGCCGGGTGACCGACCGGGTAACCACCCTGGTCCGCGTCGTGCGCGCGGCTCGCACCCGCACGCTGCGGGTGGTTTTGCGAACCTCGTGCGGGGTCTCGGTGGATGCTCGCGCGCTGCGGGCGGCAGGGCGAGCGGCGGGACGGGCGGGGCGGCGGGCGGCGGGGGTGACGCCGGGCCGGGCCCCGGACGGGCGAATCGCTATCCCGTACGGGCGGATCGCCGCCCGCCGGATCGGGGAGCGCGAGGCACGCTGGGCCAGCACCGCCCGCGCGGTGAAAGCGGACTCGGAGTCGATATGGGCTGATTCGGGGCGTACCCGGTCGTCACTGACCGGGACGGCCGCCGGTGCCGCCGGTAGGGCGACAGCCTGCTCGACGGGCTCTAGGGCCGGGGTGACCACGGCCAGCGCAATAGCGCCGGCGGTCAGTGCCCGGCTCGCGGACGGACGGTGCAGCGTTGCCTCCGATATCGGCCCGGGGCACTCGCGCGAATCCCATGAGTACGGCTATAACGTCAAGCCGCACCCGTACCGACCGACGATGGGCGGCAATTGGGAACCCGGACAACTCGTCATTTCCGTGGACCATGCCAGCACACAACGGGAATGCTTCGCGGGGGAATTCACACAATCAACCTCGCCCAATCGAGGAAAAGAATCGTTTTTAGGCTCTCGATAGCCACACTTCGATTTCCGAAATTGCCCCGATGTCGGGCGTGTCGGATGTCTCAGTTCAGCGGGATTCGCGCACCGGGGCTCTGCGCGGACTCGTGCACCATCAGCGCGGACAATCGCGTCCCGGCCGGAACTTCGAAGGGCAGAACGCCGCGTACGGTGGTGGCCGCCGGGATCTCGTCGAGCAGCGACGGCACCCGTTCGTTCAGGAAAGCCGCGGCCCGATCGTCGATCGCGTAGGCTCGCCCGTGGGTGTCGACGGCACGCTGTGCGCTGCCGTCCAGCAGCCGGGGCTCCCGACCGGCGTTCTCGATAGCCACGTTGACCAGGCAGAACTCACCCTTCGCCGACTGCCGCAGCTCAGCCGGGCCGACCGTCCGGAGGCCGCATCTCAGGCCGACCACCGAGACGATGAAGGCGCCGTCCGCGCCGACCCGGGCCGACTGCGCCTCCTCGACCCGGCCGGCCGCAGCCCCGGCGGAACCGCTCGACGCCGGAGCGGCCTGCGGCACGGCGGCTTCGCCCTCGCCACCGTCCCGGACGGCCGCGTAGGCGCCCGACCCGAGCGCGACCACCGCCAGCACAGTCGCGGCGATCCAGGGCCATCTCACCGGTCGCGCTTCGTCCGCCGCAGTGATCATGTCGGTCACGGGTGCTCCCGAACCGGGCTCGACGGCAGAATGCGACCCCGAACCCCGGCTCACCACCCGGGTCGCGGCCACCATGCTGAGCACTGCCGGCGGCCGCGCCGTGTCGACTCGCCGCGAAGCGGACCTATCCCCGCATAAACGACCTACCAATACACTCGAAAGTGCTACGTTTCGCTACGGCAGTAGCAGGATCTTGCCGAGGTGGTCGCTCGACTCCATGAGGTCGTGCGCCTCGGCCGCCGCGGACAGCGGCAGCGTCCGATCGATGATCGGCCTGATGGCGCCGGCCTCGACCAGCGGCCACACCTCGCGCCGCACACCGGCCACGATGCGGGCCTTGTCGGCGGTCGGGCGGGCGCGCAGCGACGTCGACGAGATCGAGCCGCGCTTGGACATCAGCTGGGTCAGGTCGAGCTCGGCCTTGCGGCCGCCCTGGAAGCCGATCACGGTGATCCGCCCGTTCGGCGCGAGAACCTCGATGTTGCGGCTCAGATAACTCGCGCCCACGATGTCGAGCACGACGTCGGCGCCGCCGCCATCGGTGAAGTCCTTTGTGGCCTCGACGAAGTCGTCGGTGGTGTAGTCGACGACCAGGTCGGCGCCGAGCGCACGCAGCCGGTCGTGCTTGCCGGCCCGGGCGGTCGCGATCACCGTCGCCCCCAGCGCCTTGCCCAGCTGCACCGCGAACGTGCCGATGCCGCTGCCACCCCCGTGCACCAGGAGAGTCTCGCCCTTGCGCAGGCGGTCCCGGTCGACGACGTTGGACCACACCGTGCACGCGACCTCGGGCAGCGCGGCCGACTCCTGCAAGGACAGGCCGGTCGGCACCGGCAGCAGCTGACCCGCCGGGATCGCCACCTTTTCCGCATAGCCACCGCCGGCCAGCAGGGCGGACACCCGCTCGCCCACGTGCCGGCCGGTGACGCCCGAACCGACCGCGCTGATCACGCCGGCGCACTCGAGGCCCGGGTATTCCGAGGCGCCGGGTGGGGGCGGATAGAAGCCCTGTCGCTGGGAGACGTCGGCCCGGTTGACGCCGGCCGCGGTCACGTCGACGACCACCTCGCCGTCGCCGGCCACCGGGTCGGGCACATCCCGCAGGACCAGCTGCTTGTCTTCGATCACGATCGCGCGCATGCCGTTAGCTTGCCCGAGAGGTGCGACAGAAAACGAGAAGGCCCGCGAGCAGCGCCCACCGCTGCTCGCGAGCCTTCTGTCCTAGGGAAGATCAGCCCTTGTAGGCGCCGATGATCTTCGTGAACTGGTACGCCGACTGGGACACGCCACTGCACGTGTCGTCATTCGGGTATCCGCCCGAGCACTGCCGGTCCCGGTTCAGCGACCAGAACGTGAGCCGGGCGATGGTGTGCTGTTGCGCGTACGCCGTGATGGTCTGCATGTCGGCGAGGGTGACCACCGCGTTCTCGTCGGTGATGCCGTTCATCGACGAGATGCCGACGTGCTTGTAGGCCTCCGCGTCCGACCAGCCGTACGCCGTCTTGAGCCGGTTCTTCAGCCCGTCCGCCGCCTGGATGGTCAGAGCGCCCTGGTTGTTGCCGGTGCTGCCCCAGTCGAAGGTCATGATGCCCCAGCCGTCGACCACCAGACCGGCCGCGGCCGCCCGGTTGATCAGCGAGGCGTCCGGCCCGGTCGTGTAGCTACCCAGCGTGATGTAGGTGGTGATGCCGGGGTTGTTGGCCTTGATGGTCTTCAGCGCGTCGACCGTCTTCTGCTGGTCGGCCGCCGTGTTGTACGGGGTGCCCTCGATGTCGATGTCGATCGCCTTGAGCCCGTACGCGTTGATGACCTTCTGGTACGCCGCGGCCAGCGCCGCCGCACTCGTGCAGGTGTGCTCCAGCCACGGTCCGGCCGCGCCGCCGAAGGAGATGACGACGTCACCGCCGTTGGCCCGGATCGTGTTGATCGCGGTCTGGTCGGCACCGCCGGTCAGCGCCCGGCTGCCGTCCCACTTGGGGTCGCAGTTGCCGCTGTTCAGCATGAACGCCATGGTGAACCACTTGACACCGGTGGTCTGGGTGACCGTGGTCAGGTTCGGCGGGTTGCCCCAGCCGGTGTAGTAATACGGCGCGACCGCCTTGATACCCGGGCCACCGGTGGACGGCGGTGTCGTGGTGGGGGGCGTCGTGGTCGGCGGAGTGGTGGTCCCACCGAAGGTCCACTTCTGGTTCGACGTACCCGTACACGTCCAGATCTGCAGTTTTGCGCCGTTGGCGGTGTTCTTGTCCTTGACGTCGAGGCACTTGCCCGACGCGGTGTTGACCAGAGCGCCGTTCGAGAGCGTCCACTTCTGGCTCGCCACCGTGTCGTAGCAGTCCCAGAGGTGCACGACCCCGCCGTCCGCGGTCGAGTTGTTCGCCACGTCCAGGCACTTGCCGCGACCCTGCACCGAGCCGTTGTCGGCGAGCGTCCACACCTGGTTCGCGCTGCCCGACACGCAGTCCCACAGCTGCGGCTGGTTGCCGTTCGTGGTGGAGCCGCCGGTCACGTCGAGACACTTACTGTTGAGTCCACTGACCAGCGTGCCGGCCGAGGCCGCCGAGGCGCTGGTGATGCCGACGATGCCCATGGTCGCGACGACTGCCGCGCTGGCGATCGCAATCAGAACCCGCTTCATGCCGGAACCTGCCACTTCTGGTTGGCGGCGCCGGTGCAGCTCCAGATCTGCAGCTTGGCCCCGTTTGCGGAGTTGTTGTCCTTTACGTCGAGGCACTTGCCCGACGCGGAGTTGACCAGGGTGCCGCCGGAGGCGGTCCACTTCTGCGAAGCGACGGTGGAGATGCAGTCCCACAGGTGCACGGCGGCACCGTCCGACGTGGAGTTGTTCGCCACGTCGAGGCACTTGCCGAGGCCCTTGACCGTGCCGTCGGCACCGACCGTCCACTGCTGGTTGGTGCTGCCCGAGACGCAGTCCCACAGCTGGGGCTGGTTGCCGTTGGCGGTCGAGCCGCCGGTGACGTCGAGGCACTTACCGCCGAGACCGGTGATCGCGCCGGTCTTGCCGGTACCGGTGCCACCACCCCCGCTGCCCGGGGTGCCGCTCCACGTGAACGTCGCCGACGTCTTGGTCGGCAGGGAGTACGTGAAGGACTGGTTACCCCAGTTGACCTTGACGGTCTGGGCGCTGCCACTGGTGTTGTAGGCGATCAGCGCCTTCGACCCGTCGCTGTTCTTGAAGGCGACGTTGGGGACGGTCGAGTTGGCACTCGAGTCGATCCGCACCGCACCCGGCTTCACGAACTTGGTGAGGTGACCCATCGTGTAGTACTCGATGGTGTAGTCGACCTGACCGCGACGGCTGTCGTTGCGGTGCACGGTCACCAGGCCGGTGCACGTACCGCAACCGCCGTTGTGCGGCCCCATCGCCTCGTCCACCGCGAGCGACCACTTGGTCCAGCTACGACCCCAGTTGCGGAAGTAGTCGATCAGGTCGCCCATGTCGTCGGCGTGCTGGTTGCCGACCCAGGTGCCACCCGAGTGCTCGGTCATGTAGGCGTTGACCGACGGGTACTGGTTGTGCACGGTGGTCGCCGTCGACGGTGACCCGGCGTAGTCGTGCCACGCGATGCCGCCGAAGTTCGGGTGGTTACGGATCGCGGTGTCCGCGAGCAGCGGCGCCACCCAGGCGTCGTAGGTGTCGAAGTTCCAGTCACCGACCAGCAGCTTGGTGCTGAGCCCCGCGTTCTGCAGCGCCGGCAGCAGATTCGTCTTGGCGAAGTACTGCAGCCCGGAGGTGGTCCACTGCATCGACGGGTAGCCGGCGCAGCACCCCGGCTCGTTCTGCTCGGTCACGTACCGGATCGGCACGCCCTGGGCCTGGTACCCCTGGATGTACTTGACGAAATACTGTGCGTAGGCCGCGTAGTACTGCGACTGCAGATAGCCCTGGCTGTACGCGTTGTTGTCCTTCATCCACGTCGGCGCCGACCAGGGCGACCCCATGACGAACATAGACGGATTCAGGGCGTACGCCTGCTTGGTCAACGCCATGATGTCGGCGTCCCGCGACAGCGAGAAGTCGTTCACGTCGCAACAGGTCGTGTCGTACGAGTAGCTGTTCTGCGCGAGGTCCGACGACCCGATGACGTTACGCACAGCACTGACGCCGATGCCGCCGGAGTTACTGAACAGCTTGGTCATGACGTCGCTCTGGGTGGCCGCGGAGAGAGCTCCGGACCCCTTGATGTCGAAGGCAGCGGTGTCGGTCATCGACGCGCCGGCGCCCTCGAACGGCTGGTAGGTGGTGTTCTCGTTGACGGTGACGGTCTGGTTGGCACTGCCGCTGCTGCCGGCGAACGAGATGGGGGTCTGTTGCTGCAGCCCGCGGGTGACGGTGCGACCACCGCTGTCACTGGTAGTGGTGAGGAAGACGTTGACCGTCTCACCGGCCGCGAAGGCCTGCGGCGCCGTGACCACGATGGCCGCCGCAAGAACCGTCGCGGACGCCGCAACGATCAGCGTCCTTCTTCGGGGGATGGGGATGGACATGTTGGGGACTCCCTTGCCGTGGTGGGGGCCGTGGCCGGGATTGGTAAGGTCGGTGAACAATAAACACCTAGGTCGATGCCTTGTCAACCAGCAAGCGTCACCAGAATCAGGCTGTTTCCGCAGCTCAGTACCCTGTTAAGACTCTTAATACAAGTTTCGGTTAAGAGGGCCTGCCAACCGCCGTGATCCGGTCTGGCAAACTGGGAGCGCAGCACGGGAGGGCTCGCCTAGTGGCCGATGGCGCCGGTCTTGAAAACCGGTATGGGGAAACTCATCGTGGGTTCGAATCCCACGCCCTCCGCACAACCCTTGAACAGCAAGAACCCCGCCGGACTGCGCGTACGCAGCCGGACGGGGTTCGACAGTAGTTGGCCGGAAGTCCGCCCATTCCTACCTAAAGGTCAGGACAGGGTTCGACTGCTTCCTCCACCGCGGTCGGGGCGGCTTCCTCGGAGTGGACGATCCTGTCCTCCCCGACGATTTTCTTGAAGCGCTCGTAGCCGGCCATACCGGCGGGCACCTCGGCACCGAGGATCTCGCTGGAGACCAACCGCTGCAGGCCCTCGTTGTCGACGGCGAAGATGCTCATCCATATGGTCAATTTCGGTGCTTTCCCGTCCGCCTTGCACAACTTGGACGGTTGCAGCTTGCACCGGAAGTCCCCCGGTACGCCCGACGAATTGGTGCACTCACCGTGGATGGTGAAAGTCCGATTCGGCTCGCGCGACGCCAAGATCGCATGACATCCGGCAGCATCCGGAGCGAAGATCCGGACCACCTGGTCGCGATGGACCGACGTAGGCACTACATCGCGCCTTGCCAGATCTTCGGCATGACGCGCTGTTCCGCTGCCGCAGGGCCGATCCCCGCCGATGACATAGTTGACCGCTGAGCGCGTTGCCGCTTCCACCTGAGGAACGACGGCAGACAAGACCGCCGTGACGACTGCCGTGCCGACTGCGGTGAGGACAGTGGACACCACCGGCACCCGCGTCCTCCTCGTGGTGGCAGCATCAGCCGGTTTGGGCGGGCTCAAGCCCGGACTGGTCATCTAGCCCCCTTCTCGTGTACTTCGAGAATAGGGCTTATGACGGTTTCGTACCTGAGGTTCCGTATGTTTGTGTTGTCCGGTTTAAGGAATTCGCGCTAGCGGAGAGCTCCCGGAACCGGTCGAATCAACCCCGCTGGCGCAGGCTCGTGAGCAAGGCCGCGCCGGCGATCGCGGCGATGCCGCCGACCAGTAGCGGCATGGTGGCCGCGACCTCGTCGACCAGGACACCGCCGACGATCGCGCCGATGGCGATCGCGACATTGCAAACCGTCACGATCACCCCGCCGATCTGCTCCAGCCGGGTCGGCTCGGTGCGGGCGCCCCAGCTCAGCACCGTTGTCGGCACGCCGCCGAAGCCGAAACCCCACAGCACGGTGGCGAGGAACAGCCCGACAAGAGAACCGCCGGTGAGGTGCATAGCGAGCATTCCGAGCCCCAGCACCGCCGGGAACAGGAACACCCCGACCCGCGGCGTACGGTCAGCAAGCGGGCCGGCCACCGCCGTGCCGAGGAAATTCGCGACGCCGAAGACGAGCAGCAAGGCGGCGAAGCCGCCGGCGTCGATGCCGGACATGCTCTCCGCGGCCGGCCGGATGTAGGTGAAACCGCTGAAGTGGCCGCTGAAGACCAGCAGGATCGCCAACAACCCGGCCAGTACGACGCCGGAGCGCAGCACCGATCCGAGTGCCCGCAGACCGCTCGCCCCGGTCGGCGTGACGCTGGGCAGGGTCGCCGCCTGCACGATCAGGGCGATCACCGCAACCCCGGCTCCGAGCACGAACACCGCCCGCCACCCCCACACGTCGCCCAGCCAGGCGCCGAGCGGGACGGCCGCGACCGTGGCCACCGCGACCCCGGAGTTGATCACCGTCAGGGCGCGGCCGAGGTGGTGGGCGGGCACCAGGTGTGCGGCCATCGCGGTCGCCATCGCCCAGAATCCGCCGAGCGCGACGCCCAGCAGGAGACGTGCGGCCAGGAGTACGTAGAGGTTCGGGGCCAGCGCGACGATCAGGTTGGAGGTGACGGCGAGCAGGGTAAGGCCGATCTTGACCCGCCGCCGGTCGGCCCGGGGCAGGACCACCGCGATGAGGAGTGCCGAGATGGCGGCGGCGAACGCGGTCACGCTGACCGCCTGGCCCGCTACGCCGGCCGACACCTCCAGGTCGTCGGCGATGCGTGGGAGCAGGCTGGCGGGCAGGAACTCCGACATGACGATGGCGAAGATGCCCAGGCTCAGGGAGAGGACGGCGGCCCACGAGGTGGTCGGGGCCTTGGTTGACGTGGTTGTGATGGTCACGGGAAGCGACGCTAGGCACGGCGGTGCAGCCGTCCCAGAGCCCTCCGCAGCCGGGGGTGTGGCAGGACCCCCTTTCCCGGTCTGGCCTGGCGTTACCGTGGATCGGTGAGCGAGAAGTCGAACGAACTCGGCGAGTTTCTGCGGGCGCGGCGGGCGCTGGTGCCGCCGCAGCAGGTCGGCATCCCGGATGTGGGTGTGCGGCGGGTGCCCGGCCTGCGGCGCGAGGAGGTCGCGATGCTCGCCGGCCTGAGCGCCGACTATTACCTCCGCCTGGAGCGGGGCCGCGATCGCAACCCGTCGGTGCAGGTGCTCGAGTCCATCGCCCGGGTGCTGCAGCTCGACGACGAACATCTGGCCTACCTGCTGACCCTGGTCGCGCCCGCGCCCCGGAAGCGCCGGCGCCGGCCGCGCAAGGAGGTCGTTCCGGCCGGTGCGCTCAAGCTCCTGGACTCGCTCACCCAGCCCGCTTTCATCGAGGGGCGGTATTTCGACATCCTCGCCTCGAACGGCCTGGCCAAGGCTCTCTCGCCGGGCTTCGCCGAGGGCGGCAATCAGCTCCGAGACCTGTTCCTGAATCCGGAGCAGCAGGCGCTGCACCCGGAGTGGGAGAAGATCACCGAGTGCTATGTCGCGAGCCTGCGGCAGGCGGTGGGCACCGACATCGACGATCCCCGTTTCATCGAGCTCACCGGCGAGCTTTCGCTGGCGAGCGATCGATTCCGCCGGCTCTGGGCCCGCCATGAGGTGCGTGCGCAGACCGGGACGCCGATTCGGCTCCAGCACCCGCAGGTCGGGGAGCTCATCCTCAACCGGGAACGGCTGAGCATCGGCGGCGCGGACGGCCTGATGCTCGTGGTTTATCACCCCGACGCCGGGTCCGCCAACGCCGAGAAGCTGGCTCTTCTGGCCTCGGCCGGCAGCAGGCCGACGACCACCCGCACCCCGGCCCGAGCTGCCCGCTGATCGGCTACTTGGTGAAGGTGAAGTAGCGGTAGGCGCCGTACGTCGTGGCGTTGATGGTGTCGCCCGACTTGCCCCCGACGTAGGCCGCCCGCACCCGGTACTTCACGCCGATCTTGTGGGTGCCGGTGAAAGTGACCGCCATGGTGTAGTAACCGGCCTTCGCGACCCGCCACTTGCCGCCCGAGTAGTACTCGACCGTCAGGTACTGCTTTCGCTTCGGAAAAGCGGTCATCGTGGTGGTCAGCACCGGGTTGGTCGTCTTGTGGAAGATGTAGGTCGAGCCGCTCTTCTTGTAGTACTTGCTGACCGCGGTCGACACGCTCACCCGGGTGTACACGGTCACCGCGGCCGACGCCGGCTTGGTCCACGCGTCGCCGGTGAATGCCGCGCTGACGACGGTGTTGCGGGTCAGCCGGAGCGCCACGGTCACGTTGCCCTTGGCGTCGGCCTTTTTCGAGACCAGCAGCCGCTTGCCCTGGTCCGCACCGAAGGGGTCGGCGTAGATCGCGACAGTCCGGTTGGTGTACGAGCTGCCGAGGTGGACGGTGAACGTGACGGTCGTGCCGTAGTTGTAGACCGCACCCTGGTGGTCCAGCGTCAGCGTCGTCGTCCGGGGCGTAACCACGCTGACCGTCGCGGACGACGTGAAGGCGTTGATGTCGGCATCGGCCGGCACGGTCAGCCTGTACGTCAGCGTTCCGGCGGCGGCCGGCGCCTTGTCGGTGAACTGGAAAACGCCGTCGGGGATGGTGGTCGGCCCGACCCGCAGTCCATCGGAGCGGACGATCTCCACCGGGCGCCCGATGGCGGCCTCGGTCGAGAAGTCCACCATGACGGCATAGCTGGAGCCGGCCAGGACCGGGTTCGACTCGACCGTGATCGAGCCCTTCAGGGTCGTCTTGGCCGGCTGGTCGAAGACCTGCAGCGAGATGACCGGCGTACCGACGACGTTCGCCACGATGCCGAACGCCCGCGTGCCGCCCGGTTCGAGCGCGAACCCGGCTATCTGGTCCCCGCCGGTCAGGCCGTTGTACAGGCCCACCCGGCGGACGGCGCCGCCGGCCGGGAAGTAGTCGAGACCGGAGGGGTCCGCGCCGAACGGATCGCCGATCACGACCGTGCCGTCGGCGGCGACCGCCACCCCCTTGGGCAGGGAGCCGACGGCGTAGCCGGCGGTTTGGGTGAGGTCCGAGGTCCGGAGCTGGACGGCCGGCACCTCCGAGAACTCCGACGGGACCACGACCACGCCGCTGCCGTCCGGCGTCAGCGCGGTGTCGAGGCCCAGCCGGTTGGTGAAGGTGCGCTCGGCCAGCACGTCGGGCGCCTCGCCGGTGGCGTCGAGAACCGCCACCTCATTGGAGCCGGCCGCCTTACCGGCGACCACCAGCCGGTCGGCGGCACCCGACAGGTCGTAGATGTTCGTCCAGTCGCCCGACTCGGCGGTGAGGTACACGACCTCCGCGGCGGCCAGGTCGATCGATCCGAGGTCGCCCGCGCCGTACGAGAACCAGATCTTGCCGGCCGCGTAGGCGAGCCGGTCCGGCTGACCAGCCAACGCGTACGCGGCCACCGGAGCCAGCGTCGCGGTGTCGTAGACGATGATCGACGAGGACGCCGGCGCGGCCACGTAGAGCCGGTCGCCGTTGACCAGCAGCCCGGCCGAGGAGGGCACGTCGAGCAGCGCCACCGTGGCGCCCGCGTAGTCGGTGACCAGCAGTTTCCCGTCGGTCCGGTCGCTGATGAACAGGTGCTTGTGTGCACCGTCGGCGACTATCTCGTTGAAGGCCCCGATCGGCAGCACCTTCGAGGAGCTGGCCTTCGGGGTAACGGCGGACGCGGTCGTCGCGGGCAGGACCGCGGCCGTTCCACCGAGAGCAACGGCCACGGCGAGAAATGCTTTCAACACCCGCGCAGCGTACGGCGTACGACCGAGAAGTTGATCATCCAAACGGCTGCCGGAGCTACGACGGTGGGTTGATGATCATCTGCGGTCCCGAGCCGCGCGCCGCGAGTCGGTCCGCCGGGTTGATCAGGTTGCATCGCTGCAGGGACAGGCAGCCGCAACCGATGCAGCCGGTCAGCTGGTCGCGCAAGCGCTCCATGATGGCGATCCGCTCCTCCAGCTTGCGCCGCCAGTGGGCCGACAGCCGCGCCCAGTCGGCCTTGGTCGGCGTGCGGTTCTCCGGCAGTTCGGCCAGTGCGTCGCGAATCTCCTCAAGGGACACGCCGACCTGCTGCGCGATCTTGATGAAGGCCACCCGCCGCAGTTCCGAGCGTAGGTATCGCCGCTGGTTACCGGTGGTGCGGGTGGATCGGATCAGGCCCTCGCGCTCGTAGTAGCGCAGGGCCGACGGCGCCACTCCGCTGCGCGCCGCGAAGTCTCCGATCGGAAGCGTCTCCATGCCAAGCCCTTGAGTTGAAGTGAACTTCAAGTTGCAGCCTATCCCCATGACACTCACCGCACTGCCCACCGACCCGCTCCGGCCGCTGATCCGCCGGCTGACGGGTGACGAGAAACACGACGCCAGTTCGCACTCCACGCTCGACGTGCTCTGGGTCCTCTACGACCGGATTCTGCGGCTCACCCCGGAGACCGCCGACGCCCCGGACCGCGACCGCTTCCTGCTCTCCAAGGGCCACGGACCGGCCGCCTACTACGCCGTACTCGCCGCGAAGGGCTTCTTCCCGGCCGACTGGCTCGACGACCTGGGCGGCTGGGACAGCCCGCTCGGTCATCACCCGGACCGCGTACGCATCCCCGGGGTCGAAGTCGGCACGGGATCACTCGGCCATGGCCTGGGTCTCGCCGTGGGCGTAGCCCTCGGCCTGCGCGCACAGGGCGAAAAAGCCCGCACGTTCGTCCTGCTCGGCGACGCCGAGCTGGACGAAGGATCAAACCACGAGGCCATCGCGTACGCCGCGGCCACCCGCCTTCCGCTGACCGCCATCGTGATCGACAACCAGTCGGCCACGCACGGCTGGCCGGGTGGCATCGCCGCCCGTTTTCCCGGATGGGTGACCGCGATGGTCAACGGCCGGGATCGCGAGCAGATCGAGTACGCCCTGGCCAAGCGCCACCACGACCGGCCCAACCTGGTCGTGGCCGCGGTCGAACCGAAGTGGAGCAACCGATGATGCGGCAGACCTTCGTCGACACGACCACCGAGCTGCTGGCCGAGGACCCGCGGACCGCGGTGGTGCTGGCCGACATCTCCGCCGACGCGTTCGCCCCGGCGATGCGCCGGCACCCGGACCGGGTGCTGAACGTCGGGATCCGCGAGCAGCTGATGACCGGCGTGGCCGGTGGGCTCGCGCTGACCGGGCTCCGGCCGTTCGTGCACTCCTACGCGCCGTTCCTGGTCGACCGGGCCTACGAGCAGATCAAGCTGGATATGGGCCACCAGGACGTGGGCGCGGTGCTGGTCAGCATCGGCGCCTCCTACGACGGCTCGGCCGAGGGCTACACCCACCAGTCGCCGGGCGACGTGGAACTGCTGGACACGCTCGAGGGCTGGACCGTGTACGTGCCGGGGCACAGCGACGAGGTGGCGGCCCTGCTGCGGGCGGCGGCCGGGCACGACGACCGGGTCTACGTGCGCCTCACCGAGCAGGAGAACAGCCAGGCCTACCCGGATGGGAGCCGGTTGCGGGTGATCCGCCGGGGCGGTCCGCTGGTGGTCGCGGTCGGTCCGATGCTCGACCCGGTGCTGGAGGCGACCCGCGACCTGGACGTCACGGTCGCGTACACGAACACGCCCCGGCCGTTGGACGCCGAGGGGTTGCGGCTCCTGGTCGACGGCGAGCTCGTCATGGTCGAGCCGTACCTCGCGGGCACCTCGGCCCGGCAGGTCGCCGAGGCGCTCGGCGGTGTCCCGCACCGCGCGCTGCACCTGGGTGTCGGCCGCGGCGAGATCCGCCGCTACGGCACCTGGCAGGACCACGCCCGGGCGCACGGCCTGGACGCGGCCGGGCTGCGCAGCCGGATCGCGGAATTCCTGTGGTGAGCGTCAGGCGGCGATCACGCGGGTGGGGCGGAACACGTGCTCCAGCAGCGAGTCGCAGTGCCAGACCGCGTCCGGCTCGGCGAGCCGCATCCGGAAGCGTTCGCGGACCCCGTCCACCGCCGTGGCCGTAATCTCGACGGCGGAATGGGCGACATCCGGGTTCCAGGTGACGTTGCTCAGGTGCCGGAGATTGGCGTTGAGATGCAGCCGCAACCGATGGAAGACCTTCGTTTCCTGGGTCACGACGAGCCGGCGGTAGGTCAGCACCATCATGAATTCGCCGGACATCGGCGCGTCCGGTCGATAACAGCGGCTGACCAGCACCGTTGTGTCGTCCGGGTCGACGCAGCGACGGAAGATCGGCATGTGCCGGCTGACGGTCGGGATGCCCACGCCGGCTTCGGCGGCGGCCGGGAGGAACGTACGGGAGAACACGTCCATATGGCGTTCAACGGCGCCCGGGCCCGCAGGCATCGGCCACCACCAGATGAATGTCGAATTACAAAAGTTTCACCGGCATAGTGGTCACATGCAGTGGCGCATCCGGCCGGTCCTCCCGGTCACCAAGCTGATGGTCGCGGTCGCGATCGTGGTGCTGGCAGCGGCTTTCGGCGGCAACGACCCGATCCGGTGGGCGATCGCCGGGGTCTCCGCGACCGGCGTACTCGTCTGGGCCGTGCGAGATCTCCTCGCGCCGGTCCGCCTGGCGGCGGACCCCGACGGAGTGACGGTGTTGGCGGGCTTCGCTCGCCGGCGGCAGGTGCCCTGGTCGGCGATCGAGAGGGTACGGGTCGACCGCCGCACCCATCGAGGTCTGCGCAGCGAGACACTGGAGCTGGACGCCGGTGACGCTATCTACCTGTTCAGCGCGAACGACCTGGGCGCCCTGCCGGAGGATGTGGCCGCCGTCCTGGCCGACCTGCGGATCGCTCCCGGTGCGGAGTCACGCGAGCAGGGCCTGAGTTCGCACCACAGCCCCGACCAGTAGCACCAGGAAGATCACGGCGCAGCCGATCGCCTGCACCTGCGACCGGCGCGCGGCCGGAGCGTACGCCAGCACGGCTGCCACCGCGCCGCCCGCGATGAGCCCGCCGAGGTGGCCGGCCACCGAGATGTTCGGCACGGTGAAGGTGAAGAGCAGGTTGATCACCAGCAGCGGGATCAGGGCGGTGACGTCCAGCTTGAGCCGCTTGTTGACGATGAACATCGCCGCGACCAGGCCGAAGACCGCGGTGGAGGCGCCCGCGGCGGGCTGGTTCTGCGGAGTGAACACATAAGCCGCGACGTTGCCGCCGAGGCCGGCCAGCACGTAGAGCGCGGTGAACCGGATCGGGCCCAGCTGTGCCTCGAGATAGCGGCCCAGCTGCCAGAGCAACATCATGTTGAGCAGCAGGTGCAGCACGCCGTAGTGCAGGAACATGGCGGTGAACAGCCGCCACCACTCGCCGGCCGCGACGCCGTGGATCTCACCGTTCATCACATAGGGCGCGTAACCCAGCACCTCGCCGAAGCGGGTCACCGAGGTCTGGGCGCCACCGAGGCCGAACCAGCCACCGGAACCGGCGATCGCCTTGGCACCGCCGACGATCGCCGAGAGCACCATCACGGCCACGTTGATGCCGATCAGGGTGCGCGTCGCATAACCCGCCCGGCCGGCGTGGGTGCCACCAAAGGCGGTCCGCGCCGGCCGTGTGGTCTTCCTGCCCTCGGTCACGCACTCCGGGCACTGGTGGCCGACCGACGCCTCGTGCATGCACTCGGGGCAGATCGGCCGGTCACATCGGGTGCACCGGATGTAGGTCTCCCGCGACGAATGGCGATAGCAGACCGGTGCCGTCGAGGGAGCCTCACTCATGCGTACAAAGGTACGTCAGTCCTGCACGCGCTCGATTTCCACGCGCTCGATCACGACGTCCTCGACCGGCCGGTCGCCCGGGCCGGTCTTGGTGTTCGCGATCGAGTCCACGACCTTCGCGGACGCCTCGTCGGCGACCTGGCCGAAGATGGTGTGCCGGCGGTTGAGGTGCGGGGTCGGCGCGACCGTGATGAAGAACTGCGAGCCGTTGGTGCCCGGGCCCGCGTTCGCCATGGCCAGCAGGTACGGCCGGTCGAAGCTCAGCCCCGGGTGGAACTCGTCGGCGAACTTGTAGCCCGGACCGCCGGTGCCGGTGCCGGTCGGGTCACCGAGCTGGATCATGAAGCCGGCGATGACCCGGTGCGAGATCGTGCCGTCGTAGTACGGGCCACTGCCCGGCTGACGCGTGCGCGGGTCGGTGTACTCCTTGTTGCCCTCCGCGAGCTCCACGAAGTTGCGCACGGTCGCCGGGGCATGGTCCGGGAACAGCTGAAGCCGGATCGGGCCATGGTTGGTGTGCAGGGTGGCGTAAAGAGTCTCAGCCACGGGTACTCCTGTCGTTGTCGCGGTCGCCCCGCCGGTACCTCTAAGGGGCGATGGGACAGTTCTCTTGCAATTCGGATCCTCCCCCATGTGTCTGATCCGGCAGCGACGGGGTACCGATAGAGGGCACCATGACGTGGGAGAGAACCACAGGGAGGTGGGCACTGGTGTTCGCAACTATGCGCCGCAAGCGCCGTAGCCGGCGGATGAAGACCGAGCTCGGTCAGAGCGTTGATCACTTCAAGCGCGCGGCATCACTCGCGGCTCAGGAGACCAGCGCGACCGTGGGCCCGACCTTCGCCGCCGCGGTCGACCGGGTGCAACCGGCCGCCGTCAAGGCCAAGGACGCGGCCTCGAGCGGCTGGGACAGCGCTCTCGCCACGCTCACGCCGCTGGTCACCGCCGCGACGGACAACGTCCGGCAGGCCGGCAAGGTGAGCAAGCGTCAGGCCAAGAAAACCGCCAAGCAGAACCAGCGCAACGCGCAGAAGCTGCAGAAGCGGGCGAACAAGGCGATCGGCCGCAAGCAGGGCCGGAGCAAGTCCCGTCTGCTGGGCTTCGCGCTGCTCGGCACCGCTGTCGGTGTCGGCGCGGCGTACGCGGCCAAGCGCCGCAAGGCTGCTCAGTGGGACGAGTACGACCCGGCCTCGCAGGTTGGCGGGGCCGACGATGCCGCGTTCGAACCGGGCGAGCCCTCGACGTACACCACGCCGAACGGCACCGTCCCGGACCCGGCTCAGCAAAGCCCCCGGTAAGCAGGTCTACGACGGGCGGGCGCCGAGAGGCGGCCCGCCCTTCGTCGTGCGCTCAGGACTGGCTCTGCCCGGCCCGCGCCGGATCGAGCGACGCGCCCTGTGGGAGCAGGGAGATCAGCTCGGACGGGATCTGCCGCGGCTTGACTCCGGCGTATCCCAGCTTGGTCAGCAGGGCGCGGTCGGCCAGCGGATAGATGCGCCCGGTGTCGGTGACGACGCTCACCGTCCCGCTGCCGGCCGGTGCGGTCGGCGAGGCGGCGGCCTCGGCCACCACGCCCTTACCCCGGGCCACGTGCACGAAGTCGGCGAGCACCGTGCTGGGAGCGGCTCCGCTGGAGTCGACCGCGGAACCGGCCGGCACGGTCGGGTCGATCCGGATGCCGTCGCCCGACTTGCTGTCGGCCGGCAGCGTCATGCACACCTGGCCGGGGTTCGTCCCGCGCAACTGCGGCACCTCGGCGGGCAGGCCGTTCGGATCGTTCGTGTCGCTGAGCCTGGTCTTCGAGGGCGGCATGGTGAGGAAGTCGTTGCCCAGGTCGATCGGCGCCGCCGCCCCGGCCACCTGCATGAGCTTGCCCTGTACCGGGGTCAGGTCGGCCGCGCCGTCGGACAGGATGATCGCGACCTGCTTGTCCGGCCCGGTCACCAGCCGGCCCACCTTGAGATCGCCGACGACCGAATCATCACCCACGTCGGGGATGGGGGGCGGGACCAGGTCGGCGCCGCGCGGAACGGCGTTGAGCCAGGCCGTCGAGACCTGCCACGACTCCTGCGCACCCCAGCCGAGGATGCGCTTGGTCGCGGTCAGCCGGTCGGCCGGGATGAAGAACCGGCGGTTGTTGTGAATCAGGAAGTTCGCGCCGGCCGTGTCGCGCACCAGCAGGGCCTCGCCGGTGCCGGCCGCCACCGTGCCGTCGGTGAGCCTGTCTCCGATCAGCAGGGTGCTGCGCGGCCGGCCCTCCTCGCCCTTGTTGTCGGTGCAGATCGACCAGCGCTCGGTGAGCAGGTCGTCGGAGTCCGGCAGCGAGTCGGGAGCCTCCGGGATGCCGAGCGTCGGGCCGAGCCCCACGGTCGCGAGCTTGTCGGCCGCGATGCTCTTCAGCTTGGGCGACTCGCCCTCGGCCAGCAGCAGGCCGGACGTGAAGTTGAGCACCGGGTGCAGCTTGTCGTCGGACTTCAGGTAGACGTAGCGGGCGCCGGAACCCTTCTCCTGGAACACCACGCTCGCGTCCTTGGGGTTCACGTTGCTCTGTCCGGTAAGGATCCCGTAGATCGTGGCGCCGACCACCGCGAGGCTGGCCACCAACAGGCTGACCAGCGCGGTCGTGCCGGCTCGGCGCAGCGGTGACCGGGACGGATCGGGGTCGTGCGTGACCAACGCGGCCACCACCCGCTGAAGCGAGTACTGGTACGAATGCAGCTGGTCCTGACGCGACGGCACCCTGTCACCTTAGGGGTCCACGTCGATGTCCTGGGGGCAGCCCTACAGCCAGCCGTTGCGACGCAGCGCGCGGTAGAGCAGGACCGAGACGCCCAGGATGATCGCCCACCACGCCGGGTAGCTGTACAACCAGTCCAATTCGGGCATGTGCCGGAAGTTCATGCCGTAGACCCCGGCGCCGGCGGTCCAGACCGTGGCGATCGCCGCCCAGGCCGCGATCTTGCGCATGTCGTTGTTCTGATCGACCGTGACCTGCGCGAGCCGGGCCTGCAGGATCGAGTTGAGCAGGTCGTCGTAGGAGGAGACCTGCTCGACCGTACGGGTCAGGTGGTCCTGCACGTCGCGGAAGTATTTTCCGATCCGCTTCGGCACGATCGCCACGATCGTGGCCAGCGGCCGCTGCAGTGGCACCACCGCGCGGCGGAACTCCACGAGTTCCCGCTTCATCTGATAGATGGCCTGAATCGGGCTGCCCGCTCCCCGGGAGAAGACGCCCTCCTCGATGATGTCGAGGTCGGCCTCGATCTGGTCGGCGACCGCGAGGTAGTGGTCGACCACCCGGTCGGTCACCGCGTACGCCACCGCCCAGGGCCCCTGCTCCAGCAGCACGGCTCGCTCGGTCTCCAGGTCGGTGCGCACCGAGCCGAGCTCCGAGGCGTCGCCGTGCCGCACGGTGATGACGAACTGCTCACCCACGAAGATCATCATCTGGCCGGTCTCGACCACCTGCGAGGTCTCGGTCAGCTCGTGGTGCGGCACGTATTTGGCCGTGCGCATGGCCAGGAAGTGCACCGACCCGAAGTTCTCCAGCTTGGGCCGTTGCTCGGCCTTCACCGCGTCCTCCACGGCCAACTCGTGCAGGCCGTAGGTGTGCGCGATCGCGGTCATCTCCTCCTCGTCCGGCTCGTGCAGACCGAGCCAGACGAAGGCGTCATCCCGGGAACAGGCGAGCTGCAACGCCTCGTCGGGGCTGAAGTGGCCGGGCAGGCGCACCCCCGCCGCGTACACCCCGCAGTCGACCACCGCGCTGCCGGTCGCCCGCGGGCCGGTGCCGTCGGCATGGCCGTCGGTGGCGCCGAGGAAGCGGTTCATGGCCCGCACGGGAGCGGCGAAGGCCCGGGACAACGGCCTGGTCCGGCTCCACGTTCCGTTTTCACGCTCGCTCATGCTGACCTCCCCCACACCGCGCGACGGGGAGCAGGCTAGCTCACCACGAAGCATGCGCCGGACGGGATCGGTTCCCCGCCCGGCGCCTCGAAAACCTTAGGCGCGTACCTCTTCGATCGCTTCGGCCAGACGGCGGACGCCCTCGTCGATCTGTTCGACGGTGACCGCCGAGAAGGCCAGGCGCACCGAACTCTGCCCGCCGTCGAGCAGGAAGTCCGTGCCCTTGACGATAGCGACACCCTTCTTCATCGCGGCCGGGAAGAGCTTGTCCACGTCGACATCGGTGGGCAGATCGACCCAGAGGAAGTACCCGCCGTCCGGCTCGGTGAACGTCGCGCCCGGAATGTGCTTGCGCAGCGACTCTGCGAGCACCGAGGCCCGCTCGGCGAGTGCGGTGCTGACCGTCTGGATCGACCGCTCGATGTCGCCGGAAACACAGAACTGGTGCACGATCGCCTCGGACACCATGCCGGGCGAGATGTAGAGGTTGGTGGCCTTCTTGGCGATCGCGTCGATCAGCGCGGCCGGGCCGACCAGGTAACCGACCCGGACACCCGGGCAGACCGTCTTGGTGAAGCTGGAGGCGTGCACCACGACGTTGTCCGAGTCCAGCGACAGCATCGACGGCAGCGCGTCACCACGGAACCGGATGTCGACGTACGGGTCGTCCTCGAAGATCGTGAAGCCGTACTCGGCGGCGAGCGCGAGCAGGTCACGGCGCTTCTGGTCGGACAGCGTGATGCCGGCGGGGTTCTGGTAGTTCGGGATGATGTGGGCGAGCTTGGGGCGAATGCCGGACTCCAGCAGCGCGCGCAGCTCGTCGACGTCGATGCCGTCCTCGCGCAGCGTGACCTGGTGCACCTTGGCGCCAAGATTTTGCAGGCTGAGCAGGGTGCGGTCGTAGGTCGGCTTCTCCACGACCACGGTGTCGCCCGGCTGTACCAGGTGGTTGAAGAGGAACGCATCGGCCTGAAGCGACCCGTTCGTCACGATGACCTGGTCGGCCGAGACCCCGTGCTTCTCCGCGATCCACTTGCGGAGCGGGACATAACCGACGGACGTGCCGTAAGCGGTAATGCCGGCCGGGTCGGCGTCGAAGGCGCGCGCGGCGGCGGCCTTGAGGCCCTCGACGTCGATGATGTCCAGCGACGGAGCGCCACGGGCGAAAGAGATCAGCTGCTCAGCGGTCATGGTTTCCAGCTTACGAGCAGCCTCTATAGGATTTTCTTTTGCCTCGTGCGGTCCGGCCAATGAGACAGTGGCCGTTATCCTCGCGGGGCCAGAGCTGCGCGCCCCTCGACAGGAGACATGACCCCATGATCGGACTCGTACTCGCGGCCGGAGCCGGCCGTCGGCTTCGCCCGTACACGGACACGCTGCCCAAGGCGCTCGTCCCGGTGGACGGCGACACGACGATCATGGATATCTCGCTGCGCAATCTGGCCGCGGCAGGGCTCACGGACGTCACGATCGTGGTCGGCTACTGCGCCGGCGCCGTCGAGGAGCGGGTGCCCGCGTTCCAGGAGAAATACGGCGTCAAGATCAGCCTGGTGCACAACGACAAGGCCGAGGAGTGGAACAACGCCTATTCCCTCTGGCTCGCCCGCGACCACTTCGCCCAGGGCGCGTTGATGGTCAATGGCGACACCGTGCATCCCGTGAGCGTCGAGGAGACCCTCCTTACGAGTCGGGGTCCGAGCATCCTGCTCGCCATCGACAATCTGAAGAAGCTGGCTGACGAGGAGATGAAGACGGTCTTCCGCGCAGATGGCCAACTCGCCAAAATCACGAAGCTGATGGATCCGGCCGACGCGTTCGGCGAGTACATCGGCGCCAACATCATCGAGGCCTCGGCGGCCCCCGCGCTCGCCGACGCGCTCAAGGCGACCTTCGAGCGGGACCCGAACCTCTACTACGAGGACGGCTTCCAGGAGTACGCGAACCGTGGCGGCGAGGTGCGCGCGGCCACGATCGGCGAGGTCAGCTGGGTCGAGGTCGACAACCACGAGGACCTCGCGAAGGCTCGGGAAATCGCATGCCGCTACTAGCCCGCAGCATCCAGACGCCGCTGCACATCGACGTACGCCGGGGTGCGGTGGCCGATCTGGGCCGCATCCTGGCCGACAGCCGGATCTCGGCCGGCGGTGACGTCGCGGTCGTGGTCGGACCGGGTCTGGGTGAACAGGTGGTGAACCTGATCCGCCCGACGCTCGGCTCGGCGGACGTCTACACCACCACGGGCGGCACTCTGGACGCCGCGCTCGAGCTCTCCGGCAAGCTCCGCGCCCGCCGGTACGACGCCGTCGTCGGCATCGGCGGCGGCACCACGGTCGACGTCGCGAAGTACGCGGCCAATCGCTGGGGCCTGCCGATGATCTCGGTGGCCACCAGCCTCGGCAACGACGGCATCGCCTCGCCGGTGGCCAGCCTCATCCACGACGGCATCAAGGGCTCGTACGGGGTGCACATCCCGTTCGGCGTGATCGTCGACCTGGACTTCGTCGAGAACGGCCCGGAACGTGTCAGCCGCGGCGGCGTCGGCGACGTGATCAGCAACATCAGCGCTCTCGCCGACTGGGAGCTGGCCCGCGAGGTCCGCGGCGAACCGGTCGACGGGCTGGCCGCCTCGCTGGCCCGGATGGGCGCCGAGGCCGTACTGACCATGCCCGGCGACATGTCCGACGACGCGTTCGTCACGGTCCTCGCCGAAGCCCTGATCTCCAGCGGCCTGGCCATGGCGGTCTGCGGCAGCAGCCGCCCGTCCTCCGGCGGCTGCCACGAGATCATGCACGCCATCGACTCGCTCTTCCCCGGCACCGCCTCGCACGGCGAGCTGGCCGGGCTGGGCGCGCTGTTCTGCACCTTCCTGCGCGGCGACGAACGCCGCTTCGCGCAGATGTCCGAATGCCTGGCCCGGCACCAGCTACCGCGAGTGCCCGCCGACGTCGACCTAGACGCCGACCAGTTCGTCGAGGCGGTCGAGTTCGCTCCGCGCACCCGCCCCGACCGGTACACGATCCTGGAGCACCTGGCCATGGGCCCGGACGAGATACGCCGAAAGCTGGCCGAATATGTCGAAGCAGTCGCAGACCGCTGATTCCGGCCCGAGCGCGGCCGAGTACTACGCGGTCAACCGGGGCGGCGGCCTCTTCAGCGAGGCCGTGAGCCAGCACATCGGCGCCCGGATCGCGGTCATCGCGAGGAAACGCGGCATCGCGCCGACCGTGCTGACCGTGTTCAACCTCGGCCTGGGCTGCCTGGTCTCGTTCGTGGTGATCGCGGCGGCCGGCCCGGTCGCCGAGGGCCGGGTGTGGGCCTGGCCGATCGGCCTGCTCGCGCTGGTCGGCTGGCAGCTGGCGTACGCGTTCGACTGCTCCGACGGCCAGCTGGCCCGAGTGACCGGGCAGACCTCCGTGGCCGGCGGGCGACTGGACGTGCTCTGCGACGTGGCCGTCCAGATCTCCCTGGTCTCGGCGCTGGCCGCCACCGCGAAGGCGCAGGTGAGCGACACTCCGGCGTGGCTGCTGGCTGCGTTCGCCGGCACCTGGATGGTCAACCTGGTCACCTCGGTGATGCAGGGCGGCGAGCAGGCCGCCAGCATGGTGACCAGCCGCTCCCTGCCGGTCCGCCTGGTCAAGCTGGTCCGCGACTACGGCGCCGTGATCGCCCTGGCCGGCCTGGTGCTGATCGTCGCGCCGCAGTGGACGATCTGGTTCATCGGCCTGTTCACCCTGGTCAACGCGGCCTTCCTGGCC
>NZ_BOQN01000161.1 GCF_018332695.1 Paractinoplanes toevensis
CGACCCGATGGTGATGACCCAGGGAAGGTCGGCCACCGGCGAGTTCGCCGGCAAGTCAAGCGTCACGAGAGTGCCCACGGGCACATCATTCCGGGCGGCTGTGCCGAATCCAGGTATTTTGCCCCACCGGGGCATTTTTATCGTCAGCTGAAAGGTCGACGACGCGACCGTGCGGACTGGTCGCCGCCCAGGCCGCCCCGAAGAGCAGCAACTGATTGAAGACGTACAGGTAGACCAGCACACCGACGGCCGAACCGACCAGTCCGTAGGCCGGGTTGCGCGTCACCAGGCCGACGAAGGACTTGCCCACCGTGTTCAGCAGCGTGATGCCGATACCGACCTGGATCACCGGCGGCGCGATCCGGCGCACCGTCATCCGCAACCGCGGCACGGCCGCCAGCAACGCCGCGGCCAGGAGCATGTTGACCGCGATGGTGAGCAGCCAGCTCACCGCCGACTGCACGAAACCGTCGGCCAGCCAGCTCAGCACCTTCTCCAGGCCGTAGACGGCCAGCTGGGAGAGGGCGAGCAGCAGGATGAGGCCGATCAGCACGAGCAGGTCGAGCGCCTGCCGCACGCCGATGTAACCGGGCTGCTCGGGGATCTGCCAGATGAGCCGCTGGGAGGAGCGGATCGACTCGACCCAGCCGATGCCGGTGAAGGTCAGGCCGAAGATGCCGACGATGCCGACGGTCTTGCCGCTGGAGAGGATCGCCTGGATGTCGAGGAACGGCAGGTTCTGCGCGAGGAACTCGGTCACGATGTTCAGCAGCTCGACATTGCTGGTCAGCAGGATGCCGAAGATCGAGTAACCGATCAGGAGCAGCGCGAAGATCGCGAAGAACCCGTAGTAGGCGATCGCCGCGGCGAGCCGGCCGCCCTGCACGTCCCAGAAGCGCAGCAGGGCCCGGCTCAGGTGATCGAAATACCGAGACCGGTGGCGCCAACGCAGGATCTGCGCCTCGGCGGCGTCATACGCCCGATCGATCGGGTTCACGGGCGCACCGTAACCGAAATCACGCGGGCGGAAACTCAGACACCCAGGGGGAAATCGCGGCGTCTTCGCCAGGGCCCCTCGCCACCGTGCGTGAACAGCGTGAACGAGGCGACGTGGAACTTCGCCGAGAAGTCGGCGAGATCGTCGAAGACCGCGTCGAGCTGCTCGGGCGGCACGTCCTGGGCGACCGTCACGTGCGGGTGATAGGGAAAGCGGGAACCGCGCTCCACGTCGTCCGACGAGGTGATCGCCTCGGCGAGCAGCTCGCACTCGCTGATCCCGACCGCGAGCGCCACGAAGACCACCTCGGTTATCGGCCGGAACGTGCCGGTGCCGCGCAGATGGATGGTGAA
>NZ_BOQN01000162.1 GCF_018332695.1 Paractinoplanes toevensis
GGTCGCCGCCGCGGTCGCCGACCAGCTCCGCGAGCAGTGCGAGGCCCTCGGCGCGGCGGCGCCCGGCCATGCCGGGGTCGAGCAGATCCTGCGGACCTATCTCTCGGTCCAGCACCGCGACAGCCCCGAGCACGGCTGCCCGTCGGCCGCGCTGCTCGACGAGATCGCCCGCTGCGCGGACGCGACCAGACGGGCGTACACCGCCGGTGTCCTCGCCGTCATCGACGACGTCGCCGCTCGGGTGGCGCCCCAAGACCCGCGATCGGCACGGGTGCAGGCGTTCAGCATCTACGCTCTGATGGTGGGGACACTGCAACTCTCCCGTGCCCTGGCCGACCGGCAACTCGCAGACGTCATCCTCGAGCAGGGCATCCAGAGCGCCCTCACACTGCTCGGCACCGAAGGCCGGTGATGGGACGCCGGTTGAGCAGAAGCGTCAGCGTCTCGCGCGCAGCGCCGGAGCCCGCATCCTGGACGCGTTCCTCGCGCTGATGCGCGGCGAGAACCACGGCACGATGATCGTCAAACTGAACCGATAGCAGGCAGCAGAGCGCGGATACGCCGGTGCGCGGCGCACCCCACCGAGGCGGGAGCGGACGACGTGGCACAGCTGCTCGCGGGGTTCGCACCGGTCGAGGTGGACATCGACGGGATCCGCATCACCGGCCGCACAGCCAGCACCGGACCACCGGTCCTGCTGCTGCACGGCTATCCGCATACGCATGTGATGTGGCATCAGGTCGCCTCGATCCTGGCCGAGCGCCACACCGTCGTGCTGGCGGATCTACGCGGCTATGGCGGTTTCCGCGAAACCGGCCGCCGGCGCCGACCACACCGAATACAGCAAACGAGCCATGGCCGCAAACCAGGTCGCGGTGATAGCGAGTCTCTCGGCTTCGACACCTTCGCCGCGGTCGGAGACGACCGCGGCGCCGCGTCGTACACCGGATGTGCCTCGACCACCCCGCCCGGGTCAGCCGCGCCGCAGTCCTGGACATCGTGCCCACCCGGCACGTCTTCGCCACCGCGGACACAGTCCTCGCGATGGCCTACGAACATTGGTTCTTCCACGCCCAGCCGCCCGGCTTCCCGGAGCACCTCATCGCCGGCGACCCCGAGTTCTACCTGCGCGCGAAGCTGGCCGCCTGGTCCGCCGGCGGCCACCCGTTCGACGAGACCGCCGTCGAGCAGTACGTCACGCACTTCCGCGACCCCGCCGCCATCGCGGCAAGCTGCGGGAATGCCGCGCGGCGGCCACCATCGACCTGGAGCACGACGACGCCGGCTACACCCGCGGCGACCGGATCAACTGCCCGCTGCTCGTGATGTGGGGCGCCGCGGGATTCGCCGGCCGGCACTACGACGTCGCCGCCATCTGGCAGTCCTACGCCGCCAACGTGTCCACGACCGCCATCACCTCCGCCGGACATTTCCTCGCCGAGGAAGCACCCACCGCCGCAGCCGCCGCCCTGTCGCACTTCCTCCAGCAGCCGCCTCTGGCCGGCTTCGTCAGTCAGCCTGCCACGAGAGTGTGCTCAGCTGCGCGACGGCGTGGTGCCCGAGGCCAGCGGGGACGTCGAAGCCCGCCTCGGTGAGGAACTCGCGTACCCGCACTTCGGCGCGCACGCCCAGCCCGTTGGGAAGAGTCCAAGCCCATCCTCGGTTGGGCTGTCGCTCCCGCGTCGCACCATGGTTCGGCACGGGGGCGGCCTGAAAGGGCCGTCCTTGCAGCAGTGCTCGACGACGAAACCCTCGTATGTGTGCTCGCTTCATCTGATGAGCTCCGGACCTTGCGGAGCGATTATATTACGTTCATACTTCAACCAGTCTTGAGGCACGTCACCTCGCTCCTTCGCACTGGGACCGCCTCGCTCAAGAGTTCATCAGACAAGGAGATAGCCATGGACAACCGTCAGGAAGCCCGCAACGGCGTGGTGACGTCGTACAAGAACGTGCCCACCCGTACCGTCTCCGCCGGCGGCGTCGAATTCGCCTACCGCGAGCTCGGCCCGAAGACCGGCGTCCCGCTGGTCCTGGTGACGCACCTGGCCGCGGTGCTGGACAACTGGGACCCCCGCGTCGTCGACGGCCTCGCCACCAAACACCACGTCATCGCGTTCGACAACCGGGGCGTCGGCGCCTCCACCGGCACCACCCCGAAGACCATCCAGGCGATGGCGGCCGACGCTCTCACCTTCATCCACGCGCTCGGCCTGACCCAGGTCGACCTGCTCGGCTTCTCCATGGGCGGCATGATCGCCCAGGTGATGGTGCAGAGCGAACCTCAGCTCTTCCGCAAACTGATCCTCGCCGGCACCGGCCCGGCCGGAGGCGAGGGCATCAAAAACGTCACCAAACTCTCGCACTTCGACACCGTCCGGGCGCTGCTCACCTTCCAGGACCCGAAACAGTTCCTCTTCTTCACCCGGACCCCGAACGGTCGCCGGGCGGGTAAGGAGTTCTTGGCCCGACTGAAGGAACGCACCACCGGCCGGGACAAGCCGATCACGCTCAAGTCCTACTTCTCCCAGCTCGACGCCATCCACACCTGGGGACTGGAACGCCCACACGACCTCTCCGCCATCCACCAGCCTGTGCTCGTGGCCAACGGCGAGACCGACCGGATGGTGCCCACCCCGAACTCCCTCGACCTGGCCCGGCGCCTACCGGACAGCGACCTGGTGATCTACCCCGACGCCGGGCACGGCGGCATCTTCCAGTTCCACGCCCAATTCGTCGCCAAGGCCCTCGACTTCCTCCAGCGATAGGGCCGCACGAGGTGGCCCTCCTCGACGGCCACGGTCGAAGGGACAAACCACGCGGAGATCACCGATCGCGCCTGCCGGAACCGCCGCGTCCGTGCCAAGATCGGCTCTGGCGCTCTTTCGGTGGTGACGCAGCGCGCGTATGTCCATGTTGGATAGTAGTCGCGGTGCGCTGCTGATGATCTTGTTGGAGTGGTGTTCGGCGGGTTGGCGCCGCTGGTCATCGAGAAGGTTGAGGACGCCGGCGACAGGATCGTGGTGCGAGCGTCTACGCCGTTGACGGCGGTGGCGTGCCCAGATTGGGGCGTGCTGACGGCGCGGGTGCACGGCCGGCACGAGCGGACCGTGGGCGACTTACCCGTCGACGCCCGGCGGGTGCAGGTGGTGGTCCGGGTGCGTCGACTGGTCTGCCCGACGTCCGGCTGCCGCCGGACGTTCCGGTGGCACCTGTGGCACGGCCTGGTCGAAGCCGCCGGTAAAGAGGTCGCCGCGCACAGCGTGTGCTGGGCCAAGGCCGGCCGTATGCAGGACGGGCCTCGCGCTCAAAGCACCCGGGAGCGTTGGCAGCAAATCCACGCCCTGCTCGAGCAGAACGTCGGCCTGCTCGAATGCGCCCGCCGGCTCAACGTGTCGCTGAACACGATCAAACGCTGCGCCCGAGCCAGCGAACCCGAACGACTGCAACGCGCCCCGCAATACCGGCTCACGCTGGTCGACCCCTACCGCGAACACCTGCGCCGACGCCGTCAGCAAGACCCCGCCGTCGGCAATCTCCACCTGTTCCGCGAGATCAAGGCCCTGGGCTACCCCGGCAGCATGAACCTGCTGGTCCGCCACATCACCCAAGGCCGAGCCGAAGGCGACCGCCCGCCAATGTCGCCACGCCGGCTGGCCAGCTTCGTGAGCTGCGGCGGCGACGAGCCGCCGAGCAACCCGGTCGCCGGGTGTGGTGGAACCACGATGGCAGATGGCACCGGCAATGACGGCAGTCAGGTCGCCTCGGTCGCCTCCACCACCGGCAGGACCAGCGACAAGGCTTTGCCGGCCGCCACGCGAGCACGGCCGAGGACCAGCTCACTTTGCAGCACCAGAACGGCTCCACCGATGGCCGCCGCGTCCGACCCGCTGACCGACGGCACGACACGAACCGGGTGTGCCCGGCGGGCGAAGGTGCGCCGGTCCACCTCCTGCTGGATCAGCGTCTGGTAGATCGAGCCGGCCACGGCGAAGCTCGGGCCTGCAAGCACGATCAGGTCCAAATCGAACAGACTGGTGATCGTTACCGCGGCGCAGCCCAGATACCGAGCGGACCGTTCGATAAGGTGCCGCGCCTGCAGATTGCCGGCGTTCGCGGCGGCGGCGATGCGCGCGAACTCGGTGAGGAAGTCGGTCCCGGTCGGGTCGAGCGCCAGGTGATCGGCGAGCCCTGGCATTTCGAGCGCCTGCCGCACCACGGCGGACGGACCGGCGTAATTCTCCAGGCAACCGCGGTTGCCGCACGGGCACTCGCCGCCGTCCACATCGAGGGAGATATGGCCGATCTCCACGCTGTTGGAGGAACTGCCGCGATACACCTCGCCGGCCACGACGACCCCGCCACCGATCCCCGTGGCCATGTATATGCAGCCGTAGGTGCTGTGCGGGTCGACCGTGCCCAACCAGTACTCGCCGATCGCGGCCGCGGCGGCGTCGTTGTCGAGCAGGACCGGCATGCGAAGGATCTCGGCGAGTCGAGGTGCGACCGGATACTCGTACCAGGCGTCGGTCGGTTGTGGAGTCAACAGCAGGCCGGCGTGCCGGTCCTGCGGGCCGTAACTGACCAGGCCGACCCCGAGCACCCTGTCGCGGCCCACCGCCGCGGTGTCCAATATTGCGTTCACCTGCGCGGCCAAGAACGGAAGTGCCTTCTCCGGTGACATCTGCGCCGTACCGCGGAATGAGGTTCTGGCGACCTGCCGGCCAGCCAGGTCGACGACGACGATGACGCAGGTGTTGCGTTCGAGCTGAATTCCGACGCTATAGCGGGCCAACGCGTTGAGCTGTAGCAGCGTGGGTGGTTTGCCGCCGGTCGACGCGCCGCGCCCCGCTTCGACCACCAGTCCGTCGCTCATGAGGTCTCGGACCACCTCGGAGATCGTCGGCGGCGTCAGGCCAGCGGAAGCCGCGAGCTCGACTCGGCTGATGGTGCGCGCCGCCCGGATCAAGTCGAGCACCACCCCGCGGGTCTTCGGCCTACTGCCCCACAGCGCGCTGGCCGCCATGCACCCTCCTCGACGGACGACATTCACTTTTGTCGACAAGCTTACTTTGTGCCACCAACACCCTTCCGGGAACGCCACGGGGCCGGACGGTCGAGTCGCTCCCGGTGCAGACAAGCCATTGACTTAGGTAGATGGCCTAAATAAGGTTTGGGAGCGCTCCCATACGGTCTACGACGTCCCCCTGGAGAATTAGGAGATCAGACGATGAGATCTCGTCGCACTCTGCTGGCCTCGGGCGCCGCCGCCCTTGTGGCCGGCGCCATAGCCTCGGTCACGCCACCGGCCGCGGCGGCGGACACGGGGTGTTCGGTGACCTACACGGTGCAGAGCCAATGGCCCGGCGGGTTCACCGCGAACGTCGGCATCACCAACCTCGGCTCGGCCGTGACGGGCTGGACACTCGTGTTCGACTTCCCGGCCACTACCCAGAAGGTCAACCAGGGCTGGAGTGCAACCTGGGCTCAGTCCGGGGCCCGGGTCACGGCGACCAGCGCGAGCTGGAACGGCTCGCTCGGCACCGGGGCGTCCACATCGATCGGCTTCACCGGGGTGTGGAGCGGCACCAATCCGGTACCAGCCTCCTTCTCACTCAACGGCACCGCATGCACCGGTTCCGTGATTCCACCAACGTCGAATCCTCCATCTGTCCCGCCCAGTACCCCGCCGAGCAGTCCGCCGGCCAGTGGACCTGCTCCGGAGCTCAAGGTATCCGGCAACAAGATCGTCACCGCGGACGGCCGCGCGTACCGGCTGCTGGGAGTGAGCCGCTCCAGCGGCGAGTTCGCCTGCGTGCAGGGCAAAGGGCTCTGGGATTCCGGCCCGGTTGACCAGGCATCCGTCGACGCCATGAAGACCTGGAACATCAGCACCGTACGCGTCCCGTTGAACGAGGAATGCTGGCTCGGTCTCAACGGGACACCCAGCGGCGCCGTCTACCAGCAGGGGGTCAAGGATTACGTGAATCTGCTGGTCACCAACGGCATCAACGTGATCGTCGATCTGCACTGGACGTGGGGCGCCTACACCAACAGCCCAGACTGGCACTGCAAGGACGAGCACGCCACCTGCCAGAAGCCGATGCCCGACGCACAGAATGCCCCGCAGTTCTGGACCGGCGTCGCCAACGCGTTCAAGGGCAACGACGCGGTCGTCTTCGACCTCTTCAATGAGCCCTACCCGGACATGCCCGCCGAATGGGACAAGACCCTCGGGTGGCAGTGCCTGCGCGACGGCGGCACCTGTACCGGCCTGCCCTACGAGACGGCCGGGATGCAGGACCTGGTCGACGCGGTCCGCGCCACCGGGGCCACCAACCTGCTCATGATCGGCGGCCTGGAGTGGGCCAACGATCTCCGGGAATGGCTGGCGTACAAGCCGGTCGACCCGCTGAACAACATCGCCGCGTCGTGGCACGCGTACAGCTTCAACGCCTGCGCGACAGAATCCTGCTGGGACAGTCAGATCGCCCCGCTGGCGCAGCAGGTGCCGGTGGTCGTGGGTGAGTTCGGCCAGGACAACTGCGCCTTCGACTACATGCAACGGCTGGTGGACTGGGCCGACGAGCACGAAATGGGATATCTGGCCTGGACCTGGAATCCCTGGGGCTGCACCACCGGCGCCGTACTCATCAAGGACTGGGCCGGCACACCGGAACCCGGCATCGGCGAAGGCTTCAAGGCCCACCTGCTGACCCAAAGCCCTTACCTGTAATCACTTGCCTTCGGCCGGCCGCACGAACGCTGGCCGGCCGAAGGAGTCCCCTACCGCACCACAATTTCCCATTACTCGTCCGAATACAGCCAGCCTCGTCAATTCCCCGTCATCTATCTTTTGGCGGCCTGATCGGACTCCGCCTGGGACGCTCCAGTCCCCCGACCGGACCGAGACCGCCTGGGAAGGAGCACAGATGCGACCGTCTCGTCTTCGGTCCCGTTCGGCCGTCACCGTCGTCGCCACTCTGACCGTCGCCGCGGGTGCCGTCCTCGCGAACGCCCTCGCCGCGCAGGCCGCCGCCGGCTGCCGGGTCACCTACACCGTGCAGAGCCAGTGGACCGGCGGCTTCGTCGCGAACGTCGACGTTACCAACCTCGGCACCCCGATCACCAGTTGGCAGTTGGCCTGGTCGTTCACCGCCGGGCAGCAAGTCACACAGCTATGGAACGGCACCGTGAACCAGTCCGGTGCGCTCGTCACCGTGGCGAACGCAAGCTGGAACGGCAGTATCGCCACCGGGGCCACCACCTCATTCGGCTTCGGTGCCACCGTGAACGGCACCTCGAACCCGGTACCCACCGCCTTTACGCTCAACGGTATCGCCTGCACCGGCAGCGTGAATCCCACCCCAACCGGCTCGAGCGCCAGCCCCAGCCCAAGCGCCAGCCCGACGGCATCGACCACGCCGGGCCCAGCGGTAAGCGTCCTGGACCAGGTCCATACGGTGGGCCGGCTCAAGACGACTGATGCGGGCGTGCAGTACACCTGGCCCGGCACCTACTTCGAGGGCCGCTTCCGCGGCACCGGCGTGGGCCTTGTCATCAACGACTCCAACAACGACTACGTCGTCGCGGTCGACGGCACCACGGTCGCCACCCTGGTGGCACCGGGACAGATCACTTACTGGGTCAAGGATCTGGCGAACGGCGACCACACCGTACGGCTTGCGAAGCGCACCGAAAGCCCGTGGGCTGCGGGTGAGTTCGGCGGGCTCGTCCCCGCCGCCGGAGGCGCGATCCTGGCCAAGCCAGCCGCGCGCAGCCGGCAGATCGAGTTCATCGGCGACTCGTGGACCGCGGGCTACGGCGACATGTCCACCTCGCGTGACTGCGCCAGCACCGGCGTCACCCGGAACTCCAACGCCGATGCCGCGTTCGGCGCGCTCACCGCGCGTGGTCTGAACGCCGACTACCAGATCAACGCCTGGTCCGGCATGGGCATGGTGCGCAATTACAACGGCCAGACTCCGGACACCACCTTCCGTACCTACTACGACACCGACCTGCAGGCCCTGTGGAACAGCACGGTGTGGCCGGTCCCGAGCACCTGGAAGCCGCAGGTCGTGGTGATCGGTCTCGGCATCAACGACTTCTCCACCGCGCCCAACGCCGGCGAGAAGTGGGCGAACTTCGACGAGTTGGCCGCCGACTACCGGGCCGCCTACCTGGCGTTCATCGACAAGCTGCGGGCCCGCTACGGCGCCGGCACCGAGATCGTGCTCACTTACCCCGACCTGTCGTACCTCACCACCGCACTCGCTGACTCGATCCAGCAGATCGTCAAAACGCGCAAAGACAATGGTGACGCCCGAGTGTCGTCGCTGTACTACGACAATAACGCCCTCGGGATGGATCTCCTCGGCTGCGACTGGCACCCATCGCAGCACGACCACCAGATCCTCGCCACCACCCTGACCCAGCATCTATCCACCCTGCCGATTACCTGGTAAGCCCACCTCGGCGCAGCTCAGCGGCTCGTTATCGATACGGGTAACGAGCCGCCGCCATCGCCGGCCCACAACCCGAGAATGTCGCGGGCAACTTCGGCAGTGACCGCCAATGCGACGTAGATGGCCGGTTGGCGACCTTCCCTTCGCGGATCTTGGCACTCTCGCCGGCCGGCCAGGCCGGCCGGCGAGAGCGCGCAGATGAGGTCGGGTGGCCGCTGGCTGGAATACCCGCCGCGGTTTCACCACCAGGTGCGTGGTGACGGCGTTCCGATCTTGTTGAACTGATGTTCGGCCGGCGCAGCAAATCCACAAGGCCGAGAACGGGTCTGCCGCTATGACACACCTTGCCCGCCATGTTCCAGCCCACCTCCCGTGATAGGAGAGGATCGCCCAGAACGCGGAGACCGCTTCGGTCCGGGCGGGCCAGCCGGAAAACGGGCCGTCACACCGAAGGCGAACCGGCGGCACTGGTCAGGCATACCCGCTTCGTGCGGCTGAGGCCCTCGGCAGCCTCGGACCGCCAGCCGAACGCAGGCTCGGACCACCGGCCGGTCGCGGGCTCGGACTGCCAGCCGATCGCGGGCTCGGACGGCGATCACCGGGCCGGCCCGGCAAGGCTGCTGAACCCGGCCGAGTAGCCGGAGGGAGTTTCACCCTCCGGCTCTCACAGATCCGTACGTGACAGTCTCCCGTCATACGGCTCTTGTCGTTCTGATCACCAGAAGGCGGTGACCCATGCCCAATGGGCGAAGGCTTTCGGGTACCGGTCGATAATACGTTGCCAGCCCGCTTGAGCCTTCTTGAAGGATCGTGCCCGCTCGAACTTGTTACGCAGGAAACGCACCAAGTAGGCATTGATACGCTTCAGGAACGGATATAGTGCGGAACGGTTGAACCGTCCGTAATACTGCATCCAGCCACGCACGACAGGATTAATCCACCGTGCAATATCGGCAAGTGTCCAACTCGTTCTACGGCCCAGCCACCACCGGCGGACTGTTCCGCTGATCCTCTTCAGGGCGTCTTTACTGATTGCCGGCGCGAACCCGGTGAACGTGACCTGGTCACGCTCATTCCGGACTCCGCGAGGACGGAACGTGTACCCCAGAAACGTGAACGCGGTGTGCTCATATGTTGCCCGCCGGTTCGCGTCCTTGCAATACACAATCCTCGTCTTATCGGGATGCAACCGCAGCCCAACCTCTTCCATCCTCGCCGCGATCGCCTCGACCAGACGCTCCGCCTGATCCAGACTCACACAATGCACCACCGCATCATCGGCATACCGTTCGAACGGATTCCCCGGATGATTCCGGACCATCCACATGTCGAACGCATAATGCATGAACAGATTCGCCAGCACCGGCGACACCGCAGAACCCTGCGGCATCCCCCGATCCCGCTTCAGCAACGTGCCGTCCGTCAACTGCAACGGTGCGACCAGCCACCGTCTGACATACAACACCATCCACGGGACATCAGCATGCTTCTCCACCGCTTTCACCATCAGCGCATGATCGACACTGTCGAAGAACTTCTGAATGTCCCTATCGACCACCCAGTCGTACTTCCAGCAGCGTTGCCTGCACACGCCCACCGCGTCCAACGCCGACCTGCCCGGCCGATACCCGTACGAGTCGGGATGGAAGACCGGTTCGACCTTCGCCTCCAACCGCCGAGCCACCACCGTCTGCGCGACCCTGTCCGCGATCGTGGGAACACCCAAAACCCGAACACCCCCACCATGCGTCTTCGCGATCTCGACCGCTTTCACCGGCGGCGGAAAATATGTGCCCGACGACATCCGATTCCAAATCTTGTACAAATTGTTCTTCAGATCCTTCTCGAACACGTCCATACCCACACCATCCACACCCGATCCACCCTGATTCGCCTTCACCTGCCGGTAGGCGTCCCACACCTCCTGCTTGGCAATCTCGAACGGTTTACCTTCCGCTGACTTCTGCCTCTCCACATGACTCCTCCCGGGAACACCGGTTGATCAGACGAAAAGACCACGAACGACCCGACCCCTTCGCTCGACCGCCATTACAACAGTCTTCATCACTACTACGAGTCGGTCCGCCAGCACGCCCGGCAACGGTACTCGACCCCCTCACGGTTCAAGCCGCTCAGGACACTCCCTCTCACCACCGGCAACAACCAGCGGCCGTATCCGGGCATGCCTTCCCCTGTTCCATGCGAGAGCAGCAGACCAAGCTCACGTCGCCTCTATGCCGGACACCACCTGGCCAACAAGTCGGGCACCCGCCAGGCTCATCCCGGGAACAATTCCTATATCCCGGTTTCGATGTCAATTCATTGAATAACGACACCTCGAACGACGATCGTCTCCCTGATCCCCACCTGACACATCACGTGTGCCTTTTCCACATCGCTCACCACGACGGTCTTCAGCCAACGCAGCATGTGGCGGTTTGAAGCCTCCCCCCAAATGGGCGCCTCCGAAGGGCCAAAACCTTCATCTCTCGCACAGCATCAACTCCAGAAACCACCTACAAACAAGGTCTCCTTCACTGTTCAGGGCACAAGGAATCCTTCAAGGTCAACGCACTAGCAATCCGCGCCCCACCCATGGCAGTCGGCGGACTACCACGCGGGTGCGGTATTGCATGCGT
>NZ_BOQN01000163.1 GCF_018332695.1 Paractinoplanes toevensis
AGGCGGGACACGTGCATCTGGGAGATGCCGATCTGGTCGGCGATCTGCGACTGGGTCAGGTTGCCGTAGAAGCGCAGGGTGAGGATCTTCTGCTCGCGCTCGTCCAGCATCGCCAGCGCCGGGCCGAGGGCGACGCGGGTCTCGGCGAGTTCGAACTCCACGTCCGGGCCGCCGAGGGTCTCACCGAGTTCGGTGGTGCCGTCGGCGCTGATCGGGGTCGACAGCGAGGTGGCGTTGTAGGCGCGGGCGCCTTCGAGGCCTTCCAGGACTTCTTCCTCGGTGATCCCGAGGTGCACCGAGATGTCGGCGACGGTCGGGGAGCGGCCGAGGGTGTGGGTCAGGGTGCTGTTGGCCTCGGTGATCGCGAGGCGCAGTTCCTGCAGGCGGCGCGGGACCCGGACGGACCAGGTGCGGTCGCGGAAGTGGCGCTTGATCTCGCCGATGATGGTCGGGATCGCGTAGCCGGCGAAGTCGACGCCGCGTTCGGGGTCGAACTTGTCGACCGCCTTGATCAGGCCGACGGTGGCGGTCTGGATCAGGTCGTCGGTGGGCTCACCACGCCCGGAGTAACGATT
>NZ_BOQN01000164.1 GCF_018332695.1 Paractinoplanes toevensis
GAAGATCAACCAAACCGACTCCACGGAACCCGGGGAAGATCAAAGTTGTCCACGCACAGGTCGACGGCGCCGCGGAGCGCATTGAATGACGGCCCTTTCGACGTCGTTCAGGAAAACCAGAGTTCCTCGTGCAGCCGCGGCAATCTGGCCGGCGTCAGCCAATCCCGCCCGGTTGCTGTCATCTGCGGCGAGGATCTCCTCGACGATGCGGGCCTGCGACCAGTACGCCCACCGCGGCCCGTCCGCATCGGCGGGAGGCGCTCTGGTGTGTCCGTGCCGGCACCGGTAGCCCGGTCGCCAAGGGCGGCATCGTCGCACTCACCCTGGCCACCGCGCGCGGCTGCGCCCGCTACGGGGTGCGGGCCAACGCGATCTGCCCGCGCGCCCGCACCGCGATGACCGGGTCGCTGATGGGCGCGCCACCGGACGGCCCCGATCCGCTCTCCCCCGCTCGCGTCGCCCCGCTGGTCACCTATCTGGCCGGGCCGGCCGGTGAGCGGATCACCGGCGAGGTCTTCGTGGCGCACGGCGACGTGGTCGCGCTGCTCGGCCCGCCCACCGTCCGGGCCGCCTTTCCAGGCCCCGGGTGACGGTGGAACCGAGGGCGTCGGCCGGCAGCGGCCGCTCGCCAGCGCGCAGGGCCACGACGGCGGGTGTGCCGTCTTTCGAGGGCGCGCCCGCCGATCTGGTGGCTGAGCGGTCAGCCGGCCCCGGCTACTTTCGGTCGGCGCAGTTCCAGGTGATCACGCCCTTGCTGACCGTGTGGCCGTCCTTGTCCGAGGTGAGGCGGTTGCCGGCGGCCAGGCCGGGGTCGGATAGGAAACCGGCGAAGGGCGGTTCGTCGTCTCCGGCGACATGTTCGAGCTTCAGCGCCGGAGCGTCCGGGCGCTCGATCGTGTCGTCGGCCAGGACCCATCCTTGAGCGTTGATGCCGTGCGCCGGAGTGTGCAGCTTGAGGTCGGTGAACTGGCCGGTCCGGGTGTTCCATCGGACCGCCGTGCCGGAGGGCCACACGTTGCCGGTCACCCATTCACCGCGGGCCGCACTGACCGACATCTGCTGCCCGTCCGGCGTGACGAACTTGCTGGCGGTGCCGGTCTGGGTCCAGAGGTAGGAGGTCAGCGTCTGGCCGTCGGCGGTGACCACCGCGCCGATGATCCGGCCGTCGTCGGAAAGCCCGTTGATCATGGCGTGGGCCGGCAGCGGCAGCTTGGCGGCGGTCGTCGAACCGGCCTTCCAGAGCAGGACGCCGCGCTGGTCGTCGGCGGCTGCGATGTCGCCGGCCGCGTTCACGTACACCCCCTGGTTGAACGACCACCGCCCGGCCGGCGTGGTCAGCTTCTGCGGTGTCCCGGCCACGTAGCGCAACACGGTGTCGAACGTCTTGCCGTTACCGGCCACCGCCGCCACCACCCCGGCCGTGTTCACCCCCGACGGGATCACCGACCGGTAGGAGCCGAGAAGCCGCTGCGGGCGACCGTCGACCCACAGGACCGGCTGGGCGGCCGGCAGCCCGTCGACCTTGCCGGTCTTCCGGTTGGTGCCCGCCTCCTCGGTGGTGTTGAACCCGGTGATGTACCGGCCGGCCGGGTCGATCCCACTCACCAGCACGTCGTTCATCCCGGCCGGGACGGGTAACCCCGTCACCGCGCATGTGGTGCTCCGGGGTGCGGCGGGGGCCACGTCCGGCGTACCCCTGGCCCCGAAAACCACCGACGGCACCGCGACCAGCGCGCCCACCGCGAGCACCGCCCCGGCCACCGCACGCGCCGTCCGGCGCCGACCGGCGCGGCGGCCGGCCATGAGCACCGTTTCCGTGTCCAGCCGCGACGGCGGTACGTGCACCGCGCCCAGTCGCTCCCGCAGGTCCTGTTCCGTCATCACGCCAGCCCACCCATCTTGATCCGCTGTTCCCCGCCCAGTACCTCGCGCAGCGCGGCGAGCCCCCGCGAGCACTGGCTCTTCACGTTCCCGGCCGAGCAGTTCAGAGCCGCCGCGGTCGCCTCGACCGACAGATCGTCGAAGTAGCGCAGAACGATCACGGCCCGCTGCCCCTTCGGCAGGCCGCGTAACGCGGCCATCAGCTCGTCCCGGTCACCGATCGACTGCTCCGGACGAGCGCTGGTCGTCGTCCGGTCCGGTACGTCCCCGAGCCGGACCCGCGACCAGGGCAGTCTTCGTTCGTCCAGGTAACGCCGCACCAGAACCCGATGCGCGAAGCCGTCGATGTTGTTTATGTCCGAGGCTTTCTTCCAGTTCACGTACAGCGCCGTGAGGGTGGCCTGCACGATGTCATCAGCCCGGTGCGCGTCGCCACACAGCAGATAGGCCGTCCGGTGCAGTCGGGCCAGCCGCCCCCGCACGAACTCCTCATACTCGCGTTCAAGCTCCGCGCGCATCCCACTCCTCCCGACGAACGCCGTCATCCTGTCTGTCGGCGGCAACGTCGCGAAAGGTTGCAATGCTCGGCGACATCTTCGAGGCCGTCTCCGCGGCTGATGAGGTGCCTCGCGCGCCGGCCCTGATGGTCAGCGTGCTCGCTTCCTCGACCACCTGCTGACATAGGCTGAAGCGCATGCTTCGCGACGACGATCTCGCCCTGCTGAACCGCCCCCTGTACGCCTTCCTCACCGTCGCCCCGCGCGGCGACCGCTGGCCGGCCCCGCGACCGGTGTGGTTCGGCGTGAGCGCCGAGGGCAACCTGGAGATGTTTTCCGACCCCGGCGCCCCCAAGGTCGATCGTCTGCGCGAGCAGCCCCGCGCCTCCGTAGTAGTCGCCGCCCCCACCGGCGAGCGCGAACACTGGGTCGCCGTCGAGGGCCCGGTCACCCTGCACGACGACGGCGCCGACCTGGCAGCCCGGCTCGCCGACCGCTACTACGACATGACTGACCCCGCCCACCAGAAACTCCTCGCCGAGTGGCAGGCCAGCGGCATGGTCCGCATCGTCCTGCACCCCGAGAAGGTCAACCGCTTTGCCGCATGATGCCGGCCGCCTGTGACGCCGCGTCATTCGCCCGCAGAGCTGTAACGCCGAGCGATGACAGGTTGGACGGCGGTCGCGATCTTCTTCGTCGCGCGACTGGACATGACGGGCCACAATGCTCCGCACGTGCCGTACCAGCGGAGAGGCGTCATGACCCGTTGGACAGTGCAGCGATATGACTTCGACAATGCCAGCGACCAAGCCGGTGACCACCACGACGCCCTCGGGCGGCCGCTGAACGCGCAGACCCGGCAGTTCATCGGCGGTAGTTTGGGTACATGAACACTCGCTTCCAGCGGGTGTTCTGGAGTCAGGTGTCGGAGTCCCCCTCCGGGCACAGTTGATCATGGCTTGACCTGCGAGTTCTTTGTGGGCGTCCCGACTTTGCTCTCGTGTTTGTCGAGCTCAGAGACGTGGGGGTTCGAGTCCCTCTCTGACACTGCTATTCGGCACGATTCCTCCAGAGGGGTTGTGTCCATGGATTCGGACACCGTTCGACGTCGCTCCGCGCTGTCGTGACCGGGTCGAGCATCCGGGCCGGCGAACTCGTGCTTGTCGGAGTCGCCCCCGCACGGAGGTATCGCACCGACACGGGCGACACTGCCATCGATCGGTGGCACGCCGAGGGCCTTGTGGCCAGTTCCCGGCCCGCCTCGGTCATCGTCGGCAACACCGGCTCGAGCCCTCTCGCACCGGCGGGAAGGCTCGGTACCGCAGCAGCACTGGGTTCGCTTTTCGCCGCCGATGGCAATGCAGTGCTCGCCACCAACGGCGTCCAGGCGTGACCAGGCGATGGCGTGGTGGTTGTCGGGGAGACGTGGGCGGGGCGAGGGTCTGCCAGGGATCCGCAGCAGGCCCTCGTGAACCGCGCTGTCGATGACCGAGCGGGTCGGCGCGCTGGGGATCTCAGGAGAGTCGCTACTGCTGCCGATGCCGGCGCGTCACTTCACGGGTACTTTCATCTTGAACAGTTTCTCCGCGTTTCGGAACGCAATCTTTTCCTTGTCTTCGCGTGGCAGATCGACTCCGCGGAACCAGTCGGTCTGCTCCTTTATGTCCGCGAACGGATAGTCGGTTGCGAACATCACTCGATCCACGCTTATGTGCTTCAGCAGGAGAGTGAGTAGATGGGTCTGGGGGAATGCGCTGGTGGTGATCCAGAAGTTGTCCTGGAAGTATTGCGCGAAGGGCTTCTTGAGCGAGCTTTCGGTCGGCTCGCCCATGTCATTGACGATCCGCTCGTAGTAGAAGGGAAGACCTTCGCCCATGTGGCCGATGATGATCTTCAGTTTGGGGAATCTGTCGAAGACCCCGTACGTGATCATCCGAATGCACTGGGTCAGCACCTCCTGGTGCCAGCCATATCCGGATCCACTGAAAATGTAGGGTTGGAACTCTTTCGTGTACTGAGACCGCGTGGTGTCGTAAAGGATCTTGAAGATCTCGTCAGCTGGATAGCCGGGGTGCAGGTAGATCGGCACATCGAGAGCAACGGCACGTGCCAACACCGGCTCGAAATCGGGATGATCGAGATACTTCTTCGTGATGTGTCCGTTGGTCAGTGCGCCCAAGAAGCCATCTTCCTTAACCGAGCGTTCCAGTTCGTCCGCCGCCGCCTCCGGGCTCTGCAAGGGCAGGGTGGCGAAAGCCTTGAAGCGGCCCGGATGTTTGGCGATCGGCCCTTCTACAAGTAGCCGGTTGAGACGATAGGCAAAGTCGACGCCCTTCTTCCCAGGGACATTTTGTACGGACGGTGTATGGGCAGAGAGGATTTGAACGTTGAGTCCCCCCGTGTCCATGTCGTCGATGCGGCGTTGTCCTAGATCCGCAAGACCAATCTCCGTAAGGAACGCGATATGATCCGCATTGATGGAGTTCAGCTTCAACAACTCGGGAGTTGAAAATGTCTCCTCCGCGCCGATTAAGGGCAGGTCCCGGTCTCGCTGGTAGATGTCCGCGGTACTGTCCGCGTTCTGGTCCGGAGCCTTTTTCGGAGTCTTGTCGTCGCTCACTGCCGAGGCGATGGCATGCGTGGACACGCCGGCGCCGATACCGAGTGCCGTGGCTGCGGCCAGGAAGCTACGGCGTCCCATGGAGTTCATGTCAGTCTCTCTTCCGGTGTTTGTGTGGTGCGGTGTCCGTGCGGCATCCGTCTGCGAGATGCGTCAGATCGAGCCTTCGTCGCCCAGGTCTCCACCCGAGCCGTGCCCCCACGACGACCTCGGCGCCCGGTCCCGCTGAAGCGGTGCCGGCCGGGACCAGGGGTTTCCGCGTCCTGCCCGGGGTCGAGGAACAGTTCGCCCGCGTGCGTGCTGTGCGGGCCGGCCGGGGCGTGCCCCGGATTGTTGCGGGGGTGCGACCCACAGGCGGCGACCGGGTACGCCGTCGCCAGAGCCACGGTGGACGCTCCGAATCTGGATAGACCGGGCGGCGCTTTCCCTGACGGCGCTGCATCCACTGTCATCACCAGCTTCCTGCCGACGGATCACCTCGCCTGTCTGACGCCGAATTCGTACCTGGTGAATCTGAGACGAACGTTAGAAATGCTCAGGTCGGTCGTCCGGGCCGGCCGCTCCGGCGCATGCGTCCGCGTGTTGGACTTCTACGCCTGCCCGACCGCGCGAGTACGGGCCGTTGCGTTCTCGCTCTGCGAATTGGTCGCGGCGCGCCTGCTGCGGCCCACTCGGGACCACATCGCCCTGATGCTGTCCGACCCGGACGTCGTGACTGCGGCTACCCGGTCGGCGGACCTGCTGCGGAAGGTGCGCGCGCTCCTGCTGAGCCTCGTCGACCACGCGGCTGCGCCCGCGTCGACCGCACGGGTCAACACCGTCACCGCCCGCACGGACCGGTCGACGTCGACGTCTTTCTCATCCGACCCAACGGCTGTCAACCGGTCTGAGCAGCACATTAATGATCGTCTCAGATTCACTCGGTACGAAGTCGGCGTCGGACAAGCGATGTAACGCTGGCGTAGGAGGAAAGATGGCAGTCAACGTAGCGCCTACCAAGGAAACGCCGCCCGGCCGGTTGGCGAGCCGGTGGGTACCGTGGCTGGTGATCGGCTTGTGGGTGGCGCTGGCGGCGGTCATGGTGCCGCTGAGCGGGAAGCTGAGCTCGGTAACCAAAGACAGGGCCGTGGACGCCCTGCCCGCCAGTGCCGACTCCACCAAGGTGGCGGCGCTGGAGGACAAGCTTCCCGGTGGTGAGGAAAACACGTTCGTCTTCGTGTACCACCGTGCCGGCGGTGTCACCGCCGACGACCGTGCGGCGGTCGAGCATCATTACAACACCTTGGCCACGCGGTACCCGCCGAAGGTGACGCCGCCGGCTGGTGAGAACGACGAGGGCCCGCCGACGCAAATCTCCAACGACGGCAAGGCGATAATGTTCACCCTCAACGTGAGCACGAGCTACGGCGAACCGGCGGTCCTCATCGGCCCGATGCGTGACACCGCGAAGGACCGCCCCGCCGGCCTGGACCTCGACGTGACCGGCCCGGCAGGGATCGACGCCGATATGGACGCTGTCTTCGACGGCATCGACGTGCAGGTCTTCCTTACCACCGTCATCGTCGTCACCATCCTGCTCATCCTCACCTACCGCAGCCCGGTGTTGTGGTTCATCCCGCTGGTGGCGGTGGGTGTGGCCGCGCTGACCTCGATGGCGACCGTCTACCTGCTCGTCAAGGGCTTCGGCCTCGTGATCAACAGCCAGAACTCGGCGCTGCTGACGATTCTGGTGTTCGGCGTCGGCACGGACTACGCGCTGTTGCTCATCGCCCGATATCGGGAGGCACTGCACCAGCACGAAAACGTCCGAGTCGCGATGCTCCACGCACTACGCGGCGCGGCGCCGGCCATCGTCGCATCTGCGGCCACTGTCATCGCCGGCCTGCTCTGCCTGCTCGCCGCGGACCTGAACGAAACCCGCGGGCTGGGCCCGATCGGTGCGGCCGGCATCCTGTGCGCCCTGGTGGCCATGCTGACCCTGTTCCCGGCGGTGCTCGTGGTGCTCGGCCGGCGGATCTTCTGGCCAGCCATCCCCCGGTTCGGCACGGCCATGCAGCAGAAGCCAGGGCTGTGGGGACGCCTCGGCGCCGCCATCAGCCGCCGCCGGTGGGTGGCGACGCTCGCTTCGCTGGGAGTCCTCGGCGTGCTCACCGTCGGGCTGACGGGCGACACCAGCATCCTGCGGGAGGAGGACCAGTTCCTGTCCACGCCGGAATCGGTCACCGGCTTCACCGTTCTGCGCGAGCACTTCCCGGAGCTCGGGGGCCAGCCGATGACGGTCTTCACGCGGGCGGCGTACCAGAAGCAGGTTCTCGACGTCGTCAAGCACACCCCCGGCGTGGCACAGGTCGAAACGGGTGAGACCAAGGGGGGCTGGGTCGACATCTCCGTGTTCCCGAAGGACGCGCCGGACACCACCGCGGAGTACGACACGATCAGGCGGGTGCGCTCCGCCGTGCGCACGGTGGACGGGGCGGAAGCGATCGTTGGCGGGCCGAGCGCAGAGCACCTCGACACCGACGTGACCACCAGGCGCGATCAGAAGGTGGTGATCCCGCTGGTACTCGCCGTCGTCCTGATCATCCTCGGGCTGCTGCTGCGCGCAATCGTGGCCCCGCTGATGCTGATGGCCACCGTGATCGTCTCCTTCGCCGCAGCCTTCGGCGGCAGCGTGTTCATCTTCGACACGATCCTCGGGTTCAAGGGCATCGACTACTCGGTGCCTCTGCTGGCCTTCATGTTCCTAGTGGCGCTCGGCGTCGACTACAACATCTTCCTGACCCACCGGGCCCGGGAAGAGACCGTGCGCCTTGGCACCAGAGACGGCATCCTCAAGGCACTCTCCGCCACCGGCGGCGTCATCACCTCGGCCGGCCTGGTCCTGGCGGCCACGTTCGCGGTCCTCGTCTCACTTCCGCTGGTGATGCTGGTCGAGCTCGGATTCCTGGTCGCCTTCGGTGTGCTGCTCGACGCCCTGCTGGTGCGGTCGGTCCTGGTGCCCGCCCTCACCCTGCTGATCGGCCGCCGGACCTGGTGGCCCAGCCGGCTGTCCCGGCCAGCGGCGGAGACGCCGCCGACAGGGCGGCACTCGCTCGCCGACGACCAGGAGCCCGTACTGCAACGGTGAACGCGCCGGCACGGACGAGATCCGGGACGGGTAGCCAGCCCGTCCCGCGTCTTCTCCCGTGCCCGGCGCGGGTCTTCCTCAGTCCGTAACAGACGTAGTAGGCCAGCGCGCCGGTCCAGGCCGCGGGCAGATACAACTGCCGGTCGATCAACGCGAGTCCCCGCATCGAGCGGCAGGCCAGAAAGACGCCGAGCTGGCAGTTCTCGATCCGCCCGCGGCCCCGGAATACTGCCGGGCCACCCCGGCGGGGTGCATCCCGTCTGGTGACAGGTCGCCGGCCTGCTCGGCTAAGGTCCAGCCGTCGTCGTGCATCCGTGAGCACGGCAAAGCGGCAGCGTCTTTAATACTGACCTCAGGTTGATCAGGGAGGATGAGCGTCGAAGGCATCGGTTAGAGGGGTGGGCCGGCGTGCGGATCATGATCGCGGATGACGAGGCGGCCATCCGGGAGTCGCTGGAGCGGGTGCTCCAGGTCGAGGGGTATGACACCAGCACCGTCGCCAACGGTCTCGCCGTGCTCGACGGGGTCGCCGGGACCGGCGGTGACACGCTGGATCTGCTGATCCTGGACGTGATGATGCCCCGTCTCGGCGGGTTGGAGACCTGCCGGCGGTTGCGGGCGGCGGGCCGGGATCTGCCGGTGTTGATGCTGACCGCCCGGGATCAGGTCTCCGACCGGGTCGCGGGGCTGGACGCGGGTGCGGACGACTATCTGCCCAAGCCGTTCGCCACCGAGGAGTTGCTGGCCCGGGTGCGGGCCCTGCTGCGCCGGCGCGCGCCGGCCGGCGGGGAGTCGCCGGTCCTGTCGTTCGCCGACGTGCGGCTCGATCCCGACCGGTTCGAGGCGTGGCGGGACGGGCGGCCGCTGCGCCTGACCCGGACCGAGTTCTCCCTCCTGGAGGTCCTGGTGCGCAACGCGACCCGGGTGCTGAGCCGCGACGCGCTGTTCGAGGCGATCTGGGGTTTCGACATGAGCACCACCGCCAACAACCTTCAGGTGTACGTGAGCTATCTGCGCCGCAAGATGGAGGCTGAGGGTGAGCCGCGATTGATCTACACGTTGCGCGGCCTGGGATACACGTTGCGGGAGACTCCTCCGTGAGCAGGTCCGGGGGCCGGGGGCCGCGTCGGTGGATCCGGTGGTGGCGCCGGCAGTCCTTGCGGACCAGGATGACGGTGATCGCGGCGACCGCCATCGCGGTCAGCGTGTTCGTGTCCTTCCAGGTGGCCAGCGAGCTGATGGACCGCAAGCTACGGGCCACCGCCGCGGATCAGCTGCACGCCGACTCCCGTGTCCTGGCAGCCAACACGGAGCGCGCCGGTCTGGCGCAGGTCCCGCTGCCGCCGTACCCGGGATCCGGCAGGCTGATGCGGGTCATCCTGCCCGACGGTTCGACCCGGACGCCGGTCGGCCAGCCGGCGCTGCCCCCGGTCAGCGAGGACGCCCGGCGCGTGGCGCAAGGCGCGGCTACCGACCTGCTGGAGTCGACCGACTGGAACGACGGCTACCGCGTCTACACGCTGCGGGTGGGCGACGGCGCGGTTCAGGTGGCCGACCTTGCCGACGACAGCCCGATCAACGAGTTCGGGTTCGGCATGCTGTTGATCGGGCTGTTCTGCGTGGCCGGTGGCGCCCTGGTCGGGCGGGCCGTGGCCCGGACCGGGCTGGCACCGATCGACCGGCTGACCGCCGCCGCGGTACATGTCGCGCAGACCCGGGATCTCGACGCCGACATCCCGGACGAGGGCGGCGGGGAGATCCGGCGGCTGACCCAGTCGATCAACGACATGCTCGCCGCGCTCCGGGACTCCCGGCAGGCCCAGCGGCTGCTCGCCGAGGACGCCGCTCACGAGCTCAAGACCCCGCTCACCAGCCTGCGCCTCAACGTCGAGCTGCTGATCCGGCTCGATCGGCGCGGCACCCTGGACAGCGCACTGCCGGCGGAGAGCCGGACCCGGCTGCTCCACGATCTCGGCGCCCAGCTGGCCGAGCTGAGCACCCTCGCCGCCGAGCTGACCGAGGTGGCCCGCGGCGATGTCAGCGACGAGAGCACCGAGCTGATCGACCTCGCCGACGTGGTGGTGGCCGCCGCGACCCGGGCGCGTTCCCGCATGCCCGACATCGAGGTCACGCTCGACGTAACCTCCGTGTGGGTGAGCGGACGTCCCGCCGCGCTGCAGCGGGCTGTGCTCAACCTCATCGACAACGCCGGCAAGTGGTCTCCCGCGGACCAGCCGATCCAGGTCCGGCTCCGCGCCGAGGGTGAGTCGGCGGTGCTCGAGGTCGACGACGCCGGGCCGGGCATCGACGCCGCCGACGTACCGCGGGTGTTCGACCGGTTCTACCGTGCCGGCAGCGCCCGGGCGATGCCGGGATCCGGTCTGGGTCTGTCGATCGTGCAGCGGGTCGTCGACGCCCACGGCGGCCGGGCCGGCGTCGCCCGCTCCGCACGCGGTGGCGCGCTGCTTCAGGTCGACCTTCCGGCCGCCTCCCCGCCCAACGCGAGCGAGTGGTTGACCGCCGGGGAGGACACCGCGGTGCGCTGATGCGCCCCTGGAGTGCGGAGGGCGCGGCCGCCGACCGGCCGCGGAGGTCGGCGCCGGTGTCCTGCGGGTCGCTGCCGGCCTGCCCGGGACGCCGCACGAGATTGTGCTGCCGGGTGCTCCGGCACTATCGACACCGACCTCGGCGCGATCACTGCCACGGTGGATCTGACCAAGACGCCTTGCACCGTTGAGGCCATCGCCTATCTGGCAAGCAAGAGGTTCTGGGACAACACCAAGTGCCATCGGCTGGTCACCAAGGGAATCAAGGTGCTCCAATGCGGCGATCCGACAGCCACCGGCAAGGGCTGGCGTGAAAGCGACGGTTCCGGCGGTGCGGTCCCGAACTCTTGGCCGACGGCACTAGACATCGATGATTGTCGTTGACATGAGACGTATGATGTTCGCACAACGGGGTTGGTGGGACCCCCATCGCGCACTAATCCAGGACTGGAGTATCTCGTGCTTCGTGCCGAACCCCCTTCTCGGCGCAAGGGACTGCTCACCACCGTCGCCGCCGGACTTCTGGTCGTCGGCCTGGCTGTGACCGGCATCAACGTGGCGTCGGCAGGCGCTTCCCCCTTGGCCGCAAATGCCCTAGCGCCCACCGCCGGATGCGGCAAGGCCCCCGGGCTGAGCAGTGGCAACCACACCATCCAGAGCGGCGGCAAGAACCGCAGCTTCATCCTCCGGCTTCCGGACACCTACGACAACAACTATCCGCACCGGTTGGCCTTCGGGTTCCACTGGTTGGGTGGCACCGCCAGCCAGGTCGCGACGGGCGGGACCGACGGACAGCCCTGGGCCTACTACGGCATGCTCTCCCAGTCGAACAACACCACCATCTTCGTCGCCCCGCAGGGCATCAACAACGGCTGGGCCAACTCCGGTGGCGAGGACGTGACGTTCACCGACGACATGATCCGCCTGATCGACAACGCGCTCTGTGTCGACACGACCCAGCGCTTCTCCGTCGGCTTCAGCTACGGCGGCGCGATGAGCTACTCGCTGGCGTGTTCCCGGCCGAATGTGTTCCGCGCGGTCGCGGCGATCGCAGCCCCGGGGACGATCAGCGGATGCAGCGGCGGCACCGCGCCGGTGGCGTATATGGGCATCCACGGGATCAATGACAACATCCAGAATGGCCGGGCCCTGCGCGACAGGTTCGTCCGGAACAACGGCTGCACCGCCCAGAACGCCCCCGAGCCGGCGCCCGGCAGCCGCACCCACATCATCACCACCTACTCGGGGTGCCGCGCCGGGTACCCGGTCGTCTGGGCGCCGTTCGACGGCGGCCACCAGCAGGGTCCGGTGGACGGGTGCGCCGGCTGTGAGAGTGGCGCGCGGAGCTGGGTCAAGCAGGAGGTGTGGAAGTTCTTCAGCCAGTTCGCGAGCACCTCGTCGCCCAGTCCCTCGTCGCCCGGCCCGAGCCCCTCGAGTCCGGCGAGCGGACCGTGCCGGGTCAGTGCGGCCATCACCCCTTGGAACACCGGCCTGACCGAGAGCCTCACCATCACCAACACCGGAAACGCCCCGATCAACGGCTGGTCCCTGGCGTTCACCCTGCCCGGCGGCCAGAGCATCACCTCAGGATGGAGCGCCACGTACTCGCCGGCGTCCGGTCAGGTGACCGCCCGGAACGTGAACTACAACGCCACCCTCGCCCCGAATGCGCCGGTGGTCATCGGATTCCAGGCCAACCACACCGGCAACACCGCCGCCCCGACCGCATTCACGCTCAACGGCGCGGCGTGCACCGTTGCCTGACCGGCGGAAGAGGGGCATCGACATGAAACACGCCTTCGACGTGTCACGCGGCTGGATGCCGCAGAGGCGAATCGGTTCGCTGCTCGGTCGGCGCCGCGTCGATGGGCCAGCGACACGCAATGCCTGAGCGCGCTGCCTAACACTCCGGAAAGATCGTCATCATCGGCGGCTATTCGGAGCCTGCGAGGCGTCAGGAGCAGGACGTAACCGTCTTGAAACCTTGACCTGACGCTCGATGATTCCATTGATATATATCTATGTATCCGGGCCGTAGCCGCCCTTCTGGGTGGTCGGCGACGCCGGCAGATTTGTCGAAACGGTTCGCGGATCGGCCGTGAGGCTGTGCCCTAACCGGTGTTGCGGAGCTGGCGGATGAGTCACAGGAGGTTGGCATGCATCGTTCGAACGCCCGCCGGCGCGGTTGGTTGCCGACAGCGGCTGGAGGGCTGGCCGCAACCGTGGTCCTCGGTGGCCTGACCCTGGCCATCGACGGGCCGGCCCTGGCCGCGCCGAGCGCTATGAGGGCCGTGGCGGCCTCCGGTGTCGACGGTGTGGCGGCCGGGAACGCTGCGGTCGCCTCGGTCGACCTGGCCGGGACGTGGAGTTTCACGCCGGCGGGTCGAGGGGCGACCTCGATCACCGTGCCTGGCGGCGGCTGGTACAAGCAGGGCTTCACGGACGTGAACGAGGCGGTGTACTCGCGCAGCATCACCGTGCCTGACTCGGGTCAGCCGCAGTCGACGTGGATCGAGTTCGGGGCGGTCAATCACCAGGCGACGCTCTCGGTCGACGGCCGCGTGGTCGCCACCCAGACGACGGCGTTCACGCCGTCGAATTTCGACGTCAGCGCCTACGCGGCCCCCGGCAGCACCCACACGGTCAGCGTCGCTGTGAAGGGCCGCGGCGCGTTGAAGGCATCCAACGGCCGGTACCTGGTGCCCGATGCCGCCACGTGGTCCGAGGCGGTCCCCCAGGGGATCTTCGGGTCCGCTTTCCTGCGGGTGTACCCGGCGGTGTACGTCAGCGACACATTCGTGCGTACGTCGGTGGCGAACAAGACGCTGACCTACGACGTGTCGGTGCGTAACACGTCGGGCAGTTCCCGGTCGGTGACGTTGACCGGGTCGCTGTCGTCCACCAACGGAACGGCTTTCAACTACCCGGAACTGCCCAGCCGTACGGTCACCGTGGCAGCCCACTCGACCGCGACCGTGACCGTCGGGCCGGTCGCGTGGAACCTCGACAGCACCTCGTACTGGTGGCCCAACGTGCCGTACCGGTCGGGGTACCGGGCGCAGCTACACCGCCTGGCGGTACACGCCACGGCCGACGACGGCCGCACCAGCGACGCCGAGTACCGGTTCGGGTTCCGGGAGGCCACCCAGAACGGTGACTACTACTACCTCAACGGCGTGCGCGTGAACTTCCGCGGCGACAACCTCCAGGGTGCCGACTACGACCGGATCAACAACGGCGGCAAGGGCGACGCCTACCACACCCTGCCCGGCTTCCTGCCCCCGTCGTCCGGCAACGGCGGCTGGCCGCAGGCGGTGGACAACTACCAGCGGCTGAACTACAACGTGCTGCGCATCCACCAGGAGCCCGCGAGCCCGTACATGTTGGATGTCGCCGACGAGATGGGCCTGATGATCATCGACGAGGTCGCGATTCGCGGCTCCCAATCCTCGCAGGAGTGGAAGGAATCCGTCGGGCACGACAACATGGTCAACCACGCCCGTGCGCTGGTCCTGCGCGACCGCAACCACCCCGCGATCATCCGCTGGAGTCAGAACAACGAGCCGAACCAGAGCGGCCAGGATTCCGAACAGTTCGAAAAGGAGCTGTATGCGGCGATGAACGGCGCCGACGGCACCCGGCCGGTCATTGTCGAGGTGGGCGTCGGCAACAATGTCAGCCTGTATCCCGGGATGACGTACGCCAACTTCGCGGTGATCCCGCACTACGTCGACGGCTTCGGCAGGTACGGGGAGGGCCTGGTCACCGTGAATGGGCGGCCCGACGGCGAGGGCGAGTTCATCTGGCCGGCATGCAACAACAAGCAGGGCTTCGAGTGGTTCGCCACGGCAACGCTGGCCAAGCGCGGCAAGGGCGCCACCGACCTGCGTCCGTACACGCTGCTGTCCGCCTGGGCCAGCGTCGTGCCCGGCGTGCGGTCCACCGACTTCACCCCGGAGGAGGGCGGTCACCCGATCTACGGCGCGGACAACCTGCCCGACCCGTGGAGCAACCCGCAGATCCAGCGCGTACAGGCGGCATTCAACCCGGTGGCCGCGGTCGACCTCCCCTACTGGTCCGCCTCCGGCGCCTCGGACTCCAACGGCACCTTCCCGCTGCCCCAGGCCGTGCCCAACTACGCCCGGAACGCCACGGTCACCCGCAACATCACCGTCTTCAACGACGACCTCACCGACACTTCGGTGGGCTTCACCTGGACCGCGCGGCTCGACAGCCCCACCGGCACGGTCGTCGCGTCCGGAAGCACGACCCTGACCGTCCCGCTCGGCTCGCGGGTCACCCAGCCGGTGTCCTTCACCACCCCCGCCACCGGCAACCGCGTTTACCTGCAGCTGTCGACCACGAAGTCCGGTAGCCCCGTCTTCACCGACACGGTGGAGTACTTCAACCTCAGCGGGAGCAACGGAACCGGACCCGCACCGGGCACCTACCGCATCGTCAACCGCAACAGCGGCAAGCCGCTCGCTGTCGCGGGCAACTCCACCGCGGACGGTGCCAAGGTGGTCCAGCAGAGTGGCAACGGCACCTGGACCATCGCCACGACCTCTGACGGCTCCTACACCCTCCGGTACGTCGCGAGTGGAAAGGTGCTCGACGTCAACGCCGGCAGCAGCACGGCCGGGCTGCAACTGCAGCAGTGGACGGCCAACGGCGGCGCCAACCAGATGTGGTACCTGCGGCCCACCGGCAACGGCTACTACACCATCGTCGCCCGCAGCAGCGGACTGGCAGCCGACGTCTCCGGTGCGTCGACCAGCGACGGGGCGCAGGTCGTGCAGTGGACCGCCAACGGCGGAACCAACCAGCAGTGGCAACTGAACCCCGCCTGACCGAACAACCCGGTTCTCGCCTGCTACCGCTGGCC
>NZ_BOQN01000165.1 GCF_018332695.1 Paractinoplanes toevensis
CGCGGTGGTCGTCGACCGCGAGGTGCGCTCCCTGCTGGACCGCATCGCGACGGCGCTGACCGCCGGGCATCCGCGCGAGCTGCTGGAGCAGGCGGCGCTGGCGCTGCTCGACTACATCGAGGACGAACCGCACGGCTTCCAGGTGCTGGTGCGCGAGTCGCCGGTCCTCTCCCCCGCGGGCAACTTCTCCAGCGTGATGAACGACGTGGCGCACCAGGTGGAACACATCCTGGGCGGCGAGTTCAAGAGCCGCGGCCTCGACCCGAAATTCGCCGAGCTCTACTCACAGGCGCTGGTCGGCATGGTGGCGCTGGTCGGCCAGTGGTGGCGCGAGGCGCGCAAGCCGAAGAAGGAGATGGTGGCCGCCCACCTGGTCAACCTGGCGTGGAACGGCCTGTCCCATCTCGAACCGAAACCCGCGCTGCTCACGCGTAAGACGCGCTAGCGAGCGTCGTGCGCCGCGGTCTCCTCGGCCCGGGCCGCCTCATGACCGCCCACCTTGCCGTAGAGAGCGCCGGTAAGTGTGACCAGCCCGAGGACGATGGTCACGATCACGTTGATCATTGACACGTTCAGGACGTTGGCGTCGGTCTGGATGAACGCCATGACCGCCACGCCGAGCCCGCAGAGTCCCCAGCCGAGGACCAGCGCGACATGGTGGTAGACGTTGCCGCCGGCCAGCACGGCGAGCAACAGCAGGACACCGATGATCGTGTAGATCCAGGCCGCGGCGGGGTTGGTCCGCAGCCCGAGCACCCAGTCGGAGCCCCGGTGGAAGAACTCGTCTCCCCAGGTGGTGGCGAGGCCGATGACCCCGAAAAGGGTGAGGTACAAGCCGGCCAGGCCGACCAGAAAGCGATACGTCTGACGCAGGTGGTGATTGAGGGGATAGTGCGCCATCAGGCCGTTCGGCCCTCCCTTACCTGTCGGGGCGCACCGGCCTGCGCGGCGGGCGCGACCTTGCTGTAGAGGCTGACCGTGATGAGCGCGAGCCCGACGATGTAGGTGACGATCACGGTCGCGATGTCCTGCCCGAACACGTTGGCGTCGGTCCGGCTGAAGGCGAGCCCGTAGCTGCCCAGCACCAGCAGGCCGTAGCCCAGATATTGGTCGCCGACGGTGTCGAGGTTGCGGCCGAT
>NZ_BOQN01000166.1 GCF_018332695.1 Paractinoplanes toevensis
CGACGAGCCGACCAACGACCTGGACACCGACACCCTGGCCGCGCTGGAGGACCTCCTCGACTCCTGGCCGGGCACGATGATCGTCGCGAGCCACGACCGTTACCTGGTCGAGCGGGTCACCGAGACGGCGTACGGCATGTTCGGCGACGGGCGGCTGGTGCACCTGCCGGGCGGCGTCGACGAATACCTCAAACGGGCGGCGACCCGCCTTTCCCCCGGCGTACCGGAAACGCAGGCGCAAGGGGGGCCGAGCGTGAGTGGCCTCTCCGCGGGTGAGGCCCGGCAGGCTCGCAAAGATCTTGCTCGGCTCGAGCGTCAGCTCGGGAAGCTCGACGAGAAGGTCCTCAAGATCAACGAGTCGCTGGCCGCGCACGGAGCCGATTACTCGAAGCTGGTCGAGCTGGAAGCCCAGCTCAAGGCCGCCCAGGAGGAGCGGGGTCAGATCGAGGAGGCCTGGCTCGAGTTGGCCGAGCAGGTGCCGGAAGGTTGATCCGGGGGGTGTGCCTGCGCGGCCGATCGTGATACGCGAGAATCGGGGGCGCACAACACCTGATATTGGAGACGGACACCATGGCGCACAATCCGGTCAACCACCCGCTGCGGCCGATGTACCGAGTGCTCGGCTTCCTCGCCGGCGCCTACCTCGTCGTGTTCGGGATCGTGGGCCTGATCCAGACGGCCGGCGACGACTTCACCGGCAAGTCCGCCGACCTCGTGCTCGGACAGGGCGCCAACCTGCTCCTGTCGATCATCTCGCTGGCCGTCGGCGTGATCGTGCTGATCATCACCGCCATCGGCCGCAACCTCGACAC
>NZ_BOQN01000167.1 GCF_018332695.1 Paractinoplanes toevensis
CTGGCGGGCCGGGCGATCCGGCCAAGCCCGGCGATCCGGCCGATCCCGACGACATCGGCGGCCCTGCGGATCCCGCGGGCCTCGTCGGTCTGGCCGATTCCGGCGGTTCGGCGGTTTTTGCGCCTGGCGGGCTGGGCGGCGAGCACCTGGTGGAGCCGGGTAGCGGTGAGAGCGCGGTCGAACCCGTCGGTGGTGGGGACGCCGCGTCGGCCGTGGAGGAGCGGGTCGATGCGGCCATCGAGCTTCCGGTCGGGCGGGCGCCGCGGGCGCTGACGCTGGCGGGACTGGTGGCTGAACTCCGTACCGTCGTGGTGGGGAAGGACCAGACGCCCAGCCGGCGGCGCGCCGCGGCCGCCGAACTCGCCCGGCTGGCCGCCGCCGGTGTGCCCGGAGCTCATCCGGACGAGTGGTGGGGGCTGCGGCCGTTATCCGACGATCGGCCGCTGGTCGACGAAGGGCAACCGGTCAAGGTCACCCCCTCCTCGATGGAGAGTGCGCTGCGTTGCAGCCTGCGCTGGCTGCTGGAACGCCACGGCGGTGCGGCACCGCCGGGGCCGGCGCAGGGGGTGGGCAACTTGGTGCACGCGGCCGCGATGCTCGCCGAGGACGCCAACGCCGACCGGGAGAAGCTGGTCGAGTACGTCTCGGCCCGGTTTGCCGAGATCGAGCTGGCCGCGCGCTGGCTGGCCGGTCCGGAGCAGGAGCGTGCCCAGGGCATGGTCGACAAGTTGCTGCGCTGGCTGGCCGGCAACCCGCGCCGGCTGCTGGCGATCGAGCACGAGTTCACGGTGCGGCTCGAGGACGAGACGCGGCCGATTCAGCTCACCGGGCGAGTGGACCGGTTGGAGGTGGACGAGGAGGGCCGGCTGGTCGTCATCGACCTGAAGACCGGCAAGTCCACGACCGTCTCGTCGGCCGATGTGGAGGAGCACGCCCAGCTGGCCGGATATCAGGCCGCGGTGGAGGCGGGTGCGTTCGGCGATTACGGGCTGGCGAGTGGTGGTGCGGCGCTGGTGCAGCTCGGGCCGGGGAAGGACGCCCGGGAGCAGATGCAGCTGCCGCTGGCCGACGCGGTCGACCCGCAGTGGGCGCACGCGATGGTGCGGCGCACCGCCGAGACGATGGCCGCGGCCACGTTTTCGGCCGTCGCCAACAGCCGGTGCCGGGTCTGCCCGGTCCGCACCAGCTGCCCGATTTCCGGCAAGGGGCGCCAGGTAGTAGAAGATACGCAGTGACCCAGCCCAGCCTCTTCGCCGACGAACCGGCGGCGCCGCGCCGCCGTGCCGACTCGGGACCGCGCTACACGCCGGCCGAGTTGGCCAGGCTGTTGCGCCTGCACCGGCCGACCGAGGAGCAGATCGAGATCATCTCGGCGCCGGTGCGGCCGTTCCTGGTGGTGGCGGGGGCTGGCTCGGGCAAGACCGAGACGATGGCTTCGCGGGTGGTGTGGCTGGTCGCCAACGGTTATGCCCGGCCGGACCAGATCCTCGGCCTCACCTTCACCCGCAAGGCGGCCGGCGAGCTGGCCCACCGGGTCCGCACCCGGCTCGGCCAGCTGGTGCGCCGGATCGGCCGGGACGACGCGTTCGCCGGTGAGGCCACCATCTCGACATATCACTCCTATGCCGCCCGGGTCGTCACCGAGCACGGCCTGCGCGCCGGTTACGAGCCGTCGGCCCGGTTGCTCACCGAGGCGGCCCGCTGGCAGATCGTCGACTCCTTGGTGCGCTCCTACACCGGCGAGATGACCGGCCTGAACCGGGCGCCGGGCACGGTCACCGACGACGTTCTGGCGCTCTCCGGCGAGCTCGCCGAGCACCTGGTCACCCCGGATCAGCTGGCCGCCTGGACCGGCCGGTTCTTCGCCGAGGTGCAGGAGTTGCCGGGCCGGGTCTACAAGGACGTCGCCGACACTCTGGCGCGGCAGCGCCACCGGCTCACCCTGCTCCCCCTGGTGCGCCTCTACGAGCAGCGCAAACTCGACCTGGAGGCGATGGACTTCGGCGACCAGATGGCCCGGGCCGCGCTGGTCGCCCGCAACCATCCGGCGGTCGGCGAGGTGGAGCGCGACCGGTTCCGCATCGTGCTCCTCGACGAGTACCAGGACACCAGCCACGCCCAGGTGACGATGCTGAACGCCCTGTTCGGCGGCGGCCATCCGGTGACCGCGGTCGGCGACCCGTGCCAGTCGATCTACGGCTGGCGGGGTGCGTCGGCGGGCACGCTCGAGCGTTTTCCGGCGCAGTTCCCCGATGCTCAGGGCCGGGACGCGCGGGTGCTGGGCCTGACCAGGAGCTGGCGTAACCGCCCGCAGATCCTGTCGGTGGCGAACGAGCTGTCCCGGCCGTTGCGGGCGGCCGGTGCGCGGGTGGCGACCCTGGTGGCGGCGCCCAACGTCAAACGGGACGTGGGGGGCCGCACGGTCACCTGTGCACTTTTGGAGACGTACGCCGAAGAGGCCGAATGGATCGCCGAGCAGATGCTGACCGCCTGGCGGATCTCGTCCGGCCGGCCGCAGGCCGAGGCCGACGAGATTCCGCTGGAGCAGCGCCCGACCAGCGCCGTGCTGGTGCGGGTGCGCAGCCAGATCCCGGCGATCGAGCAGGCGCTGCGCCGAGTCGGCCTGCCGGTCGAGGTGGTCGGCCTGGGCGGTCTGCTGGACACGCCGGAGGTCCGCGACGTCACCTCGACGCTGCGGGTGCTGGCCGACCCGACCGACGGTGCCTCGCTGCTGCGCATGCTGACCGGCTCGCGCTGGCGGATCGGCCCGCGTGACCTGGTCGCCCTGCATCGGCGGGCCCGTTCGCTGGCGGCCGCCCGGGCCGAGGTGGTCAACCGGACCGAGCCGGAGGAGATCCTGGCCGACCGGCTCGACGACGCCACCCTGATCGAGGCGATGGCCGACCTGGGTGCCCCGCAGCAGTACTCGGCCGAGGGCTACCTGCGGCTGCGGGCGTACAGCCGGGAGCTGAGCTCGCTCCGGCAGCGACTCGACCAGCCCCTGCCCGACCTGGTCGCCGACATCGAGCGGACGACGGGCCTGGACGTCGAGGTGGCGGTGCGCGGCTGGCAGGCCGGCGACGCCGGGCTGGCTCGCGGTCACCTGGACGCGCTCGGTGATGTGGCGGCCCGCTACGCCGGCGAGACCGACGGTGGCACCCTCGCCGGTTTCCTGGCCTTCCTGGCCGCCGCCGAGGAGGAGGAGCGGGGCCTGGAACCGGGTCAGGTCGACGTGGTCGAGGGTGCCGTGCAGATCCTGACCGCGCACGCCGCGAAGGGCCTGGAGTGGGACGTCGTGTCGGTGGCCGGCCTCAGCAAGGGCGTCTGGCCGGGGCTGACTCGGGGCACCGACCATTACCTGATGGGTATCGGCGTGCTGCCCTTCCCGTTGCGCGGCGACTCGGACGGCCTGCCCCGGCTGGACCTGTCCGAGGCGGTCGACCAGAAGGATGCGCTGGCCGCGGTGTCGGCGTTCGGCCGGGAGTGGCGGGAACACGACGTACGGGAGGAGCGCCGCCTCGCGTACGTGGCGGTGACCCGTCCTCGACGGCTGCTGCTGTGCTCCGGCTACTGGTGGGGCGATGGCGTGAAGCGGCCGCGCGGCCCGTCGGTCTTCCTCGACGAGATCCGGGCGACCTGCGACGGCGGTGCCGGCGTGGTGGACCGCTGGACGCCGGAGCCGACGCCGGAGGCCACCAACCCCGCGACGGGGGAGGCCGAGCCGATGGAGTGGCCGTTCGACCCGCTGGGCCGGCGCCGCCCGGCGATGACCGTGGCCGCCGACCTGATCCGCCGGATGATCGCCGACCCGGACGCCTCGGCCGCGGCCGCCTTCGCCGATCTGGCCGCCCGGGAGCCGGAGGTGGCCGCCCGGGCCGGGTTCGCCGCCGAGCTGGTCGGCATCCCCCCGGAGGAGATCCGCCAGGCCACCGAGAACGCCGATGCCGCGGCCGACGACCCGGACATCGCCCGCTGGCGCCGGGAGTCGGTCCTGCTGCTGGCCGAGCGGGAGGAACGGGCCCGCCGGGACGGCCCGCTGGAGGTGGCCCTGCCCACCCACCTGTCGGTCTCCCAGCTGGTGGTGCTGCGCCGCGACCCGCAGGCCCTGGCCCGCTCGCTGCGCCGCCCGCTGCCGCAGCGCCCGGCACCGCAGGCCCGGCGCGGTACCGCGTTCCACGCGTGGCTGGAGCAGCGGTTCGGGTCGGCCCGCCTGATCGACATCGACGAGCTGCCGGGTGCGGCGGACGAGGACGCGGCCGCCGACGAGGAGTTGGCGGCGCTGCAGGCGGCGTTCCTGAGCGGCGAGTGGGCCGAGCGCACCCCGATCGAGGTGGAGGTCCCGTTCGCGACCTCGGTGGCCGGGGTGGTGGTGCGCGGCCGGATGGACGCCGTCTTCGCCGAGTCGGCCAACCGCTACGACGTGATCGACTGGAAGACCGGCCGCCGCCCGTCCGGGGTCGAGGCGGAGGCCGCGGCCGTGCAGCTGGCCGCCTATCGGGTGGCCTGGGCGTCGCTCGCGGGGGTGCCGGTGAACCGGGTCAAGGCCGGCTTCCACTACGTGCGCGACCAGGTCACCGTCCGCCCGGTCGATCTGCTCGACGCGGACGAACTGGCGGCCCTGGTGGTCGAGGTCCCGCTACTGGGTGATCGAGGCCAGCAGGTGCAGTAACGCCGACGCGTACGCCTCGTCGGCGGTCGCCCCGGCGAACCGTCGTTCCTCGCCGAGCAGGTCGATGTGTACCTCGTACCCGTCGGCGTCGCGGCGCAGACCGCGGAAGGTCCCGCCGAGCAGTTCCCGCAGCTGGTCCTCGCGGGGCAGCCAGATGGTCTCGTCGATCTCCACGTCGTCGAGGGCCCACTCGGTGGTGCCGTTGAAGCCGATCACCTTTCCCTCCGGCATCGTGTGCACCTCGATGGTCATGTTGCTGAGCACGAAGACCTCCTCGTCGAGGTCCCGGTCGGGAATCGCGAAGCGATCGCCCAGCGCCGGCTTCCAGATGAGGCCGGCCTCCTTCAGCTGTTGTGCCAGATGTGTGCCGATCACCGCTGAACCCCCTAACCCGTGCTACGCTCCGACCGTTGTTCGTTTGGTTCCCAAGTACTTAGGAGCGCCTGTGGGGAAATCTGCCCCAGGCGCTCTTTGTCGTAACCCGGGTTTCTCCGGTTCGGGCGATCAGTACGGCGACACGAGACTCGGGAAATCCGAGTCTTATCACACCGCTCCCGTCCATAATGGCGGGAGCGATCGACCGTCGAGGAGACGATCATGGTTACCGGCGTTGTGAAGTGGTTCAACGCGGACAAGGGCTTCGGGTTCATCACCCCGGACGACGGCGGGGCCGACGTCTTCGCCCACTTCTCCGCGATCCAGATGTCGGGCTACCGCAGCCTGGAAGAGAACCAGCGGGTTGAGTTCGAGGTTACGCAGGGCCAGAAGGGCCCGCAGGCCGCGAACATCCGCGCAGTCTGACCCTTCATCAAAAACTAAGATCGAAAAATCGGCGTCGCACCCCAGCCCGGGGTGCGGCGCCGACGTGTTTCGAAAGCCAAAGGTCAGACGGCTGCTGCCTCCGGCAGCGGCGCCGTGCCACCCATGTGCGCGGGGAGCCACCAGCGGTCGTCGGGACCGGCAGGCTTTTCCGGGTACGCCTTCTGCACCGCGTCGAGCAGTTCGCTGAGGCGGGTCCGCAGCGTGGCCGTCAGCGCCTCGGGGGTGACGCCCTTGGGCAGCTCGATGGCCTCGCCGACCTTGATCAGCACGGGGACGTGCCGCTTGGTCAGGTCTTTCTTGTGGCCCTTGGTCCACAGGCGATGCGGACCCCACACCACCATCGGGATCAGCGGCACCTTGGCCGAGCGGGCCAGCCGCACCGCGCCCGACTTCATCTCCTTGACCGTGAACGACTCGCTGATCGTCGCCTCCGGGAAGACACCGACCACCTGACCGTTCTTCAGCGCGGTGGTGGCCTCGCGGAACGATGAGGCACCGGCGTCGCGATCGACCGGGATGTGCCGCATGCCGCGCATCAGCGGGCCGCTCACCTTGTGGTCGAAAACCTGCTTCTTCGCCATGAAGCGCACCAGGCGCTTGGCCGGCTGGGCGGCCAGGCCGCAGAAGATGAAGTCGAGGTAGCTGACATGGTTGCTCGCCAGCACCGCCCCACCCTCGCGCGGAATGTGCTCGGCGCCGTCGACCTCAATCCGCATGTCGAGGGCGCGGAACATCGTCTTGGCTAAGGCGATGACCGGGGGATACACGAGTTCCATGGAGAGACGGTAGCCGAAACACCTGAAGATCGGCTGGTTCGGGGTGCAACCACATGGCCCTCTGCGGCGTCTTAGTCGGTGACGCTCATTTCCGTGACCGGTCCGGGGGGATCCGCATGCGCAGCACGTCCGCACGCCGTGAGCTCGCGTTCGTGTTCGGGGTGGCCTGCGCGGGTCTGGCGCTGGTCCTCGTGGTCGCGTTCACGCCGTGGTATACGGCGGTTCCGCCGATCGGCTGAGCGAGCGCCGTGACGCAATAGCAGCCTGCGTGGTGTTCACTGGGATTCATGTCTGAGCCGACGACCTTCTCCTGGCAACAGCCCGGTGGCCGGTTCGCATCGGGCATGGTGACGGCCCCGGGTCTGCCGCCGGTCACCCCGCCGCCGCGCGATCCACCGCCGGACGAGAAGCCGGGGCCGGACGGGCCGCAGCGCCGCCGCCGGCAGATGCTGATCTTCGCGGGCATCGCGGGCGCGATCCTGGCGATCGGTCTGACGATCATCCTGCTCCTGGTGTTCGCGTCCGGCAGCAACCCGTTCCGCGACCGGGCGTCCGCGCCGACCGACGTGCGGCCGCCGCTGGCCCAGGCCTGCCCGGCGCCGAGCGTGTCACCGAGCGCCGGGCCGACCCAGGCGCCGAGCGCGCTGCCGCCCGAGACCGGCGCACGGACGACGGACCCGGATGCCGGCATCTCCTACAAGGCGTACGGGGCGCCCTGGGTCCCGTGGAACACCGTGTGGCGGGCCGGGACGCTGGAGGTGCCGTACAAGGTGGGGCAGCATTTCGTGACCGAGCCCTACAGCGGCGGGGAGTACCACGCGTCGATCCTGTCCGCGGCGGTGCCGGCCGCCGACAACGACGGCGGGATCGTCGACCTGGAGTGTGTGGGCCGGCAGGTGGCCGCGGACGTGCGGGCGGAGTATTACCCGCAGCCCAACACGATGGAGATGATCCAGGACAGGATGACCACGCTGGGCGGCAAGCCGGCCTATCTCAACGAGTTCCGGCTGCACTTCAAGCAGGCCGGGCTGACCGCCACCGACGAGCTCTCGGCAGTGGCGGTCATCGACGTCGGCAAGTCGACGGCGGCTGTCCTCTACGTCTCGATCCCGGGCACCCACAAGCAGTGGGACTTCGTGGTCGACGACGTGCTCAAGTCGGTCCGGACTCCCTAGCTGCCGGTCAGGCCCCAGCGCTTGCGCAGGGCGTTGTCGGCCGCGTTGAACAGCACATCGATCAGGATGCCGATCACCAGCACCACGATGATGTAGCAGATCACCAGGCTGGAGTCGGAAAGATCACGAGCCTGCTGCATGCGTACGCCGATGGAGAGCGCACCCGGCACGATGACCAGCAGCTCACCGGCCATCAGGCTGCGCCAGGAGAACGCCCAGCCCTGCTTGAGCCCGGAGATGAACGACGGCAGTGACGCCGGCAGGATCAGGTGCCGGTATTTCGCGAGGCCCTTCATGCCGAGCACCTGGCCGACCCGCAGCCAGGTGCGGGGCACGTAGTCGATCCCGCTGATCAGGCCGTTCGCCACCGACGGCGCGGCGCCGATGATGACCACGAACATGATGGCGCTCTCGCTGATCTGGAACAGCAGGATGGCCAGCGGGAACCACATGATCGACGGCATCGTCTGCAGGCCGGTGATCAGCGAGCCGATCGCGGCCCGCAAGGGCGCGAAGCGGGACACCGCGGCACCCACCGCGGTGCCGATGATGACGGCCAGTGCGAAGCCGGTGAGCGCCCGGATCAGGGTCAGCCGTACGCCGTCCCAGAAGTCACCGGTGGTGATCACGTCGCCCAGGTCGGTGAAGACCGTCTTCGGCCCGGGCAGCACGTATTCCGGCTTCCACTCCGACCACACCACGATCTGCCAGATCAGCACGACGATCGCGATGGCCAGCAGCTTCGGCCAGGCGCTGCGCCAGATCCGCTTGCCGAGCGTGCCCTTGTCGCTCCTCGGCGCCAGCTCCAGCGCATCGAGGCCGCTGACCTGGTCGTTCGTCGGGTTGACGCCGACCTTTTCGGGCACCTCGGCGACCGCGCTCTCGCCGCCGGCGCCTTCCAGCCCGGCACGGGCGGACGGGTACTTAATGGGCATGGCGGGCGACCTCCGCGCGGAGCCGGTCGGTGATCTCGGCGGCCTGGCCGGAGACCTCGGGGGAGTCGATGCGCCGGGGGCGCTCGTGGGTGATCGGGAAGTCCTCGATCACCCGGCCGGGCCGGCTGCTGAGCAGGATCACCCGGTCGCCGAGCCGCACCGCCTCGCGCACGTTGTGCGTCACGAACAGGACGGTCAGGTTCTGCTCCCGCCAGATCCGCTCCAGCTCGTCGTGCAGGATGTCGCGGGTCATCGCGTCGAGCGCGCCGAACGGCTCGTCCATCAGCAGGATGTCGGCGTTCTGGGCGAGCGCCCGGGCCAGCGCGACCCGCTGGCGCATGCCGCCGGAGAGCTCGTGCGGCCGTTTGTGGCCAAAGCCACTCAGCCGCACGATCTCCAGCAACTCCTCGGCGCGCTTGCGGCGCTCGGCCTTGCCCACGCCCTGCAGTCGCAGCGGCAGTTCGACATTGCCGACGACGGAGAGCCAGGGGAACAGGGCGGCCTCCTGGAACATCAGCGAGACGGGTCGCCCGCCGATGTCCAGGGTGCCGCCAGTGATCTTGTCGAGCCCCGCGACCAGCGAGAGCAGAGTGCTCTTGCCGCAGCCGGAGGCGCCCAGCAGGCAGACGAACTCGCCCTGCCGGACGGTCAGCGAGACGCGGTCCAGGGCGAGCAGGGCGTTGCTGCCGGACCCGTACTGCTTGGAGACGTTCTCTAGGCGGACAACCGCGTCCCCGCGGCCGGTGTCCGGCCGCGGGGTCTGGGTTTCAACAAGGCTCACTGGCTCTCCCTGGGGAATCAGGACGCAGCGTCGCTGACCGCCGGCTGTCCAGCCGCGGTCAGCAGTGCGTTCAGCGCTCCGAGGTCGTAGATGCCCTTGAGGTCGACGTCCTTGAGCAGGCCGACGTCCTGGGCGTGCTTGGCACTGGTGTACAACGACGCGGCGATCGGGTCCGCGGTGAATGTCAGGTTCTTGAACGCGGAGGCCAGCACGTTGTCCTTCAGCGGCTTGCCGCTGAGAGCCTCGATCTGGGCGTTGGCCGCCTTCTGCGCGTCCGCGTCGCTGGTCTTGATGAAGTCGAGCGCCTTCAGGTGCCCCTGGATCAGCTTCGTGACCGTTCCCGGGTACTTCTTCAGGAACTCCTGGCTGACGATCACGTGGGTGGTGACGAACTGGCCGCTCGTGTCCGTCCAGAGGTCCTTCTCGTTGACCAGCAGCTTGCCGCCGGCCTCGAGCTGGTACCGGCTCAGGAAGGGCTCCGGGATCCAGGCGCCGTCGATCGCGCCCTGCTGGAAGGCCTGCAGCGCGGTGGCGTTGTCCTGCGGCAGGATCGAGACGTCGCCGCCGCCCTGGGCGTCGGCGTTGAGGTTGTTCGACTTGAGCCAGGCCCGCAGCGCCACGTCCTGGGTATTGCCCAGCTGCGGCGTCGCGAGCTTCTTGCCCTTGAGGTCGGCCGGGCCGTTGATGGCCGGCTTGACCACCAGGCCGGCGCCGCCGGAGGTGCTGCCCGCGATGATCTTCAGCGACTGGCCCTTGGACTGCGCCCAGCTGTTGATCGCCGGGTTCGGGCCGATGTAGGTGGCGTCGATGGCGCCGGAGACGAGCGCCTCGATCGCGGCAGGCCCGGCGTTGAAGGTCTTCGCGTCGAGCTTGGTGCTTCCCAGAGCCTCCGCGAACAAACCCTTGTTCACGCCGACCAGGGCGGGCGCGTGGGTGATGTTCGGGAAGTAGCCGAGCCGGAGCGCCGACGCCTCGGCGCCGCCGGACGCGGACGTGGTGGGAGTGCCGTCCTCGTCGTCGTCGCCGCAGGCCGCGAGGGCGGACGCGGTCAGCAGGGCGCCGGCGATGGCGAAGACGCGCCGCCGGGGCAGCCCGGCACCCAGCTGCGGAAAGGTGGGGGAGCTCATCTCACTCCTAATTTCAGTTCTTCATCGGGGAGGGTTGGTGCGTTCCGGCCAAGCGGGAGAGCTCGGCCAAGGTCTTGTGGTCGACGACGCCTTCGATGGCTTCCTCGACGGCGACCCACACGTCGCGGAGCCCGGAGGCCGCGCCGTGGTAGGTGGTAGTGGCGGTGGGCATCCCGCGGACCGTGGTCAGGGCACCGCCGACCGCCCGGACCACGTCACCGACGGTGATCTCGGTGGCCGGTCGGGCGAGGGCGTAACCGCCGTCGACGCCGCGGTGGCTGTGCAGCAGTCCGGCTCGCCGGAGATCGAGCAGGATTCCCTGTAAGAAGCTCAGCGGGATGTCCTGGGTCGCGGCCAGGCCGGCGGCCTTGACCAGGTGGGGATGCTCGGCCGTGATGGCGAGCATGGCTCGGACGGCATAGTCGGTGCGCGCCGACACATACACGATCCGGCCCTCCTCTCCGGTCTCCCGGTTGCGAAACTCTGCTTTACCTATCCGATGGATGGGAATAATGGACGAGGTGGGATTGCCGCGTCAAGACCGGACCGCATAGCGGGACCCGATCGAGGCAAGATCCGTGACCTGCCGTGCCGCCGGTGAACACGGAGCGCGCTAATGTCAGTCCGTGGCGCGCAGCAGAAAGATCCCCGCAACGAAGTACCCGGTGGAGCGATTCACCCTGGACAACGGCCTGCGGGTGGTGCTCACGCCCGATCGCAGCGCACCGGTCGTGGGCGTCGCCGTGGTCTACGACGTGGGCATCCGCTCCGAACCCGAGGGGCGCACGGGCTTCGCTCACCTCTTCGAGCACCTGATGTTCCAGGGCTCGGAGAACCTCGAGAAACTCGCCCACTTCCGGCACGTGCAGGGCGCCGGGGGCACGTTCAACGGCTCCACCCACCTCGACTACACCGATTACTTCGAGGTGCTGCCGGCCGGCGCCCTCGAACGAGCGCTCTTCCTCGAGGCCGACCGCATGCGCGGCCCGCGCCTGACCGAGGAAAACCTGCTCAACCAGATCGACGTGGTCAAGGAAGAGATCCGGGTCAACGTCCTGAACCGGCCGTACGGCGGGTTTCCCTGGCTCAAGCTCCCGCCGGTGATGTTCTCCACGTTCGCCAACGCGCACGACGGCTACGGCTCGTTCGACGACCTGGAGAGCGCGACGGTCGACGACGCGAAGGCGTTCTTCGACCGCTACTACGCGGCCGGCAACGCCACCCTCGCGGTGGCCGGTGACTTCGACGTGGCCGAGGCGACCGCGATGATCCGCCGGCACTTCGGCGACGTGCCGGCCCGCCCGGCACCGAAGCTGCCCGACTTCGACGAGCCCGGCCACGACGGCGAGCGCCGCGACACCTACACCGACCGGCTCGCCCCGCTCGGCGGCGTGGCCAGCGCCTGGCGGGTGCCCGACCCGATCGCCCACTTCGCCGACTACCTGCCATTCGTGGTGCTCGCCGAGGTGCTCACCGACGGCGAGGCGTCCCGCCTGATCGAGCGGCTGGTCCAGCGCGACCGGTCGGTCACCAGCATCGGCGGTTACATCGGGTTCATGGGCGACGAGTTCGGCGTGCGCAACCCCACCGCGCTGCTCCTGCAGGCGCACATGCCGCCCGGCGGCGACTCCGAAAAGGTGCTGCGCACCGTCGACGAGGAGATCGACCGCCTGGTGCAGGACGGCCTGACCCCTGGCGAGCTCGAGCGCACCCAGGCCCGCATCGCCACCCACCTGCTGCGCGACACCGACGCGGTGCTCGGCCGGGCGCTGCCGATGGCCGTGCTGGAGCTGCAGCGCGGCGACCCCGGGCTGCTCAACGAACTACCCAGGCTGGTCGGCGAGGTCACCGAGGCCCAGATCGTCACCGCCGCGGCCACCCTGCGCCCCGAGGGGCGTTCCACCGTCGAGGTCCTTCCCGGAGCTGCTTCATGAGCGAGCGTAGCGAGCGAATCAGTAAGCGCAGTGCGGAATTTGCTCTTGGCAGCTCGGAGCGAAGCGAGGAGCTGACATGAGCGCCAAATCCCTGCCCGATCTGGTCCCCGACGCCAAGCTCAAGCTGCCCAAGCAGGCCGAGCGCACGCTGCCCGGCGGGCTCACCGTGATCGCCATCCGGCGCACCTCGGTGCCGCTGGTGGAGCTGCGCCTGCGGATCCCGTTCAGCAAGGCGGCGCTGCCCCGGGCCACTCTGCTGTCCCAGGCGCTGTTCACCGGCACCGGCACGATGTCGAGCGTCGACATCGCGGCCGGGTTGCAGGCGGTCGGCGGCGGCCTGTCCGCGGGTCTCGACCCGGACCGTCTGCTGGTTACCGGTAACGCGCTGGCCTCCGGCCTGGACCGGATGCTGGAGATCCTGGCCTCGGTGCTCACCGACCCGGCCTACCCGAAATCCGAGGTCGCGACCGAGCGCGATCGCCTGGTCGACCACATCCAGGTGGCGCTGATGCAGCCGGGGCACGTGGCCCGCACGGCCCTGCTCAAGCGGATGTACGGCAACCACCCCTACGCGGTGCAGACCCCCGAGCCCGACCAGGTGCGCGCGGTTCGCCCGGCCCAGCTGCGCAGTCTGCACGCCGACCGGGTCCGGCCGAACGGCTCGGTGCTGGTGCTGGTCGGCGACATCAGCCCGGAGAAGGCGATCGACGCGGCCGAGAAGGCGCTCGGCAGCTGGACCGGCCCCGGCCGGGAGGAGACCGTGCCGGCGACGCCACCGCTGGAGCCCGGCCCGCTGCTGCTGGTCGACCGGCCCGGCGCGGTGCAGTCCTCGCTGCGGATGGCGCTGCCCGCGGTGTCCCGCACCGATCCGCAATATGCGCCCCTGCAGCTGGCCAACCTGGTCTTCGGCGGCTATTTCTCGTCCCGCTGGGTGGAGAACATGCGCGAGGACAAGGGCTACACGTACGGCCCGCACACCTCGATCGAGCACTACCTGGCCGGCTCGGCACTGCTGGTCGCGGCCGAGGTCGCCACCGAGGTGACCGGCCCGTCCCTGCTCGAGACCCTCTACGAGCTCGGCCGCATCGCCAGCCTCCCGCCCGGCGAGGAAGAGCTCGAACAGGCTCGCCGTTACGCCCTCGGCACGCTGCGGCTCGGCATGTCGACCCAGGCCGGCCTGGCCGGGCTGGCGAGTATGTACGCGAGCTTCGGCCTGCGTCTGGAGCACCTGCGCGAGCACTCGGCGGCCCTGGCCACCGCGACGCTCGACGAGGTCGCCGCGGCTGCGTCGGAGTTCCTGGCCCCGTCCCGGGCGGTCACCGTGGTGCTCGGCGACGCGGAGAGGGTCGCCGCGCCGCTGGCGGCCCTGACGACCGTGGAGCGCGACGCCTAGTGACCATTCCGCCGGAGTTCACCAGCGACGTGCCGCCGCTGGCCCGCACGACGCTCGACCGGTCCGCACTGCGCCGCAAGGACGACGCCTGGCTCGCCGAGGCTTGGTCGCGTGGCCTGGTGCTGGTCGTCGACCCGGCCAAGGGCGGCCGGGCACTGATCGCCGACCGTCCGGACGGCGGTGCCGGGCTGGTGCTGGTGGCCGCGGCCGACGCGCCGGAGGTCGAGCACTGGTTCCTCGGCATCGACACCGACGGCACCCCGCTCTGGACGGTGGCGGCGCCGCTGCCCGAGGTGACCGGCACCCGGTCGGTGACCCTGCGCGATGTCGGGCACCTGCTCGACGACCGGGACGCGGGACTGTTCACGGCCGCGGCCGCGCTCGGCAACTGGCACCGCAGCCACGTGTTCTCGCCGAAGACCGGGCTGCCCACCGAGTCGGTCGAGGCCGGCTGGGCGCGGAAGGACCCCGAGGGCAACCTGATGTGGCCGCGCACCGACCCGGCGATGATCGTGCTGGTGCACGACGGGGTGACCGGTCCGGCCGGGCGCTGCCTGCTCGGCCACAACTCCACCTGGCCGCCCAGCCCCGACGGTGTGGTCCGGTTCTCCTGCCTGGCCGGTTACGTCGAGCCCGGCGAGTCGGCCGAGGCGGCGGTCTGGCGCGAGGTCGCCGAGGAGGTAGGCATCGGGCTGACCGGCCTGACGTACTCCGGAAGCCAGTCGTGGCCGTTCCCCGGTTCGCTGATGCTCGGTTTCCACGCCACCGCCGACCCGGACACGCCGATGCGCCTCGACCCCGAGGAGATCGACGAAGCTCACTGGTTCACGCGGGACGAGGTCGCCAAGATGATCGCCGGAGGCTTCGTTCACCCCGATACGGGCATCAAGATGAGCCTTCCTATGCGATCCTCTATCGCGTTCTACCTGATTGAGACCTGGTTGGGCGGTTTCGGCCGATAGTGGATCGAAGTTGCTCTAAGTAGAGAAGTTTTCTGCTTCCGGAGTAACCAAAACGCGCCTCCGCCGCGTCTCGAAGTACAAAGACCGAGAGGTGGAAATTTCGATGACGCAGGTGGAAGCGCCGGCATGGACCCCCATGACGGACGACGAGCGTGCCAAGTTCGACCAGGACGGGATTCTCGTGATTCCCGGCGTGCTCAGTGAGAGCGAGATCAAGGTCGGGCAGAACGCGATCCAGGGTGCGTACGAGCGGGCTCAGCAGCCCGGCGGCCACGGCCTGAGCGCGACCGGTGCGCTGCACCAGCTTTCCGCGATTACCTCCGTCCCCGAGCTGGCCTACCTGATCGACCACCCGGTGGCGTTCAAGTACATCTGGTCGCTGCTGGGCTGGAACATTCACATTTACCACTCCCACGTGGACGTGCACCCGCAGATCCACGAGAAGACGAAGGAGTGGTGGCACTGGCACCAGGACGGCGGCCGGCAGAACCGGGAGATCGAGACCGATCCGCGCCCGATGCTCTCCGTGAAGCTGGCGTTCTGGTTCTCCGACGTGAGCGAGACCGGTCGCGGCAACTTCACCGTGATCCCCGGTAGCCACAAGACCAACTGGCTGCCCGGCCCGCCGAGCCGTGGCGTTCCGTGGCCGGAGCCGGAGGGCGCGACCCAGGTCACCGCGAACCCCGGCGACCTGGTCGTCTTCGACCGCCGCATCTGGCACGCGCGCTCCGACAACTACTCGCCCTTCACCCGCATGGGCGCGTTCTTCGGTTACACCCCGCGCTGGATCGCCGGCCGCGACGACGTCGCCGATCTGCCGCAGACGGACTGGTTCGACAGCCTCAACCCGGTGCAGAAGCAGCTCCTCGGCCACGCCGGCGACGGCAGCGGAGACCACGCCTGGGGCCACTTCCCGGAGACCACGCCGCTGTACGGCGCGCTCAAGGAGCGGGGCCTGCTCGACTCCAGCATTCCGGCTCTCATCCCGTAACCACCGGTTAGAGTCCCCCATGTGGGGCAAACCGGGACATTAGACAAAGCGGCGACCGCGGCGGGCCGGCTCATCCTCGAAGCATTGGGGGAAGAGCGCCCGGCGCGGTCGCTGTCTCGTCTCAACGACTCGCCACGCGCCGTCCGGCTGCTGCGCGAGCTCTTCATCGTGGCGGTCCGCCGCAGCTTCGTCGGGCGTGAACCGCGCGACGTAACCCGCTACGTGCGGGACCTGCTCGAGTACCAATCACTGCCGGCCCAGGGTGAGTTGGCCCGGGAGGCCGAGGCCATGATCCGGGCCGGCATCAGCGAGCCGGAGCTGGCGAACGGCGTGCCCGAGCTGCGCCGCTTCGAGCTGATCTGCCACGTGGTCGGCGACCTGGCCCGCCCACCCGGCGTGCCCGACGGCGAGTTGCTCGCCCTCGTCGATCAGGCCGAGCAGCGGGTGGCCCGCTTCGACCGGCCGCGCAACCGGGTCGTCGGCCGGCGGTCGATGTGAGCCGCAACCGTCGCCGCTCCACCCAGCGCGCCGAGATCGAGGAGCAGGTTGCGGAGCTGCCCGAGGAATCGGCTGAGGTGAGCCCGAGCCGACGCCGGTCGGCCCAGCGCGCCGAGACCGAGGAGCAGGTGGCCGAGCTGCCCCCGCCGCAGTCCGAGGCGAACCGGAGCCGTCGCCGGTCGGCCTGGCCGACCGAGCCGCCGTCGGTGACGGGGGAGCGGCAGCACGAGGAACACCGGACGGCCTCCGTCGGCGCGCTCTCCGGCCAGCTCCCGCCCGGGATGGACCACCAGCCCGGGGTGATCGCCACGCCGGCCGGTCGGTACCTGCGGCAGGCCGCCCGCGACGACGCACCCGCCCGGCTCGGCACACCTCCGAGTGACATCGACGACGCGGCTCGCCGGGTGTGGGAGATCGCTTTCGGTCTGGCGGTGCGCCGTCGGTTCGAGCCCGAGACTCCGCTCACCGAGATCAGCCGCACCGTGGCCACGGCCGTGCACGAGCACGCCGTCGCCGGCCTGCCGATCCTCGACGCCGAGATGCTGGTGCGGCACGCGCTCGGTGAGACGGTTCCGATCGGCGACATCGACGGCAGCATTCTGCTCGCCGTACACCTGCTGCTCTTTGCCTCGCTCGCCGACGAGTTGGCCCTGGGCGACGAGGAACTCGACGCGATCATCGCGGATGCCGAGGAGAAGGCCGCTTCGCTCGTCCCCGCGTAGGCAGAAGCGCGGCATCCCATCGGGATGCCGCGCTCCGCGGAAGATCAGGCGGCGATCGCCGCGAGGTGCTCCTTGACCTGAATGATCGACGGGTTCGTCAGAGCCGAGCCGTCGTCGAACTTCAAGGTCGGGACCGTACGGTTGCCGCCGTTCACGCTCTGCACGAACTCCGCCGCCGTCTCGTCCTGCTCGATGTCGACTACGTCGTATGCGATGCCTTCACGGTCGAGCTGCGACTTGAGTCGGTGGCAATAACCGCACCAGGACGTCGAATACATGGTCAACATCGGTCAAGATCCTCTCGGCTGGGTCACATGGCACTCCGCCTTCCGGCATAACGTCAGACCCGAGTGCCATGATTCCCGACGTGCTGAGTGATGCGGTGCTGGCCGGGCTCGACCCCGAACAGCGGACGGTGGTGACCGCGCCCGCGGGCCCGGTCTGCATCCTGGCCGGTGCCGGCACCGGCAAGACCCGGGCCATCACCCACCGCATCGCCTATCGCACGCTCACCGGCGAGATCAGCCCCCGGCACGTGCTCGCCGTCACGTTCACCGCGCGGGCCGCCGCCGAGATGCGCGCCCGGCTCGGCGCGCTCGGTGCCACCGGCGTGCAGGCGCGCACCTTCCACGCCGCCGCCCTGCGCCAGGTGCGCTATTTCGCCTCCCGGCTGCTCGAGGGCCGGGCGATGCCCGAGCTGCTCGAGTCCAAGGCCCGCATGGTCGGCCTGGCCGCGGCCCGGGTCGGTGTCCGCGCCGACCGCACCGCCGCCCGCGACCTGGCCGGTGAGATCGAGTGGGCCAAATCGTCGCTGGTCGAGCCGGGGGAATATGCGGTGGCCGCCACCAAGGCCCACCGCGAGCCGCCGCACGAGCCGGCCAAGGTCGCCGAGGTGTTCGCGGCCTACGAGACGCTCAAGCGCCGCCAGGGCGTGATCGACTTCGAGGACATGCTGCGTGCCGCGGTCTGGGGCATCGAGGAGCACGCGGATGTCGCCGACGAGATCCGCGCGCAGTACCGGCACTTCGTCGTGGACGAATACCAGGACGTCAACCCGCTCCAGCAGCGGCTGCTCGACGCCTGGCTGGGCGGCCGCGACGACCTCACCGTGGTCGGCGACGCCAGCCAGACGATCTA
>NZ_BOQN01000168.1 GCF_018332695.1 Paractinoplanes toevensis
CCGCAAGCACCGTGCCACACCGGCACGTGCCGCGACTGGCGGGACCCCGACCCGAAAGATCTCTAGCGCCGCTCGAAGGGCGTCACGTGCACCGCGGCGGTCACCGTGACCTCCGTCGTGGGCAGGTCGGCCACCGGGACGTGGTGGGCGCTGGGCGTCATGCCGATCAGGGTGCGGGCCTCGGCGGCCGTCAGGTGCAGCCGCCGTTCGTGCAGTTTGCCGGGGCCGGCGGTGAAATGAGCGGCCAGCGTCTCCTGGAGGCGGGCCTCCTTGTCCGGGTCCACGCCGATCAGGCCGTGCGCGTCGATCAGCTCGCGCAGGTGGTTCGGCGCCGGGGTCACCACCAGCAGGACCCCGTCGGCGCGCAGCACGCGGTGGAACTCGGCGCCGTTGCGGGGGGCGAAGACGTTGAGGATCAGGGCGGCGGACGCGTCGGCCACCGGCAGCAGGCGCCACAGGTCGGCCAGGACGGCGGCGGCGCGGGGATGGGCGCGGGCGGCGCGGCGCAGCGCCGGCTTCGAGACGTCCAGGCCGAGACCGACGGCGCCGGGCGCCGCATCGAGGACCCGGGCCAGGTAACTGCCGGTGCCCACCCCGGCATCAACCACAAGACCATCCGAGGCGTACGGGGTGAGAGCCTCGCCGATGAAGTCGTAGTGCCCGGCGGCGAGGAAGTCGGCCCGGTCGGCCACCATTTCGGCGGTGTCCCCGGAGTGCGGCAGGCGGCCCGCGCTCAGATCCGCGTACCCCTGGCGGGCCATGTCGAAGCTGTGGCCGCGCGGGCAGCGCAGCGCCCAGTCGGCCCGGTGCAGCGGCTGTGTGCAGATCGGGCATCGAAGGTACGGCAATGCTCCGTCGATCATTCGGTCCCGCCCTCTAGGCTTCTCTGATGGCCGCCATCTCACACTCCGACATCGTCAAGGCACCGAAGGCGCTGCTGCACGACCACCTCGACGGTGGCCTGCGGCCCGCGACCATCCTCGAGCTCGCCGAGGGGGTCGGGCACCCGCTTCCGGCCGATGATCCGGAGGCTTTGGGTGCCTGGTTCGTCGCGGCGGCCGACTCGGGCTCCCTGGAACGCTACCTGGAGACGTTCGCGCACACGGTGGCGGTGATGCAGACCGAGGAGGGCCTGCACCGGGTGGCCAAGGAGTGCGCGCTCGACCTGGCCGCCGACGGCGTGGTCTACGCCGAGGTGCGCTACGCGCCCGAGCAGCACCTGGAAGGCGGTCTGAGCCTGGATCAGGTGGTCGAGGTGGTCAATGCCGGTTTTGTCGAGGGGTGTGCGGAAGCGGCGGCGCTGGGCCGGCCGATCCGGGTCGGGGTGCTGCTGACCGCGATGCGGCACGCGGCCCGTTCGCAGGAGATCGCCGAGCTGTCCGTGCGCTACCGGGACGCGGGTGTGGTCGGCTTCGATATCGCCGGTGCCGAGGCCGGTTTCCCGCCCACCCGGCACCTGGACGCCTTCGAATACCTCCAGCGGGAAAACTTCCACTTCACCATCCACGCCGGCGAGGCCTTCGGTCTGCCGTCGATCTGGCAGGCGATCCAGTGGTGCGGCGCCGACCGGCTGGGCCACGGGGTCCGCCTGGTGGACGACATCACCGGCGAAACGGTGCTCGGGCGTTTGGCGGCTTATGTCCGTGACAAGCGCATTCCGCTGGAATTGTGTCCTTCGTCCAATGTGCAGACCGGCGCGGCCGCGTCGATCGCCGAGCACCCGATCGGGATGCTGCACGATCTCCGGTTCCGGGTCACGGTCAACACCGACAACCGACTGATGAGCGGTACGTCGATGTCGCGGGAGATGGCCCTGCTCAGCGCGGCGTTCGGCTGGGGCTGGGCGGAGTTGCAGTGGCTGACCATCAATGCCATGAAGTCGGCCTTCATCCCGTACGACGAGCGGCTCGCGATCATCAATGAAGTGATCAAGCCGGCGTACGCCAAGCTGCTGGGATGAGTGCCGTCCGGCAAATGGAACCCGACCTATGGTTTGTCGCTTCGCCGGTTCGGTGAGGCTACTCATCCGTTCGGTCAGAATGGTCCCTACAAACACTGCAAAATCGGGCATCTCACCTTGCTCTGCGGGCCTGACCGCGACATCGTTCGTCCTGCCGCGATCCACTACGATCGGGCCCGGCCAGCCAGCGACACCCCCGCGTTGCGCTGATCGGGATGAGTGACACTGAGAGACGTTTACAAATACAGGCAGTCATAACGAACCGGCGATGTCCAACTCCGACGGAGCAACATCGGGTCACACAACCGGTCCGTGTCCGCCTGCTCTTTCTCTTTGACACTCGTCGTGATGGAATCTCGGGGGCCCGACGCGGTAGTCGGCCGTGTGCGGTGTTCCGGCGACCCGAGAGCCGGGCCCGAATCAGGAGGACGGTGACGTGAGCAAGCGCCCCAAGACGGCGACCGGCGTCATGTCGCGTCTCCGTCGGCCGGCCGATCGGCTGCGAGATCTGCCGATCTGGTCGAAGCTCGGCCTCATCATGCTGGTTCCTACCCTGGCGACGATCATTGTCGGCGTCAGCGGTCTGGTGGACCACATCGATACGGCGAGTAACGCGGAGCGCGCTCGAAACCTTTCCGTGTTGTCGGAGGCCGCCGGTGGCCTTGTCGACCGTCTGCAGAACGAACGTGCCTACGGCGTCATCGTCACCACGGCCGATGTGAAGAGCCCGATTCGGGACGCGGCGCTGAAGGCCTACAACGGCGAGCACGCCCAGGTCGACCAGGCCAAGGTTCCCTACTCTCAGCAGAAGGCCGCGCTGGACGACGTTCCGGCCAAGGTCAGCACGCTGCTGCTGCGGCTGGACCGCAACCTCGAGGACCTCCCGTCCAAGCGCAGTCAGATCGCCAACGGCAAGCTGGGTGTCGACGACGTCGAGGACACCTACGGCAAGCTGATCGACGACCTGCTCTCGGTCCGGGACGTCTCGGCCCAGCTGGCCAGCGACACCGAGCTGAGCGACCACTTGCGTACGGTGGCGGCGGTGGCCCGGGCCAAGGACTACATCGCCCAGCAGCGCGACGTCGGTCACGAGGTGCTCGGCGTCGGCGACTTCAACGCGACGCTGCGGCAGGACTTCCTGCTCACCGATGCCGGCTTCAAGCTCTCCCAGGCGACGATCAAGTCGGTCGGCACCGACTCCGAGGTGCAGCTCTTCGACCGCACCGCCAACGTGGCCGATGGCCGCGCCGCGACCAACCTGACCGGTCAGCTGCGCGCGCTGCAGGGTGCCAACACCAAGAACATCCCGTTCGACTCCCAGCAGTGGGAGGCGGCGATGATCGGCTACAACAACCTGTTCCGCCAGGTGGAGCAGAAGCTCGACGCCGACATCGTGGTCGAGGCCACCAGCATCCGTAACGACGTGAACCGGCGAGTCTTCATCGAGACCAGCGTCCTGCTCGCGATGCTGCTGCTGGCCATCCTGTTCGCCTGGCTCGTCGCCCGGTCGATGGCCCGCTCGCTGCGTGAGCTTCGACAGGGTGCGCTCTCGGTCGCCCAGTTCGGCCTGCCGCACGCGGTTTCCCGACTGCGTGACCCGGCGCTGGCCACCTCGCTCACCCCGGCCCAGGTGGCCGACCAGATCGCCGAACCGCTACCGGTGCGCAGCCGGGACGAGTTCGGTCAGGTGACCGAGGCGTTCAACGCGGTTCACCTCGAGGCGGTGCGCACCGCGGCCGAGCAGGCCGCACTGCGCTCCTCCGTCGCGACGATGTTCGTCAACCTCGCCCGCCGTTCGCAGATCCTGGTCGACCGGCTCATCGGTCACCTCGACCGGCTGGAGCGCGGCGAGGAAGACCCGGACCGTCTGGCCGAGCTCTTCCAGCTCGACCACCTGGCCACCCGGATGCGGCGTAACGACGAGAACCTCCTGGTTCTCGCGGGCGCCGACTCCACCCGTGTCCAGCGCGAGCCGGCCGCCCTGATCGACGTGCTCCGCGCCGCACAGTCCGAGGTGGAGCACTACACCCGCATCGAGTTCGGCATGATCGACCGGGACATCGAGGTGGCGGCGCACGCCGTCAACGACATGGTCCACCTGGTCGCCGAGCTCTTCGACAACGCGACCGCGTTCTCCCCGCCCAACTCGACGGTCACCGTCGAGGCGCGGCGGCTGGGCGACAGCGCGTTGCTCTCGGTCGAGGACCGCGGCATCGGCATCAGCCGGGAACAGCTGCGCGACCTGAACGAGCGGCTCGCCAACCCGCCGATGGTGGACGTGGCCGTCTCCCGCATGATGGGCCTGGTCGTGGTCGCCCGGCTGGCGAACCGGCACGGCGTCAAGGTCGAGCTGCGCCCGGCCGACTCCGAACGCGGCACGGTGGCCGAGGTCGGCCTGCCGCTGCCGGTGCTCTCCGGCACCCACCTCGCCGGTGGTCGTCCGGTGCAGACCGGCGGCTACGAGAGCCTGCAGCAGGGTGGCCGTCCCGGCCTGCCCGAGCCGCTGGCCCTGGAGAGCGGCCGCGGTGGCTACCCCGGTGGCCGTCCCTTCGACCCGAACCCGCCGATGCCGAACGGTGGCATGCTCGGCACCGGTGCCGGCCGTGGCGTTCCCGCCTGGTCCGACCTCACCGGCGCGCCCGGCGGTTCCAACGGCTCCAACGGTTTCGGCGCGAACGGCTCCTCGAACGGCAACGGCAATGGCAACGGCGGCGGATCGAACGGCTTCTACGGTCCGCGCAGCAACGAGATGATCCCGCCGCTGCCGTCCGGTCCGATGGGCCCCTCCTCGGGTGCTCCGCAGGGCTTCGCCGGCCCCGACGGTCTGCCGCAGCGTCGCAACGGCGACAGCTACGGCCCGGCCGGCGATGGCTACGGTCCGTCGATCCCGCGGCAGCTGCCGTCCAACCCGGAGAACCAGGGCCGGGGCGGGTTCGTCCCGCCGGTGTCGGCTCCTCCGCTGCCGCCGGTGTCGGCTCCGCCGGTGCCGTCCGGCCCGCCCTACGGTGGTCGCCCGACCTCGGCGCCGCCGGTGAACGAGCCTCCGGCCAACCCGCCGGTCTGGCCGCCGGTCGCCCCCGAGCGCGACGCGAACTCCGCGCCGCACGTTCCGGAGAGCCTGGCCGCGGCGCTCGACATGACCGCCGAGATCCCGCGCTACCGGCCCGAGCGTCCCGACCCCCAGGTCGAGCGCCCGACCAACCCGCAGACCGCGCCGATCCCGTCGTCCGCGCCGCCGGCTCGCCCGGTGTCCGCGACCCCGGTGTCCGCGACGCCCACCTCGGGCGGTCCGCAGACGGAAGCCCAGCAACGGGCGGCCGCCGCGGCTCGGGCGGCACACGAGGCAGCGGCGGCTCAGGCCGCCGAGGCACAGGCCACCGCGGCCCAGCAGATCGCCGCAGCCCAGGCCGCAGCGCGTCAGCGGGACAGCAACCAGGGCCAGTTCGCCGACGAGACGATGGAGCTGCCGATCTTCCGCGAGCTCGAGTCCGCGTGGTTCACCACGACCACGCCGTCCCGGCCGGAAGGCAAGCCCAACGGCGCCGACGACCCGGTCACCGCACAGCGGATCTCCACCGGAGAACCCACTCGTTCGGTACCGCAGCAGGCCGCTTCGCCCGAATCGCGGGACCTCGACCCGGCGCCGGTGGGCGTTGGCGCGGCGAACGGCTACGGTTCGAACGGCAACGGCTCCAACGGCAGTGTGGCGGGCAACCCGTGGCGCACCGCTGCCGACGAGGGCTGGCAGGCCGCTCGCGCGGCCGCCGAGCACTCGATCGATACCACCACCACGGCAGGGCTGCCCAAGCGCACACCGATGGCGCAGCTCGTCCCCGGCGGTGTCGACCGTGGCGGAGATCCCGCCCAGAAGCGCACGCCCGAAGGGGTTCGCGGGCTTCTGTCCGCTTACCACCGCGGTGTCCAGCGCGGTCGCACCAAGGAACAATCGACCAACCCGGAGGAGACTCCGGGAGGGCAGCAGTCCTCGCAGGCTGGCAAGGAGCATGAGGCATGACATCTACGCAGGATCTCGGTTGGCTTCTGGCCAACTTCGCCGACCGCGTGCCCGGAGTAGCACATGCGATCGCGGTCTCCGCCGATGGTCTGCTCCTGGCAGCCTCGCGGGACCTACCGCGTGACCGTGCCGACCAGCTGGCGGCCATCGCCTCCGGCCTGGTCAGCCTCACTCAGGGCGCCGCACGGTGCTTCGAGGGTGGTGCGGTGCTGCAGACGGTCGTCGAGATGGACAACGGGTTCCTCTTCCTGATGTCGATCTCCGACGGTTCGTCGTTCGCGGTGCTCGCGGCTCGCAGCTGCGACGTCGGCCAGGTGGGCTACGAGATGGCCCTCCTCGTCGACCGCGTCGGCGAGGCCCTCACCCCCGCGCCGCGTTCCGCGGCCGGGGTCCTCGGCTGAACGGGCAGCCAGCCGGTGCTGCCGGCACTGTCCAAAACGCTGACAACACGAGACACTTCTAGGGTTCGAGGAAGGGGTGAGCGGTGACGATGCCCGAGCGCGATGAGCCGACCGGCGCGCTGGTCAGGCCGTACGCCGTGACCCGCGGTCGGACCCGACCGAAGCTTGAGATAGCGCTGGAAGCGCTGGTCGAGACAACCGTTCGCGGGCGTTCTGGAATGATCCGCGGCGGGCAGGGTGGAAGCGAGCATCAGTACATCGCGGCTATGTGCGACGGCGGCCGTGTGCAGTCGCTCGCCGAAATCGCCGCACGCATGCAACTGCCGCTCGGTGTGGCTCGAGTAATCGTCGCGGACATGGCCTCTGATGGCCTGGTCGCGGTGCATGAGCCCACCTCGCTGGACGACGAGACCGACGCGGTAGGCACGGAACTGCTGGAAAGGGTGCTGAGTGGACTTCGCAGGCTCTGACATGTCGCACCGTCCCGCTGCTGGGGGACGCGTTACATCGGCGAAGATTGTCATCGCCGGTGGGTTCGGCGTCGGCAAGACGACGCTGGTCGGGTCGGTCTCGGAGATCACCCCGCTGACCACCGAGGCGATCATGACCTCGGCTGGTGTGGGTGTCGACGACAACCGGCAGGTGCCCGGAAAGATGACGACCACCGTCGCCATGGACTTCGGTCGCATCAGCATCGATCGTGACCTGATTCTGTACCTGTTCGGAACGCCTGGCCAGACGCGGTTCTGGTTCATGTGGGACGAACTGGTGCGCGGCGCTATCGGCGCCGTGGTCATGGTCGACACGCGCCGGCTGGCCGACTGCTTCGCCGCCATCGACTTCTTCGAACATCGCCGCCTGCCCTACCTGGTGGCGATCAACTGCTTCGACGGCATGCAGTACCACAACGCGCAGGACGTACGAGACGCTCTGGCGATCTCGAGCGACGTGCCCGTCGTGAGCTGCGACGCCCGGAACCGCGAGTCGACAAAGAACGTCCTCATCTCGCTGGTCGAGTATGTGCTGACGATGCGTCGTACCCGCGCTGTAGCGCCCGCATAGCCGACGGTGGAAGCCCCGCTCCGATGGGTCGGAGCGGGGCTTCTGCGTGCTCAAGTTTCGATCAGCCCGGGTAGCGCGTCCAGGTCCGGGATCGTCAGGTCCGGCGTGTAGGGATCGGGGTCGCTGCGCAGAGCCGCGGCGTCCGGGTAGGCCGCGTTGGTCACCAGGACCGGGCGCATGCCCGCCCGTCGTGCGCCGTCGTGCTCCCGGCTGCCGCCGTCGCCCACATACCAGCACTCGGCCGCCGGCACCCCGAGACGGGCACTCACGGCCTCGTAGAGGCGCAAATCGGGCTTGCGGTACCCCTGTTGCCAGGAGAACACCGCGGCGTCGATTCTCGGCCCGTAGGGCGTTTCCGGCCAGGCCTCGCAGAGCTCGCTCGAACAGTCGCTGATCAGGCCGAGGCGGTAACCGGCAGCGCGCAACCGGTCGAGCAGGTCGAGCACCCCCGGCCGGGGCGGCCGGACCAGGACCGCGCCGGCCTGCTGAGCGCGGACGGCGGCGTCCAGATCGGACTCCGCCGGGTCGGTGCCGCACTCCCGGGCGATACGCCGCAGCGTCGCGCGGGTGTCGCCGTACCGGCCGGTGATCCGATCCGGGAAGCTGGCGCCCATCGCCTGCCAGAACCGGTCGGCCGGGACGCCCAGCGCGGCCGCGGTGGCGGTGAACGACTCCCGGCGACCAGCCTCGGCCGCCGGGTCGGTCAACGTGCCGAAGAAGTCGAAGACGATGGCCCGCACCCCCACATGATCTCAAAACCGGTAGCGTCGGGCGCCATGCGCGAGTTTCTCGGGATCGATGACGTCGGCGAGCTGATTCCCGGGCTCGGCGCGGTGGAACTGACCCGGCTGGCCGGCGGCACCAAGAAGGGCGTCTATCGGGTCCGCCTCGGCGACGACAGCACGGTGATCCTGTACCGGTGGGCGGCCGGAGAGAACTACTGGCCGTCGGTCGCCACGGTGCCGGACGACCCGTTCACCGGGGAGGCCGGGATCGCCGAGTTCGCCGCCAATCACGCGGCGCTACGGAACGCCGGGGTTCGCGTACCGGAACTGCTTCGGCTGGACCACGACGGCGCGTTCGCTCTCGTCGAAGATGCCGGTGGAGAGTCGCTGGAGCGACTCATGGAGAAGGACCCGGCCGCGGCGGCCGCGCCCCTGGCCGAGCTGGGCGCGGCGCTGCGTCGCATGCACGCCGACGTGACCGCGCACTACGGTCCGCTGACCCGCCCGGCCGGGCCGCAGCGTCCGGCCGAGGACATGGTGGTGGACCGGGCACTCGTTCATCTCGCGGCCGTCGCCGACCGCGACCCGCGCCTCACGGCGGCGCGGAACCGCATCGAGGACCATCTGCGAGGGTTGCGCGAGACGGTGCTTCCCCGCCGGGAGTACGGGCTGGTGCACGGCGAACTCGGCGCGGACCACGTGTTCGTGAACGCGGCCGGCGAACCCGTGATGATCGATTTCGAGGGACTGATCCGGTTCGACGCCGAATGGGACCACGCATGGATCGAGATGCGGTTCGGGGCCGACTATCCGCGCCTCGACCCGGCGGCGACGGACCCGGCGAGGCTCGCGCTTTACTCGTACGCCCAGGTGCTGTCGCTGATCGAGGGGCCGCTGCGAATCGCCGGCACCGACTTCCCCGACCGGCAGTGGATGCTCGACCTGGCCGACTGGAACATCACCAAGGCGCTCGCCGCGCTGTAGCCCGGCCTGGCGGGAATGATGGTGGCATGACGAAGCTGACGGGATCGCAGGTCGCCGCCGAAGGGCTGGCGGGCTGGGCGCATCTGTACAACGGCCTGCACACGCGGGTCAGCAGCGGGAGTTTCGCGGCCGGGCTCGCCCTTGTCGCCGCGATCGGTGCGGCCGCCGAGGAGGCCAACCACCACCCCGACCTCGACCTGCGCTACACCCACGTGGACGTGCGGCTCACCAGCCACGACACCGGCGGGATCACCGGCCGGGACATCCGGCTGGCCCGCACCATCTCGGGCCTGGTGGCCGACGCCGGGCTGACCCAGTCGTTCGCCGGGCTGACCTGGCTCGAACTGGGCCTGGACAGTCCCGACCACGCCGAGGTGGCGCCGTTCTGGGAGGCCGTCATGGGCCTGGAGCACCGCAAGGGCGACTACGACGAGGAGGTCGTCGACCCGTCGGGCGCGCTGCCGACGATCTGGTTCCAGCAGTCCGGCCGCGAGGAGCCCCGGCAGCGCTGGCACCCGGACCTGTGGATCGACCCATCCGAGGTCCAGTCCCGAATCGACGCGGCGGTGGCGGCCGGCGGCAAGCTGGAGAGCGACGCCGAGGCGCCGAGCTTCTGGGTGCTGGCCGACCCCCAGGGCAACCGAGTCTGCCTGTGCACATGGCAGGACCGAGCGGCCTGAGGCCGCCCTGGCAGGGCCGCTGAGCTGATGCTGGGCCGGGGAGGGCGGCTGGGTTGAAGCTGCGCCGGGCAGGGCGGCTGGGTTGAAGCTGCGCCGGGCAGGGCGGCTGGGTTGAAGCCGCGCTGGGGAGGGGCCGTCCGGTGTGAGGCCGTGCCTGGCAGGGGCTGGGGTTTGGGAGCGCGCTGGGCAGGGGCCGTCCGGTGTGAGGCCGTGCCTGGCAGGGCCGCGGGGTTTGAGAGCGCGCTGGGTAGGGCCGCGCGGCGTGAGGCTGCATCTGGCAGGGACCGCGGGTTTGAGATCGCGCCGAGCAACGCCGCTCGGCGTGCGGGCATGCCCGGCGGCGATCGGGCCTGGGGCTGCATCAGGAGGCAGGACCGCCAGGCTCGAAGCCCCACGCCGGGCAGGGGCGGTCCTGCCTGAGGTTGTGCGGGCAGGGCCGCGCGGAGTGTGGTCGCACCTGGCGCGGCGGTCGGAGCTGAGGCTGTGCCAGCGGGCGGTCAGGGCTGAGGCCGTGCCAGGCGGGCGATCGGGGCTGAGGCTGTGCCAGGCGGGCGGTCGGGGTGAGCTGCGGGGAGAAGCTGGGCGGACTCCGGACAGCCGAAAAGGCGGCCGCTGGTGCGGCCGCCTTTTCGGGGTTGGTCTAGCGGGAGCTGTAGTTGGCGTTGTTGTTCGCGCCGTTGTTCGCGCCGTTGTTCGCGCCGTTGTTGCGGAAGTCGTCGGCGCCCTCGCGGTCGCGGGTGAAGTCCCAACCGCCGGCCGACTCGCGGCCCGGGCGGCCGCCCATCGCGAAGCCGCCGATCTCCTGCCCGCGGCGCCAGCCTCGGAAGTAGCCGGTGGTGTGGGCCGCGATGCTCGCCGCGTCGCGGACGATGCGCAGTGGGCGCTCGTCGCGCAACGGTGAGCCGGGGACCAGGTTGGCCTGCGGGACGCGCTTGGGCAGGCCTGCGGACGTCTCGGCTGCGATCTCGGGGGTGGCGGCGCGCTCGGCGGCCCGCCAGCCGCTGTCGTTGGGGTTGGCCCAGTCCATCTCGGGCGACTGGTCGTTGTGGCCGGTGAACCAGGCCGATCGGGCCGCTGCGAAGATCAGCAGGTCGCCGTCGCTGCCGTCGGACGGGACCGGCGGCGTGGTGCTGCGGTCGAGGGCGGTCACCGTCGTGCTGGTGCTCATCGCGCCGTTGCTGACGCCGTTGCGGCGATTGGCGAGGCGGCGGGCTTCGCCCTCGACCAGCCGCAGCGACGGCGGATCGGCGAGCGCGGGCAGGTCGGCGACGGTCGTGTCGAGGCTGTTGCCGAGCTGCGGCTCCACCAGGCGCAGGGCCGGCGGCTCCTTCGGCATGTCCTGCCACGGCGGCTTGACCCGGCCGGTGTCGGCGGGCGGCGCACTGATCGACCCGGGCGGCTCCTCACCGCTCGGGTTCATCAGCGGCCAGTTGGCCCGGGAACCGGGCTCGGCCGGCTCGGCTCGCGGGGTCGGCATGGGCAGCGACGAGTAGTCGGTGGCGCTGCCGGGCGCCGGCGTGGCGCGGGCCGGCCGCGGCGGGATGACCGTGCGCTGCCGTTCAGCCCGGGCGTTGTTGATCGCCGCAGTGGTGAGCGTGGCCTGGAACGGCTGGCCGTTGTCGGCCGGCGAGACCGACGCCGGCGGCAACGACCCGTTCGAGTACGACCCGGACGGCGTCGAGCCGTTCGAGAAGGAGCCGGGCGGCACCGAGCCGTTCGAGAACGACGCGGCCGGGGCGGATGGCGCCGAGGTCGGCGTGATCGGGCTTCGGGCGCCGGTGGAGAACGACGCGGCGGGGGCCGACGGCGCGCTCGTTGGCGTGATCGGGTTACGAGCGCCGGTCGAGAAAGACGGGCCGCTCGTGGGTGTGATCGGGTTACGGGCGCCGGTCGAGAAGGACGACCCGCTCGTGGGTGTGATCAGGCTTCGGGCGCCGGTCGAGAAGGACGCGGCGGGCGCGGATGTCGGCGCGATCGGGTTGCGGGAACCGGGAACCGGCCGCGAACCGGGAGTGATCGGCGTCATGCCGGGCGGAGGTGGCGGCACCGAGACCGGGCGGTTGCCCGGGACGGGCGCGCGGTTGGGGAACGCGGCCGCGGCGGCGGGTGCGGCCGGCGGCGGGGTGACTGGGCGCGGGGCCAGCGGCGGCGGCGCCACCGGGTCGGGAGCGACCGGCGGGGCGTTCATCGGGTGCGGGATGACCGGGCCACTGCCGGTGCCGGTGGGCTCGCGGCGGTTGCGCCGGGTGGTGCGGGAGTCGGGCACGGCCTGCAGCGGGGCGGCCTCGGCACGGCGGCGGGAGGAGCCGGCGGCGGTGCTGCTGCGGGCGGCGATGGTGCCGATCAGCGAGGAGCAGGCGGAGTCGCAGGCGCGGACCGCGGCGATGGCCTTGCGTACGGTCTCGGCGGCGGCGGGCGCCAGCGACTTGTTGACGCCGCCGCGGCGCGGTGACTCGCTGATCGCGACGTGCAGCGCGGTGACCGCGGCGATGATCTCGTCGTCGGTGCCGGCGCCGGCCCGGATCAGCTCGGTGGCGACCTGCTCGGCCACTCGCTCGGAGTCGCCCTGCGAGGTGAGGCGGCCCGGCTCGGGCAGCGCGTCGAGCACGGCGAGCGCCAGCGGGTGGGACGGGTCGGGGTAGGCCCGGAGAGCGGCGGGGTAGAGCTCGCGGAGGACCTCACGCATCGCCGTGGCGGTCGCGTGCCGGCCGCCGAGCAGCGCCACGTGGGCGGCCAGGACCGGCTTGTAGCTGACCAGCTCGCGCGGGGCGGGCTGGGTGGTCGCGGCGATGGCGCCGGCCTGCAGTGCCCGGGCGAGGCCCACGGCGCGGCGGGCGGCCGGCGGGGCCTGCATCTCCTCGACGGAGTCGTCGTCGGCGAAGCGCTCGGCGAAGTCGTCGGTGGTGTCGTCGTCGGTCACGACCAGGGGACGGCCCGCGGCGATGAGCAGCGACGTGACCAGGTGGTCGTCGCTGTCGGCGGCGACCGCGGCGTCGGTGAATCCACTCGTCCGTTCCACGAGCAGCGAGCCCAACTCGGCGTAGCCGTCCGGGTCGTCGCCGATCTCGTGGACTCCGAGCAACCGACCTGCGTCATCCACCACGGCGATGGTCAGCTGCGCGGCCGAGGCCGAGCGCACCGTTTCATCAGCCGACGCGAGACCGCAGTACACGCGCACGAGCGCCACAGCGTCGTCCTCCTCCCCGGTGAGACTTGTTCGCGACCTACCTTGAGTCACGGGCCCGCCGCGAACAAGTCCCATTGCATTTTGGCCAAGCACTGATGGTCCCTGTTTAGGGGTCAGTCGCGCCAGTCCACAGCGGCAGAGATCTTGCCGATTACCGAGCGCCAACCGAGACTTGCCTGTTGTGCCCCGATTTTCTTCAATCGGCGGCGTCCGAAGAACCCGCTCATGCCACCGTTTTCCGTGGACCGGAGGGACTCGTCGAGGTCATCGAGCGGCGAGCCGGGCGACAGGGCCAGGATCACCGGCTTGAGCCGCAGCGCATAACCCAGGTCGCGGGCCACCTCGCCGGCCGCGATGAGCAGCGGAAGGTCCCAGCTGTCGTGCCCGCCGCGCAGGTTTTCCACCACGAGGTCGAGCTCGTAGCGGTCGTCCGGCTGCGGGTCGATGTCGGTCGACTCTACCCGCTCGGCCAGGGTGGCCCAGCTGTCGAGCTGGGCGAGGTCGTGCGGAGCACCCGAACGAATGAAGGAGACCAGCGACTCCGGCGTCTTGAACGCGAGCAGCCGGCCTTTGTGGCTGAGGAACATCGGCACGTCCTCGTCGGCGGCCTCGTCCTCCTCCTTCTCGTCCGCGAAGTCCTCCGGGTCGGGCTCCTCGGCTGCCGCCTTGGCGTCCTCGTCGACGGTCTGGTCGACCTCGCCCTCGGCGAGCAGCGCCTGGAACTCCTCGTCGACGATGACTTCTTCCTCGTCATCCTCGGTGGCCCGGCGCTCGCGCGCGTCGAACGGGTCCTCCTCCTCGACATCCATCTCGGTGGGGGTCAATTCGGAGGCCTTGCGGAAGGCTCGGAGGGTGAGGCCGACGCCGCCGGGCAGCGCGATCTCCACCGGCTCGATCCGGACCTCGTCCCACAGGTCCTGCCCGGAGAGGCCCACTGCGGACGTCTCGGACTCGTCGGACTGGCTGGCCACGGTGACCTCCGGGATGATTCGGACGGTTGGACGGTGATTCTGCCGACACACCCTAATGGGCGAGTCTGAGGGACAGCCGACCGCCCTTAGAAACCCTTGGGATGCCAGACCGTCTTGGTCTCCAGGAAGGCGGTCATCGGGGCCAGACCGGGGTCGGCCGTGAAGTCGGTGGTGCCGGCCCGGCGGACCCGCTTGAGCGTGCCGGCCGCGGCCTGCTCCAGTTCAACGGCGAGAGCGGGGTCGTCGACACCGGTCAGGTCGAGTCCGTTCACGTCGTCGTGCGAGGCGAGCCAGGGCGCGATCTCGGCGGCGTGTCCGGTGAGGATGTTCACCACCCCGCCCGGCACGTCGGAGGTGGCGAGCACCTCGGCGAGGGTGACCGCGACCTGCGGGCCGCCGCTGACGACGACCACCGTGTTGCCGGTGACGATCACCGGGGCAACGACGCTGACCAGTCCGAGCAGGCTGGGCGGGGCGATCACGCCGACCACGCCGGTGGGCTCGGGCGACGACAGGTTGAAGAACGGGCCGGACACCGGGTTGGCGTTGCCGGCGACCTGGGCGATCTTGTCGGACCAGCCCGCGTACCAGACCAGGCGGTCGATCGCGGCGTTCACCTCGTCGCCGGCCGTGCCGAGCGCCTTGAACTCGGACCGGCGGGCCTCGACCATCTCGGCGACCCGGTAGACGACCTGGCCGCGGTTGTAGGCGGTGGCGGCGGCCCATTTCGGCTGGGCCTTGCGGGCCGCGACGACCGCGTCCCGCGCGTCCTTGCGGGAGGCGAGGGCCACGTTGTCGCCGTCCACGAGATAGGTCCGTCCTGACTCGCTGCGCGGGAAAGCCCCGCCGATGTAGAGCTTGAAGGTCTTGCGCACCGACAGGCGAGGCGCGGATGACTTAGGCAAGGTACGCCTCCAGGCCGTGCCGGCCGCCTTCGCGACCGTAACCGGACTCCTTGTAACCGCCGAACGGCGACGTGGGGTCGAACTTGTTGAACGTGTTGGCCCAGACCACGCCGGCCCGCAGCTTGTCGGCCACGGCCAGGATGCGGGAGCCCTTCTCCGACCAGATGCCGGCGGACAACCCGTACGGCGTGTTGTTGGCCTTTTCGATGGCCTCGTCGGGGGTCCGGAAGGTGAGCACCGACAGGACCGGGCCGAAGATCTCCTCACGGGCTATCCGGTGGGCCTGGGTCACGCCGGTGAAGATCGTCGGGGCGAACCAGAAGCCGCGGTCGGGCAGCGAACACTCCGGCGACCAGCGTTCCGCGCCCTCCTCCGTTCCAATTTCCGACAATTCAGTAATTCGCGCCAACTGGGCGGCCGAGTTGATTGCGCCGACGTCGGTGTTCTTGTCGAGCGGGTCGCCGACCCGCAGTGTCGACATCCGGCGCTTGAGCGAGGCCAGCAGTTGCTCGGCGATCGACTCCTGGACCAGCAGGCGCGAGCCGGCGCAGCAGACATGGCCCTGGTTGAAGAAGATGCCGTTGACGATGCCCTCGACCGCCTGGTCGATCGGCGCGTCGTCGAAGACGATGTTGGCGGCCTTGCCGCCCAGCTCGAGGGTCAGGCGCTTGCCGGTGCCGGCCACCGAGCGGGCGATCTGCCGACCCACCTCGGTCGAACCGGTGAAGGCGACCTTGTCGACGTCGGGGTGTTCGACCAGGTAACGCCCGGTGTCGCCGGCGCCGGTGACAATGTTGACCACGCCCGGCGGCAGCTCGGCCTGACGACAGATGTCGGCGAAGAACAGCGCCGAGAGCGGTGTGGTCTCGGCCGGCTTGAGCACCACGGTGTTGCCCGCGGCCAGGGCCGGCGCGATCTTCCAGGCCAGCATCAGGAGCGGGAAGTTCCACGGGATGACCTGGCCGGCGACACCCAGCGGCCGCGGCGACGGGCCGAAGCCGGCGTACGGCAGCTTGTCGGCCCAGCCCGCGTAGTAGAAGAAGTGCGCGGCGACCAGGGGCAGGTCGACGTCGCGGGACTCCTTGATCGGCTTGCCGTTGTCGAGCGACTCGAGGACGGCCAGCTCGCGGGAGCGCTCCTGAATGATCCGGGCGATCCGGAACAGGTATTTGGCCCGCTCGGAGCCGGGCCGGGCGGACCATGTCTCGAAGGCGCGGCGCGCGGCTGCCACCGCACGGTCGACGTCTTCCGGGGAACCGAGAGCGACTTCGGACAGAACCTCTTCGCTGGCCGGGTTGATCGTCTTGAAGACGTCTTTCCCCGGAGTGAAGTCGCCGTCGATGAACAGGCCGTAGGAGGGCGCGATCTGGACGACCGACCGCGACTCGGGTGCTGGGGCGTATTCGAGCATCAGATCAATCCAGCGTGAAGTAGTCGGGGCCGGCGTAGTGGCCGGTGGTCAGCTTGGTGCGCTGCATGAGCAGGTCGTTGAGCAGGGACGAGGCGCCGAAGCGGAACCAGTCGGGGCTCAGCCAGTCGTCACCGACCGTTTCGTTGATCAGCACCAGGTATTTGATGGCGTCCTTGGTGGTGCGGATGCCGCCGGCCGGCTTGACCCCGACCTGGCGGCCGGTCTGCGCCCGGTAGTCGCGCACCGCCTCCAGCATGACCAGGGTGACCGGCAGGGTGGCGGCGATCGGGACCTTGCCGGTGGAGGTCTTGATGAAGTCGGCGCCGGCCAGCATCGCCAGCCAGGACGCGCGCCGGACGTTGTCGTAGGTAGCGAGCTCGCCGGTCTCCAGGATGACCTTGAGATGGGCCGGGCCGCACGCCTCCTTGACCGCGACGATCTCGTCGAAGACCTTGGTGTAGTCGCCGGCGAGGAACGCACCCCGGCTGATCACCATGTCGATCTCGTCGGCGCCGCCGGCCACCGCGTCGCGGGTGTCGGCGAGTTTTACGTCGAGCGGCGCCTGCCCGGACGGGAAGGCGGTGGCCACGCTGGCCAGGTGCACGCCCGAGCCCTTGAGCACGTCGAACGCGACCGGGACCATTGCCGGGTAGACGCAGACGGCGCCGACCGGCGGGCAGGTCGGGTCGGCCGGGTCGGGGCGGAGGGCCTTGGCCGAGAGCGCGCGGACCTTGCCGGGCGTGTCGGCACCCTCGAGCGTGGTGAGGTCGACCATGCGGATGGCCAGGTCGATCGCCTGGGCCTTGGCGGTCGTCTTCACCGATCGGGTGCCTAGCGCGGCCGCCCGGGCCTCGACGCCCACCTTGTCGACCCCGGGCAGGCCGTGCAGGAGGGAGCGCAGGTCCGACATCACTGTCGCAGTCATGAAAGGGATTCTACGCGGCTGATTAACAGTTGATCTTGACGGACCGGTAGGTTGATCGGCGTGGACGTACTCGTTGTAGATCACCCGCTGGCTCAGACCCGGCTCACCGCGATGCGCAACGCGGAAACCGACTCCGGCGTCTTCCGTGCCTCGCTGCACGAGCTCACGACCATGGTTGTCTACGAGGCGGCCCGCTCCTTCGCCGTCGAGCAGTACCCGATCAACACCCCGGTCGCCCCCACCGAGGGCACCCGGCTGGCCAACCCGCCGCTGATCGTCCCGGTGCTGCGGGCCGGCCTCGGGATGGCCGACTCGGCGCTCGCGCTGCTGCCCGAGTCGTCGATGGGCTTCGTCGGCCTGGCTCGCGACGAGAAGACGTTCGAGCCCCGGGCCTACATGGAGTCGCTGCCCGGTGACCTGTCCGGGCAGCCGGTGCTGGTCCTCGACCCGATGCTGGCCACCGGCGGCTCGCTGCTGCACTGCTGCAAGCTGCTGGTCGACCGCGGCTGCACCGACGTGATCATCTGCTGCGTGCTGGCCGCCCCCGAAGGCATCGAACGGCTGAAGAACAGCGGCCTGCCGCTGCGCCTGGTCACCGCTTCGATCGACCAGGGGCTCAACGACAAGGCCTACATCGTGCCGGGTCTCGGCGACGCCGGCGACCGCCAGTTCGGCGGCATGCGGCGCTTCTAGACGCCTTTTGAGGTCAGGGTCGCGAGAATCAAACCCTTTTCCGGTACGGGAGACACCGTCACCAACCGCACCATCCCCCGACCGCCGCCACCCCGCAAGCAACGTGCCACACCAGCACGTGCCGCGACTCTCGCGCA
>NZ_BOQN01000169.1 GCF_018332695.1 Paractinoplanes toevensis
TCGCCGACCTGCCGATCCCGGCGAACGCGCAGCTCATCGCGTACGTCCCGGGCGGCGAGGAGATCATCCTTTACACGTACCAACCGGAGCAGCACGGCTGGCTGCGGCTGGCCGGCCCGCGCTGGCGGGCCGTGCTGGACAACCTGCCCGGCGTCACCCCCGACCGGGAGTACGTGCCGTGCACGACGCCCGGTTCGGCGAAGCTGGTCGGCCGGATCAAGGACAACGAGTACGACGCGGTCGCGGACCCGCCGGAGGAGTTCCGGGTGCGTGCGCTGACCCGGGCCGCGCGCTACCCCGTGCAGACCCTGAGCCGCCGCGCCGAGCAGGCGCTGTGGCGCAACACGCCCTGCTGGGTGCTCCAGCGCGACGAGAGCTGGGCCCGCCTCCGCCTGGTCCGCCCGGACGGCGACAACCTGGCGGCGACGGGCGCCCGCTGCTACGAACGAGGCGTCTACGAGACCTGGGCCCCGGTCCACGAGTTGGTGGACCACCACATCGCCGACATCCCGTACACGCTGTAGAAGCCCGCGATCAGGCGCTGGTCAGCTTCTTGACGACCTCGGCGGAAGCGGTCCGGTCGGACCAGTCGCCGACCACGGCCAGCAC
>NZ_BOQN01000170.1 GCF_018332695.1 Paractinoplanes toevensis
AACGGCTGCCTCCCCATCAACCTCCGAAGGGGCGATCGCCCGCGTAGCGAAGCGAAGCCGGAGAATCAGCGTCGACTCGGCTGATCGCGTCGACCAGGATCGCGAGGCCCTCGCGGGCCTCGTCGGCGGTCAGCGTCAGGGCCGGGCCGATCCGGATCACGTTGCCGTACAGGCCGCCCTTGCCGACCAGCAGGCCGCCGGCCCGGCACTCGTCGAAGACGCGGACCGTCGCGGCCGGATCGGGCTCGCTGGTGCCGGGCCGGACGAACTCGATGCCGATCATCAGGCCGCGGCCGCGCACCTCCCCCACGATCGGCACGTCGAGCGCCCGCAGCCCGTCCAGCACGATCGTGCCGACCTCGGCCGCGTTCGCCTGCAGATCGTGCGAGAGCACGTAGTCGAGCACCGCGTTGCCGGCCGCCGCGGACAGCGGGTTACCGCCGAACGTCGAGAAGCTGATCGCCGGCACCGCGTTCATCACCGACGCCCGCCCGACCACGCCGCCGAGCGCGAACCCGTTCCCGATCCCCTTCGCGAAGGTGACCAGGTCGGGCGTCACGCCGTGGGCCTGGTAGCCCCAGAAGTGCGACCCGGTGCGGCCCCAGCCGGTCTGCACCTCGTCGGCGATGAGCAAGATCCCAGATTCATTCAAGACCTTCTGGTACGCCCCCAGCACCCCGTCCGGAGCCGCGACGAACCCGCCCACCCCCTGGATCGGCTCGGCGATCAGCGCGGCCACGTCCCCGGCGGTCACGGTCGCGAGCACCTCGCGCAGGTCGTCGACGGCGGCCTCGGCCAGATCGCCGTCGGACAGGCCCACCATCCGCCCGCGCAGCCGGTCGGCCGAGGCGAGCCAGGACACGCTCAGCGGGCTCAGCGAGCTCGACGACCAGGACCGGTGCCCGGTGATGGCCATGGTCGCGAAGGTGCGCCCGTGGTAGCTGTTCTTGATCGCCAGGATCTGGTTGGACCGGCGCGCGTTGGTGGCCATCAGCAGCGCGGTCTCGTTGGCCTCGGTGCCGGAGTTGGTGAGGAAGACCCGGGCGTCCGGGATGCCGGAGAGCCGGGCGATCTTCTCGGCCAGCTCGACCTGCTGCCGGATCAGGTAGAGCGTGGAGGTGTGCACGACGCCCGTGGCGAGCTGCCGCTGCACCGCCTCGTTGATCTCGGCGACGTCGTACCCGATCATGTTGGTCAGCACGCCGCCGAAGAAGTCCAGATAGGTGCGGCCGTCGCTGCCGACGACTCGCCTTCCCGAGCCGGCGACGATCTCGATCGCGTCGTCGCCGTAGTAGATGGGCATCCAGTCCGGCAGCACGGCTTTGTGACGGGCCAGAAGGTCATCTGTCATGGAGATCTCCTTAGCGCCAGCCGCGGGGGTGCTGGCGGGTTCGGGGGCCGCTGCCGCGGCTGTCCAGGATGGCCGCCGACGCGAGCGCGTCGGCGAGATCGTCGAAGTCGCCGTCGACCAGCCCGGCCGTGACACGGACGTGGTCGCCGCCGATCGGGGTGACACAGAACGGCGCGCCGGGCGCCACCGCGATCCCCTGCGCGGCCAGCGAGACCAGGGCGATCTGCTGGTCGTCGACCGCCATCCACAGGTTGATGCCGTCGCCGGCGGTGGCGGTGACCCCGCGCTCGTGCAGGCGGGTGAGCAGGGCCGCGCGCCGCGCGGCGTACGCCTCGCGGGCGTCGGCGACCTGCGCGGCGGCGATGGGATCGGTGAGCAGATCCAGCAGTACGGCCTGCAGCAGCCGGCTGGACCAGCCCGGTCCGAGGTGGCGCCGGTCGGCGACCGCGGAGACCACCGTGGCGGGCCCGCCGATCGCGGCCAGCCGCAGGTCCGGCCCGTGGCTCTTGGAGAAGCTGGCGACGTGCAGGGTGCGCTCGGGCCGGTGCCGGCCGAGGCTGAGCGGGGGCGCGGTGGCGATGTCGCCGGCGTGATCGTCCTCGACGATCGTGACCCCGGGGAAGTCGCCGAGGACGGCGGCGAGCGCGGCCGCCCGGTCGGCGGAGAGGCTGGCGCCGGTCGGGTTGTGCGCCCGGGGCTGCAGGAACACCGCGACCGCCGGATGTTCGGTGAGGACGCCGTGCAGCCGGTCGGGAAGCATGCCGTGCGCGTCCATCGGCACCCCGATGACCGTGGCACCGACCGTCTGGAGCAGGTCGAGCAGGGGCGGGAAGGCCGGATTTTCCACGATCACGTGGTCGCCGAAGCGGACCACTGCGGTGATCACCCGATCGAGCGCGTCCAGGGCCCCGTCGACCACGGTGAGCCGCTCGGGCGGGAACGGCCAGCGCTCGCGCAGCACCGCCTCCAGGTCGGGCAGCACCGGGGCGTCCAGGTAGCCGGCGGTCAGCCGGCCGTCGCCGAGGCGCTTGAGCGCGTCGGTCAGGTCGGGCAGCAGATCGTGGTCGGGCACGCCGGTGGACAGGTCGTGCGACACCACCGCGTGCGCGCCCATCTGCGCGTACCGCCAGCCCTGCCGGGGACCGCCGGGGGTGGCCACGAACGTGCCGGAGCGGCCGCGGGTCTGGATGGCGCCGGCCCGGGCCAGGCTGCGCCAGGCCTCGCTGACCGTGGTGGGGCTGACGCCGAGCTCGCGGGCGACGTCGCGGACGGTGGGCAGCCGGGCCCCCGCCGGCAGGCTTCCGGCGCTGACCAGGCGGCCGACGGCCGCGGCGATTCCCCGGGCACTGCGATCATCCACCGCCCCGGTGATAAGCGCGATCAAGTTTGCCTTCCTGAAACATTTCGTTACGTACGGGCAATTGTTCGGCTCAATGTGTGTCGTTAGTGTCCTACGGCATCTGAACCCGTCAAGCAAGACCTAGCGAAGGCCGTATAACGGGGAGTAGACAGACGATCACAGGCGCTTCCACCGTGCCCGTGACCGGCAACTGATCAAGCAAGGAGGGCAGTCATGACCGACATCGTCCGCGCCGCTCTCGTCCAGACCACCTGGACGGGCGACAAGGAATCGATGATCAAGGCGCACGAGGATTACGCCCGTGACGCCGCCGCCCAGGGGGCGAAGGTGATCTGCTTCCAGGAACTCTTCTACGGCCCCTACTTCTGCCAGGTGCAGGACGCCGCATATTACGAGTACGCCGAATCCATTCCCGGTCCGACCACCGAGCGCTTCCAGGCGCTCGCGGCCGAGCTCGGCCTGGTCATGGTCCTGCCGATGTACGAGAAGGAGCAGGAGGGCGTCCTCTACAACACCGCCGCCGTGGTCGACGCCGACGGTAGGTACCTCGGCAAGTACCGCAAGCACCACATCCCGCAGGTCAACGGCTTCTGGGAGAAGTTCTACTTCCGCCCGGGCAACCTCGGCTTCCCGGTCTTCGACACCGCGGTCGGCAAGGTCGGCGTCTACATCTGCTACGACCGGCACTTCCCGGAGGGCTGGCGCGAGCTGGGCCTCGGCGGCGCCCAGATCGTCTTCAACCCGTCGGCCACCAGCCGCGGTCTGTCCAGTTACCTCTGGCAGCTGGAGCAGCCGGCCAGCGCGGTGGCCAACGAGTACTTCATCGGCGCGATCAACCGGGTCGGCATCGAGGAGCTCGGCGACGATGACTTCTACGGGCAGTCCTACTTCGTCGACCCGGAGGGCAAGTTCGTCGGCGAGGTCGGCGACACGCACAACCCCGAGCTGATCGTCCGCGACCTCGACCTGGGCCTGATCAAGACGGTCCGCGAGCGCTGGCAGTTCTACCGCGACCGCCGCCCGGAGGCCTACACCCGGACGGTGGAGCTGTGACGATTCTGATCAAGGGCGGAACGGTGGTCGGGCCGAGCGGCCCGTACTCCGGCGACGTCCTCGTCGACGGCGAGACCATCGCGGCGATCTTCGCGCCGGGCCAGGCTCCCGAGGGCCCGGAGATCATCGACGCGACCGGAAAATACGTGATCCCGGGCGCGATCGACGCGCACACCCACATGCAGATGCCGTTCGGCGGCACCGAGGCCAGCGACACGTTCGACACCGGCACCCGGGCCGCCGCCATCGGCGGCACCACCACGATCATCGACTTCGCCATCCAGCGGTACGGCGAGGTGGTGCAGGACGGGCTGGCCGCCTGGCACGCCAAGACGGCCGATCAGTGCCACATCGACTACGGCTTCCACATGATCATCGGTGGGGTCGACGACGACTCGCTCAAGGCCATGGACCAGCTCGTGGCGAGCGAGGGCATCACGAGCTTCAAGCTCTTCATGGCGTACCCCGGCGTCTTCTACTCCGACGACGGCCAGATCCTGCGGGCGATGCAGAAGGCGCGCGAGAACGGCGCCATGATCATGATGCACGCCGAGAACGGGCCGGCCATCGACGTACTCGTCAAGCAGGCCCTCGAACGCGGCGAGACCGACCCGGTCTTCCACGGCCTCACCCGGCCGCAGGAGCTGGAGGCGGAAGCCACCAGCCGGGCGATCTGGCTGGCCGCCGTGGCCGCCGACTGCCCGCTCTACATCGTGCACCTGAGCGCGTCGAAGGCCCTCGAGCAGGTGCGCAACGCCCGCGACCTGGGCCGCAACGTGTTCGCCGAGACCTGCCCGCAGTACCTGTACCTGACGCTGGAGGACCAGCTCGGCGCGCCGGGTTTCGAGGGCGCCAAGTGGGTCTGCTCCACTCCCCTGCGCTCGGGCAAGGAGAGCCACCGCGCCGACCTGTGGCAGGGCCTGCGCACCAACGACCTCTCCGTGGTCTCGACCGACCACTGCCCCTTCTGCATGAAGGACCAGAAGGAGATGGGCATCGGCGACTTCTCCAAGATCCCGAACGGCATCGGCAGCGTCGAGCACCGCGTCGACCTGCTCTACCAAGGCGTCGTCGAGAAGAAGCTGTCGCTCGCCCGCTGGGTCGAGACGATCGCGACCACGCCGGCCCGGATGTTCGGCATGTACCCGAAGAAGGGCATCATCGCGCCCGGCTCGGACGCCGACATCGTGCTCTACGACCCGAACGGCCGCACCCGGATCAGCGTCGAGACCCATCACATGAACATGGACTACTCGGCCTGGGAGGGCTGGGAGATCGACGGCAAGGTCGACACCGTCCTGTCCCGCGGCGAGGTCATCGCCAGCGGTGGCGAATACAAAGGCCGCAAGGGCCGAGGAAAGTACGTTCCCCGCTCGCTCAGCGATTACCTGGTGTGACATGGACATCGGCGTAGTTCTGCAGAACGACCCGCCCGCCTTGGGCGTGGTCGAACTGGCCAAGAAGGCCGAGGCGGCCGGCTTCAGCCACGTGTGGACGTTCGACTCGCACGTGCTGTGGCAGGAGCCGTTCGTCATCTACTCGAAAATCCTCGACGAGACCGAACGGGTCATCGTCGGGCCGATGGTGACCAACCCGGGCACCCGGGACTGGACCGTCATCGCCTCGACGTTCGCCACGCTCAACGAGATGTACGGCAACCGGACCGTCTGCGGCATCGGCCGCGGTGACTCGGCGCTGCGGGTGCTCGGCGCACAGCCGCAGACCCTCGGGCAGCTCCGCGAGGCGGTCCAGGTGATCAAGGGCCTGGGCAGCGGCGAGAAGGTCACCCTGCGCGGCAAGGAACTCCAGTTCGCCTGGGCCCCCGACTCGCGCCTGGAGGTCTGGGTCGCGGCGTACGGTCCGAAGGCTCTGGCCCTGACCGGCGAGGTGGGCGACGGGTACATCCTGCAGCTCGCCGACCCGGACATCGCCGCGTGGATGATCGGGGCGGTCCGCGCCGCCGCCGAGAAGGCCGGCCGGGACCCGATGGCGATCAAGTTCTGCGTGGCCGCGCCGGCCTACGTCGGCGACGACCTCGAGCACCAGCGCGAACAGTGCCGGTGGTTCGGTGGGATGGTCGGCAACCACGTCGCCGACATCGTCTCGCGTTACGGCGAGGGCGGTGCGGTGCCGCAGGCGCTGACCGACTACATCAAGGCGCGGCAGGGCTATGACTACGCCGAGCACGGGCGGGCCGGCAACAGCCACACCACGTTCGTGCCCGACGAGATCGTCGACCGGTTCTGCATCCTCGGCCCGGTGGAGAGCCACCTCAAGCGGCTGGAGGAGTTGAAAGCTCTGGGCGTCGACCAGTTCGCGGTCTATCTCCAGCACGACGCCAAGCTGGCCACGCTCGAAGCGTACGGGTCGCAGATCATCCCGGCGCTGACGTGAGACGAACCCTGTACGTCCTCCTCGGCGTCGCGATCTTCGCGGCGCTGTGGGAGGGCTACAAACTCGTCGGCAGCCCCGACGGCACGGTCCTGTTCGGGGTGCGGATCCTGCCGCGCGCGGACGACCTGTCCATGCCGCACCTGTGGACGGTGTTCGAACGGCTCGGCAAGCCCGAACTCACCGGCGGGCAACCGGTGTGGATCGTGGTGCTGCACGCGTGCGTGTTCACGTTCGGTATCACCGCGGCCGGTTTCCTGGCCGGTGCCGTGGTCGGGCTGCTGCTCGCCGTACTCATGCAGCAGTTCAAGATCGTCGAGCGCGGCCTGCTCCCCTACGTCATCCTCAGCCAGACCGTGCCGCTCATCGCGATCGCGCCGCTGATGGCCGGCTGGGGCGGCACCATCATGCCGCCCTGGGCGACGGTCTCGGTGATCGCCTCCTACCTGGCGTTCTTCCCGGTCGCCGTGGGCATGCTGCGCGGCCTGCAGTCGCCGACGGCGAGCGGGGTGGAGCTGATGCGCAGCTACGCCGCCGGGTGGTGGCGCACGCTGGTCAAGCTCCGGCTGCCGGCCTCGTTGCCCTACCTGTTCCCGGCGTTGCGGCTGGCCGGCGCGGCCGCCGTGGTGGGTGCGGTGGT
>NZ_BOQN01000171.1 GCF_018332695.1 Paractinoplanes toevensis
CTACTTCAGCGGGATCTTCACCCCGGCGGTGAACATCGACTCGTGCAGCACCACCGAGGTCAACTTCGTACCGACCGGAACGTCGAAGACGAGCTTGCCCTTCACCGAGTTCCCCGGGTTGATCTGCTCCAGGAAAACCGACGACTCGCCATTCGCGAAGATCCCGGCGCCGCTGTCGACCGAGTACACGTTGCCGCTCGCGTCGGTCGCCTGCTGCGACGAGTCCAGGAACGTCTCGGCGGTGCCGGCGGTGTTCTTCACGGTGATGCTGACCAGGCAGAACTCTCCCTGCGCCCGGTCGCTGACGGGTTCGGACCCGACCTGGTCGAGACCGCACCGCATTCCGGTGACCGTGAACTGAAACTTCCCGTCGACGATCGGCTTGCCCAACTGCCCGGCGACCGCGTTCCTGCCCTGCTGGTTGTCGTCGAGGTCGCCCGCCACCTTCGCCGTGCCACCCAGCACGACTGTGAACAGCCCGGCACAGCCGAGGGCGCCGACGGCGAAAACGCCGAGCACGATCCACGGCCA
>NZ_BOQN01000172.1 GCF_018332695.1 Paractinoplanes toevensis
CCACACCCGGTCTTGGTGCTGACGACCAGCGGCCAGCATCGCCATATAGCCGTCCCGGTCAGTGCCGAAGCGACCCTGCCCGACGGTCTGCTCCCGCTCGTTGATGACCTCGATTGTCGACGACCGCTTATGCGGATCGACCCCGATGATGACCCGTGCCACCAGCACTCTCCCTCCGTTGCTCCGACTGGGTGTCGGCCGGAGGGCAGCGCTACTTTGAGCTGGGCATACCCCTCTGGAGCCACTCCGCACCGCGGTGACCAGCGGGACGCACGCCAAATCTGAGCCACACCAAACTACGGTGGGCAGCCGATGTGAGAGCGACCCCGTTGGTCACCTCGCCAAGCCTGGCCGGGCTGCGGTCGTGCTGCCAGTAAACAAGTAGCCGATGAGCGGATTCATCGATGGATGGCTGACGACTGTGCGGTGGTGGTCGGTCAATTACGTCGATTGCGTTAGTTCGCCATCGACCACGATCGCCTCGGCCTAGCCGAGCATTCGGCGTTACGCCCTTCGACGAAGCATCGTCCAGCCGAGATGCCCCGCTCCCCATGGTTTCCGTATACCCGTGCATGTCAACCACGGGAACGGCTGTCCCCGGGGGCTCACGGCGCAGCTCCTCGTGATCGTCGCCCAGCCATGGCGGTCGCCTTATGATCTTGAAATTCGCGGGGATTATCTTCGTTTCGCCACCGCTGAACTCCAGTTGACATTCGCCGAGCGGCCCCTACGCTAAGCAATTTTGGAACCGATGGCCGTTGAATAACTTTCACGTTGAAGATGCCGCGCTCTAACCACTTGCCTTGTTGCCGTCCGGTATTACCCTTAAGCGCACGGGCTCCTGATGAGGTGATTCAATTTGAAGCGCTCAACCGTGATCATTGTCGCAGCAGCGCTAGCCCTCGGGGTATTTGGGGGAGCTGCATATGGGTACTACGCGTGGACGCACCACTCCAAGATCAATATTACGTCGGCTGAGGTTTTTGAGCCAATCGTGACGACCTCTAGCTCGCTAACTGGAATGTTGCCTGGCGATAGCAGGCCTCTGGCAGTCGATATCAGAAATCCTAACGCGTTCCCTGTAAAGCTGACCAAGGTAGCGGGTGGTACGGCCGCTACGCCGAGCGGCTGCCCAGAGTGGGCCATTAGAGTGAAGGAGCCGTCTAAATCGGATCCCGCATTTGTGATCCCGGCTCGCTCAGACCGGAGACTTGCCGTTCGGGTCGAGATGCAAAAGTGGGCTGATCGAAAGTGTGCGGGTCAACGGTTCGAACTCGACCTTCTTACGACCATTGAGCCGACGTGAGGGGTGCCCGTGACAGTAATGGTGTACTCAGCCGCCGGCGCGATCGTGGCCATTATTATCGGCTACTTTGTTAACCAGCTTCCCCCCCTAAGAAATCTTTCAAGAAGAATGCATTGGCTCGTCTTGGCCCTTCTCGCGGCGCTTGGTCTCGGTTCCGGACTCATCGCTTTTATGCTTTCGAATGCACAGGCGGCAACGATTCCGGTTGCCGCAATCGAGGCCCCCACTGAGGACGACAAGGTGTCACGTATTCTCGAAGTAGCAATCAATGTGACAAGGCGTCCAGATAATGGCACATCTCTTTGGTTAGGCTATCAAAACGAGGCGGGTGGCCCGCTGATCGTTCAAACCCAAAAATGTAAGATCCTCCAGAAGAGTGCTGACTGCGGGCCGCTGCACGTTGGCCGAGACGAAAAGGACAAGTCAGCCTTCAAGATTTTCCTCTTCGCGGCCGACGAGGACGCTACCTCGTCATTGGAGGATATCGGCGGGAAGATCCCGGGAGGGCCAGGTGCCAATATGGCAATCGACGAGTGGCCAGATGGAACTGATCTTCTGAGTATGGTTCGAAACGTCACGTTACGCTCCGCAGAATGAGTGCTATCAGCGGCTACTTCAAGTTTCGTATATTAATCAACGGCGTTAGAGAGGATAACAATGCGGCCGATATGCGCTGCAACGCGGCTCCGCTCTGACCGGCCGGGGGGTGCCCTCACCCGGAATGCATACGCCAGCCGTCGCACGCGGCCTCAACCTGGTTACTGCAGCGTCCGGATTTGCCGCAGATAACGCGCGGCCACGGCTATAAGCCCGTATGACGATTTGGTCGGTCCATTTGATCAAGCGGTGCCAGCAGATCAGGGCGCAGGCGAGGCTCACGAGGGCGTCATGGGTGTCGTGGCGGCGTTCCAGCGCACGGCCAGACGGCGGAACTGGTGCAGCAGGGCAAGGGTCTGTTCGACGACGTAGCGCAGCTTGCCCAGACCCCTAATACCCGGCGTCTTCGGCTTCGGGATGATCGGCTCGGTGCCGCGATCGCGGCAGGCCTGGCGGAACGCTTCGCTGCTGTATTCCTTGTCGGCGAGCGGGATCTTGATGCGGCGGCGAGGCTGTCCCGGGCGGACGGCGATCGATGGGTTGCCGTCGAGCAGGTCGACGGCGCGGCTGATACGGGCACGTTCGCGCCGCTGGTCAGCACGTAGATCGGGGTGCCGTTACCGTTACGCAGCAGGTGAATCTAAGAGCCGGGCCTGGCGCGGTTGACCGGTGAAGGGCCGGTTCCGGCGCCCTTTTTCGCGTCAATGTGACTGCCGTCCGTCGCCGCCTTGCTCCAGTCGATCCGGTCCGCGGCGTTCAACTTCGCGAGCAGAATCTGGTGCACCTGGTCGAACACGCCGGCCTCGGTCCAGCGGTGTAGCCGCCGCCAACAGGTCATCCCGGAACCGGACCCGAGTGCCTGCGGCAGATCTTCCCAGCCGATCCCTGTGTGCAGCACAAACAAGATGCCCTGCAAACACTGCCGGCCCGGCACCGGCCGCGGCCCCGGAGCCTTGTCCGGCCACGGCGGCAGCAACGGCTCAATCGGCTCCAACAACCAGTCATCAACATCCCACGGCCTGCCCACGACCACCGAACGGGACCGATCATCACTTCGCAGCGCTGATCATCATCGATTCAGCAGATCTTGTCAGGAGCTCTTTGGCGCCCGTTGCACCCGCCTCTCCCGGCCACCTTGGAGCCGGCCCGAAAGAGGCGGGATGCAGTCGCCGGGAGGTCGCCATTACTGGTCTGCCAGGACGAAATGCAAGATCGCGAGCTGCAGAACGACTGTTGCGGTGAAGGCGCTTCCTCCGGTGAGGATTGCGGTGGGGAGCCCGAACCCCGCCGCATTGGAGAGAAGAGCGGCGACAACGCCCACCAAGGCACCGAACAGCACGATGACGAGCACCCACAGACCACGGCTGGAGGGGGCCGACGGAGACCTACCTGAAGACCTGTTCATGATCCCGCCTTTACGACAGATCCTGTCACTTCAGAGAATCAACGCTCCCTAATGTTGTGCCACTGAAGCCAACTTGCACAACATTGCCGTGGTGGCGAAAAGGTTACTTGAGCCATGTTGACAGTTGATCTAAGTTCTACATAGTGATGCGTGCAACGTGGACTTATACTGCAGCGTCGAGCGGGTTGGGGTGGGTGCCATGACGGGAGCTGACGAGGCGGACGGAGCCCACAGCGAGCTGTCCCGCCGCTTGCGTGAGCTGCGACAACGCCGATGGGACCACCGTCGCCTCACCCAGAAGGAGCTGGCCGACGCTCTCGGTCTCTCCTCGACACTCATCTCCAACTGGGAGAAGAGTTCGATGGTCCCCCCGCCCAACCGGCTCCGCGACTACGCGACCCTGCTCGCCACCGACAGATCGCTGAGTGGCACCGGGTTGGCACTGCTTTCTGAGGACCAGCTGACCGAGTCCGAGATCGCCGAACGCGATCAGCTTCTCGAGGAGCTTCTGGCTCTCCGAGGCGAGGACAAGGTCGCCCCGGAGCCGACGTCCCGCATCCGACTCGACTGGATCTTTCCTCGGCGATCGTCGGTGCGCATCATTTGCGGACTTCTGGACAAGCCCGTGCATCCGTACAGCCAGCCCAAAGATCCGAACTACACGGAACTGTTCACCTTCGCCGATCCCGACGCCTTGATCGAGCTTCACGGTCATCTCTGGCGGATGAACCCCGAATGCGACATCCGCTTCCGGCGCTCCGATCGGCTCCTGGCCGGAGACTCCGCCGACGACCTCAACAGCCATCTCATCCTGCTCGGCGGGATCGGCCTCAACCAGCTGACCGAGAGGGTGCTGCGGGAGTCGGGAATGCCCATCAAGCAGAAAACCCACCCAGATTTCATCGAGACCGGTGAGATCTTCGAGGTGACGAAGGGCTCGGAAAAGATCGAGTTCCTGCCAACGATGTCCGGTAACGAGGTCGTCGAGGATGTCGGCCTGCTGGCTCGGATGCCGAATCCGAACAACTCCTCGACCACGCTGACGATCTGCAACGGGGTCTTCGCGCGGGGAGTCGTCGGCGCGGTGCGTACGTTGACCGACGACAATCTCCGCAAGAACAACGAAGCCTATCTGACGAGGCGTTTCGGAAGTGTTGACCGGTTCGCCATACTGATGCGGGTGCCGGTTCTCTTCTCCGGCACGGTGCTGACGCCCGACCTGCAGAAGGAACAAACGCGCCTGTACGAGTGGTCTGACGGACCGGTGCCATGAGGTCGGCATGAGCGGGAGAGGGCGCCCTTGTCAAGGCACGACACCACTCGTGGGGGTACGTCAGTGCCGGCACGCCACTTCGACTCACACTCGGTTCTTCTCCAACCGTATGTCCCCGGCGGCCGAACCGTACTGGACGGCATCGTCGTATCGACCTTCCGAGAACCGGATCATCTGGAGGCCGCGCTCCGGCTCGGCGCCGGTCTCGGCACACCGGTTGTCCTGATGTGCAGCCACGACGCTGTCGCCGACCTCGTCGCCGACAAGGTGCGATCAGTCGCCGGCGTCTCCGCGGTCGTCGTCGAGTTGCCCGTCGAGACTGATCCGAGGTTCACCTTCCTGGAGACGTCGCAACGGGGCAAGGAACGACCCAGCACTCATGGGAACCTCAGCTCGAAACGGAACCTGGGCCTTCTGCTCGGCCAGCTCGCCGGATGGCGAACCGTGATCTTTTTGGATGACGACATCTGTGGTCTCGAGACCAACGCCGTCCAGAGCGCAGCGAAGGCCCTGAGCCACCACGCAGCTGTCGGAATGCCGGCCGTTGACTTTCCCGACAACTCGGTCGTGTGCCATGCGAACCGCCGGGCCAGCCGCCGGCAGGACGTTTTCGTCAGCGGCTCGGCTCTCGCCGTCGACCTCGCCGAGGCAGAAACCTTCTTCCCGGAGATCTACAACGAGGACTGGCTGTTCCTCGCTCCCCTCCTTGATCGGAAGGCCGTCAGTGCCTTCGGCTCGGTGAGCCAGCTCGGATACGCCCCGTTCGAAGACATCAGCCGTGCGGGGGACCAGGAGTTTGGTGAAGTGGTAGCAGAAGGATTGGTCGGATATCTTCATTCGGCTGAACTGAACCCGCTTCCCAAGATTGACTATTGGAAGGCTTTTCTGGAAAGCAGATCACGTTTCATCTCTCATGCAATGCTCGGCTGTGAGGCCAAGGCTGGCTCGGACGAGGAGGCGGGAGCGGCCGTGTCCGCCCTCAAGTCGGCACAGGAGGCCCTGGCCAGGATAGAGGCCGACGTCGTCGAGGACTACGTCGCCGCTTGGAGCCGCGACCTGGTCGCCTGGCGGAGTTACATGCGCACACATTCCCCAGTGAATGACCTGACCGATGCGATGAAATATCTCGGCTTGCGCGGCGAGTTCATCCCCGCCCGCCGACACCCGCGGCCACCCGAGCGATCGGGCAAGGACCATGACCGGCGGCCGCCGAATCCAGCACAAACCCAGCGACTGTGTCCGGAGTAAAACAATGCCGCACTCAGGAGGAACGGAACCCTACCGTGTATTGCCTCTCGAACAGCCCGTTATCGAGGTCGAGGATCTGATCCTTCGCCCATGGCGCAAGAACGACGCCGCCAACGTGGTGAAAGCTTTCGGCGACCCGGAGATCCGAGCGTGGCATGAGCTGGAGCTAAATTCCCGCGAGGACGCCGTGCGTTGGATCGACGGCTGGCACGACCGGTGGGCCGCCGAGACAGGCGCCGCATGGGCGATCACCAAGGCTGCCGAGGAGGGGCAGCTTCTCGGCCAGGTCGCCTTCCGGTCGCTGTTCCTGGACGCCGGCATGGCCGAGTGTTCCTATTGGGTGATGCCGGACTATCGCGGCAACGGAGTTGCGGGGAAAGCTACCCAGGCGATGGGCGACTGGGCCCTCAACGAGCTGGGACTGTACCGCCTGGAGATCGTCCATTCGGTCCGCAATCTGCGTTCCTGTCGCGTGGCCACGAAGGCGGGCTTCACGGCCGAAGGCATCAAGCACAGTCTTCAGCGGTACAAGACCGGCGGCTTCCACGACATGCATCTGCACGCGAGGGTCAGGCCGGCCGAGACGCGGGCGCGGCCGCTCGACCGGGCGTTACTGGACATCATCGCCCATCCACGGCTGGTGTCCACTGTCACGCTGATGAGTCTCGGATCTGCGCTGCTCGCCTGGGCGTCCTCGCCCATCATGGTGTTTCTGCCCTTCCTCGCTTTCGCCGGCACGCTGGCCGTCCGCCCGCTGCTGGGCCGGACTGTCCGCAGACAGCCGCTCGAAGCCGGCTCCCAGCCGATCAGCGCCCGGCGCTAAAGCTCCTACACAATCTGCTGAATCGATGATTATCAACGCTGCGAAGTGATGATCGTTCCCGTTCGGTGGTCGTGGGCAGGCCGTGGGATGTTGATGACTGGTTGTGGGAGCTGATCTTCCCCGGGTTCCGTGAGTCGGTTTGGTTGATCTTC
>NZ_BOQN01000173.1 GCF_018332695.1 Paractinoplanes toevensis
CACCGGCCTGGACCCGGTCACAGCCGAGCGCGAGCAGTGGGACGACGGCAACAACACCCTGGCTATCGCGCCGCGGCTGTGCGTGGCCTACGAGCGCAACATCGAGACCAACGCCCAGCTCGAACGGGCCGGCATCGAGGTGGTCCGGATCAGCGGCTCGGAGCTCGGCGCCGGACCGGGGACATCTAAATAGACCGATCGCGGCGAGGATGCGGCTATGGCGGTTGTCTAGGTGCCGTTCTCGCTGAGCCGCACCGCCAGCGTTCGCGGGTCGGCGAGACAGACCTCGAAGTGGGCGGCCTGGCATCGACCGCCCGGCGCAGGTCCAGGGTTGAACGCCAACAGCGCACCAACATGCAGCCTGTCGCCTCGGCCCGTGCTCCGATCATCGCGGGAAGGTTCTCCGGTGGCACCGGATAGATCAGCGGCCGTCCGTAGCGGATCCGGCCGGCCGGCCCGCCCGCACCGTCGTCCAATTAGCCCTGGACTTCGCACATGGTTGTGAGCTGCCGCTATAGCCAGCGGGGTCGACGTTGAGCAGGGCGAGGAGTTGGGCTTGTAGCCAGCCTGGGTGTGGGACTTTGGGTGGTTGCCGGTCGTGTGCGGGGATGAGTCGCAGGTCGTGCAGGGCTTGCTGGATGAGTCGGGCGGCGGGTCTGACTGCTCGGTTGTCGAAGGCGTAGAAGCCGACCGTGGCGTGCTCCTCCCCGGCGCTGACGATCCCGGCCCACACGTTCCTGACGGACAGCGTCAGCCAGACGGATGGCTTCTCTTCGGCTGGGCACCGTTCTAGCCCCCCGTCATCTTCAGCAGCACCATTGCCGAGTGCCGACCGTGTGACGTGGTCGCCCCCGGTCGACACGACCTCACATCGGGCCGTGCCGACCGGGGGCATCTGTCCTGCTACCCGGAGCCACCCGATTAGATCGACGCAGGTGAATCGCTACCTCGGGAGGAGGTGCATGGTCGGTCATCAATTGTCAGCAGTCAAGTGGGCGGCTGCGAGCTTCGATAGTCGAGCCCTCTGGGCGGTAGCGTCGCATACCGATCAGCCGGTAACGTTCACCGGCACAGCGGCTGGGATGACGGCGGTAGGCGACGGGGCCTGTCGTGAGTTGTCGCGGGGTCCAGCTCCGTTCGAACTCTCGTCACCCTTGCGCGCATTAGCAATCACATCCGGATGAACTGGCTTGGCTCTCCGGTCAGGGTCGGTCGAACCGGTCGGCGCGCAGGGCATCGAGGAAGGTTCGCCACGATCCGTTGGTGAAGGACAGGGGTGCGGTGCCAGGCGACTTGGAGTCGGCGACTTCAACGTGGTCGTCGTACGCGCTGACCACGACACAGCTCTCGTTGTGGCACCCCGACGCGGTTCGAGTCCAGCGAGGCAGCGGTTTCTCCGTGCTCATTTGTTCTCCCGTTGATGTATCGCCAGCGAGGGACCCCGCAGTCAATTAGCTACCGCAGGAACGTGTACCCACCCGCGGAGCGACTGAGGACAGGGGTCAGCAAGGATCCGCAGTCTCGGTGGGGTAAGGAGAGAAGCACCCAGTGTATTTACTTTAACAGGCACTCACGTGTATTGGGGGTAACGCGTATGCGCATTCGCGACAATCGGCACACGGTCGCGGCGCTGCCAATGGCGGAAAGCCACAGTTCAGATGCCAATGGCGATCGTCCATTTTCAACATGCAACTTGCATGCTAGATTGATCATGCAAGTTGCATGTTTTTCAGAGGACGAGGGGCGGTAGGGCAATGGCTCAGGGGTGGGGGCCAACGACCAGTCGCCGACGGCTACGGCGCAAACTGCGGGAGCTCCGTGAGGGCAAGGGCTACTCCTACGAGGAGGTCCGCAGAGCGATGGAGTGGTCATTATCGAAGATAATCCGCATCGAAAGCGGTGGCGTGAGTCTATCCGCCACCGATCTGCGGAGCCTTCTTGGCCACTACGGGGTCATTGACTCCCGCGAGATCGACGACATGCTGGAACTCGCACGTGTATCACGACAGCGGCACTGGTCGAGCGCTTATCGCATGTACGCCAGTCCCGCTTTCCTTGATTTCCTGGGCTATGAGGATGATGCGGCATGTGTCAAACAATTCCATCCTCTCGTGATTCCTGGCCTGCTGCAGACCAAGGAATATGCCCACGCACTGATCAAAGGGATGCGCAGGCGCGCCACAACCGGCGAGATCGACGCTCGCGTCCAGCTACGACTCGCTCGCCAAGAGCATTTCTTCGGCGGCGCCGAACACCCTCGACTACAGGTCGTTGTTGACGAGTTCGCACTACGGCGGCCGGTAGGCGGGCGCGGCGTCATGCGCCGACAGCTCGATCACGTACTGGAATTGTCCGAACGTCCCGAAATCGAGCTCGCGGTGATCTCCGAGGACGTGGGATCGCATCCGGGACTACTCGGCGCATTTTCCTTGCTGACCTTCGAGTCCGACATGGACCCGCAGGTCGTTTACCTGGAGAACGCGCCGGACGACGTCGGCCTGATCGAAGACGAGAACGATGTCGCCGCCTATCGGGAGTCGTTCGCGGCCATAGTGGATATCAGCTTGCGGAAACGTGACGCTGTCGCGGTACTGACCAAGCTTCGCGACCTGCACGAGAAAATCGAGAAAGGTTGATCTGGCGAGCGATCCGGCCTGCCCCCGCGCCCCGAAGGGTTACCGAAGCGTTCGCGCGGCGGCGTTCGTGATCCGGCGCCGCTGGGAGCGGCTGGGCCTGCCTGCCGCCACGACGCAGTCGCGACGGCAGGCGTAGAGCACCACAACGCCGCCGTCCTGGGCCTGCCGGGCAGCGGCTTGCGCCCAGACGCCGACATTCAGGCACGCCAGTGCGGCACACAACGCGATCCACTCGTCGTGGCACGCTGGCGCTACCGCAATGACGGCAGCCGCCAAGGCCTGGACCGTTGCCGCCGCCAGGCGGCTCCGGCCGTCAACGCGGCGGCGACCCTCCCGGATCCGCCGCCTCGCGCCACGATCGCGCCGGGCCGCCTCCAACGTGAGCCGGCGCAGGCGTCTGGCCCGGCCGCGCCGCCGCACATCCGCCAATTGCGCATACGCGATCCGCGACTTCTTGTAAGCGCGCGTCTTCATGATGTCCTCATTTCTCGGTTCGGAGTGACTTCCATAGTTTCTCTGCCCATCCGTGAATCTGCAAGTGGCGATCTGCCACTTCCCATATGCAAGTTGCAGATTGCCTGGTGGGACGGTTGTCGTGTCGGATACGTGTCACGTGCCTTGACGCGACTGCCGGTGAATCCGCAGGCCACCCCGTGGCCCTCGTGGTGCGTCTGATTCCCCGGGCTGCCGTGTCCGGCCGAGCGTGGCCGCTGCCTGCGGGCTTCTGCCTCAGCAATGGCGGCCTGATAGGCATTGCCGAGACCACCTATCGGTGCGCATCTTCCCAAGCTGATCAGCCGATCGGCGGACTAAATGTGCGGCACCGCCGTCTCCCGTAGCGCCGGTGTACTCGCTCCGGCTGGCCGGGTACGCCGCTACCAACAGCCGTATCCCGGGCTGCGCTTGACCGTCGTGAGCGTCACATCCGGTGAGCCACCCACCTCTGCACATCAGTCGGATCAGCCCGTGCGGCCGTGTCCGGACTTCGCCTTCGCGGCAAGGCCGGACTCGGCCTTTTGCATCTGCGGCCGAGATAGAGGGGCAACACTGGTGATCAACATTCGCCTACGCACGCCGACGGCACGATCCTGTCGGGATCTCTCCGTGGGGACGGGGTCTCCGAGATCGTGCGCCAGCACGGCTTCCGCGCCTCGCGTGAGGCCGGCCTCTACATCCGGGGCAGCCGTGACCACGACGCCCAGCGCGCCCGGATCGACGCCGCCGCGAAAGCCCTGCGCGCGACCACTGGTTCGGCGTGACAGTGGAGATCGACGACCAGTGGCGGCCGGCCGCCGACCGCGAACAGGCCGCCGCGGAACGCGCCGACGAACGGGCCGGCCGCTACGACGAACGCGCGGGCGCGGCGGCCAGGCGCCGTGACACCCGCCAGCGCGCAGCCGGCCAGGTTCTCGATCAGATTCCGGTCGGGCAGCCGATGATGCCCGGCCACCACTCCTTCCGTGGTGACCGGGCCCGTCGCGACCGTGCCCTCGTCAATCTCGACAAGGCGATGGACGAGGACAAAAACGCATCGCGTCTAGCCGGGCGAGCGGACGCAGTCCGGGCGCACGCCGTGGGCCTGGAGCATCCGCGAGTGGTGATGCGCCGCATCGCCGCCGCAGACCGACCGCGTGACCGTCAAGGCGGCGCTAGCCGACTGGCTGCGCCCCCCAAGTGGTGCAGCTTCTGGGAAAAGAGCAGCGGCAACACGGGCCGCTCATCGCCCTGCGAATCACCCCCGGCTCTGGCTGGTGGGAGCTTGATGACCGAGCCCGCGCGGTCGCCGGAGCCCTGCAGAGTCGCCCGACGGACAAGCGTGGCCTGTGGCTCGGCCTGCAGCGGCACACCGTGACCCGCCGTGATTACCTGGACGGCATCGTCGAGCAACTCCAGCAGGCCGGCGCGCTCGACCGGCTCGAGGTGGTTGAGGATGCACTCGGCGAGTACGTTGCCAATGGCGAACTCATCGCCGCCGCCCTGATGGCTGGCTATCCCATGCGGTACGACGACGGGCCGAACGCTACGTTCGGGATGAGCCGTCGAGACGTCGAACGAGTCCGCAAGATGCGGGCTGCGGCCTAATTGCCATACGCGGGGCACAATGGTTGCCTCTTCTAATTAGCCCGCCTCCCGCCGTTGATCGTTGCGGTGGTGGGCGGGCTAGAAGGTAGTTCTGACGCTGGTCAGTTTCTCTGTTCGCGTTGTTGGGCAGCGCGGACTGTCCTGGTTAGTGCGTCCAGGTGCGAGCAGTGTTCGATGACCTGCTTGTCCAGGTCGCTGAGTGGTCCATAGCCGTTGAGGAACGCGTGTTGGAGGTCTGGGCGATGGTGCCAGGTGCGGGTGGCGAAGCGGACTAGGTCGCGGGCGGCAAGGTCGTACCGAGAGTGCTCAAAATCGATCGCGCTGATTCTGGGCGAGTCAGAGGTGCCCATCTTGCGCTGTTGATCCCGAGGCCGCTGTTCCCGTGGGCTCGGTGTGACGCACAGCAGGTTGCGGGGCGTGTAGTCGAGGTGGCAGGGGACGGCCGGAATGGGACCGAGGGTGCCCAGGGCGCGCAGGTGGGCGTGGATCTCGGCGCGTCGCTTGGCGGGTAGCAATGCCTGGGCCAGGGCGAGCCAGCGCTGGCCGCGTTCGGCCAGCCAGCCGGGTATGTCCTTGTCGGTGTCGGGAGGGGCGGCGTTGTGGAGGCGGCGCAACAGTTCACCAGCTTGGCGGTGCGCCTCGGCCTCGCACTGCTGCGTGAGCTGGGTTTCGGCGAGGGGTTGGCCAGGTAGGGCGCTGATCACGATGGCGGACGGTTGGTCGCTCGCGGCCAGCAGGCGAGGTGCCTGATCCTGTAGCGCCGGTGCCCAGTGGCGGTAGGCGTGTACCTCTTGCCGGTGGCGGTCGGGGCCGCGGTGAAGCTTGACGATGACCTCGCCAACGGTGGTTGCGGCCCTGAGGGTGACGGTGCCGTTGTGCCCGGCATGCACGGTGCGGGGCTCGGCGTGGGGGTCGACTAGCCGCCGGCAGAGGGCGAGCAGGACGTCGACCTCGTTCATCCGTGCGGGTTGGCGAGGTGGCGGGTGTCGTTGTGGGCGGCCAGCATCCAGACGTGTCGGTCGAACCGGTTGACGTGGTGCTGCCAGCGGGTGACGCCGGTGTGGTCGGTGACGAACCCGAGCCCGAGTCGGACTTCGGCCGGTAGTTGGAGCAGCAGGACGTGGGTGGCTTCGATGGTCTCGCCGTGGGCGGCGATGAGGATGCGTTGCCCGGCGTGCCGATCAAGGATTTGTTGTAGGGCGGTGGTTGCCCGTTTGAGGTACTGGTTCCAGGTTTCGGAGCCGGTGGCGTAGGGCCGGTCGGGGTTGTGTTGGGGTGGTCCTCCGAACGCGGTTTTGACTTCGTGCCAGGGGCGGCCATCGGCGTCGCCGTGGTCGGGGCCGCGCAGTGCGTCGACCACGGTGGCGGTGAGGGATAGGGCTTGGCCGATGATGGTTGCGGTGTCGCGTACACGGCGGCGTGGTGTGCCGTAGAACGCGTCGAAGGGGTGCTCGGCGTGTTCGTGAGTGAGGCGCAGGGCGAGGCGGTGTGCCTGTTCACGGCCTTGCGGGCTGAGGCCGGTGCAGCCGCGTTCACCGCCGACGGTGCCGGTGGCGTTGTTGTTTGCCTCGCCGTGTCGGGCGAGGACGAGTTCGGTGGTGACGGCCATGGTGTCTCCTTACCGGGGGTGGGGTACCGGGGTTGTCCAGGGGCGCACGGTGGGCCAGGAGTGCTGGTAGCCGTTGCGGTGCAGGTATCGGGCGGTGAGCCTGTGGTGGACCTCGGCGTAGTCGGCGAGCTGCGCGGGCGTGCACGAGTCGGCGGGGCCGCCGGCGGTCTCGACGCTGTGGGTGTACGCGGCCCGGGTCTGCTCGATCTGCGGGCCGGAGAGCAGGCCATAGGTCATGGCGGTGGAGACGACGAGCTTGGCCAAGTCGTAGCCGAACGGGGCCAGCGTGAGGTCATCGAAGTCGACCAGCGCAGGCCCGGACGTGGTGAGGATGAAGTTGCGTACGTTGGCGTCTTTGTAGGTGGCCGCTGGCAGGTGGGCGCAGGTCAGCCTGAGCTGGCTGAGGACGTGTCGGCGGCTGGTGCAGAAGTCCGGGATGGTGATGCCGCCGGTGGTGTCGAAGGGCCGGTCCAGGTGCGCGGCGTGCAATTCGCGGGCGTAGGCGCTGCCGTGCAATAGCCCGAGGGCGGCGGCCAGGTCGGGCAGGTCGGCTGGTTCGGGTGGGTGACCGTCGAGCTGTTCGAGCAGCAGGTGTGTGGCGGTGCTGGGGTACAGGTGGGGTAGCCGGACGCCGCTGTCGAGCTGGTGCAACCACCGCAGGTGTGATTGGGCGGCGACGCCCCGGGCGGGGTCGGTGTAGCGCTTGAGGAACACCGCCGGGCTCATCGGCGGGTCGCCACCAGGTACGTGACGGTGGATGTTGCCGTGACTGCGCAATCCGGGAGCCGGTCGCGGAGGGCGGCGGCCAGAGCTTTCGGGTCCGTCAGCGCAGGGCTGAGCTGGTACTTCGGGCAGGTGACCACATATTCGGCGAGGTGGTCGGCGTCGGCAAATCGGAAGATGTGTTGTTGATCGGTCCGACGGTTCAGGAGCAGGCCCGCCGTGGTGAGAACGGTTTCCGCGTTGGCGGTGTGGAAGCTCTGGTAGAGGCTCGGTCGTTGGGGTGCCCCGGGATCCAGGCCGCTGGTAGCGAGGGCAGTGTCGATCTCGTGGTAGCTGTTCGCCGATTTGGTGGTGACGATGATGGATCCGCCGGGCGTGAGGCAGCGGGCAATCACGGCGAGCGCCTGCTCGGGCTGGGCGGAGTGATAGAGGCAGAACGCCGCGACGGCCAGGTCGACGTCGGCGAGGAGCCCGTGTAGCCGGTGAAAGTCGGCGGTAACGAGCAGCGCCTCGCGGTTCTGGGCGCGTAGCCGGTCGGCGACGACCGCCAGCAGGGCCGAGGACTGGTCGACAGCGACGATGGTCGCTGACGGGTATTGGCGGGCCAGTGCGACGGTGGTGGTGCCCCGCCCGCATCCGATGTCGGCTACCCGGTCTGGGAACGGGTTGGTGGCTGCCGCCAGGGTCGTGATGGTGGCCGTGGCGTCCGCGCCGGTGGTCTTGGCTCGGTGCAGGGCGCTGGTGCGCTGGGCGAGCCGGTCCGCGGTGGCATAGAGAGGGCCTCGGATGAGGGCGGGGTCGGTGAAGGGCGCGCTCGGAGTGGACAAGGTCGCCTCCAGAGGGTCAGGGGCCAGGTTGGGCGGCGGTGTCGAGTTGGTGGAGGAACTGGTTGGCGCGCCTGCGGCTGGTGAATTGCAGGTAGCGCACGTGCCGGCCATGCTCGGCGAGCAGTTTGGTGACTCGGGGGCGCATGGTGCGCCGGTAGCCGAGGATGTATTTGACGAAGGACCAGGTGATGCGGTCGTAGACGCCGTCGGCGTGCTGGCCGCCTCGGTAGCGCCACCTGCGTTGGGCGATGCCCCAGAGACAGGTCCGGGCCGGTAGGTCGAGGAAGATCACCGTGTCGGCGCGGGCCAGCCGGATCGGCAGGGTAGAAGCGTAATTACCTTCGATGAGCCACCGTTCGGCGGCGACGAGTTCGTGTTGCAGGGCGGCGAACTTGTCCTGCGGGAGGGCATTCCAGCCTTCGTCGTAGAACAGCGCGTCGAGGTTGGTGACGGTCAGTCCGAGCCGGTCGGCGAGGCGGCGGGCGAGAACGGTTTTCCCGGAGCCGCCGCAGCCGATGATGGCGATTCTGTCCATGGACGGTAGCCCGGGTTGGGCGCCGGTGGGTGGAGGCCAGCCGCTCATCAGACGACACTGCCCGCGACGAGCTGGGATAACTGCTGGTCGACCACAGCGACCTGCCGGGACGCCCGGAAATGGTTCAGCCTTGCGAGGCAAGCCCGTAGCAGGGTGGTGTGTTCCTCGCTGCCGCCGATGGTGAGCAGATGTGCGATCTTGCGGGCTGCGTCGGCACCGTCGGCGACGTGCAGGCCGGATGGGGTGAAGGTGTCGGCGTCGCGGATGGTGGCGGGTGTCAGAGGTAGGCAGCCCGCCAGCACCGCCTCGAACAGGCGTTGCGTCATGTGCCCGACCTGCGCGTAGCGGTCCGGGAGCAGCAGCATGGTGCAGGTGGCTCGCCGGTACAGGCCGTCCACGGCGGTGAACGGCACCCGGCCGTGGAAGTTGACCTCGGGCCACCGCTGCGTCCGGGTCCACTTTCCGGCAACGAGATGCGGGAACGCGGCAGCGGCGGGGGCGAAGAAGTGGTCGAAGGGGTGGTCGCGGTCGTACTGGTTGCCGATGTAGACCAACGGGAGGTCACGGGCGCCGGTGGTGAGGGCGGCCGGGTCGGCGCTGTCGAGGGTGGCGTCGGCGACGGGGAACAGCAGCGTTGCCGCGCCCGGTGTGGGGTGCAATGCCGGCTCACACACCGCGACGTTGCGGAGATGGCGCCGGGGGTCGTCGGGCGGGAGTTGCCGGTCTTTGTCCCACAGCAGGGTGGGGACGCCGGCCGCGGTGTAATGGTCGAGGAGTTGCTGCTGGCGGTGCAGGTCGCAGGTGTGACCAGGGGTTCCGCACGCGGTGGTGTTGCGGCCCGCGATCGGCCAGCGCCACTCCAGGAACAGCGCGTCGATGGCCGGTAGGCCGGTGTCCCAGTGGTAGGAGTCGCTCAGGTCGAACCCGGCTTCGTCGTGGTCGCGGTTGGCTTGCAGGAACACGATGCGATGCCCGCGCTGGCGTACGCCGTCGATGAGGGTGCGGCGGTGGCTGCGTCCGCCGTCGGGGGTGTCGGTGACGCCATTGCCGAGGAAGCCCCAGAAGCTGTATCCGATCAGCACTTGCTCACCCACCATCCTTCGAGCATCAGTGCGTCGAGGCCGCTTTCGGTCAGGCAGTCCAGCGCCATGTCCGGGGTGCCACAGATGGGTTTGCCTTTGACGTTGAGCGAGGTGTTGATCAGGACCGGGTGGCCGGTGAGCGCGGCGAACTCGGTCAGTACCTCTGTCAGGAATGGGTTGGCGTCGGCGGTCACGGTCTGCACCCTGGCGGTGCCGTTGACGTGCACGATGGCTGGGATGCGCTCGCGGGTCAGGTCGGTCACGCCCGAGGCGATCGACATGTACGGGGCCGGCTGCGGCAGAGTGAAGTAGTCGGCCATGGCTGAGGCGAGCACGACCGGGGCGAACGGGCGGAACGGTTCGCGGAACTTCACGGTGTCGTTGAGCCGCTCGACCACGTCGGGTAGCAGCGGTGACGCCAGGATCGACCGGTTGCCCAGCGCACGGGGCCCGGCTTCCAGGTTGCCGCTGAACACCCCGACGGTGTGTCCTTCGGCCAGCTTCATGGCCACGTGCTTGGCCGGTGCCGCAGGCCGGTGGGCGGTCAGCCCCGGCCGTGGGTTCTCGGCCAGCACCAGCCTCGGATAGGCCGGGCCGAGGTAGCAGCGCCCGGTGACCCCGGTAGCCAGATGCCGGGTGTTGTCGAGGCTGGCGGCCAGGGCGGCGCCGATCGCGGTGCCGGAGTCGCCGGCTGCGGGCGGAACGTGGACCTCGTCGAAGATTCCGGCTTCGACAATTTTGCCGACGGCGACACAGTTGGCGGCGACGCCACCGCCGAGGCAGAGCAGCCGCAAGCCGGTCACGGAGCGGACGCGCCGGGCCAGGTGCACCATGACCTGCTCGGTCCGCTCCTGTAAAGCGGCGGCCAGGTCGGCGTGGACGGCCTCGACCTGAGCCGATGGATCTCGGGCCGGACAGGTAGCGGCAATGAATCCGGCACTTACGCGCGGGTAGTCGTGGGCCAGGACACGCAGCGGGAACCATCGTGGGTCCAGGGAGAATCCGCCATCGGTGATCGGGATGGCCTCACGCAGCAGTGCCCGGAAGCGGGTGGGATCACCGAGCGCGGCCAAGGCCATGACGGTGCCTTCTTCGTCGCCGCGGCGCCAGCCGAGGTGTTCGGTCACCGCTCCGTACGCGTAGCCGAGTGAGGCCGGATCGGCGATGTCCTCCACGATGGTTGTCCGGCAGCCGCCGCCGGCCAGGCGCCGGCCGCTGCCAAGGGTGGTGGTCTGTACTTCGCCGAGGCTGTCCACGACCAGTACGGCCGCCGCGTCGTAGCTGCTGGACGCGAAGGAGTACAAGCCGTGGGCGCGGTGATGCAGCACCGGCACCACCCTCGCCCGGCGAAAGCGGTCACGAAGGTCCGCCATGCGGCTGCCGAATCGGTCGTGGACCTTGCGGAAGCTCTCGGCTCGCGGTTGGGCCCGATCGCGCGTCGTGTCCCTCCCGGCGTACATCTCGGTGGCGGCCAGGGCGTCGAGGTAGCGGCGGCCGTCGAAGTTGTACGCGACCAGGCCCACCGAATGCGGGTCGACACCGGCGGTATCGAGCAGCCAGTTCACGGCTCGTTCGGGAAACGCGGCGGTGTGTTTGTCGCCGGTGAGGCGCTCTTCCTCGGCAAAGCCCACCAGTACGTTATCCACGAGCAGCGCGGCGGCGGAGTCATGGGTGTACGAGCACAGGCCCAGCACGACGTTGCCGGCGGTCATCAGAGACCCCCAGCGGTGGCGGCAGACAGAGAGGACAACCGGGTGAGACGGGTGTACCAGCCGCGAAGGGCTTCCCCCAGGTCGTCGTCGATACCCGCAGCGAGGGCACGCGCGGCCGGCCGGTCACCCGCATTCCAGACGCGGTAGCTGGCCAACAAGGCCGCCATATTGCGCCACGGGGCACCAGCGTCTTGGGAGACCGTGCTGTTGACCACCGATGTCAGGAAGTCGGTGAACCCGTCGGTGGGGGCGGACAGCGCCGCCATGACCGGCGACGGCTCTACCACCGATGCGGCCACCTCGGCGGCAGCCTGGTCGTGCTGGGCGTACAGGTGCAGCGAGTCGACATGGTGGTGATACGTGCCGACCTCGACGTTGAGCCAGCCGGCCATCAGCTCGTGGAGGATGGTCGCGGTGAACAGGTCGTACGGCAGGCCCAGCCACACGTCGTTGCTGCGCATCGTGGTGTGCATGTCGAGCCGCCCCCGCCGGACGAAGAAGCGGTAATTCAGGGTGCACGGCACGTCCCGGTGGCCCCGGGTATCGCGCTGTGGATCGTAGAGCTGGATGACCGCCTGCCGACTGTCCGGATCACGCATCAGCAAGCACCGGACATGCGCCAGCTGGTCGACCTCGTCATGCCAGCGACGCATCCGCGGCCCATAGGCGCCCTGGAGTCGGCCGTCGTCAGCGTATTGCTCGAGGGACCGGTTGTAGTTGAAGATCCACGGCTCGTCGGAGCCCGACAGAATCCACAACGCTTCGGCGACAGCGAACGCCGGGTTCAGCACCCGTGCCGGTGGCACCGCGATGAACCGGCGGCGAGGTTCGGTCAGCCGCAGATGAGCGCCAAGCACCTCGGTGGTCTGCATACCCCGAGGTGCCGTACGACGCCCCCGGGCCAGCACCTCACGGCACACCATCGCATATAGATCATTGGCCGATGCGGCGGTCAATGCGAGCACGTCGCCTCCTTCGGCCCGGTGATCATGGGTGGCGGTGCATAGGTGCGCAAAAGGTGCGGGGTCAATCCCCGCATCCATCCGGCGTGCCGCGTCATGCCGGTACGCAGATCTGTGCGCGGCTGATAACCGAGCAACAGCCGCGCCATGGACAGGTTGGCGGCGGTCGCTCGGACATCGCCCGGCTGCGCAGGCACCGCGGTCAGGGGCACCGGGTTACCGGTGACCTCTCGCGCCAGACCGATCACATCGATCATGGAGACACTGGACCCGCCACCGATGTTGATCACCGCTGCGGGGACGTCGACACCGGCCGCCGCAATGGTCGCCTCAACAACGTCGTCCACATACGTAAACTCACGTCGTTCGGTGCCATCTCCGAAGATCGTGTACTGCTCTCCGGTCAACGCCGCCGCCAGAATACGAGCGATCGCCATGTCCGGCCGCTGGCGCGGCCCGTACACCGTGAAGTACCTCAAGGCGGTCACCGAAAGCCGGCTGTCAGGCCGCTTCGCGTACGCCAAACAGATCTGCTCACCGGCAAGCTTCGTGACTCCGTACGGCGAGACCGGCATCGCTACGTCGTTCTCGGCACTCAGCGTGTCGACCATGCCGTAAACACTGGACGACGACGCGAACACCAGCTTCGGCGTTCCGGCCTCCCGGCATGCACGCAGCAGCCGCTCGGTCGCGACGACGTTAGAGGCGATGTAATCCTCAAATCCGGTCCAGGACGACCGGACACCCGGTACGGCAGCCAGGTGGAAGACGTACATGCAACCGTCCACGACCTCGTTCAGGTTCAGATCCGTGAGGTCGCCTTCGACCCAGGAAAAACGCGGATGATCGAGCACGTCGCCCAAGTGCAGGCGAGCGAGGGTCTGAGACCGCAGGCTGCGACGGTCAATGCCCACCACCTCACAGCCCCGGCCGAGCAGCGCCTCGACCAGATGTGAGCCGATAAAGCCTGCCGCGCCGGTGACGGCGACTTTCGTTCCTGGAGCAGCGATGCCGGTCATACGGGGACGCCTCTCTGCTAATGAATCGTGGGCGGCGCGGAAGTTTCAGTCGCCAAGAAGCTGGCAGTGCAGAACGTCTTTCACGACTTCGCCTCTCTTCCTTCGGTAGCTCTGAATCGGCGGCGTGGCTGGCGTCCACGGGACCGCATGGGTGAGGCCGGATTCGCCGACCAGGCGGCGGACAGTGTCGCCGGAGCAACCAAGCCTGGCGGCGATGGCGCACACGGAGTCGCCGGCCCAGTAGCAGACGGCGGCGACGCGTAGGCGTGGCCGCTGCTGGCCGGGAATGCGTACACGAGGACAGCGGGTCACGCCGACTCCCAGCGCCGGGCTTCGGCGCTCGGTGGGCCCAGTCGTTCGTCGGACGTCATGGCTCGTTGCTGCAGCGCTTCTCGGCTTCACGCCAGGCAACTGGATCAAATGTCCCGTCGCGCACAGCGGCGATGCGTGCCCGAAGTTCGGGATCACGGCGGACGCGCCACCGCCACCCGGAGACGTACTCCAGGTACGACCGGACACGAATCACCAGGATGTCGCGGCGACTCAACTGCAGCTGATCTGTGCGGAACAGCGAGTTCAAGATGCGTTCGGTCGGGTCGGTGAGGCCGGCGAAGGGGTCCGGCCGGTCCCGCGACTGTTCTCGCATACTCGATCTACCTGCCTCTCGGCGGTGCGGTGAGGCCCGGTCCGACCCTGCCCGTGGGGCGATGGTGCGCAGGGGGTGGCGCCAGACCGGGGTCATGGAGGGCGGACGCGGTCAGCGGCTGATCTTGGGCTTCAGCCGGCCGATCTGCTGGCGTGTCGCCGTGTCCAGCGATGAGGTGCGCGGTGGCATCGGGCAGGCGACGTCAGCGAGATGGCTGTGCGAGCAGCAGATTGCCGCGAGGACGGCCTGGCCCGTCTGCTTTCCCCGAGAGGCGGACCGGGGCCGGGAACCGGTGACCCAACGGCCGTCCCCGGTGAGGGCAACGATCGGTAACCTATGGGGCACGCCACCGCCAGCCGCAAGATCACCTTGTCAGCGGACGACATGCCCGCGACGCGACACCGCCGCTTGACGAAGGCCACGCACTCGCTCGCGGGGCTCATGGCCGGCTCGGTGGCGATTGTCCGTCGGGTTCCGCCGCCACGGTGGGGGCGGGCCAGCCCACAAGCAGGCGGAGCAGGGCGGCGACGATCGAGGGGCGTCGGCGCATGACGGTGTGCCATTGCGGCGGTCCGGACCGTTCGAAACCCCGAGCGATCAGCCCGGCTTCGAGGCCGGGCAGGTGGGCAAGCCCCCAGATCATCACCAGGTCTAGGTCGGTGCCGGCTGCGGCGGCCAGGGCGTGCTCGTTGCGGGCCTCTACCAGCACGTGCTGGAACTCGCCTGTCCCGGCTTTGAGGACGCTCTTGTCGGACGTCCACAGCCGGAAGTAGAGCGAGATGATCACGCGGAACAGGTTGAACCGCGTCTTGTTGGTGTCCGGCCAATCCATCATCCGCAGGTGCATGGCGGCGGCCTTGTGAGCGAGGACTGGCCCCAGCCGGCGGACGATCTGCAGGATGTCCAGGTCGACCACCCGCCAGCTGTCGGGGTAGGCAAGCCCTCCTTTCTGGTCGGTCCAGCCCAGTGCCGTGAGGCGGCGTCCCTCCCGCGCCTTCATCCGAACGAGCTGGTCCACGGCCTCGCGTTCCTGCGGGGTCATGTCCGCCTCGGGATCCGGGGGTCCGCTTGCCTCGCAGTGCACGACGGCGCCGTTGGCTTCGAGTTTGTCGATCACCTCACCCAGGTCTCGCCAGTAGTCGGGCTTGGCCAGGTGGTAGGTGCCGACCAGGGTGATCGTGCGGTCGGTGTCGGGGTGGGTGAACCGGCGTACCGCGGTTTGCACACGGCGACGGTGAACCCGGACATATTCGGCGGTCATGCGGTGAGTGCTCCTGAACAACAGAGAAGGGGTGATGCGGTCACGGAGGAGATCGGCGTGTTCACTAACGAAAAGGTGAATGCGGCTGACCGTGGTGGTCGCGGCCGTGGGTCGGCGGGTTTGGCGGGCAGGGCAGGGCGTGCTGCGGCGATGGCCGCCCCGTGAGCAGCCAGCTCGCGTCGGTGTCTCGGTAGTCGCCGACCAGCTGCCGTGCCCGCCGCACCACGTGCGGCAGGACGCCAAGCGTGGTCATGCTGGTGCTCCGTCCGCGCCGGGTCCGGTGGTTGCGGGGATGCGGGCGACGACGCCGTAGGCGACCGCCTCTTCAGCTTTGATCTGCGGTTGCGGGTGGCGGTGGGGATACCAGTCGACGGCCGATACCAGCCCCGGCGGCATCAGGTCGAGGCCGTCGAGCAGGGCACTGATCTGCGCGTGGCTGCGGGCCCGGAACGGGCCGTGCCCGGAGCCCGGCTCGGCCAGTTTGCTCAGCCGCCGTGCCTGATCGGCCGGCAGCGGATCGAACGTCACATGCGATACCGCGAGGTACGAGCCCGCCGGTAGGGCCTGGATGATCCGGTTGAGGGCGTGCGCGGCGTGCTGATCGTCGTCGACGAAGTGCAGCACCGCGAGCAGCAGAACGGCGACCGGCTGGGTGAAGTCGATCAGCCCCCGCACCTGCGGGTCGCTCAGGACCGTGTCGATGTCGTCGAGGCCACCCTCGACGAATCGGATAGCACCGTCCGGGTGACTGACGAGCATGGCTCGGGAGTGGACGGCCACCATTTCGTCGGGGTCGACGTAGACGACCACGCTGTCCGGGCTGACCGTTTGGACGATCTCGTGGACGCTCGGCGTGAAGGGCATGCCGCAGCCGATATCGATGAACTGCCGGACACCGCAATCGTCGGCCAGGAAGTGCACGACACGCTGCAGGAACCAGCGAAGTTCCGCGGCGGCCTTCCCGACCGAGGGCAGCTGCTCACGGATTTGCTCGGCGGAGTCCCGGTCCGGGGCAAGGTTGTCCTTACCGCCGAGCAGGGCATCGTAACGGCGTGCCGGTGCCGGACGGGAAGCGTCGAAACGCCAGTCAGGTGCGCTCATGACGGCTTCCCCTCGCGCCCGTCGGTGCGAGGCCCGGGGTTCATGGCCGCTGCCCGCCGGGCCAGCAGTGATCGCTGTTGCCCTGATGTGACCGCAGTGGCGCCGTCGAGCAGGGCGTCGAGGCGTGCGGCGCACACCTCGTGGTGCTCGTCGGGCTCCGGTTCCAGCACGTACGTGCCGGCCAGCAGCCGGAAAAGAGGGCCACCGGGCTGGTAGAGCGTGGGCAGCTCGCTGCGCACCACGGTGGCTTCGACGACACGTCGGCAGGCGTTCAGCATCGCCGTGTAGGCGACGGTGCAGACGATCGCCAGCTCAGGGTGCTCTAGCTGGTAGACGCGGGCGTCGTTTAAGGCGTCATCGATCTCGCGGATGGCTTGCCCGCACCGGCCGACCGCATGCAGGTCAGCGGCGAGAGCGATCCGCGCATCGACGTCGCCGGTATCGGCCGGTTGCCGGCCGCGCAGGTCGAGCAGTTCCCGCCAGACGGGGATGGCCTGCTCGTGATGACCCTCGAACCGCAACGTCTCGGCGTAGCTGCGAGTAGCCCGCACGAGGCGGCCGGGGTCGGGCTGGTCGAGCTGCTGGACCGCGTGGTAGGCGTAGCGGGCCCACGGTAGCCACCACTGTGCGTACGTCAGGTCCTGTCCGACGAGCGCTGCCGCCATATCGATCAGCTGCACCTCGGGTGCCGCTCTGGCGGGATCCAGGCTGGTCAGCCGGTGCAGGATCGCTGCTGCATCGAGGTTGGTGTTCGGGTCGGGTGCCATTGCGTTCACTGGTTCTCCGTTGACGCGGCCGGGGCGAGGTTGTCTTTGCCACAGGGTTACGCGTTGGTGGCGGCGCAACCGTGCCGCAACAGCGGTGGTGCGCTTGTCGGTCATGGCAGGAGCCGCCTGATCGTGGGCGAAGCGGGCAGGAGCGGGAGCTAGAACACGGCGGTGGCGAGGTCACCCACGGCGGTGCGCATGCAGTCGGCCAGGTGCGGTACGACGGCGAGTGGGCTGGCGGGTCCGGCGTTGGCCGGTATCGCCCGGGTGATCTGGCGCAGGATTTTCCCGGCGTCGCTGGTGGCGTAGGGGGTGACCAGCATGGTGTGCAGGTTCAACGCACCGACCAGAGCACACAGGCAGTCGATGGCCGGGCTGGCGGGGCGTTCGTAGTAGACGAGCCGGTGGTTGAGTTCGCTTTTGTTCCAGCTCAACCCGGCCGGGTCGGCGAGCTGGTAGCGGCTGGAGCGCAGGACCCGCCGGTGTTCGACCACCACCCCGGCGGCGACCAGCGCCGCTTGAGTGCGCTGATACAGCCGCACGTACGGGTGGTGCTGGTCGGTGGGTAGGTCCGCGCGGGCGGCGCGTAGCACGTCGGACAGCCGTGGGGTGTCGTCCCCGATGGCTCGCCACGTCCCGGCGGTGATCGGGTCCAGGTGGGCGGCTGCGCCCCGCCGCCCGGTCTGCTGCTGGTGCAGACGGCCGCCGTCGACGACGATCCAGGAGCCCAGCAGCAGGTCAACCAGGACGGCGGCCATCAACCCGATCTCCAGCGCGCCGGGGTGCAGCAGCGGTTGCAGGTCGCCCCGGTCGTCGTGGGCGAGCAGCCATAGCCGTTCCCGGAGGGTGCCGATCTCCACCCGGCTCATGGCCTGCCGCCCAGCGCCCGCAGCCGCCGGTGTGCGCCCCGGTACGGTTCGGCGCCGTAGAGCAGGCTTTTGTCCAGGCTGGCGGCGATGGTGTATTGCTTGTCGACCATGTTCCCGATCCGGGCGGTGCCGGCCTGCGAGAGCAGTTGGTAGGCGTCGAGCTGGTCTAGGCCGGTCAGGTCGGCAAGGAGGCCGATCAGGTCGGCGTGGGCGCTGCGGTAGGCGTCGTCCAGGGGCCGGGCGATCCCGATCGACGCCAGCTGGGTGTCGGTCTCCAACCGGGGCAGGCTGGTCGGGACATCGGCGATGACCTCGACGGTCAGGGTGACGTCCATCGGCACCTCGACCGCGACGCCGCACAACTCGCCCTCACCTTGGCGGGCGTGGCCGTCCCCGACCGCGAGCAGGGCACCGTCGATCCCGACCGGCAGATACAGGGTGGCTCCCGCGGTGAGCAGTGGGGTGTCGAGGTTCCCGCCGTGCACGCCGGGCACGATGGACATGCGTACCTCGCCGGCCGCCGGCGCGACGCCGATGGTGCCCAGCATCGGCTGCAACGCCAACTCGGCGGTGTAGTCGCCGTTGGAAGCGGTGAATCCGACCGTGCCGTTGGCGGCGTCGATGCGGTACTGCCAGACCCGCTCTTCGAGGGCTGGGTGCAGCATCGCGGTGGTCGGCGTGCCGGTCAGCGCCCCGAAGTGCGGGAATGTCGCGGACCACCCCACCTCACCTACCGGGGTCAGGTCGACCAGGTGCACGGCGAGGGTGTCACCCGGCCGGGCACCGTCGACCCAGAGAGGTCCGGTGACCGGATTCAGGTAGGGGAACTGGCACACCTGCGACGGCAGGTCGTCGGTGGAGGTGACCTTCCCGCCGAAGCAATCCCAGGTGCGCAGCCTGACCAGTTCGCCGGGATAGATGGTGGCGACAGGTTCCCGGCCGCCGAAGGTGTAGCCGACCGTGGCCGGGGTGGCATCGAGGAACAGCGGATCGTCAGGCACGGTGCGCCGCCCTCGTCGCTGCTCTGTCCACTGTGTTTGCGGGGTCGTCCTCCGCGATGGTGTCGGTGAGGCCGGCCAGGCGAGGCCGCCGCCCGCTGGCGGCCATGACGGCGAGGATCAGCAGACCGCCGCCGAGCCATACGAAGCCGAGCCGCTGCGCCAGGACATTGGCGTTGACGATCACTACGACCAGGATGGCGATCCCGGCCAGCGGGAGAACCCAGGACCGGAACCAGCCCGCGACCTTCTCCTGGCCGGGTCGCAGGTTACGGGCCAGCACCGACAGGTTCACCACGATGAACGACAGGATGGCGCCGAAGTTGACCAGGCTGGCCATCAGGCTGATCCCGTCGTCGCGGGCCGCCATACACAGGCCCAGAGCCAGCGAAACGGCAGCCGTCAGAAGGATCCCGTTGGTCGGCACCGACCGCCGTGTCGACACCTTCGCCAGGAAGGCGGGCAGTTGCCGGTCGCGGGCCATCGCATACAGCAGCCGGGAGGTAGCGACCTGGGCCACCATGTTGTTCGCCAAACCCCACGACAACGCGGTAGCCAGAGCGGTCAGGGTGGCCAGCCACGGCCCGGCCGCCACCCGGGCCGTGTCATAGAACGCCGTCCCGGCCGGATCCCCGTCCGCGATCAGTTTCCCCGGATCCTCGACCAGCAGACCAGCCACGAACGTCTGCGCGATGAACAACACCCCGGTCAGACCGAGCGCGGCGATCTGTGCCCGCCCCACCTGCCGGGCACCACCCTTCGCATCCTCGGCCAACGTTGACAGGGCATCGAAGCCGAGGAAGGACAGCATGCCCACCGACACCGCCGCCGCGACCACCCCGATCTGGAACTGGCCGCTGGTGTAGAACGGTTCCCACGAGAACCCGCGGCCCGCTCCCGACGCCAAGGCCAGCAGACCGGCGACAAGGTAGACGGCCAGGACGGCGAGCTGGCCGATCAGGAAGACTTTGTTCACCAGGCGAGTGGTCTTGATACCGCGCAGGTTGAACACGACGTTGACCACCACGAACACCGCAACCCACACCCACAGCGGGACACCGGGCCCTACCGCCGTCATGCTCGCCGCCGCGACCAGCGACAACAGGCCCGGCACCAGGATGTAGTCCAACAGGACCGTCCACCCGGCCAGGAACCCCGCCGACGGGGCGATCGCCCGGCCCGCGTAGGCGTACACCGAACCGGCGGTCGGATACGCCCGGGTCATCACCCCGTAGGCGGAAGCTGTCACCATCATCGCGACCATCCCGACCACATACGCCAGAGCCACCATCCCGGCGGATGCCTGGAACACGCTGCCGAAAATCCCGAACGGCGCGATCGCCACCATGTAGATCAACCCGTACACCAGCAGATCACCGAAACTCAGCGACCGCTGCAACTCAGGCGTATAACCAAACCGCCGCAAACGACCGACGTCGTCGAGACCGACCGCAGTCATCAGAGGACTGCCCTTCCTATCGAGGGGTCAACAAGAACGAAAATCAGGCTGGAGGGGAATGGCTGGGCGCATAGACGCCCGGGGCAGGTATGCGATGCGCCCAGCCCGAACACCCTGTCGCAGGCGTGTCAGGCCAGAACATGACCGGGCGGGTTAACTACCTCGGCGCCGGCCTTCGGATCTGTCGCGGATTCAGCCGTTGAAACAAGAGCCGAAGTTGGAAGTCGATCTCATGCCGACCAAACCTCCCGTTCTGCCAAGGCGTTTCCGCCGTTGAACGCTGCGGGGTCAAGCTATGGCTGCGCGGAGGTGGCTCTCAACGAATGTGCTCAAACTTGCTCGATCAACTTCTGTCGTGATCTAGCCGGTCGATGGCAGAGGTGATCGCGGCCCGCGCTTCTCGGCCGAAGACTGCCTGGCCGGACAGATCGCGGAAGATGTCCTTGTAGAGCTTCAGCTCGTGTGGCTGCGTGATGGTCAGGTGTCCGCTGACCAGCTCCACGTTGACCTGCTTCTCGTCGAACATCCAAAACCCCTCGACCGGCCATGTCCGCGAACGGTCCGTGCCGAGGGGAATGATTCCGAGGGAGACCGACGGCAATGAGCTCACCGCGAGAAGATGGCCCAGTTGACCAGCCATCACCTCGGCTCCGCCGATCGGGAAGCGCAGGACGCTTTCCTCAAGCACGATCGCGAAGCGGTGGTCGCCCTCGCCGACTACATGCTGCTTGTCCACGCGTACCTGCACCGCGGCCTCGACATCGTCGAGCAGGCCGCGACGTAGACGCAGGCCGTCCAGGAGTGCGGCGATGTAGCCGCGTGTCTGGATCGGACCCGGGATGAGGCGTGGGTTGTAGATGTGGAAACTTCGCGTCCGCTCCCACAGTGGAACGACTACTTCCTGCGCACGACGCAGACCAGTCGACTCCATGCGCCGCCACTCGACGAACATTCCCTCCACGGCGCGCAACGAGGCGACGAACTCCGCGGTCTGCTCCGGAACGCCGCTGCATAGGCACCAGGTGCGAATATCATCAGGGGACGGTTGGATGCGGCCGTACTCGATCCGGCTGACCTTCGACTCGTGCCACCCTGCTCGTTTCGCCAAGGCCCGACCGGTGAGGCCCGCGTCGATACGGACCTCACGCAGGCGGGTACCCAGCGCGGCGAGCGCCTGTTGCGCGCTTGACGACTGCGATTTCATCTACCTGGAAGGGCGCTGCCCTTCACCCTCGGCTGGAACCGCTCGTGCGGTATAGCTCGGTTCCAGACCGCCTCGAATGCTGACAGGCACAGCTTCAGGACGGCGGGGTCATCTGTCATCTCGTGTTCGGTGGACTTGCCGTCGCCGTCGAAATGGCCGATGCGTACACGGTCTTCGTCGAACACCCAGAAGTCGTTGCCGGGCAACGCGATGTCCGTCGCTTCCCTGCGGGGAAGCCAACGAATCTCCTCGCCGGCGGCGACGTTGGTAAAGGTGCCGTCGTACTCGAACCGGATGTATTCACTGACCGGTTCACTGATGATCCTGGCCCGCTGGATCCGAACGCCACGACCCGCGACATCAGCGACGACGTCCAGCCAGGGGCGCCACCAGGTAGAGCGGTCGTGGTTAGGGTCATCGCCGCTTCCCTGCTGCCATGCGAGGAACATGGGATCGTCCCGGTCGTACCCGTCGCGCATCTCTAGATGGATCGCCGAATGGTCACATGACCGCAGCAGCTCCTGAATGCTAGGAACGACCGCCATCAGCAACCTCCGGGAAGAACTGGGTCATATATCGCGGGATCTCCACCACCGTCTCGTGCTCCGGCAGACCGAGTTGGCTCAGCCGCTCCTGGTCAGTGACCTTCAGTCCCTGAACGAGGTACGTGTCGCGGTCGGTGTCGCGGTAGATCGTCGCCGAGTCTCCGTCGGGGCTACTCGGGTCTTTGCCGAGGAACTCTAGTGCCATAGCGTGATGCCTCCCTAGCGCCTTGCATGAACTTGCTCGGACACCGGCATGGTGTCGCGATGCTTACCTTCCGTCAATCTGTTGCTACACGACGTGCTTAAGGTCGATCCACGGGATCGGCGCGTTTGGTGACGGCGCCCTGGGCTCGACGGTGTTTGCGTTGACCTACCTCGCCGGTCAGCGCGGCCTGACGGACGATCCCTTCGGCTTGCAACCGTCGTTGCAGCAATCCGTAGGAGGCTCCCAGCGACCCGGCCGGCACGCGGATGGACTTCGCTTCGAGTAACGGTGAGCCAGTTCTTCTACCGTGATACCGAGATCGACCGGCGGTTTGCCCGTCCGGACCCGTGCAGAAGGTGGCTCGCCGTGCGCTGCAATGTGTGGCCTGCCCGCGTCGTTCGCGTCGGCCCCGCCGGTTCAACCGCGGGCACCTCGGGCTGTTGATCGGACGTCGCCTCTGTATCGATGGGGTGGCCTCGGATGAGGAAGAAGCCCAACTCGGCATCGGTCGCCGCGTCCAGCACCGCCCCCAACGCGGTCCGGCAGTGCGCCGACGGGCCACCGATGCCGGCCGCGCTCGAACGCCGCGATGTGCTGCGCGTTGATCCCGAACGCGCGTCCCGCGTGCTCGAACAGGTTCGCGGCGACCGCCTCGGCCAACTTCTGCCGCGACATCGGCCCGTCCTGATCCCGACGGCGACAACCGCGCCTGCCAGGCAGCACGTAATAGGTCTTTTCGGACCCCTGTGATACGCCACCGCCGTATGCCCGTCCTTGGGTATGAAGGTGGCGCGTAGGCGGGGCCGGGTTTGGTGGTGCGCGCACCTCCGCAGTTGTGCCCGAACCCCCGCCCCGGCACCGCCTACGCGGTGACCGTTGTCGTTGTCGTGCTGCCGGTTGCTGCAATGTCTGCTGGTGGCGCGGGGCGCAGCCCGTCCGCGCACACGAAGATTTCGCGGCGCTTGATCACGTCACCGTCTGGGCTGAGTTGGACGCCGTCCAGCCACACCCACCCGGCATAAGCGGACTGGGCCGTCACCGCGATAACCCGGAACCGGAACCCGTTCCCCCGGTCGAACTGCACGCTTGCCTCGGGACCGACGAACACCACATCGTCCGGTTCCGGCCACCTGTTCGGCCGTGGAGCCCGGCTATCGGCCTTCGGCCGGCTCACCTGGTCCACGTCCGCCGGTCGAGGCCCGCGCCCGCGCTGGGTGTCCAGCGCGGACGGATGATGCGCGACGGGCAAGGTGCTGCATGCCGGTCCAACACCGCCTGCGCCACGGCGGCGCGAATACTCACGCGGCATCACGTTCACCACCGCCGATCGTCCGGCTACAAGCCCGCAGGATGGCCTTCACGCCATCGTCCAGCCGGTACTTCCCGAGATAGTCATCCATCTCGGTGACCTTGCGCCGGTAGACGTTGAACTGATCTCCCACGCTCGCATGTAGGTAGCCCAGATATTCGCTGCGATGAGTGACGCTGTACCCGCCCATGGTCGAGACGGTCAGCACGGCGCCAGCGATCTCAAGCCGTTGTCCGGGAACCCGGCGCTCCATTGTTCACCCCCTGACACGCCAAACAGCCGAGGCTTGTGCCACAGGCGGAGCAGAACTCCAGGTGAGAGGGCTTGATCCAGAGACCGGCCACGATGCCGACTATCAGCGATGCGATGACGATGATCGGGATCATCTGTCACCTCCAGGAGTGAAGGTCATTCTGAATGTCGCGAACCGGACGTCCCCAACAATCAGCCGTTGTGGACACACTAACTTGGACGGTCCATTTTAAGAAGGGCATGACGCACGTCCAGACCCGCCGGTTCACAGCGGAAAGCGGTGACCACGCATAATGGGCCAACTCGCATGGGAGGAGATGATGGTGGCCACCAACCCGACGGTCCAACGGCGCCGGCTCGGCATAGCCCTACGCAGGGCGCGTGAAGCGGCGAGCAAGACGCGCGAGGAAGCAGCGGGCGAGATCGACGCCGCTCCGTCGAAGATCACGCGCATCGAGCAAGGGCAGTCCGGGTTGCGTCTTACGGATCTTGGCATCCTGCTCAACCTGTACGGCGTGAGCGGCCCCGAGGCCGAATCGATGAAGGAGATGGCCAGGGCCGGTCGGCAACGCGGACGCTGGTCCGCCTACCGCGAGTCCCTACCCACGTGGTTCAGGCAGTACATCGACCTTGAATCCGATGCGTCCGAGATCCGCTGGTATCAGACGGAGATCATGCCCGGCATTCTCCAGATCGAGTCCTACATCAGGCCGATCATGGCTGCCGGTCCGAGAACGGACCCCGACGAGCTTGAGCGACAGGTTCAGGTCCGGCTCCAGCGTCAAAGCTCGTTGGACGAGTCCAACGCTGCCGACCTGAACTTCATCCTCAGCGAGTCCGCACTACGGCGCACGGTCGGCTCCACAGCAACAATGCGTGACCAACTCGCCTTCCTGATCGAGGTCTCCAAACGCTCGAACGTCACCCTTCAAGTGCTCCCGTTCAGCGCTGAGACTTACGCGATCTCATCGTTCCCGTTCATCATCCTGCGGTTCAACGACGATGCGACCTCTGACACCATCTACACGGAGGACTACCGCGACGCCGTATACCTGGACCGCCCGGACGACGTGAAGGCGTACTCTCGGCTATGGGGCGAACTGCAAGCCGCAGCCCTCGGAGCTGTAGAATCTCGCAGGCTCATCGCCAAGATCGCCGACCAAGTGAAGGAAAGTGGGTCATGAACACCCCAGACCCGACCCGCCTCAAGTGGCGGAAGTCGACTCATTCCGACGGCAACGGCGGAAGCTGTGTCGAGGTGGCCGACCTCACCGACGGTGGCGCAGCCGTTCGCGACACGAAGGACAAGGGCGCTGGCCCCATCCTTTGGTTCACGGCTGCCGAGTGGGATGCGTTCCTCGGCGGTGTCAAAGACGGCGAGTTTGACCAGTAAGGTCAAACAACACCCAGCCCCGAAGGGGCAGGGCTCCGAGACTATGCGCCAAAGCCAAGACGGCGCGAAGATCGATCCAACATGACAGCCCCTCTCCGGAGGGGCTTTCTTGTGCTCAGGTGATGTGGCCCGTAGCTAGCGGGCTCCCCAGTCGTCGGATGAGGTGGGTGCCACTGTCCCCGACCGAGTCACTGTCGCGCCGCGACTGGGTGTTCCGCACGGCCCACAGCTTCCACCGCGAGCACGACCACCTCTTCCCGCGCCCGAACTCCGTGATCGACGGCATCAACGTGTGCCACGCGCTGGACATTGCGCGCCGGCGATACCGCGGACACCTACTGAGTAGCAAGACGATCGCCTGCTGGAACAGCCTCGGCATGATCTGGAACCCCGCCGAGGTCGACCTTGCCTGGGGCCTCACCGCGTGTCGCCGCTACCGCGCGCGGGAAGGTCACCTGAGGCCCCCTCCCGGGCACTACGAGATCGGGATCCCCCTCGACGTCTGGCTCACCGCCCGCCTCCAACGCGCCGAGATCGGCCACCTCGACCCCACCGAACACGAACAACTCGTCAACATCGCACCCGAACTGTTCAACCGATGACAGGCAAAGGCATCCCCTGGGCCAGGGTCAGCCACCGGCGTGCCTCCGCCGGATCACCCTGCCCGATTTCCAGCCGGCCGAGTTTTGCGCAGCGTTGGGGACAGCATCGGGGTGGCCTGTGCCGACAGCGTGGGTGTACCACTGGCTGTCGACGGCGGCTTGAGACTAGTCCACCGTTGACACTGGCGGGCCTGCACCACGTTGCCCTGGCTCTTCTCCAACAGCCCGAGGTGGTACATGGCCTTGGGTGCGGCGCTTCGCTTGGGGACGACGGCAGGGCCACGCGGCGCTTCGTGCCGTTTTCCGGCCCTATCGGAGCCCCTCGGAGGTGCCGACGGTCGATTTGGGTCCGTAACGCGAACGG
>NZ_BOQN01000174.1 GCF_018332695.1 Paractinoplanes toevensis
TGCACCGCGACGTGAAACCCGGCAACCTGCTGGTCCGCCCGAACGGCACGCTGGTGCTCACCGACTTCGGCATCGCCCGGTCGGCCCTCGTCGGCCAGCTGACGGTGGCCGGGTCGGTGCTGGGCACCGCTTCGTACATCTCGCCGGAGCAGGCCTCCGGTGAGGGCGCCACGGCCGCCTCCGACGTCTACGCCCTGGGCGTGGTCGCCTACCAGTGCCTCTCCGGGCACCGGCCGTTCGACGGTGCCACCCCGATCGAGATCGCCATGAAGCACGTCCGGGAGACGCCGCGGCCGCTGCCCGCCGACATCCCGCCCTCGGTGCGCGCCATCGTGGACCGCGCGCTGGCCAAGGACCCGGGTGCCCGCTGGCCGTCCGCCTCGGCGATGGCCGCGGTGGCCCGGCAGGCCGCGTCGGCGCTGGCCACCACGTCACAGCAGCCGGCGGGTCAGCCGGCTCGCACGTCCGCATCGGCCAGTCCGGCGGCCGGCCCGATCCCGGGCGCACCGATCAGCGGCAGCGCTCGTCCGCCGTACCCTCCGGTGCCGCGACCCACCTCGGGCGCGCGCGGCGCCGCCTCCGTACCCTCCGGGCCGCCGATTCAGCAGCAGCCCCAGCCGCAGCCGTACCGCCCGCCGTACGCCGCTCCCCGGCCGGCGCAGGCGCAGCCGATGCCGTCGGCGAAGCCGGAGAGCTCGGCCGGCCGGCAGGTACTCATCGTGCTCGCCGTCGTCCTCGCGCTGTTGGTCCTGCTGTGTGCCGGGGTCATCTCATTCCTCTACAAGCAGGGCAACAACGCCATGAGTGACCGGCCGGTGTCGGTGGCTGTCGCCCAGAAGGGCACCGCCGACAGTGAACCGTCGGCGGCGTCGTACCGTCTAACCAGACAGACCGGCGCGAAACCCGGCTGGAACCGTGCTAACGAAGGACGACAGACGCTATGACGGCGCAGGCCCGCCTGCTCGGTGGCAGGTACCAGGTCGGCGAGCTATTGGGCTACGGCGGAATGGCCGAGGTGCACCGAGGACGTGACCTCCGGCTGGGCCGTGACGTGGCCATCAAGATGCTGCGCACCGACCTTGCCCGCGACGCGACCTTCCAGGAACGATTCCGGCGCGAGGCGCAGAACTCCGCGGCCCTCAACCACCCGGCGATCGTCGCCGTCTACGACACCGGCGAGGAGATCTCGTCGACCGGCGAAAAACTGCCGTTCATCGTGATGGAGTTCGTCAACGGACGGACCCTCAAGGAAGTTCTCGCCCAGGAGCAGCGGCTTCAGCAGCGCCGGGCGCTCGAGATCATCGCCGACATCTGCGCGGCCCTGGAGTTCAGCCACCGGCACGGGATCATTCACCGGGACATCAAGCCCGGCAACGTGATGATCACGCAGAACGGCCAGGTCAAGGTCATGGACTTCGGTATCGCGCGGGCCCTGGCCAGCGGCGCGACCACCATGACGCAGACCAGCGCGGTGATCGGCACGGCCCAATACCTTTCCCCCGAGCAGGCGCGCGGCGAGTCCGTCGACGCCCGCTCCGATGTGTACGCGGCCGGCTGTGTCCTGTTCGAACTGCTCGTCGGGCACCCGCCGTTCGTCGGCGACAGCCCGGTCAGCGTGGCCTACCAGCACGTCCGCGAAGAGCCGAAGGCGCCGAGCGACGTCAACCACGAGGTGAGCCGGGACGTCGACGCGATCGTCCTGAAGGCCCTCGCCAAGAACCCGATGAACCGGTATCAGAGCGCCCAGGAGATGCGCGCCGACGCGCTGCGCGCCGTCTCCGGCCGTCCGGTGCTGGCCACCCCGGTGATGAGCCAGGCCGAGACGATGGCGATGCAGGGTCAGGCGACCCGGCAGTGGCAGCCGCAGGCCGCCACCACCATGCAGCGCCCGATCGATGGCATGCCGCCGCAGCCGGAACGGAAGTCCTCGTCCTGGGTCATGGCGGCGCTGGCGGCCCTCGGTGTGCTGGTCGTGGTCGTGCTCGGTGTCGCGCTGGCGATGTCCCGCAACGACGACAAGACCGGCGACGGGCAGCAGCAGGCCGCCACGCACACCATGCCCAACCTCGAGGGCAAGACCGACGCGCAGGCGCGGGCGGCCCTCAAGGCGCTGAACCTGAACAACATCTCGCCCGAGGCGCCGACCACCGGCGACGACTGCACCGGCAAGATCGTTAAACAGGACCCGCAGCCGAACGCGACGGTTCCCGAGGACCAGACGATCAGCTACCAGATCTGCAACGCGCCGGAGAAGGTCACCGTGCCGACCAACCTGATCGGCGGCACCAAGCAGAACGCCCTGGACCAGCTCACCGCCCTCGGCCTGGTGCCCGAGTTCAAGCAGGTCAGTAGCTCGCAGCAGGTCGACACCGTGACCGATGTCGAGAAAAAGGGCGAGAAGGTCGACCCGGGCACCAAGATCACAGTCAGCATCTCCAAGGCCAACAAGGTCAAGATGCCGAAGGTGACCGACCAGACCCTGGACACCGCTCTGGCCCTGCTCGAACAGGCCGGCCCCTTCAACGTCTCGCAGAAGACCGTCCCGGCCACCGACCCGGCCCAGGTCCCCGGAACCGTCATCGGCCAGGACCCGAAGGCCGGTGCCACGGTCGAGAAGGGTGACAAGGTCACCATCACGGTGGTGGGCGACCTGGAACCGAGCGGCGACCCGTCGCCGACCGACACCGAGACGCCGGGCAACGGCGGTAACGGTGCCGGCGGGGTGGTCGACGAGGCCCTGGCCGTCGTCCGGCAGGACGACTAGCGCGTCAGGCTGAGGCGAACGCCGCTCGCCGCCGGGTTTCCACCTCGGCGGCCAGCGGCGGAGCCTTCTCCAGCGCCGACGGCAGCCCGCAGGAGGCCAGCCAGTTCGCCAGCATGGTGTGACCGCCCTCGGTGAGCACCGATTCCGGGTGGAACTGCACGCCCTCGATCGGCAGCGTGCGGTGGCGCATCGCCATCACCACGCCCGACTCGGTGCGGCCGGTCACCTCGATCTCGTCCGGCAGGGTCTCGGGCAGGACCGCCAGCGAGTGGTAGCGGGTCGCGGTGAACGGTTCGGGCAGGCCGGTCAGCACGCCCGCACCGGTGTGGTGCACCTCGGACGTCTTGCCGTGCAGCAGCTCCGGGGCGCGGGTCACCGTCGCACCGAAGGCGGCGCCGATCGCCTGATGCCCCAGGCACACGCCGAACATCGGGACCTTCCCGGCGTACGCCTGAATTGCCTCCATCATGATGCCGGCCCGCTGCGGCGTGCCCGGCCCCGGCGAAAGCAGAATGCCGGCGGCGCCGAAGGTGCCGACGTCGGCGACCGAGATCTCGTCGTTGCGCCGCACCTCGCATTCGGCGCCGAGCTGGCCCAGGTACTGCACCAGGTTGAAGACGAACGAGTCGTAGTTGTCGATAACGAGAATGCGCACGTCAGTCACCTGGGAGAGCGGCCTTCGACTTCGAGGGGGAGGTTGAGGGGTGCGGAGCGTTCGACTCGGTGCTGTAGGGGATCTCGTCCGGACCGTCGACATTGTTCGACGAGATGACGTTCGGGTCCTCCTGAGCCGGGCCCTGCTCGGTGCCCGAGCCCACCTGCACGTCGTCGAACGGCAGCAGCGGGGTCGCCCAGGGGAAAACCACATACCAGAGCAGGGCGCCGGTCGCGACGATCAGGCCGAGCGAGCCGGTCAGCTTCCCCCAGATGCCGAACGGGAGCTTGCGCCAAATCCAGGCGTACATCGCGCCTACGCCTTCGTCTTCATCTCGGCCGGCATGCCGGCGTCGGCCAGGGATTGGTTGCGCGGCACCTTCGAGGCCAGCTCGGCGTGCACGATCAGCCGCTGGTAGTTGTTGAACTTCGGGTTGCACGTGGTCAGCGTGAGCAGGGCCTTCGTCGCTTTCACGCCCGGCTTGTCGGGAACCGGGGCGACCACCTCGACGGCGCTCGGCTTCACGACCTCGTGGCCGTAGACCTTGTAGACGTACCAGTAGTCCTTGGTCTCGACGCCGATCACGTCACCCGGCTTCAGCTCGTCGAGTCGCCAGAAGATCTTCCGGATCCGGTGACCGGCCACCGAGAAGTTGCCGACCTGGCCGGGCAGCGCGGTGTCCGGGTAGTGGCCGGGCGCGTACTTGATGTCGTGCGGCCGGACACCGTTGACGACCACCCACTCCTTGTCGAGCTTCGGGATGTAGAGCCGGCCGACCAGCCCGTTGCCGGGCGCGGCCGGACCCTTCACGGCCGTCGTCGGCGCCACGGTCGGGTCGCTCCACTGCTGGCTGAGCTCATCGGCCAGCGCATCCTGCTCGTCCTGCACCTTCGCCGAGTTACCGAACACCTCGTAACCCGCGAACAACAGGATGATCAACCCGAACGTGATCATCAGCTCGCCGGAGAACCGAACACCCGCCCGGATCCGCGAACCGACCGTCGGCCTCGTGAGCTCGGAATACACGCTTTTGTAGCCCTCATCGGTCTGCTCGGGCCGCAGCTTCACCACACGCTCGCCGCGCTTCGGCTTCAAGTCGTCGCCCTCGTCAACCGGTTCCGGAGTTCTGTCGGGGCCGCCCGGGCGTACCGGAGGGGCCTCGGCCGCGCCGAGGACGGCGTCGGGGTCGGCGCCGGCCTTTGCGGCCTTCGCCGCAAGGCCGGGCACGGCCGCCATGAGAGCGGTGGGTTCTTTCACCGCCGCCAGCGAGGTGGTCTCTCTGGGTTTCACCGCGGGGAGTACGCCGGTGGGCGCATCAGTGGTACGGATGACGGCCGTCGCGCTCGGATCCTGCGGCAGTCCGGGGAACATCGGCGGGGCCTTCGCCGTGTCCGCGCGCTGAGTGCCGGGGGCCTGGCCGCCGAGGGGGTCGCCGGGAAGACCGGCCGGCCGAGTCGGCGGCATCGCGTAGGCGCCGGCCGGAGAGGTGTTGGCCGGGAAAGTGCCGGCCGAAGAGGTGTTGGCCGGGAAGGTGCTGGCCGGAGAGGTACTGACCGGGAAGTTGCCGGCCGGAGAGATGCTGGCCGGGGATGTGCTGTTCGGCGAGGTGCTTCGAGCCGGGTATGCGGCGGTCGGATCGCCCGCGAAGCCGGCGCCCTGGGCCGACCGACCTGCGGCGAAGGTCTCAGCCGGTTGGGTCGAGCGGGCTGCCGGGAAGGCTTCCGCCGGCTGGCTCGACCGTGTTGCCGGGAAAGTATCGGCCGGCTGGCTGGGGCGCGTTGCCGGGAGGGCATCGGCCGGTCGCGTCGGGCGAAGCGCTGCGAAAGGGTCCGCCTGCTGCGTCGGGCGAACAGCCGCGAAGGCGTCGGCGGGCTGCGTCGGGCGAAGCGCCGCGAAAGCGTCGGCGGGCTGGGCCGACCGGGCATCTGGGAAAGCCTCGGCCGGTGGGGTGGAACGAGCCGCTGGGTAGGTCTCGGCGGGTTCGGGCGAGCGCCACGGGAGGCTGTGGCCGTTGGTCGGGTCGGCGGCTTGGCCGTTCACGCCGTGGCCGTTCGCGCGGGCGCCGCCGAAATCGCCGACCTGGGCGCCGGCGTAGCCGTTCGCGCGGGCTTCGACCCGGTCCGGGAGGCTCTGGGCGCCGGCGTAGCCGTTCGTGCGGGCCTCGACCTGGGTGGAAGGTGCCTGAGCCGCGGCGTGGGTGTTCGCGCGGGCGTCGACTTGAGTGGAAGGTGCCTGAGCCGCGGCGTGGGTGTTCGTGCGGGCGTCGACTTGGGCGGAGGGTGCCTGAGCCGCGGCGTGGATGTTCGTGCGGGCCTCGACCTGGGCGGAGGGTGCCTGAGCCGCGGCGTAGCCGTTCGTGCGGGCCTCGGGCTGGCTTGGGTAGCCGGGCTGGGTGAAGGGAGCTTCGCGGCGGGGTGCCTCGGGCTGCGCGGCTGTGACGGCCCGGCGTGGCTGCTCGGCTGCAGGCGGGGACGAATGCTCGGCGGCGGCGAAGAAGTCGAACGCATTGTCGCTGGCCGTTGCGGCTGGTGGCAGCTCGGGGGCGCGGCGACGAGCCGCCAACGCTGCCGCGTGCACCTCTTCGGCCGTCTCGGCGCGCGGAGCGGCAGCCGCCAGGCTGCTGGGACCGGGCGTGGCTGTCCGCGGGGCACCGGCAGCTAGGCCGCCGGGGCCGAGCGAAGCGCCGGATGTGGCGCCGCCGAGACCGCTGGACACAGGGCCGCCAAGGTTGCCGGGTGCGGCGCCGCCAAGGCTGCCGGGTGCGGCGCCGCCCAGGTTGCCGGGTGCGGCGCCGCCGGGCCTGTCGGATCCTGTGTCGCCGGCTCTGCTGGGTGCTGCGCTGCTGGGGCTGCCGGGTGCGAAGCCGCCGATGCCGGGCGGGGCACCGAGGCTGGGCATGGCCCTTGTGTGGGCGCCGGAAGGCGGGGCCGCGGCGATCGGCGGCTGGCCTGCGAATTCCGGCGAAGCGGTCGATCGGGACGGTCCGGCTGGGATAGTCGAACCAGTGGGACCGGGGGAAGCGGGCCGCGCGAAGTCGCCGCGGGCGGCGGAAATGCGTCGCTCGACGGCCTCGTCGGTGCTGATCACGGCGGTTTCCGCCGCAGAGGGGGTCGCAGGCGCGACCGGCGGCGCAGCCACGGCCGGGCGCGTCCCGGCCGGGCTGGACGCGGCCGGGTGCGGCGCGGCCAGCTGCGGCGTGCCTGGATACGGCGCGGCCGATTGCGGCGTGCCTGGATACGGTGCGGCGGAGTGCGGCGCGCCCGGATACGGCGCGGCGGAGTGCGGCATGGCCGACTGCGGCGCGGCGGAGTGCGGCATGGCCGACTGCGGCGCGGCGGACTGCGGGCCGGCTGGAGGTGGCGCGGGCGAGTGCGGCGCGGCGGGTGAGGGCGCCGACTGTGGCTGCCGTAGCGGCTGCTCGCCCGGGCGCGCGGCGGGGCTCTGCGGGCGATTGGCGGCCGCCGGCGGCGGAGTGGGCGGCAGGGCGGTCGGCTGCGGCGTGGCGGAGTACGCGGCCGGGGACGGCTCGGGCGGCGGGAACGTGGCCGACGGTGGTGTGGGGGTGCCGCCCAGGCCGATCGGTGGGGCCAGTGGGCCGCCGGGCACTCCGTCGGGGGACGCGTCGGTTATGCGCGGGATGTACGCCGTCTGGGCTTCGGCGTCGGGGGCGCGGTGGCGACCCGAGTTGGCGGCCGCGGAGTTGTCCGGAGCCATTACTCGGCCACTCGCGCGGATCGGAGATCACTCGATCCGTCGTACGCCCGCACAGTCACGTTCCTCTCGACGGTTTCCGTGTAGCCGAGGCCGAAATCAGCGACGGCGTCCCGGAATTGTTGGACTCCCTCCGCGGATTCCAACGCTTGACGCATTGCTTCGGGTTCGCCAATCGCCGTGATCTTGAACGGTGGAGAGAAGACCTGGCCGTGTAGCAGCAGCGTGTTGCCGACGCATCGTACCGCGCTGGTCGAGATGACGCGGACATCCATGATCGACATTGCCTCGGCCCCACCTGCCCACATGGCATTTACGACGGCTTGAACGTCACCCTGGTGGACGACAAGATCGTCGTTGTCGGGGGCGTTCGGGCCTAGGTCGGTGCCTCGGCGGGAGGAGTCGTTGAGGGTGACCGTGAGGCCGGGGCCGGCGAGTGCGGTGAAGCCGGCCTGGGGGCGCAGCGCGTCCGCTTTGTCGCGAGCCTCCTTGACCGGGAGGTTGGTCTCCGCCAGCCGGGCCGAGTCGGCGTCGACCTCGGCGCGCAGGTCGGCGAAGGTTTTCTCGCGTTCCTTGTGCCGTTCGTTGCGGTCGGCGATCAGCTGAGCCAGCTGCGGGCGACGGTCGTCGCGGAGTTGGGTGCCGTCGGCGGTGCGGGCGGAGGTGGTGAAGAGCAGGCCGGCGGCCAGCGCGATCAGCGGGACCACGGCCGACCAGCCGCGGGTCCGCTGGGTGCGTCCGCGCGGGCGGAGGCCGCCCAGAGCACGCCGCAACACGAGCCGCCACGAAGGCGCGCCGGTCGTGTATTCCACGGGCCTATCCTCCTGAAACTCCGCTTCGCGCATTTTCCTTGCCTGGCGGGTGCCGGTCTGTGCGCCGCCTTGACTACGCTAGCTGTCGAACAGTATTCGCCACGGGCAGCAATCGGGGGATCTCGAGCCGCTCAGCGGTGGGTTGTTCACCACTTGTTGCCCTTCAGGAGAGCACCGTGCCGAAGTCTCAGGTTCGCAAGAAGAAGGTCTACACCCCGCCGACGGACATCCGTCCCGCGGCGGCCGCAGCCGCGTCCAAGAAGCCGAGTCCGATCCTGCTGCCGATCACGGCAGTGACGCTGATCGTGGTCGGCATCGCTTGGCTCGTCGTCTACTACCTGTCCTCGCAGAAGTGGCCGGTCGAGTCGTGGTCGTACTGGAATCTCGCGGTCGGCTTCGGATGCATGGTCGCCTCGCTGGGCATTCTGTCCCGCTGGCGTTGAGCTCCGGTGCCCGCTTACTGCGGGTAGTGTGATCTTCGTCCGAATTGAGCGCATCCCGCGCTGTGAGCGGGGTGCGCTCTTCGCCTGACAAAAAGTCCGGCGAAACAAGGCGCCACTTGACCCGCCGCGCGCGGCCATCTATTACTCGTGGGTAACATGGGGCCGGGACCGGCCGTTCGAGGAGGGCACCAACGTGGGGATAGCGCAGATCATCGCTACCGTGCTGGCGGGCGTCATCACGATCACGGCCGTCGTACTGGCGGCACGTGCAGTCCTGACCATCACGGCGGTGATCCGGCTGGGCCAACCGGCCCCGGAGCGCTTCACCGACCGGGGCACCCGGACGAAGAAGATGCTGACCGAGACGCTCGGTCACACCCGGATGCTCAAGTGGAGCACGATCGGTGCTGCCCACTGGCTCGTGATGGTGTCCTTCATGATCCTGTTCCTGCTGGTCGTGGAGGCGTACTTCGAGGTCGTCGACCCCGAGGGCGGGCTGCCGATCATCGGGCACTGGATCGTCTACGGCTTCGTCACCGAGTGGATCGGCATCCTCGGTCTGGCCGGCATCCTCTACCTGATCTATGTGCGCCAGAAAGCGAACCGGGCGAAGCGCAGCCGGTTCCTGGGCTCGACGATGTGGCAGGCCTACTTCGTCGAGGCGGTGATTCTCGGCGTACTGGTGTGCGGGTTCTTGATTCGCGGTTTCAAGGTCGCCAATGACACGTTCGAGTTCCCGGTCTGGGCGACACCGCTGAGCCACGCCGTCGGCTCGCTCCTCCCAAAGGCCGAAGACGGGCCGACGTGGGTCGCGCTGGTCAAGCTGTTCATCTCGATGGGCTGGCTGATCACCATCGGGCTCAACCCGACCATGGGGGTGGCCTGGCACCGCTTCCTGGCGTTCTTCAACATCTTCTTCAAGCGCAGCCCGGAGAAGCCGGCCGGTTCCGGCCTGGGCGCGCTCAAGCCGATGATGAGCGCGGGCAAGCCCCTCGACTTCGAGGAGGCCGACCCGGAGAAGGACCAGTTCGGCGTCGCCCAGGTCGAGCAGTTCACCTGGAAGGGTCTGCTCGACTTCTCCACCTGCACCGAGTGCGGCCGCTGCCAGTCGCAGTGCCCGGCCTGGAACACCGGTAAGCCGCTGTCGCCGAAGCTCATGATCCTTTCGCTGCGCGACAACGCCTACGCCAAGGCTCCCTATCTGCTGGGCGGTGGCGGTAAGGACCTGACCGGCGAGGAGAAGGCCACCGAGGCCCAGCTCGCCCACATGGACGTGCTCGCCTTGGCCGAGGGCAACCGCCCGCTGATCGGCACCGAGGAAGAGCAGGGGATCATCGACCCGGACGTGCTGTGGTCGTGCACCACCTGCGGCGCCTGCGTCGAGCAGTGCCCGGTGGACATCGAGCACATCGACCACATCGTCGACATGCGTCGTTATCAGGTGCTGATCGAGTCGAGCTTCCCGTCCGAGGCCGGCGTCATGCTCCGCAACCTGGAGAACAAGGGCAACCCGTGGGGCGCGCCGCAGAACACCCGCGAGGACTGGACCAAGGGCCTCGATTTCGAGATCAAAAGAGCAGGCGAGGCCGAGGACTTCGAGTACCTGTTCTGGGTCGGTTGCGCCGGAGCGTTCGAGGACCGGGCCAAGAAGACCACCCGGGCGGTGGCCACGCTGCTGCACGAGGCCGGCGTCGATTACGCCATTCTGGGTGAGGGCGAGACGTGTACGGGTGACCCCGCCCGCCGGATCGGTAACGAGTTCGTCTTCCAGATGCTCGCCCAGCAGAATGTCGAGACTTTGCAGGAAGCGAAGGTCAAGAAGATCGTCGCGACCTGCCCGCACTGCTTCAACACCCTGGGCAACGAGTACGAGCAGCTCGGCCTCAAGGTCGAGGTGGTGCACCACACCCAGCTGCTGGCCCACCTGGTCAAGGAGGGCAAGCTCACCCCGGTGCAGCCGATCGAGGGTGACGTGACCTACCACGACCCGTGCTATTTGGGCCGGCACAACCGGGTCTTCGACGCTCCCCGTGAGGTGCTCGGCGAATCCACCAAGAACCTCGTGGAGATGCCGCGTAACTCCGAACGTTCCTTCTGCTGCGGCGCGGGCGGTGCCCGCATGTGGATGGAGGAGAAGATCGGCAAGCGGATCAACATCGAGCGCACCGAGGAGGCCCTGGCCACCGGGGCCAAGACGATCGCGGTCGGCTGCCCGTTCTGCTACACGATGGTGGGCGACGGCGTGACCGCCAAGGGCCAGCAGGACAACGTCGAGGTCGTCGACGTCGCGACGGTGCTGCTCCGGTCGCTCAAGCAGGAGGTCTAGGCGCTCGAGCCGGCGGTGGCCGCCGTCGTGGAGGCGATGATCGCGATCATTACGGCGGCCTGGATCTCCTCGATCGTCTTGCGGACCGCGTCGGCGGCCCACGAACCCTCGCCGATCTCCTTGAGTCGGGCCGTCACCCGCTTGCGGTCCAGGTCGCCGAGCACCTTGCGGTCGAGCTCGGTCGCGGCGACCAGGGCGCAGAGCGCCGCCGTGCGCGGCTCGACCGGGCCGGTGCCGAGTACGGCGGCACGGAGGCGTTCCCGGGCCTCGGCCTCGACGGCGGGCAGTTCACCGGTGGCCGGCGGGTACAGCGTGCGTGGGAAAACCCACAGCACCCGATCCTTCTCGACGGTCAGCACACCCTCGGCGACGAGCTTCTCCAGCACCCGCGGCCGGGCCTGCTTGGACAGCTTGGTAATCCAATGACCGGGTTTACGGGTTTTGTCCAAAGAGACGATCATCGATAAAGCTTGATCGGTCAGAGCGTCACCGGTCGGTTCCGCGGAGAGCACCACGACCCGCTTGTCCTCGACGTCGACCCGCTCGGCCAGCGCCAACTCCAGCAGGAGAGCCCCGCCGAGTCCGTTGTCCAGGTGCGTGCCGTCGGTAAGCGGCGCGCCGCTCTCGTCGTACGCCAGAAGTAGGAACTCCTCCGCAAGGCTCATGACTTGACGGTAGCCGCCGGAGGCGCACGGGACCCGTGTTCACGCACGTGCATGGGCGGTCCGGCACAATGAGGACCGAGGTGAAGCCGATCATGGACGGAGTGCTCGTGACCGCGGTGCTCCCGTTGGGGGCGTTCGCGCTGCTCACGGCGGCCAACGCGTTCTTCGTGGCGGCCGAGTTCGGGTTGGTCACCGTCGACCGGGCCGAGATCGACAAACGCGCCCGGGAGGGTGATCGGCGGGCCCGGACGGTCCAGCACGTACTCCATGGTCTTTCGTTCCAGCTCTCCGGCACCCAACTCGGCATCACCCTGGCCACGATCCTCACCGGTTACCTCGCCGAGCCGGCGCTGTCCAAGCTTTTCGATCCGCTGATCGAGCCGATTGCCGGCGACGCCACCGAGGGGATCACCCACGCGCTCGCGCTGATCGTGGCGACCCTGCTCTCGATGCTCTTCGGCGAGCTGGTGCCGAAGAACGCGGCGCTCGCCCGGCCGATGCGGGTCGCGCTGGCCACCGCGGCGCCGCTGCGTACGTTCTCCAAGATCTTCCGGTGGCTGATCGCCGGCCTCAACGGCTCGGCCAACTGGCTGGTCCGGCGGATCGGCATCGAGCCGCAGGAGGAGCTGGCCAGCGCCCGCTCCCCGGAGGAGTTGGGCCTGCTCGCCGCGATCAGCGCCCGGGCCGGCGCGCTGCCCAACGAGACGGCCACCCTGATGCGCCGGACGATCCGCTTCGGCGAGAAACGCGCGGCCAAGGCCATGACGCCCCGGGTCGACGTGGTCGGGCTCAAGACCACGGCGAGCGTCGCCGACCTGATCGCGGTGGCCCGGGAGACCGGGCACACCCGGTTCCCGGTCTACGAGAACACCATCGACGTGGTCACCGGGGTGGTCGGCGTGCCGGACGCCCTCGGGGTGCCACTCGAGCGACGTGCCGCGACTCGCGTCGCGACCATCGCCAAGGAGCCGGTGTACGTGCCGGAGAGCCTCAGCCTCGACAAGGTGCTCGCGGTCCTCCGGGCGGCCGACGCCGACCTGGCCATCGTGGTCGACGAGTACGGCGGCACCGACGGCGTGGTCACCGTCGAGGACCTGATCGAGGAGTTGGTCGGGGAGATCGCCGACGAGTACGACACCGAGGTCGACGAGGCCGGAACGCTGGAGCTGACCGCACCGGGCGGCGAGAAGACCTTCGTGGTCGACGGGCTGCTGCGTGAGGACGAGCTGATGGAGCAGACCGGGTTCGCGCTGCCCGAGGGGCCGTACGAAACTCTGGCCGGCTTTCTGCTCGCCCGGCTCGGCCACATCCCGGTGGCGGGCGAGTCACTGATGGACCACGGCTGGGAGTTCACCGTCATGGAGGTCGACCGGCATCGGGTCGAGCAGGTCCGGGTCGTGGCGCCGATGGAGCCCGCCGATGATTAAGATCCTGGTCACGATCCTGCTGCTGCTCGGCAACGGGCTTTTCGTGGGCGGCGAGTTCTCGCTGATCGCCTCCCGGCGTACGGCTCTGGAACCGCTCGCCGCCACCAGCAAGCGCGCCCGCTGGGCTCTCTCCGCGATGAACCAGATCCCGCTGATGATCGCGGGTGCCCAACTGGGCATCACCATCTGCTCGCTCGGTCTCGGTGCGCTCGCCGAGCCGGCGCTCGCGCATCTGCTGGAGGGTCCGTTCACGACGATCGGCCTGCCCGAGAACATGATCCACCCGGTCGCGTTCGTGCTGGCCCTGGTCGTGGTGGTCTTCCTGCACACGGTGGTCGGCGAGATGGTGCCGAAGAACATCACGCTGGCCGGGCCGGAACAGTCGGCTCTCATCCTCGGCCCGTTCATGCTGGCCTTCTGCACCGGCACCAAGCCGCTGCTCAACGCGATGCGCTGGGCGTCGCGGACGGTGCTGAAGCTGTGGAAGATCGAGGCGACCGACTCGGTGAAGACCGTCTTCACGGCCGAGGAACTGGCCGGCATGGTCACCCAGGCGCGCAGCGAGGGCCTGCTCGGTTCGGAGCAGTACGCCCGCATCCACGCCGCCCTGGGCCTCAACGACCGCACCGCCGCCGACACGCTGCGCCCCTGGTCGGGGGTGACGACGGTGGCCGACGACGCATCACCGGCGACCATCGAGGAGGTGGCCACCCGCACCGGGCGGTCCCGCTTCCCGGTGGTGCAGCGGGAGACCCGGCGGGTGCTGGGCTTCGTGCACGTCAAGGACATCCTGGGGTACGCGGCGGGGCAGCGCCGCCGGCCGATCCCGGCCGACGTCATCCGGCCGCTGGCCACCGTGCCGCCGAACCGCACGCTCGCCGATCTGCTGCTGGCCATGCGCCGCGACCGCCTGCACATCGTGCTGGTCAGCGACGGCCGCCAGCCGCTCGGCGTGATCACCCTGGACGACGTGATCCACGCCGTGGTCGGCGAGCCGGCCCACCCGCTGCCGGCCGCTTAAGCGGCGGCGACGCCCTTCGCCTCCTGGATGCGGGCGTAGACGTGCGAGCGCAATTCGACGAAGCGCGCCTCGGAGCGCGTCTTGAGCTGGTCGCGCTCGTCGGACAGGTCGATGTCGAGGTTTTCCAGCACGCTGGTCGGCGACGCGGAGAGCACCACGACCCGCTGACCGAGATAGACGGCCTCGTCGATGTCGTGGGTGACGAACAGCATGGTCATGCCGAACCGCTGCCACACCGTGCGGACGAGGTCTTCCAGGTCGGCCCGGGTCTGCGCGTCGACGGCCGCGAACGGCTCGTCCATCAGCAGCACCTTGGGTTGGAAGGCGATCGCCCGGGCGATGGCGACGCGCTGCTGCATGCCGCCGGAGAGTTGCCACGGGTACGCCTTGCCGGCGTCGCCGAGACCCACCGCCTTCAGTGACTCGTCGACGAGCTGGCGGCGCTCGGCCTTGGCGACGCCCTTGGACTTCAGTGGAAGCTCGATGTTCTCGGCGACCCGCAGCCACGGGAACAGGCTCCGCCCGTACTCCTGGAAGACGATCGCCAAGCCGTCCGGCGGACCGGTGACCGTTTGTCCCGCGACCTTGACCTCGCCGGAGGTCGGCGAGAGCAGGCCGCCGAGGCAGCGCAGCAGCGTGGTCTTGCCGCAGCCGGACGGGCCGACGACGCAGACGAACTGGCCGTCCTCGACGGTCAGCGTGATGTCGCGCAGCGCCTCGACGGTGCGGCCCTGGCCGCCGTATGTCTTGCGGAGTGACTTGATCTCCAGCACCGAAACCTCCTAGTGACCGCTGCGCTCGGCGGCGCGCGCGCCGTGGTACCAGTTCAGGACTCGCCGCTCGACGAGGGTGAAGGCCAGCGACAGCAGGACGCCGAGCAGGCCCAGGACGAACACGCCGCTCCACATCTCGGGGATCTGGAAGCCGCGCTGGAACTCGACGACCGTGTAGCCGAGGCCGTTGGTGGCGCCGAGCAGCTCGCCGATGACCATCATGATGATGCTGATGGACAGCGCCTGGCGAGCGCCGACCACGATCTGCGGACTGGCCGCCCGCAGGACGAAGGTGCGCAGCCGGAGCCAGCCGCCGATGCGGTAACTGCGGCAGGTGTCGGACAGCACCTCGTCGACGCCGCGGACCCCCTCGACCGTGTTCAGCAGCACCGGCCAGAGGCCGCCGACCACGATGACCAGCACCTTGGTCGGGTTTCCGATGCCGGCGACGAGAATCAGGATCGGCACGAGCACCGGCGGCGGGATGGCCCGGAGGAACTCCAGGAGCGGCTCGAGCAGCGAGCGCAGCCGGCGGTTGGCGCCGATCAGCACGCCGAGGGTGATGCCGATCAGGACGGCCAGGCCGTACCCGATGAACAGCCGGATCAGGCTGGGGAAGACGTCGCTCTTGAAGCGGGCGCCGGTCCAGGTGTCCGGGAAGACCTTGATGATGGTTTCCAGCGGGGGCTGGTAGAAGCTCTTGCTGCCGGCGCTGGCGAACCACCAGGTGACCAGCAGGACCACCGGGAGACCGACCAGCAGGCCGGTCCGGCTCAGGACGCGACTCATAGCGGGAGCTCCCTTCGCACCGAGGGGTGCCAGGCGAGCACCAGGCGCTCGGCTCGGCGGGTGGCCAGGTTGGCGATCAGGCCGATGAGACCGGACACGACGATCAGCGCATACATCGACGGCACCGCGATGCTGCTCTGCGCCACGGCGATCTCCTCGCCGATGCCCTTCGTGCCGCCGATCAGCAGCTCACCGGTGATGGTGAGGACCAGCGCCACCGAGGCGGCCAGGCGGATGCCGGTCATCGCGTAGGGCAGGGTGGTCGGCCAGACCAGGTAGCGGGCCTGCCGCCAGCGGTTCAGGCGGTAGGAGGCCGCGGTCTCCCGGGCGACCGGGTCGACGTCGGTCACGCCGTGCAGCACCTGGATCAGCACCTGCCAGAAGGAGGCGTAGACGACCAGCAGCAGGATTGACCGGATCGGGGCGCTGAACAGCACGATCGCGAGCGGCAGCAGGGCCACTGACGGGATCGGCCGGAGGAACTCAATGGTGGACGCGGTGGCGAGCCGCAGCGCCGGCACCGACCCGATGACGATGCCGAGCACGATGCCGGCCACGACGGCGATCGCCAGCCCGATCAGCCAGGTCGTGACCGTGCCGACCACGGCCTGCCAGAAACCACCGCGGCCGAACTCGTCGAACAGGGCCGCGATGATCTTGCTGGTGGGCGGAAAATACTCCGCTTTGAGTACGCCTACCCGCGGCAGGATCTCCAGGAGCGCCGCGAATCCGACGATCCCGAGCAGCCCGAGCAGGGCCGGAGAGTCTCCGGCCCTACGCAGGGTGAGTGGCGAGGTCGTCACTGGACCAGCTTCGCCGTATCGGCCGGGGCCGTGAGCAGGCCTTCCTGGACCAGGATGCTGCTCATCGTGTCCAGCGAGGTCTTGTCGATGTCACTGGCGAACTTCGGCAACGTCATCTGCGCCGCGGCCTCCGCCTTGATCGTCGTGTAGGTCGTGACGATCTGCCGCACCTCGTCGGGGTGGGCGTCGGCGTAGGCCAGCGACTCCTTCATGGCCTCGGTGAAGCGCTTGGCCAGGTCGGCCTTCTCGCCGAGCAACTGGGCCGAGGTGAAGTACGCCGAGATGGTGAGGTTCGGGCTGACCGCGGCGAACGAGCCGATCGTCTTCCAGCCCTTGGCCTTGGCCGAGGCCAGGAACGGCTCCACCACGAAGATCGCCTGCACCCGGCCGGCGTCGAGCGCCGCAGACATGTCGGGGAACCCGATTTCGACGAACTTGACCTTCGACGGGTCGCCGCCGTCCTTGCGGACCAGGTCTTTCACCGAGGTGTCCACAATGTTCTTCAAGGTGTTGCTGGCGACCGTCTTACCCTCGAGGTCCTTGGGGCGGGTGATCGCCGGGTCCTTGACGACCAGGCCGCTGAAGTCCTTGGCCGGGTCGGCGGTGGCGTTGTTGCCGTTGGCGACCGCCTTGATCGGCACGTTCTTGGATTGGCCGAGCATCAGCGAGACCACGTTGCTGAAGCCGAACTGGTACTGCCCGCTGACCACGGCCGGCACGATCGCCGCGCCGCCCTGGGCCTGCTCCAGCGTGAGGTCGATGTTCTGCTTCGTGAAGAAGCCCTTGGCCTTGCCGAGGTAGATCGGTGCCACGTCAACGATCGGGATGACCCCGACCTTGACCTTGTCGGCACCGCCGGCTGCGGAGCCGTTGTCGGAGGAATCGTCGGAGCCGCCGCAGCCGGCCGCACTCGCGGCCAGGGCGGTTACGGCAAACAAAGCGATGAGCCGTGTTCTCAACATGGTTCTCAGCAACCTCTACGTCATTGGAACCGGATGTTTCCACTGGTCGGAATTGACTGGTACGGATCGCGAACACGAAGGATCTACAGTTACGCAGACCAATGTCTCGGCCCGAAGGGCGCAGTGTGTCCCGAGCCACTTGCAGGAACGCTAGAGCCTCGGTTACAGGATTGTCAACGATTTTGCCTGGCGTTAGCAGAGCTGTTGCGAAGCGCCAGATGGCAGGGGTCAGCGACCCCGGAACAGATTGTTAACAATCGTGACAACACTGCTAGGCGAGGTCGGCGAGCCAGTCTCGGGCGGCCCGGGTGACCCGGGCCGGCACCTCCAGGTCGCCGAGCAGGCGCTCGGCCGCCTCCATCTCGTGGATCCGGCGGACGGCATGCGTCTTCGAGCCGGTGAGCAGGCGTTCCAGCGTCGCCGCATCCGCCTTGACCAATTCTTCGGCGATGTTGCCGCGCAGCCAGTCGGACAGACCGGCCGCCTCGGCCGCGGCAGTCGCCTCCAGGACGGCCGCCGCCAGTCCCTTGTAGAACACGCTGCGCAGGAGTTTCCGGGTGGCGGCCGCGCCGACCGGCCCGTCCAGCACGGTGACCTTCGCCCCGAACGGGGCGATCGCCGTGGCGAACGCGGCGGCGGCCGGGCCGCTCGCGGTCATCGGGACGCGCAGGCCGTGGCCGGGCACCGGTGCCATCATCGCCACGTCGACCAGCCGGAGATCGCCCGCCGGCCCCACCAGCGCTTCCTTCTCGCCCGGCGAAGCGGTGTTGAGGTCGGCCCAGATCGTGCCCGGTTCGCAGCCGGGCAGCCCCTCGGCCAGCGCGTCCGGGGCGTCGGCGGCGCTGTTGAGGCTGAGCACCAGGGCCGCGCCGGCACACGCCTCGGCGGCGCTCGGGAACCCGGCAACTCCGGGGGGCGGGTCGACCCGAGGGTCGTAGCCGCGTACGTCCGCGCCGGCCGCCGCCAGGTCGGCCGAGATCAGGCCGCCGGCCTCGCCGAGTCCGAGCACCGCGATCCTCATCGTGTCTCCCCCGCATCCATGTCGCGGAGCGCCTCGATGACGCTGGCGATGTGGGCGCGCATCGCGTCCTCCGCGGCCTTCGGATCCCGTTCCCGGATCGCCTCGATGATCCGCTCGTGCTGAGGCAGTGAGATCGCCGGACGGCCGGGGTGCAGCGACAGCATGAACTGGTGCCGCACCAGCTGCCCGCGCAGCGTCTCGATGATCCCGTCCGCGGTGCTGTGTCCGGCGATGCCGCGGATCAGGCTGTGCAGCCGCGAGTTCAGGTCGCTGTAGCGGCGGAACTCGCCGGCGCTGACCGCCCGCCGCATCAGCAGCCCGATCTCGTCCAGCTCGCTGGCCTGTGCGTCGGTCACCTTGGCCGCGGCCCGCGCCGCGACCAGGCCCTCGAGCACCATACGCACCTCGGTGATCTCGACGGCCTCGTCGATCGACACCTTCCGGACGTGCGCGCCCTTGTTGCGCTCGACCTTCACCAGGCCGTCCGCCGCGAGTTCCTGGATGGCCGCCCGCACGTTGAAGCGACTCACCCCGAGCCGCTCGCACAACTGGGCCTCGACCAGGCGTTCGCCCGGCAGGTACTCACCACCGAGGATGGCGATGCGCAGTTTGTCGGTCGCGATGGTCTGGTCGGACATACATCCCCTAAGCGGCGAGCCGCGGGTAGACCCGGCGGGCGTTGTGCTCGAAGACCCGGGCGCGATCTTCGTCCGACAGGCCCAACGCCTCGACGTAGCGGCGGGTGTCGTCGAAGTAGTGACCGGTGGTCGGGTCGATGCCGCGGACCGCGCCGACCATCTCCGAGCCGAACATCAGGTTGTCCAGATCGATGACCTCGAACAACAGGTTGATGCCGGGCTGGTGGTAGACGCAGGTGTCGAAGAAGACGTTGCGCATCACGCTCTCGGCCAGCGGCGGCCGGTCCAGCATGTCGGCCAGCCCGCGGAAGCGACCCCAGTGGTACGGAACCGCGCCGCCGCCGTGCGGAATGATCATCCGAAGGTCGGGGAAGTCCTTGAACAGGTCGCTCTGGAGGAACTGCATGAACGCGGTGGTGTCGGCGTTCAGATAGGCCGAACCGGTGGCGTGGAAGTTCGGGTTGGTCACCGCCGACACGTGCACCATGGCCGGCACGTCCAGCTCGACCATCGCCTCGTAGAACGGGTACCAGCTGCGGTCGGTCAGCGGCGCCGAGTTCCAGTGGCCGCCGCTCGGGTCCGGGTTGAGATTGCAGCCGACGAAGCCCAGCTCCTCGACGCAGCGGCGCAGCTCGCCGATCGAGTTGGCGATCGGCACCCCCGGCGACTGCGGCAGCTGGCAGACCCCGGCGAAGCTGTCCGGGAAGAGCCGGGTGACCCGGTAGATCAGGTCGTTGCAGGCCTCGGCCCACTGCCGGCTGGTCGTCTCGTCACCCTCGTGGTGGGCCATGGCCGACGCGCGCGGCGAGAAGATCGTCAGGTCGACGCCGCGTTCGCGCATCAGCCGCAGCTGGCTGCCCTCGATCGACTCGCGGATCTCGTCGTCCGAAATCGTCGGGTAGGCCGGCGCCGTCTCACTCGAAAGCTGAGCCGCCCGCCACGCGGTGTGCGCCGCCGGCACCGTCGTGTAGTGCCCGTGGCAGTCGATGATCACAGGTGAGCCCCTTCGACCGGTGGTGTGCCGTGCGTGTGGAAAGAGTCGATCGTCTTCAGGCCCCACGCCTGGCCCTTCCGCCGCTCGGTCTCGGTCCAGTTCACCGGTTGCCAGTCGGGGGCGATCACCAGGCGTGCTCCGGCGTTGCACAACTCGATGCGGTTGCCGCCGGGCTCGTACACGTACAGGAAGAAGGTTTGTTGAATGGCGTGTTTGTGCGGGCCGGTCTCGATGAAGACGCCCTGCTCGAGGGCGATGTCGGCGGCCTTGAGGATGTCCTCGCGGGTGTCCGTGGCGAACGCGATGTGGTGCAGCCGGCCGTTGGTGCCGGTGCGGTCGCGGGTGTAGACGGCGTCGTAGCCCTTGTTGGTGAACGTGGTCCAGCTGCCCGCGATGCTGCCGTCGTCGAGCACGATCTGCTCGGTGACCCGTGCGCCCAGGGTGTCGCGCAGGTAATCGCGGTTGGCCTCGACATCGACACCGAGGTAGTTGATGTGATCGAGGCGTCGCACGCTGACCCCCCGGGCCGGGTAGGCCTGGGCCTGGTTCTTCAGCGCGGGCTTCAACTCCGGCGGCGGTTGATACCAGGTGCTCTCGTAGTAGAGGCCGAGCTCGTGGCCGTCCGGGTCGGTGAAGACGTAGGTGGGGCCGTAGCCGGGATCGCCGTCCTGCCAGCCGATGCCGCGACCGGTCGCCTTGATCTCCCGGACCCGCCGGTCCAGCGCCTCGGGGCCGGCCGCGCGCAGATAGGTGCGGCCCACCCCCGAGGTCGCGTGGGCGGTGAGCTTGATGGTGATGTTCTCGTAGTCGTCCCAGGCGCGCAGGAAGACCGAGTCGCCGGCCTCGCCGTTCGGGGTCAGCCCCAGATAGTTGGTGAAGAACGCGACGCTCTCGTCGAGGACGGGAGTGCGGATCTCGATGTGCGCCAGGTGCGCGATCTCATGCAGCACTGATTACTCCCTGGGGGATCCGGCGCGGGGGAACGCGACGCCGTCGAAGAGCTTGCGAGCGGTGCGGACCACGCCGGAGCGGACCACCGCGCCGTCCTCCACGACGACATCGACCAGCAGGTGGCCGGTCGGATGCTCGACGTCGATCCGGGAGGTCGGCCAGTCCGCGGTGAGCTCGTGACCGACCGCGCCGGGCAGCAGCATGCCGGTGACCACGCTGATCGCGGCCAGCACGCCGACCGACGTGTGCGGCTGCACCGGAATGAACGACCGGGTCGACAGCTGGCCGCCGTCCCGGGGCGGCGCCAGCAGGACGGTCTTGGGCACCGAGGTGCCGGCCGGATCGCCGAGGCCCATCAACTGGCCGGCCTTGCGGCGGAACGCGTCGATCCGATCCAGCAGCGGCTGATCTTCGCTCAGTTCCGGGTGCGATTCGTAGCCGGTCAGGCCGAACGACCCAGCCATCGCGAGGACTACCGGCATGCCGTTGTCGACGCAGGTCACGTCGATGCCGTCGATCGAGTCGCGGACCTGCCCGGTCGGCAACAGGCGGCCGGTCGCCGAGCCCTCGGTGTCGGTGAAACCGAGGATCACCGGGGACGCGGTGCCGGGCACCCCGGAGATGGTGACGTCACCGCGGTATTCGACGCGGCCTTGGGGAGTGGCGAAGGAAGCGACGGCGACACTGTCCGAATTGACCATTCTGATGCGTACGGATGTGTCGTCCCCGGAAACCGGCACCAGGCCGCGTTCCACCGCGAACGGGCCGACCCCCGCCAAAATGTTGCCGCAGTTCTGCCGGTCGCTGACGGTGGGCTCGTCGACGCCGAGCTGGAGAAACAGGTAGTCGATGTCGGCGGCCGGATGCTCGGACCGGGAGATCACGGCGACCTTGCTGGTCAGCGAGGTGGAACCGCCCAGGCCGTCGATCTGGCGCGGATCGGGCGTGCCCATCAGGCGCAGCAGCAGATCGTCGCGCTCCTCGGTCCGCGCGGGCAGATCGGCGGCCTCGAAGAACAGGCCGCGCGAGGTGCCGCCGCGCAGCATCATGCAGCGCACGCCGGTGCTGTCGTAATCAGTCACCTTTGACGTACTCCTCGTAGGAGACGTACTCGATGCCCAGCTCGGGCAGGCGCCGGCGCAAGCCGTAACGGTCGAGGCCGAGCTCGCCCTCGGCGAACGCGGCCCGGGTCGCCGCCTCCTTGTCGAGGCGGGCCTTGGCGGCGGTCAGGGCGCGCGGCACGTCGGCGCGCGGCACCAGGGTGACACCGTCGTCGTCGCCGAGGATGACGTCGCCCGGGTGGATGGTCTGGCCGCCGAGCACGATCGGCACGTTCACCGCGCCGGCCGTCGCCTTCACCGAGCCCTGCGCGCTGATCGCGCGGGACCACACCGGAAAACCCATTTCCCGAAGATCAGCCACATCGCGTACGCCACTGGCCAGCACCGCGCCCCGGACCCCGCGCTGCCGTAGCGCCCCGGCGAAGAGCTCACCGAAGAGGCCGTCGGTGGACGGCGAGTTGGTCGCCACCACCAGCACGTCGCCGGGCCGGCACTGCTCGACGGCCACGTGGATCATCAGGTTGTCGCCGGGCCAGCAGACCACGGTCACCGCGGTGCCGCCCATCTTGGCGCCGGGCCAGGCCGGGCGGAACTCGGGGCCCAGGTAGCCGACCCGGCCGAGGGCCTCGTGCACGGTGGCCACGCCGTATTCGCCCAGGGTCTCGGCCGACTCGATGTCCGCCCGGGGCGGATCGGTGACTACGACGGTCCTCATGTCGGCCTCCCCTTGGCTGTGCCCGCGGACCCAGCCTAGGGCCCGGAGGCCGATTGTCAACAATCGAGGTGACAGGTTTCTTGAGTCATTCCAATTGTCCTGCGCTACTGCGCACCGATTGTTGACAATCCTGGCCGCCATCCTGTTTCCGGCGGCCGCGGGTCTGGGCGTTTACCGGTCGGGCCACTCGTCCGAGTGGTTTGTGGAGCGATAGAGGCTTGGATTCGGCGTCTGCGTCGACAATCCGGACAATATCCGCATGTTTCGCATCAGGTGGTGGCTCGCCCTGCCGGGCGTGCTGCTTCTCTCCGCCGGTCTGCTCCTCGCCCGCCACGACTCGCTGGCCACCCACTCGGCCGCGCTGCGGGTCCCGCCCCCGGTCGCCGGCGTCCTCCCCAGCATTCCGCCCTTCCCCGAGCCGGTGTCGCCGCGCATCGCGACGGCCGCGACGCCGGTCACCGTTCGCTACACGTTCGACGGCGGCATCCACAAGCCGATCACCGACATCAACGGCGGGCGGCAACTGCGTCCCCTCGGCGAGAACGGGGGCGCGCTCCGACTCGTACCGCAAGGGTTGGGGTTGGCCGTCGCCTACCCGGACCGATGCACCCTGGCCAGCGATGCGGATTGCCCGCGGGCAATCCTCGAGGGCTTCCGGGACGACAGCCTCAACCCAGGGACAAGACCGATCGAGTACGGGGCATCGGTGCTGATGACACGCGGGGACCTGGCCGACGGGGCGAACGTGGTGCAGAAGGGCTACTCGGTCGGCGGGGTCAGCCAGTACAAACTGCAGGTGGACCACCGGCTGGGCCACCCGAGTTGCGTGATCGTCGGGCGGCGCGGGGGCATCTATCGGGCCGAGCCGTGGCTGGACGTCGCCGACGGAAGCTGGCACAGCCTGACCTGCCGGCGTGCCGAGGGGCGGTTGACCCTCTCGGTCGACGGCGTGCCGCGAGCGTCGGTGCGGGTCCCGGCCCGGGTCGCGATCGCCAACGCCGAGCCGCTGCGGATCGGCGGAAAGGGGCCGGCCGAGGGCAACGATCAGTTCGCCGGCGAGATCGACAACGTCTTCGTCAGCATCGGCGGATAAGCACTGGAAGATGCACTCTGCATATGCCGCCCGATCGTGTCACTTCGGCGTTGCTAGATAAGGGTCAAAATGGACAAAGCGGGTATAACGATGCCATGGTCCTCGAAAATGTTACGACACGAATTCGTGCGCGGCGGATCGCTGCGCTTTCCTTGACGATGGTCGCGGCGGCCGGGCTGGCCGTCAGCGCCCAGCCGGCCAGCGCTGCCTCGCACCGCCCGTGCGGGGTAGACAAGCACAGCAACCTGGCCGGGGTGGAAAAGGTCGGCACCGCAACCGCCGCCATCGGTGCCGACGGGGTCAAGCTGACCACGTCCCGGACGGTCGACACCGACAAGGTGTCGTGGAAGACCCGGTTCCTGCTGCCGGTGGCGGCCGACTCGGTCAACGAGATGAACTACGAGACGGTGAAGCTCGACACCTACGTCGACGACACCAACCAGACCGTCAACAACGCCGCGCTGCCGTCGTACCACATCTACGTGCGCACCCGGGCCGGCGCCGAGGCCACGCTGGTCTACGAGCCGTACTACAACCTGCCGTCGAACCCGCAGCGCAACGTCCGCACCGAGTGGGACGTCACGACCGGCAAGCTGTGGACGTCCGCCACCACCCTCAACGGCGTCACGGGCGTCGGCGGCGGCAGTTACGCGACCAACAAGACGCTTGCCCAGATCATCGCCACCAACCCGGGGCTGACCGTCACCGGCATCGGCTGGGGCCTCGGCACCTACAACCGCGGCGTCGTGGCCATCCTGGACGACCAGCGGTTCGCCACCAAGCTGACCTGCACCGACCACCAGTGGTCCACGGGTTTCAGCACCGGCATCTTCTGGCCGGGCTGGCTGTTCTGACCGGTCTCTGACCCGTCTCTGATCCGTCGATGCCCGGAGGGCGCTGCCCTCCGGGCATCTTCAGAGCTGGCTGATCCGGACCATGTTGCCGGCCGGGTCGCGGAAGGCGCAGTCGCGGACGCCGTACGGCTGGTCCATCGGCTCCTGAACCACCTCGGCGCCGGTCGCCTGGATGCGGTCGAACGCACCGGAGAGGTCCTCGGTCGCCAGCACGATGCCCGCGTAACTGCCCTTCGCCATCATCTCGGCGATCGTGCGGCGCTCGGCGTCGGTGATGCCCGGGTCGGCGGCCGGCGGGTTCAGCACGATCGAGGTCTGCGGCTGATCCTTCGGGCCGATCGTGATCCAGCGCAGGTCGCCATAGCCGACGTCGTTACGCACCTCGAACCCGAGGGCGTCCCGATAGAAGGCGAGTGACTTCTCCGGATCGTCGGCCGGCAGGAACGTCTGGTGAATGAGAATGCTCATGCCGATCACGTTAGGTGGCGCGGCCGGGGACTGCTTCTCGATTCCTGATCGGCCGGGTGATCTGCTTGGCGACACAGGCCGGGATGCCGGCCGCGTCCTCGGCGGCCATCCGTCGGTAGACGCTCGGTGACATGCCGACGAGTTCGGAAAAACGCGTACTGAAAGTGCCGAGCGACGAACAACCCACGGTGAAGCAGACGTCGGTGACCGACAGGTCGCCGCGGCGCAGCAGGGCCATGGCCCGCTCGATCCGGCGGGTCATCAGGTAGCTGTACGGCGACTCGCCGTAGGCCGCCCGGAACTCCCGGCTGAGATGACCGGCCGACATGTGCACCCCACGGGCCAGCGCCTCCACGTCGAGCGGCTGTGCGTAGTCCCGGTCGATCCGGTCCCGCACCCGGCGCAGCAGCGCAAGCTCCTTGAGCCGCGCGTCAGTTCTGCCAGTCACGCCCTACAGCCTGCCCTGTCGGCAGTGCCGCTGCCCAGCCCTTTCGCCCCGCTGGCCGATCTCTCTGGTTACGTTTAGCATCGCAGAGATGACGATCAGTATGCGGGCCGGTGATCCGCCCCTGATCGTGTTCATCGCGGCCCTGGGCCACGGCGGCGACGTGTGGAAACCCGTCATCGACCGCCTCCCCGGCGCGGCCGTCCTCACCTACGACCGTCCCGCCTGCGGTGATGCGCCGCCGCGCCACGCACCCAACCCGCCGCTGCCGTTCAGCGCCTTCGCCGACGAACTGGCCGAGCTGCTGGACGGGCAGGGCGTCACCGAGCCGTTCGTGCTGGTGGGGCACTCGATCGGTGGCTCGATCGCCCGGTTGTTCGCCCAGCGTCACCCCGAGCGCGTGGCCGGCATGGTGTTCCTGGAGGCGTCGCTGCCGCAGAGCCTGACCTGGCCGGAAACAGACTTCCTGGTGGACGGCGACGACCCCGGCGCCACCACGGTCGACGTGATCGCCGGCCACGTGGAACTGCTGCAGGTCTCGCCCCTGGACGTGCCGGCCGTCGTCGTCACCCGCCGACGCCACTGGTGGATCCCGGAGTACCGCTACATCCCGCACCCGGCGATAGACGATCTGTGGCACGTGAGCCAGCAACTGCTCGCCCGCGAGTGGCGGGCACCGCTGATCGTCGCCGAGAACTCCGGCCACCACCTTCCGGTGGACGTGCCCGACCTGGTCGCCTACGCGGTGAACGCGGTCGCGGTCGCGGTCCGCACCGGCGATTCACTCGCGCTGGACGCCCACGTCGTGGCTGAATTGGGCGGGACAGCCTTGGAGGATTCCCCATGATCGGTACGTTGCGTACGGTGGTGCTCGATGCACCCGACATCCGGCGGCTGGCCTCGTTCTATTCAGCCCTCGCCGGTTCGGCCTTCGCCGGGTCGGCCTTCGCCGGTTGGACCGAGAGGTACTCCGGTGACGACTGGATCGCGCTGGAGACCGGGGACGAGTGGCGCGTCGCCATCCAGCTCAGCCCCGATCACGTGGCGCCCCGGTGGCCCGATCCGGCGTACCCGCAGCAGGCGCACCTCGACCTGCGCGTGCCCGACCTGGAGGCCGGCTCGGCGCAGGCGGTCGAGCTCGGCGCCGAGCTGCTGCGCAAGAACGAGAAGTGGTACACGCTGGCCGACCCGGCCGGGCATCCGTTCGACCTGTGCCTGTCGTCGACCGCTGGCACGGGCTTGATGCTCGACTGCCCCGACGCCAAGGAGCTGAGCGCGTTCTACGCCGAACTCCTCGGCAAACCCGTCACCTACGAAGGTGAGGGTATGGCGATGATCGGCGAGGACGGGAAACAGCCGGTGATGTTCCAGCAGATCACCGACTACCGGGCGCCGCGCTGGCCCGACCCCGCCCACCCGCAGCAGTTCCACCTCGACGTCACGGTCGACGACATCGAGGTGGCCGAACCGGCGGCGCTGAAGCTCGGTGCCACCGCGCTGCCCTTCGCCGGCGACAACTGGCGGGTCTACAACGACCCGGCCGGCAAGCCGTTCTGCCTCTGCTGGGACTAATTGACCTGCATGCGTTCGGACAGCGCGCGCAGCTCGGTGCCGCCGGCCTGTCGGCGGGACCGCTCGAGCAGAACCCGGATGGCCTCCGCAAGCTCGACCGACGTGCGTACGTGCTGCGGCGCGATCCGCTCCGCGACGAGCAGGAACCGGATCGCCTCCCGATCCCGCCCGCCGACCCGGGCCAGGGCTCGGGCGGTGTCGGCGTAGTAGAAGACCTGCCGTACGCCGGCCGGGATCGCCGCCGGATCGGTGCGCCGGGCGATCTCCACCACCAGCGCCGGGTCGCCGTCCTCGACCTCGATGCTCATCCGCCAGATGTCCACATTGGTAGGACCGAAGAACAGGCCCTTGGTGTCGGTCTCGCCGGTGCGGCGGGCCAGCACCGCCGCCTCGGCCAGCCAGTCGCGGCTGTCGTCCAGCCGATGCCGAAACCGGCTGGCCAGCGCGGCAACCAGGTGCAGCTGTCCGAGAACCTCCGACCCTCCCGGCCGGCCGAGGTGCCGGCCCAGATCGCCGGCGGCCCGCTCGGCAAGCGTCTGCCCCCGCTGGTAGGACCCGCAGGCGATGGCCGCGCCGGCCAGGGCGTACGCCGCGTAACCTCGCAGCAGCGGGTCGTCGGCCGCATCGGCCGCGTCCCGGCACCGCTCCGCGGCCAGCCAGGCGTCCGAGGGATGCCCAAGGCTGCGCAGCACCGACGAGGCGATGTGGGTAGCGTCGCAGAGCAGCCGCAACGCCTCAGGATGATCCGGCCCGGCCGTCTCGGTGTGCAGAGCGCGCAGCAGACCCGGAAGCAGGCGAGCGGCACCGGCATAATCGCAGGCCGCGTGCAGAGCGTCGGCGAGGGCAACACGACGGCTCAGCTCGGCCACCGGCGGGGCGCCCCCGGGCGGCGCATCCTCGGCCGGCGCGTCCCCGGCCGGCGGCTCGGTCAGGTCGATATCGATGAGGGCCCGACGCAAACCGAGTACCCCGGCCTGAGCCGCCGCAGTGGTCCGGTCCGGCGCAGGAACCCCGATCCCGGCGAGGTCCGCGGGCGCACATTCGAGCGCCCCGGCAATGGCCGCCAGCGTGAACCGGTTGTCAGCCGCCTGCAGCCCCCGTTCGATCCGACTCCAGGTGGCATGCGAAACCCCAGCCCGACTGGCGGCAAACCGAACACTCCACCCCCGAAGCAGCCGCCGCCCCCGAATCCGCTCCCCAACAGCCGGATCAGCACCACGCCGAGGACTCATACGCTGAAGTTAGCCCGGCTACCGCGCCCGGTGGTGCACACCTGTACCAGGACTGGGCAGGGCTGCGGGAGGCGTCACCGCCAGGACACTCCTTGGAGCGGACGCGGAGAGGCACGGGAAATATTGCCTGGTGAGCCGTCCCGGCGGTTCAGACTCGGAAGGTGGAGACCAGGCTGCTCAGTTCGGTGGACATGCGAGCGATGGCATGCGGCGGGCTTTGCTGCCGGCTTGACCTGCGTTCAGTCGAGCTGATCGCGGTCGGCTGAGTCGACGGGTCCCGCGGGAATCCAGGTCGGGTTGGGATACGACAAACGGTCCCTCTCGTGGTGGAGAAGGGACCGTCAGGCGTACGGATCAGGCGGCGTTGGCTGGCTGCTGATGCTGGTGGTTCTGGTTGTGCAGCAGGGCTTCTTCCAGCTGGTCTTCGAGGATGATGATCCGGCAGGCGGCTTCCAGAGCAGTGCCGTGGTCGACCATCTCCCGGGCTCGTGCGGCGAGGCGCAGTTGGTAGCGGGAGTAGCGGCGGTGTCCGCCGGCGGAGCGGAACGGGGTAAACAGTTTCGCTTCGTCGAGGCGTCGCAGGAAGTCCTGCGAGGCGCCGACGATCTCCGCGGCGCGGCCCATCGTGTAGGCGGGGTAGTCGTCGTCGTCGAGCATGTCGTCGGGTTGGGCCATGCATACCTCTTCATGACGAGGGCCCCGGCGCACGAAGCGCCGGGGCCCAGGGGTTACGGGTTGATACACCATCTACCGACAGGTTCGTCGGCTTGTCGTTTCCACACCTAGCCGCTATCGGCGGCGTCCGGCGAGAGGATCGCATAAGCGTGACCGGAGTCCATGTGACGTGCGATGGCACTACGGTGTCCACCTCAGAATTACGACTACGTTCTGACGGCGGGCGATCCAACGGTGTTCTGCCCTCCCTTTCCTCTGCTTTCACTGACTGTGTTGCTACCCCGCCGGTGTAGGAGCCCCACGCAAACTTCGTGGCCCGCACACGTACGGCGGATCTTCCCGCATCAGACCGGGCCCAGGAAACTGCATCGGCCCTGCCTGCATTT
>NZ_BOQN01000175.1 GCF_018332695.1 Paractinoplanes toevensis
CCCGCCATTCGCAAGGAAAAACAGTGGAGCCTTAGATCACTTGAGGGTGACCTTGGCGCCTTCGCCCTCGAGCTTGGCCTTGGCGGCCTCGGCCTTCTCCTTGTTGACACCCTCGAGGATCGCCTTGGGGGCGCTCTCGACGGCGTCCTTGGCCTCCTTGAGGCCCAGGCCGGTCAGCTCACGCACGACCTTGATGACCTGGATCTTCTTGCCGCCGTCGCCCTCGAGGACGACGTCGAACGAGTCCTGCTCGACCGCGGCCTCGGCAGCCGGGCCGGCCTGCGCCGGGCCCGCCTGCGCGACAGGCGCGGCAGCCTTGACGTCGAAGACGTCCTCGAACGTCTTCACGAACTCGGACAGCTCGATCAGCGTCATTTCCTTGAACGCGTCGAGCAGCTCGTCGGTGCTGAGCTTCGCCATGTTTGGCAACCTTTCTTAGCTTCTGATGTAAAAACTGCGCGGTTCGCGAGGCCGTCAGGCAGCCTCGGCGGAACCGTCCTTCTCGCGCTCGGCACGCAGGGCGTCCACCAGGCGCACGGCCTGGGAGAGCGGAGCCTGGAACGTCGCCGCGGCCTTGCTCAGGTTGCCCTTCATGGCACCGGCCAGCTTGGCCAGCAGCACCTCACGGGACTCGAGGTCGGCGAGCTTGTTGACCTCGTCAGCGGTGAGGGGCTTGCCCTCGAAGACGCCGCCCTTGATCTTCAGGACGGGGTTGGCCTTGGCGAAGGCACGAAGGCCCTTGGCCGCCTCGACCGGGTCGCCGCTGATGAAGGCGAGCGCGGTAGGACCGGTGAACAGCGCGTCGAGACCCTCGATGCCCGCATCGGTCGCTGCCCGCTTGGCCAGCGTGTTCTTCGAAACGGAGTACTTCGTCTCCTGGCCGAGCGATCGCCGCAGCTCGGTGATCTGCTTGACCGTGAGGCCGCGGTACTCGGTCAACACGGTGGCCGCCGAGTTACGGAAGTTGTCCGTCAGCTCGGAAACGGCAGTGGCCTTATCGGCCCGGACCGGCTTGTCCGCCATGTCCCTCCTCTCTCAGTGCTCAAAACCTCTGGCCTGGAGAAGGAACCGAACAATGAGAAACGCCCCGGCGCAGGGCGCACGGGGCGGGAAGCAGGCTCAGGGCAAACATGAACCTTATTCACGAACCGTTCTCCCCTGCGCGGGTCGCCCGCATCCTGCGGGACCTTCGGCCGCGATCTCCGTCTCGCGACGGTGACTGCGGCGACCAGCGGTCTATGGGTGGAACTTCAAGACAGAAGAGTACGCGGTCTCATCGCCACCACCAAATCGTCGCCGCACCGGCCACAGGCTTCAAAGCACCCGGTCCCGTGCGGAGGGCACAGTGGCGGAGGTTCACCCCGTCAGCTGCGACCCCGGCGGAGCCATCCGTAGCCGAGGAACGCCACGGCGCACCAGGCCGCCGCCCAGGCGGTGAGCAGCGCCAGCGTGCCGGCCGGCGGGACGCCCGGGTCGTTGAGCTCGCGCGCCGTGGCCATCACCGGCGGGACCAGCCACGGCGCGAACGACCCGCTCAGCCCTAGCACCACCACCAGCACCGCGGCCACCACCAGCACCGTCAGGCCCATCCGGACGCTGCCGGTAACGGCCCGGCTGGCCAGCGCGCCGACCGCCACGGCGGGCGGAACGGCCAGCAGGTGGGCCAGGACCCCGAGAGCTATCCCGGTGCCGAGGTCGGTGCTGGTGTCGATGCCGTGGAACAGCCAGGGAGCGGCCATCGCGGCCACGCAGACCACCAGCGACAGCAGAGTCGCGGCCAGCACACCGGCGACGGCCTCACGGGCCGGGCCGACCGACAGCCGGGCCAGCCGGCGCTGCACGTCGGGCTCGGTGTCGAGCAGCAGCTTGGTGAGCCAGGCGAGCACCGGGAAGAGGGCGGCCGCCGAATAACCGTAGGCGACCGCGGCCGGGGACGGTCCCCCGCCGTAGATCACACCCAACTCGACCAGCACGGCGATCAGCGGAGCCAGTGCCCGGCCGCCGCGCACGAAGCCGGCCACCCGCATGGCTACCAGCGCCATCATCGGGACTCCCGCTGGGTCGGCCGAGCTTCCCGGTCGGGGGTGGTTTCGGTGGGCGACGGCGTACGCCGTACGTCTGCGTCTTCGATCCGCAGCACGCGGTGACCGGCGGCACGCAGCTCGGCCACCGCCTGGGTCGCCTCCGACCGGCGGACCGCGACCTCGACGATGACCTCGTCCGGCGGGTCCGACTCCGGCAGTTCCGACACCGACGGCTCGGACGTCGGGAGGTCCGGCGCCGGAGGCGGCGAGGCGTGCACGCCGTGTTCGGAGACCGTCCAGTGGATCGCCCCGGGCAGCGCGGTGATCTCGCCGCGGTGGTCGCTGACCAGGACCGTGCCGCCGGCCGCGGTCACCTCGGCGACGATCTCGGGGATCAGCGTGCGGGCGACCGCGTCGAGGCCCTCCCAGGGCTCGTCGAGGACCAGCAGGCCGGGCGGGAGCAGGAGGGCCTGGGCGAGGCCGACCTTCTGGGCGGTGCCCTTGGAGAGGTCGGCGAGACGGGTGCCGGTGTGCTCGGTGAGCAGGAGGCGCTCGGTCCAGCGGTCGACGGCGTGCGGATCGGTGACGCCGCGGATCCGGGCCATCCGGCGCAGGTACTCGCCGGCGGTGAAGGGCTGGCCGGCCGGGAAGCGCTCGGGGACCCAGCCGATCGTCGGCGGGCGGTCGCTGATCACACCGCGGCCGGGGCGCAGCACGCCCGCGGCCAGCTGGAGGAGCGTGGACTTGCCGGCGCCGTTGCGGCCCAGGACCACGACCGTGGCACCTGGCGCGGCCGTCGCGTCGACCTCGCGGAGCGTCCAGTCGGCCCGCCTCGCATATCGGAACCAGACCCCGTCGAAGCGCACGGGCGACACCTTTCCACAGAGAAGGCCCCCAGGGTGTCCCCCGAGGGCCTTCCGCAACGATCTAGATCGATCAGGCTTCGCCCGGCTTGAAGCCCTTCACGATCTTCGGGTCGACCGGCACGCCGGGGCCCATGGTGGTGGTGACGGTGACCTTCTTGAGGTAGGTGCCCTTGGCCGCCGACGGCTTGGCCCGCAGGATCTCGTCGAGCACGGCCGAGTAGTTGTCGACCAGCTGCTCCTCGGAGAACGAGGCCTTGCCGATGATCAGGTGCAGGTTGGAGTGCTTGTCCACCCGGAAGGTGATCTTGCCGCCCTTGATCTCGTTGACCGCCTTGGTGACGTCCATGGTCACCGTGCCGGTCTTCGGGTTCGGCATGAGGCCACGCGGGCCGAGGATGCGAGCGATCCGACCGATCTTGGCCATCTGGTCGGGGGTCGCGATCGCGGCGTCGAAGTCGAGCCAGCCACCCTGGATGCGGGCGACGAGCTCGTCGGTGCCGACCTCGTCGGCGCCGGCCGCCACGGCCTCTTCGGCCTTGGCGCCCTGGGCGAAGACGATCACGCGGGCCGTCTTGCCGGTGCCGTGTGGCAGGTTGACCGTGCCGCGAACCATCTGGTCCGCCTTACGCGGGTCGACACCCAGCCGCATGGCGACCTCAACGGTCGCGTCGAACTTGGTCGGGCTGGCTTCCTTGGCGAGCTTGATCGCGTCGGTCGGCTCGTAGAGCTTGGCGAAGTCGATCTTCTCGGCTGCGGCGCGGTACGCCTTGCTGCGCTTCACTTCTTTTACTCCTGTGGTTGTTGGCGGGGCCCCGCTAGATCGGAGGCCCCTCCCACTGACTGCTGTCAGATCTTGGTGACCTGGTTGAAGTTGAGCTCCACCGGCGTCTCACGGCCGAAGATGGAGACCAGAACCTTCAACTTCTGCTGGTCGGCATTAATTTCACTGATCGAGGCCGGCAGCGAGGCGAACGCGCCGTCGGTGACCGTGACCGAGTCGCCGACCTCGAAGTCGAGGACCTTGATCTCGGGCTTGGCCTTCTTCTCCTCGGTCTCGACCGCCGGGGCCAGCCACTTCAGCACCTCGTCGAGGGAGAGCGGGGCCGGGCGGTCGACCCGGTCGGTGGCGCCCACGAAGCCGGTCACGCCCGGGGTGTTGCGCACACACGAGTAGGACTCGGGGGTCAGATCCATCCGGACCAGGATGTAGCCCGGGAAGACCTTGTTGTTGACCTGCTGGCGCTTGCCGTTCTTGACCTCGACCTCTTCGCGGGTCGGCACCTCGACCTGGAAGATGAAATCCTCCATGTCGAGGCTCGTGATGCGGGTCTCGAGGTTGGTCTTGACCTTGTTCTCGTAACCGGCGTACGAGTGCACCACATACCAGTCGCCGGGGGCGTAGCGCAGCTTCTGCCGCAGCTCCTGCACCGGGTCGAAGTCTTCGTCTTCTTCCTCGACGGCCGTCTCGGTGGGGGCGGCCTCGACCGACTCGACCGACTCGTCGGCGTCCACCGTGGCCACCGACGACTGCTCGTCGGTGGACTGGGTGGTCTCGTCGTCGTCGTACTCAGGCACGCTCGCTCACTTCCAGATCAGTCTTCAGAGAACCTCGGCTGGCCTGCTCAGCCGCCGAACGCCCAGAGGATGCCCTTACCGAACCCGTAGTCCAGGACAGCCACGATGGCGGTCATGATCGTCACGAAGACGACCACGATCGTCGTGTAGGTCAGGAGCTCCTTGCGGGTCGGCCAGATGACCTTACGCAGCTCGCTGACGACCTCACGGAAGAAACCACCGATACGACCGAAGAAGCCCGTCCGGCGGGTCTCCTTCTTGGCCTTCGGCGACTCGGAGCCCTTGGTCCGCTCCTTGACGGCGGCGCCGCCACGGCTTACCGGCTCGTCCTCGTCGTCGTCGGTCTCATCCTCGGCGACGGCATCCTCAAAGACCTCGTCGTCGGCCGGATCGCCGGCGTCACCGGGTCGGTTCCTCTCGGCCATGCCGCCCTACTTCCGTGATCGGTGGTGGTGGACCCCCGTCGGCGCTCGATCCGGCGCGGGGGTCGTGCGGACCGCGCACCGGGCGGGCACGTCAGGAGAGTTGCGCAGGGGTGACAGGACTTGAACCTGCAGCCTGCGGTTTTGGAGACCGCTGCTCTGCCAATTGAGCTACACCCCTGTGCGAGGCTGCTTTCCCTGATCGGACATGCTTCGCGCAGGCCGGTCAGGGGGTCACTGCCCCACGGCGGACCAGTGTACGGGTTCACACCGGGTTAGCCCAACCCGCCCTACCGCTTACGGACAACCGCCTGCGCGAGGGACAGAACTTTCTCTCCCCGGCAGGTCGCCGTGAGCGCCAGTTTGGTGTGCCCCTCGTCGGTCTGACCGCGCTCCGTCACGGTCACCACGACCTCGGTGCCCTCGTCCGTGTCGGGCACCGGGACCGGGCGGGCGAACCGCACGCTGAGCTCCACGACCGCGTCCGGCGCGCCGGCCCACTCGGTCACCGCCCGGCTGACCAGAGCCATGGTGAACATGCCGTGCGCGATCACCCCGGGCAGGCCCACGCTGTTGGCGAAGCGCTCGCTCCAATGGATCGGGTTGAAGTCGCCGGAAGCACCGGCATATCGCACCAGATCGGCGCGGGTGACCCGATAGGTCGTCTCCGACATGGTCATTCCTCCCCGCGCTGCACGAGCTTGGCCCAGACGGTGACGACCAGCTCGCCGGCCTCGGTCGTGACGTCGCTGCGCGTGGTCATGAAATCGTGGCCGCCCCGGGAGGTGATGTCCTCGACCGTGTTGACACAGACCAAGGCGTCGCCGGCCACGATCGGCCGGGCGTAGGCGAACTTCTGGTCGCCGTGCACGACCCGGCTGTAGTCGATGCCGAGCTCCGCGTCCTCGACGATCTGCGCGTGGCTGGACGCCATCGTGAAGATGATCGGGAAGGTGGGCGGGGCGACGACATCGGTGTAGCCGATCGCGCGGGCCGCCTCGGGGTCGTGGAACTCCCGCTCGGTGGCGCCGATGGCACGAGCGAACTCGCGGATCTTTTCGCGCCCGACGAGGTAGGGCTCGGTGGGCGGATATTTCCGGCCGACGAAGGATTGGTCCAGGGGCATGCCCACAAACTACTCTGCGCCGCCCAGCAGGAGCTGAGCGGCGCAGACGGTGCTTTGGCGCGAGTTAGCGCGTCTCGCGGTGCAGGGTGTGGCGGCCGTCCCGAGGGCAGAACTTCTTCAGCTCGACGCGGTCGGGGTCGTTACGCCGGTTCTTGCGGGTGATGTAGTTCCGCTCCTTGCACTCCGTACACGCCAGGGTGATCTTCGGACGGACGTCGGTCGCCTTGGCCACGGCAAGGTGCCTTCCTGCTCACGGGGTTACTTAACGACCTACGAGACTACGTCCTCGGAGGGCCGGTCTGCAAAATGGGGCCCAGGATAGGGTCCCCGTCGCAAGTAGCGGTGGGCGGACTTGAACCGCCGACACAACGATTATGAGCCGTTTGCTCTGCCAACTGAGCTACACCGCCTAGCCAGGCTCAAGTCCAGCGCCTGTGGCGGGGAACGAACCCGGTAGAGCCCCCTTACGGAATCGAACCGTAGACCTTCTCCTTACCATGGAGACGCTCTGCCGACTGAGCTAAGGGGGCTTGCGCGCGATCTCTCGCTCGCTGCGGACATAAGACTACACGGCCCATCCCCGGGGGTGAAATCGACTCCCCCACCTCCGTGAAATCGCAGGTCAGATCACCGCGCGGAGCCTGCGGACCTCGCCCGTGGGGGTCGATTCCGGCTCGGTCTGAGCGTTGAACCAGGCCTCCAACCGTTCGTACGGCAGGGGGCGGGAGAACAGGTAGCCCTGGCCGATCTCGCAGCCCATCTCCTCGAGCAGGTCGAGGGTCAGCTCACTCTCCACGCCCTCGGCGACGACCGTGAGGCCGAACTCACGGGACAGGCTCACCACGGCCCGCACGATCGCCAGGTCACCGGTGTCGGTCGCCATGCCCTGCACGAAGCTGTCGTCGATCTTCACCTCGTGCACCGGCCACTGCCGCAGATAGGACAGCGACGAGGCACCCGTACCGAAATCGTCCACGCTCAGGCGTACGCCGAGATCGCGCAGACGGTAGAGGGTGGGCAGCACCCGCTCGATGTCGCCGAGCATGCCCGGCTCGGAGATCTCGAAGGTCACCTGGGTCGCGGCCACGCCGTACCGGGTGAGGAGTTCCTCGACCTGGTCGGGGAAGCGGGAGTCGAGCAGGGTGCGGACCGAGAGGTTGACCGCGATGGAGAGCGGGCGGTCGGCGTCGGCCCACTCCCGGCAGCGCCGCAGGCCCTCGGTCAGGACCCGCTCGGTGAGCCGGGACAGCTGGCCGGTGTGCTCGGCGACGGCCACGAAGTCTTCCGGGGCCACCTCGCCGTGGGTGGGGTGCTGCCAGCGGGCCAGGCACTCGACCCCGACCAGGTGACGGTCGCGCAGGGTGACCTTGGGCTGGAAGTAGACGTCCAGGTCGTCCTGGTCGAGGGCCTTGCGCAAGTCGGCCGCGATGCCCAGGCGGCGGACCGCACGGGACTCCAGGGCCGGGTGGAACAGCTGCACGCCGTACGGCAGGACCTTGGCCGCGTTGGCGGCCAGCTCGGCCCGCTGAAGGAGCGTCTCCGGGTCGTCGCCGTGGTCGGGGTAGACCGCGACGCCCACCGCGGTGTCGACGTCGAGGGTCAGTTTCCCCACCGTCATCGGCCCGCGCATCTGCTCGCGCATCCGGGTCGCCAGCTCCACGGTCGCGTCGGTGCTCTCGACCCGCAGCGTGACCACGAACTCGTCGCCGCCGATCCGGCCCACCAGGGCGCCCGGGCCGGCCAGGGTGCGCAGCCGCTCGGCCACCTCGGCCAGAAGTTTGTCGCCGGCACCGTGCCCCATCGACTCGTTGACGTCGCGCTGCCCGTCGACGTCGACGAGCAGGACCGCGACCACATCGTCCTGCGCCTGCACCTTGACCGACTCGGCCAGCGCGTCGGTGACCCGGCGGCGGTTGGGCAGGCCGGTGAGACGGTCGTGGTAGGCGTCGTAGCGCAGCCGCTCGACCAGCCGGGAGTTTTCCACCGCCACCGCGGCGTGCGCGGCCACCGTCTCCAGCACCTGGACGTCCGGGTCACGGAAGGTGCGGGTGTCGCCGATCCGGTTGACCACCTCGAGGCTGCCGATGCTGGTGCGGCCGGACCGCAGCGGCACCACGACGACGTCCTTGACCTTGGCGGCGTTCAGCGCCGAGCGCAGGTCCGAAGCCGAGTCCAGCCGGGAGCCGACGGCGACCGTCTGCCCCTCGGCGATCGACCGCTCGCGCACCGCGGGCGGGGTGGCCGACAGGTCGAGCAGGCCTTGGTTTTCCACCCGGGCGGTGAGCAGCACCTCGGGATGCCGGCCCTGCGGCGCCAGCCAGAGCGTGGCGTACTCCGCCCGCATCAGCGCGCGGACCCGGCCGAGAAGCACGTCGGGCAGGCTCGCGTCGGTGCCGGCTTCCCGGATCGCCTGGGTCAGCTCGTAGACCTCGGCCAGGGTGCGGTGCTGACGGAAGAACTCGGCGAGCGAGCGCAGGACCAGGATCAGCGCCGAGGCCAGCACCGTCAGCAGGACGGCCGCCCACCAGGTGGCGTCGAGAGCGACCAAGAAGACCAGGCCGACGATGACGTTGATGCAGGAGACCAGCATCGGCGTCCAGATCGCGCGCAGCACTTCCTGGCCGGCCCGCACGCCCTGCACCAGGCTCAGCACCAGGGCCAGGCAGACCAGGTCGAAGAGGAAGTTGACGATGACCGCGGCGAAGAGGATGGCCCAGGTGCCGGGCCCGGCTCCGCGGATGTCCGGAAGCGCGGCGATCACCAGCAGCGCCATGGAGGCGCTTGCGCCCGCCTTGGCCACGTTGAACCACATCTTGGTGGCCGGCATCGACGCCCGCAACTGCCCGATGGTCAGGGCGAGCGTGCCGACGACTATCACCATCGGCGGGGGCAGGAAGTAGAGCGCGAGAACGAACGGAACCTCGGTGACGACCACTTTGAAGACGCTGCGGCCGATCACGAAGTTGAGGACACCGATGTCGGCGACGATGTACAGCGCTAGCGCGACCAGACCGGCGGGCCATGCGGTGTACCAGCGTGGGTAGACGACCCAGAACGAGATCAGGCAGACGAGCGCAAAGATCGCTAGAGGATCAGTGACCAGCCACGCGTATTGAGCAGAGCGACGCCGCGCTGCAGGACGCCCAGCCATAATGCTCCCTCGCAGGTCAAGGCTGTACTACAGCGCCGCTCAGCGCTAAGCAGTCACTCCCAGATGATGATGGAATTCGTAGACTCGACGGCTGCGGGAGCACCACTCTGGCCATGCGCCCCGGCCACAACGCCGACACCTCCGGCGGCAGCGGCGAGAACGAAAACCAAGCCGAGCAGGCGGCCCAGCTTCCTTGTAAACATCTTTGCTCCAGCGTCTCAGTGATATGCCCGGTGGGGGGTTACATGATGGTGCCACACCAGGTGTGCGATGGGCAGTGTGCACGAGCGACTCGGCGACCCCCATACCTAAATCCTGACCGAACGGCTGAGGTACGGCGCGGATTTCACCCAGCAAAATTGACGGCTTTCTGCCGGATATAAGCGAGTAAGTGAGGGCAATTCGGCTCTTGGCCGTCAAGATCACTTGACGTCAAGAGCGCCTGACGCCAGAGTGGCGGACATGGCGGCCTCACCGGACGAACTGGAGCGACAGCACACCCTCTCGACCGCTACAACGCGGTACGACGAGTTGAGGATGCGGGATGCACTGGCCGCAATGGCCGATGCCGGATCACCGCAGCTCAGCAAGGATGAGGCGCTCGAGATGCTGGCTCTGAGCGAGGTGGTCATCCGCAAGGCCGGCTACGGGCGACAGTCCATGGTGCGCTCGGCCCGCAGTGCGGGTGCCTCGTGGACCCAGATCGGTGCGGCACTGGGCAGCAGCAAGCAGGCCGCCTGGGAATCGCACAACCGGTGGCTCGAGGAACAGGGACTGGAGACCTAGTCGCCGGTCGCGGCTGGACGGTCGGTGGCGCTGTACTGCGACCACGAGCCCGGGTAGAGGCGGCCCGGCGGGAAACCGGCCCGCTCCAGGGCCAGCAGGTTGTGGCAGGCGGTCACGCCGGAGCCGCAGTAGGAGATCACGTCGGTGTCGACCGTGACGCCGGCCTGCTCGAACCGGGCCCGCAGCGCCGCCGGCGTCAGGAAACGGCCCTCGGCGTCCACGTTCTCCCGGCAGGGCACGCTGCGGGCGCCCGGGATGTGGCCCGGCCGCGGGTCGATCGGCTCGGACTCGCCGCGGAACCGCTCCGGCTGACGGGCGTCGATCACCACAAAGGAACCCGACGCGGCCTCGTCGATGCCGGCCAGGCGCTCGGCCGGCCAGGGCCGGTGGGTGAAGGTCGCGCGGGGACGGTGCGGCACGCTGGTCTCCAGCTCCCCGGCGTACGCCCCGAGGCCGCCGTCGAGCAGCGCCGCATCGTGCCCGGTGGCCCGGAGCATCCACACCAGCCGGGCCGCCATCACGCCACCCGCGTCGTCGTACGCGATCACCGTGTCGTCGTCGCCGATGCCCAGCTCGGCCATCCGCCCGGCGAAGGCCGCGGCATCCGGCAGCGGATGCCGGCCGTCGGCCGGCCCGGCGTGCGCCGCGAGATCGGAGTCCATGTCCACGAAGATCGCGCCGGGCAGGTGGCCGCTCTCGTAGGCCGCCCGGCCGGAGCGGCCGTCCAGGTAGTACCGGACGTCGGCGAGCACCGTGCGCTCGTCCACCCGGTCCGGCCCGACCACCGGTTCGATCACCATGGCCCCACGTTATCGGCTCGACAGCCCGAGCTTCACACCGAAGCCGACCAGAACGGAGCCGGTGCCGACGTCGATCCAACGCCCGTTCAGCCGGCCGCGCAGGGCTCGCGCGCCCAGGATGATCGCGGTAAACCAGAGGATGCCCTCGACGTCGTGCACCAGGGCCAGCAGGATGCCCACCAGCAGCGGGGACTCGCCGGCCGGGATGAACTGCGGCAACACCGCCACATAGAAGGCACCGACCTTGGGGTTGAGCAGGTTGGTGAGCAGCCCACGGCCGAAGGTCGACCACAACGTCGGCGCTGTCGGCGTACTTTGTAGGTTTTCATCCGTTCTGCGCCGCCAGATCATCCTCGCGCCCAGGTAGATCATGTAGGCGGCGCCGGCCACCCGCAGGATCGTGTAACCCACCTCGGACGCGGTGAGCAAGGCGGAAACCCCGACCGCGGCGGCCGCGCCCCAGATGAGCGCACCCGTGCCCACCCCCAGCGCGGTGGCGAACGCCGGCCCGCGCCCCATGGCCACGGCCGCACGGAGGACGAGTGCCGTGTCCAGCCCCGGCGTGATCGTCAGCAGGGCGCCGAGCACGGCGAACGAAAGAACGGCGTGTGTCAGATCCACACGCCGTTTCTACCCGCTATCGCTCAGTGCTTTCCACCGCTCAGGCTGCCGGTGCGACGATGCCCACGCGGCCGGAACCGGACCAGAGCCACCGCCACCAGCGCGAGCGCGGCCAGCGTCGTCAGAATCGTCACGAGCCCGCCGCCCACCGCGGTGCCCAGCACCACGAGCGTCAGGCCCGCCCCGAACAGAAGGTGATAGCAGCCGGCGTCCCGCACGCTGCGGAACATCCGCGCGGTGGCGTCCGGCGCCCGGCCGGTGACCAGCATCCCGACGCCGAACACGACCAGCGCCAGCCCGGCGACACCGCCGACCACCACGGTCCAGGTACTGGTGCTCATAGCCCCAGTCTGACCCCGATCGGGCTCGGATCAGCGGTAATTGGTGAACTGGAGGGCGACGCCGAAGTCCTCGGCCTTCAGCAGGGCGATCACGGCCTGCAGATCGTCCCGCTTCTTGCCGGTGACCCGCAGCTGGTCGCCCTGGATCTGCGCCTGCACGCCCTTCGGGCCCTCGTCGCGGATCTTCTTGCTGATCGCCTTGGCCTTGTCCGACTCGATCCCCTCGACGACCTTGAGATCGATCTTGTAGGTCTTGCCGGACTGCCGGGGCTCCCCCGCGTCCAGGGACTTCAGCGAGATGTTCCGCTTGACCAGTTTCTCCTTGAACACGTCGAGCGCGGCGACGGCCCGCTCCTCGGTCTCGGAGGTGATCGTGAAGGCCTCCCCTGACTTGGCGACCACGGTGCCCGTGCCCCGGAAGTCGAACCGGGTGGCGAGCTCCTTCTCCGCCTGATTGAACGCGTTGTCGACCTCCTGACTGTCGACCTTGCTCACGATGTCGAAGGACGGGCTGGCTGCCATGATCAGACTCCTGCGGGCTGGCGTACGTCGATGGACGCGGAGGCACGGCGACCCGGCCTCCGACATGCCGACGGTACCCGGTTGCAAAACGGGCCCGCGGTACGGCTATTCTGTTCTCCGCTGCTGAGGGAGACCGAAGCAGTGTGCCCAGGCGGGTTGCCCGAGCGGCCAATGGGAGCGGACTGTAAATCCGTCGCGAAAGCTACAGAGGTTCGAATCCTCTACCCGCCACCAGGTGCACAAGGAGGCCCCTGACCAGCGCGAACGCCGGTCGAGGGCCTCTTTCGTGGGTCTCACTTGATCTCGCTCAGAACCGCGCGGTCTCACTCGTCACGGCAAATCCGCGGCAAAGTTTCAAGCCTCCAGGCCGGGGCCGGCTGAGCAGGCGGAGACCTGCCCGACTCGCCTGGTTGGCGGTACAGAATGGTCGTCTCCGCCCACGCTGGGCACCGAGCCCCTCGGAGCGGCGTGCCTGACCAAACTGTAAGAATTCAGGCCACGGCTATCCCACGCTGGAGGTCAACCTTGGACCAAGAAGAACGTCCTCTCGAACGTTCCGACTACGAACGCACGTACGCCATCTTGATGGCTCTGCGATCCCGGGTGATGTATGTAGATGATGATCGCCCCTTGTGGGAGATGCTTCGCGATATCCACTCCGAGAGCTACGGCTACGGCCTAGACGGAGATGAGGTCGACGAGATCATCGGTCCTGACGCCGCTGAGCGGGAGATACAGCACGCCATGATCGTGCTGGAGATGCTGATGCGAGCAAAGTCGACCATCAGAAAGAACGCGGCAGCACGACCGGTCCAGAGCGTATGCGCCACGCCCGGATGCCCGAACCTCACCACGGAGTACTACTGCATGCATTGCGAGCTGGGGCTAAAGCCGGAGTAGCCGCACCTTGCTCTAACTCTGTGAGGTGCGATCTCTTGGTCAGGGCAAGGGCAAGGCCGGACTTCCCACATCGCCCTCCATCAGACCAGTCCCTGTTCATCGTCCTTGAGAGCGTTCTCTATCCGCTTCTTGGCTGCGTCCTGCTGGCCGTCGATGCACTTCGCGTAGACCTTCATCAGGACGTGCACACTGTGGCCGGCCCACTCGGCGACCTGGGGCGCGGCGACCCCCGCGTTCAGCCAGAGAGACACTGCCGCGTGTCGCAGGTCGTACGGGCGCCGGGCCAACGGGGAGCGTTGCTGCGCGGGGGTCAGAACCTTCTCGCGTGCTTTCCGCCATGCCGTCCCGTACGCGTTGTTCGTCAGCGGCTGGCCGGCCGTCGGGCGGTACTTCCCGCCGGGACCGCGCCGGGTGACGAAAAGCCGGCCGTTCACTCCGGCGGGGTGCTCAGCCAGGTGCCGATCAAGCAGGACGCAGAGCGCCGGGGCAACGGGAACGTCCCTCGTGGCGTTGCGGCCCCGGTGCTTGAGCGACCGGTGCTCGATAGTGCCCTCTCCGTCGCCCCATCCGTTGCCGACCGCAACCGTTGCCCCGGTGAGATGCAGCCACCCCCATCCGCCCGCTTCTTTTGGGCGTTCGTACTCGTCCTCTCTTAGGTGAAGGGCTTCCTCAGGGCGGAGAGCGGCGTAGTACATGCAGCCGAAGAACGCGGTCAGTTCGGGCATGGCCGAGTCGACGGCGGCGAGCAACGCGCGAGCCTGCTTCGGATTGGCGACGACCTGGCGGTCAACCTCGTCCGTGTTCTTCGGAGCGGTCCACTTCACGCGGGCCATCGGGTGGGATTCAAGGTGCCCCAGCTCGACCGCGTACCGCAGGGCTCCGCTGAACACTGCCCGCTTGCGGGCAACCGTGCTCGCTGAGGCTGTCCCGCCTGTAAGTAGGACGGCAAGGCCGTCGAGGGTCTTCCGGATCAACGCGGCGTCGGCCAGGGCAGCGAGCTTCACCGTGTTGCGTGCCGCCCACGCAACCGCGGTCGCCAGTTCCTCGGGAGGTGGTCCCTCATCCCGTCGGGCCTTGTTGAACACGTACGTGTTCAACGCCCGGCGGAGTACTTCGTCGGATGGCGCTCCCCGGTCGGTCGCGAACAGCGACATTGTTGCGCCGGTCAAGCTCTCAGCGACGCCCTTACGGTGCTTCGCCGAAGCGTGTGGCCACTTCATGTCGACGTAGGCCACCGCGTGTTCGTACCACGATCGGCTGTTCAGTTCCCGTGCCATCGGCTCCGGAAGGCCGGACGCCATGTCGAACGCCACGCCCTCACGCTGTGCCGTGACCAGCTTTGACCGGAAGCTCTCGGCGAGCGCTCTGGTCTGGAAGGTCTCTCCGAAGTCCCGGCCGGCGACCAGCCATCGCACTCGGTACGTGCTGCGCGGTTTGCCGGTCTTCCGGTCCTTGCCCACGTGCTCGCGGATGGCCCAGAGGCGCACGTCGTAGGTGATGTTCATGCTGCTTGCGGCTCCTCACAGGTCGACAGCCACGCATCAAGGTCGGTGCGGCGAATCCGGATTTGGCGGTTGGGCATCTTGTAGTGGCGGGGTGCCTGGCCGAGTGCCTTCCAGCGGAAGAAGGTCGATCGGGCCACGTCCATCTCTTCGAGGAATTCGTCGAGCGTCAGAAACGCGCGTGCCATTGGGTCCGGCCTCCCTGGCGAAGTGAAGCGCTGCCGCTGAGCGGCCTCTTGGGCGCCCAGCAACGGCGAAGGGTGTCGGGTGGTGGTTTCGGCGAGCGATGCAGCACAGAGCCGCAGAGTTGCCCGACGAGAGCGGCGCTGAGCCAAGATCTAGACATGATTGGCATGAAGGGATGCACCAATGTCTGTGCGTGGCTCTCAGCGGGTCAGTCCGGCCATTCGAGGAACGCCCGACGGTCGGAGGGTGTCTGCCAGAACTGCCACAAC
>NZ_BOQN01000176.1 GCF_018332695.1 Paractinoplanes toevensis
CCGACGCCGCCGCCCGCTACGGCTTCGCCCGCGCCGAGACCGACTGGCGCGCCGTCGTCGAGGCGCCCGACGTCGACGCGGTCAGTGTCGCCGTCGCCAACAGCCTGCACCGCGAGATCACCGAGGCCGCCCTGGCCGCCGGCAAGCACGTGCTCTGCGAGAAACCACTCGCACCCAGCGTCGCCGAGGCCCAGTCCATGGTGGAGGCCGCGGCCGCCGCGCCCGGCCAGGTCGACGCGGTCGGCTTCACATTCCGTCGCTCCCCCGCGATCAACGCGATCAAGCAGCAGGTCGAGGGCCGGCTGGGGCGGGTGCGCCACTTCGTCGGCAACTACTGGTGCGACTACGGCTACGACCCGCAGCGCCCGATGAGCTGGCGCTACCTCGGTGGACCCGGCAGCGGCGTGCTCGCCGACATCGGCAGCCACATGGCCGACCTGGCCGAGTTCTTCTGCGGCCCGACCACCGGCGTGCAGGGCACGACGATGACCACGGTGGTCACCGACCGGCCGAAACCGCTCGGGGTGGCCGTGGGCCACGCCGGTGGCGTGCGGGTGAGCACCGAGCGGGTCGCCGTGGACAACGAGGACGTCTGCACGTTCACGACGTCCTACGGCGACGGCGCCGTCGGCACGTTCTCGCTGTCGCGCATCGCCTTCGGGCACGCCAACACGCTGCGGATCGACCTGTTCTGCGAGAACGGCACGGCGTCGTTCGACCTGACCCGGCCGGCCGAGTTCACCATCACCGATGCCGCGCCCGCCGCGGAGGTCAACGGCGCGCGCACCGTCTTCATCGGCCCCTGGCACCCCTACATCGCGCAGGGACTGCCGATGGACTTCCCCACCGTCGGCCACGGGCAGAACGACTTCTTCGTCTACCAGGCCCGCGCGTTCCTCGACCAGATCGCCGGCGACGTCACCCTGCCGCCGTGCCCCGACATGGCCCACGGCCTGCACAACCTGCGCGTCCTCGAGGCGGTCGTCTCCGCCACCGACAAGCCCGTCCAACTCTGAGGAGTCCGAGATGAAACTCGGTGCCTACACCGCCTGCCTGCACGACCGTTCCCTCGACGAGACACTGAAGATCCTCGGCGAGCTGGGTCTGACCAGCGCCGAGATCAACACCGGCGGCTTCATCGGCGCGCCGCACATCCCGATCGACGACATCCTGGCCGGCCCGGCCGCCCGCGAGGACTATCTCGGCCGGTTCACCCAGGCCGGCATCACCCTGACCGGCCTCAACGTCAACGGAAACCCGCTCAACCCCGACCCGCTGGTCGGCCCGCGTCACGCGGCCGATCTGCACCGCACCATCGAGGTGGCGGCCCTGCTCGGCGTCAAGCGGGTGGTCACCATGTCCGGCCTGCCCGGCAGCCACCCCGGCTGCCCGACCGCCAACTGGGTGGTCAACCCGTGGGACAGCCAGTGGCTCGATGTCCTCGATCACCAGTGGAACGAGGTGGCCGTCCCGTTCTGGAAGGACATCCAGGCCCGCGCCGCCGACGCCGACGTCAAGGTCTGCATCGAGATGCACCCGCACAACCTGGTCTTCAACCCACCGACCCTGCAGCGGCTGGCCGAGCAGACCAACGCCACCCACATCGGCGCCGAGATGGACCCGAGCCACCTGTTCTGGCAGGGCATCGACCCGGTGGCGGCCGTCGAACACCTGGGCGATCTGGTCTTCCACGCCGCCGCCAAGGACACCCGGATCAACGACGACAACGTCCGCCTGTTCGGCGTGCTCGACGACCGCTTCACCCGGGTGCCGCCCGTCCGCAACCCGCTCAACCTCGGCGGCAACAACACCCTCAACGAGTGGCCGTCCCGGCCGTCGTGGCAGTTCGTCGCGGTCGGCCGTGGCCACGGCCTGGAGGACTTCTGGGCACCCTTCCTGCGGGCGCTGTATGCCGTCGACCCCGACATGGCGGTGAACATCGAGCACGAGGACACCGAGCTCGACCAGATCGAGGGCCTACGGCAGGCCGCCGTAAACCTGCTTTCAGCGGCCCGCACGGCCGGCGTCTGACCTTCCGCCGCAACCGTTCCTTGACAATTCCACAGCGTGCAGCACGCCTGCTCAGGCCTGGCTCAGGTCGATGAGGTTGCCGTCCGGGTCGCCTATGCACGAGGTCCGGGGTTTCCAGGCGAAATCCGTCGGCGGGTGGGCCTCGGCGGCGCCGGCCGCCAGAGCACGCTCGTGGGCTTTACCGACGTCGTCCACGAGCAGGCCGAACCGGACCCGAGCATGCACGTCGCCCTCCTCCAGGGTGATCAGGAAGAACCGGTCCGAGCGGTAGGTGCCGAACTGAAGAGAGGAGATCGCCTCGTTGAAGACGACATCGAAGGCGGCGGTGTAGAAGGCTGCCGCCTTCTTGACATCGCCGACCGGAACACGGATCTGGACCGGTCGGACGGACTGTGGCGCGGGCATCGCGGTTCCCTTCCCGATGAATTCCTCGACGGCGACGATCCGCTGCGACAGCTCGCGTAGTTGGGCGATCAACCGCTCCCGATGGAGGTCCAGCGCCGAACGGATCTCGCCGCCGGGCCGGCCGAGCGCGGCGCGCACCTCGTCGATCGGCACGCCGACGGCGCGCAGGCCGCAGACCAGGCGGGCGTCGTCGATCTGGGCCCGGGAGTAGCGGCGATAGCCGCTGCCGGGATCGACCTGCGCGGGCTTGAGCAGGCCGATCTCGTCGTAGTGGCGAAGCGCGGGAATCGACAGGCCGGTCGCCGTGGCGAACGCCCCGATGTTGAGCAGATCGTCATCGTTCACCGGTCCAGCTTCGGGTCTCAGGCCACCGGAGAGTCAATCACCGATGCATGACCGGCGATTCGGGAGGTCACCACGTGCAGGGCAAAAAGGGCGTAACCGGCCAGGACCGGGACCAGCACGGGGTGCACGAACCAGGCGAGGAGCGCCGTCAAGGCCAGTACGGCGGCGGCCGCCAGCGGGGCGGCCGGCCGGGAGAGCGAGATCGAGAGTGCCGACCGGGCTGCTCCCCCGGAGTCGACCACTCCGGCGCGGACCGCGACCAGGGCGATGTATCCGGCGACGAACGCCGAGGCCGCCAGAACCGCGGTGAGGATCGGCCCTCCGCCCGGGACGGCGCCCCGGCGCAGGGCCGCCACGTCGATCACGACCAGGGTGATCGCGACGGCGATCGCCGGACCGGCGATCAGGCCGGGCAGCAGGCGGCGGCGGAAGACCACCCACAGGTCGATGAAGGACGGCCAGCGGCCCTGCGCGATCTGGTGCGCGATCGCGTAGCTGCCGGCCGCCACCGCCGCCCCCGCCGTGAACAGCGGGAGCGACAGCAGCGTCACGACGATGCCGAGCAGGGCCAGGTCGGCGGCGAGGCGCACGGAGTGTGGCATCGGGTCACCCCTTCAGGCCGCTGGTGTTGATGCCCTCGACGAGCAGTCGCTGGAACGCGATGAAGAAGAGGAACACCGGAACCAGCGACAGCAGGCTCATGGCGAACATCGGGCCGACCGAGCTCTCGCTGGTCGAGTCGATGAACAGGGTCAGGGCCACCGGCGCGGTGTAGTCCTTGAGGTCGGACAGGTACACCAGTTGCCGGAAGAAGTCGTTCCACGTCCAGATGAACGAGAAGATCGCCGTGGTGACCAGGGCGGGCCGGCTCAGTGGCAGCACCACGTGCCGGAACACGCCGTAGGGCGAGGCACCGTCGATCACTGCGGCCTCGTCCAGCTCGCGGGGGATGCCCCGCATGAACTGGACCATCAGGAAGACGAAGAACGCCTCGGTGGCCAGGAAGTGCGGCACCAGGAGAGGGAGGTACGGCCAGTCGCCACCCACCCAGCCGAGGGTCCGGAACAGGATGTACTGCGGGATGATCAGCACGTGCCCGGGCAGCAGCAGCGTGCCGATCATGATGGCGAACCAGAACCCCCGCAGCCGGAACCGCAACCGCCCGAGGGCGTAGGCCGCGAGCAGGCAGGAGATCGTGTTGCCGACCACGGTCAGGACCGCGACCATCGCACTGTTCAGGAAGAACCGGCCGAACACGAAGTCGAACTTGTGCCAGCCCTCGGAAAAGTTCCCCGGCGTGAAATCGGTCGGGAAGAGCCCGATGTTGCTGGCGATCTCCTCCGGCGACTTGAACGACGTGCCGATCATCCAGACCAACGGGTAGAGCACGACCGCCAGGATCACGATCAGCGCCAGCAGGCGCACCTTCGAGCGCATCACCGCTCCTCGGAGTCGGAGTAGTGGACCCAGAACCGCCCGGTGCTGAACAGCACCACGGTGATCGTGCCGACCACGAGCAGGAAGACCCAGGCCATCGCGGACGCGTAGCCCATGTTCAGCTCCACGAAGCCCGCGTTGTAGAGGCGCAGCGTGTACATGAGGGTGGTGTCGACCGGGCCGCCGGTGCCGTTGCTGAGCACGAACGCCGACGTGAAGCCCTGGAAGCCGTGAATGGTCTCCAGGACCAGGTTGAAGAAGATGACCGGGGAGAGCATCGGCAGCGTGATGTGGGCGAACTTGCGCCAGGCGCTGGCACCGTCCACCGACGCGGCCTCATACAGCTCGATCGGCACCTGTTTCAGACCGGCCAGGAAGATCACCATCGGGGCACCGAACTGCCAGATGGCCAGCAGCATGAGGGTGGGCAGCGCCCAGGTCGGGTCGTTCACCCACGCCTTGCCCTCGATCCCGAAGATCGACAAGAACGAGTTGAACGCACCGTCGCCGTTGAACATGCTGCGCCAGACGATGGCCAGCGCCACACTGCCGCCGAGCAGCGACGGCAGGTAGAACAGGCCCCGGAAGGCCGAGATGCCGCGCATGGCCTTGTTCAGCAGCAGCGCGACGCCGAGCGCCGCCGCCAGCTTCAGCGGCACCGCGATCAGTGCGAACGTCACGGTGACCCGCACCGCGTGCCAGTACTGCGGGTCGGCGGTGAACATCCGCCGGTAGTTGTCCAGCCCGATCCAGTTGGACTCGGTGACCGGAATGAGTGGGCTGTAGTCGGTGAAGCTGAGGTACAACGAGATCAGCATCGGGATCGCGGTGATACCCAGCAGGCCGAGCAGCCACGGAGAGAGAAAGACGTAGCCGGCGATGTCCTCACGGCGCCGGCGGCGGGCCACCCGGCCCCGCCGATGTGCGGCGGGAACCGGGGGCGCGGGCTCGGTCGGACGGACCGGCATCTGAGCCATTGTCACTGAATTTTCCTCAGCTCTGCCCGATGGCCGCCTTGGCGGCTGTGACGAATGCCGTGGCACCCGCCTCGGGGGTCGATCGACCGAAGGTCACTTCCTCCGCGATCCGGACCAGCTCGGTCTTCACCTTGCTGTGGCCCTTCGGCGGCACGCTCGGCGAGGTCGGACCGAACTTGGTGCCGAGCTCGTCCTGCACCTGGATGGTCTGCTTCATGCTCGGGTCGGTGACCGTGGCCGAGACGTCCTTGCGGACGTCGAGGTTCGGCGGCAGACCACGGTCGGTGCCGAGGATCTTGCCGGCCTCCGGGTCGTTGGCCAGGAAGTTGACGACGTCCACCGCGGCGTCCTTGTGCGGGCTGCCCCTGAAGACCGAGAAGTACATCGAGGCGCGCGCCCACTGGGCACTCGGGTCACCGGGGTAGGCGATGACGCCGAGCTCGCTCTTCGTGTTCTTCTTCAGTTCGGGCATCTGGTTGACCCAGACCCAGGAGGTGCCCGCCTTGCCGGTCACCACCAGCTGCTTGCTGACGCTGGAGTCGTTGCCCTCGTGGATGACGTCCGGCGTCGGGGTGGCCCCGGCCGCGCGAGCGTTCTTCCACAGCGTGAACCACTTGGCGATGTCGGCCTCGTCGAACGCGATCTTGTTGTCCTTGTACAGGTCCTTGCCGTTCTGCCGCAGGTAGACCCAGAGGGCCTGGTAGACGGCGCTCGGGTCCTGGGTGCCGGGCACCTTGGCGACCTTGGAGACGTTCGCCGCCCACGCGACGAAGTCCTCCCAGCTCATCCCGGTGGTGGGCGCGGGCAGCTTGAACTTGTCGAGCAGGGTCTTGTCGTACACCAGGCCCTGGGTGTTCTCGCCCATGGCGACGCCGGCCAGCTTCCCGTCGACCTCGCCGTACTCCTTGAGGCTCTTCGGGAACTTGGTGACGTCGAGCTTGCCGTCGCTGGTGTACGGCGTCAGGTCCAGGGTTACGCCGCGCTGCGCGTACTCCGCGATGAAGTTGTCGTCGATCTGGAAGACGTCCGGCGCGTTGCCGCCGGCGGTGAGCGTGGCGAGCTTGTCGAAGTAGCCCTGGTTGGCCTGCCAGGTCTTCTTGAACGTCACGTTCGGGTGCTTCGTCGTATAGAGAGCAAGCGCCTTGTCGGTCAGCTCGGCGCGCTTGTCGGCCCCCCACCAGAAGATGGAGAGCTCGACCTTGTCACTGCTGCTGCCGCCGTCGCTGGAGTCGTCGCCACAGGCGGCAGCCCCGAGGATCAGGGGCAGTGCCAGGGCGGCGGCGAGCAGGCGACGGCGGGTCCGGTGGGGCGCCGGGGTAGGTTGATCTGGCGTGGCGCTCCTCGTGATGGGATGCATGTCGTGTGGCTCCTTTTTAGGAAGCGACACCTCCGGGGACGATCACGTCGCCCGGGTCCGCAGGGCTGTGCGGACCCGGGCCCGGCCCCGTCGAGTCGCGAATGACCAACTCTGTCTGCAGGTGAAGGTGTGCGGTGGAGCGGCGGTCGTCGCCATGCGCGAGAAGCATGTCGACGGCCGCCCGACCCGCGGCGGCGGTGGGTGTCGCCACCGTGGTCAGCTTCGGACGGGTGAGCCGGCTGAGCATGATGTCGTCGATGCCGATGACGCTGACGTCCTCGGGGACGCGAGCCCCCGCGGTGAGCAGCCCTTCGATGAGGCCGATCGCCATCAGGTCGTTGTAGGCGAGCACGGCGGTGGCCCCGGCCCGCAACACGTCCTCGGCGACGCTGAGGCCGCCGATCTCGGTGGGCGGGTTGGGCCCGATGACAGACAGCTCGGCGTGGCCGGCCCGGGCCGTGGCGGTCGCGGAGCGCCGGATCTCCCGGCTGGTCCACGAACCCCGCGGCCCACTCAGTAGTGCGATGTCGCGGTGCCCCCGAGCGGTGAGGTGCTCGATGGCGAGCCGCGCGCCCTGGGCCACGTCCATCACGACGGCGGGGATGCCGGTGATCTGGCGGTTGACCACGACGAGCGGCACCTCGCGGCTGAGCTGCTCGATCAGCGTGTTGCTCATGCGCGGGCTGCACAGCAGGACGCCGTCGACCTGTTTGGCCAGGGCCCGCACCACCTCTTCCTCGAGCACCGGGTCCTCGTTGGTGTCGGCGACGAAGATGTGGTGGTCGTGCTTGCGGGCCTGGCTCTCGGCGGCCTTGATGAGCGGGGGGAAGAACGGGTTGGCGATGTCGGCCACGATCAGGCCGATGTTGTACGTGCGGCCGGTGATCAGCGCGCGGGCCGCCCGGTTGGGCCGGTAGCCCAGCTGTTCGGCGCACGCCAGCACACGACTGCGGGTGTTCGGGTTTACCAGATGGGGCGCCGAGAACGTGCGCGACACGGTGGAGATGTGCACACCGGACGCCCGAGCGACGTCGCGAATGGTGACGGACACGCTGCGGGCCTCCTCTTTCAAAGCACTGTGGACGATGTGGCCGTGGTCACTGGCAGTCACAATTAATGCAAGCGGTTGCACAACTGTCAATGTCGTTGTGTTGCATAAAGATTGCAGACGGGCACCCGAAAGGCGCTCTTAGCCGGGCAAATCCGGACGATAATCGCCTCGGTCATTGACTGCCGTGCATCGATCCGCCTAACTTCGCTGCAAACCTTTGTAGTCAGCCGGCTGGAGGAGACGTGTCCCGAGATCAGCGCCGCCGGATCGCCCTGGTCGGCGCCGGCGCCCGCGCCGAGATGTTCGTCCGAGCAATCACCGAGGACCACGCCCGCACCACCACGCTGGTGGCGCTGGCCGACGTCAACCAGGCCCGGATGGACGCGCACAACCGCTGGCTGAAAACGCCGGTCCCCACCTATCCGGCCGAGGCACTGAAGGATCTGATCGCCGCCGAGCGCGTCGACGAGGTCATCGTGACCAGCATGGACAGCACCCACGCCGGGCACATGGTCACCGCCCTCGACGCCGGCTGCGACGTGATCACCGAGAAGCCGATGACCGTCGACGCCGAGAGCGCCCGGCGCATCCTCGACGCGCAGAAGCGCAGCGGCAAACGGGTGCAGGTCACCTTCAACTACCGCTACAACCCGGTGCACGAGATGGTGCGCACCCTGCTGGCGGGCGGCGAGATCGGCGAGATCGGCTCGGTGCACTTCGAGTGGCTGCTCGACGTGCGGCACGGCGCCGACTACTTCCGCCGCTGGCACCGCGACAAGGCCAACTCCGGCGGCCTGCTGGTGCACAAGTCCGGCCACCACTTCGACCTGGTCAACTGGTGGCTCGGTGCGGCGCCCGAGGAGGTGTACGCCTCCGGCCGGCTCTTCTTCTACGGCGAGAACGGCCGGCGGCACGGGTATGCCCGCGACTACGATCGGGTGCACGGCAGTCCCGCGGCGCAGGGTGACCCGTTCGCCCTCGACCTGGCCGCCAACGACCGGCTGCGCGAGCTCTACCTCGACGCCGAGTCCGAGGACGGCTACCTGCGCGACCGCAACGTCTTCGCGCCCGGCATCACGATCGAGGACGACCTGTCGGTGCTGGTCCGCTACGACACCGGGGCGCGGATGACCTACCACCTGACGGCGTACGCGCCGTGGGAGGGCTACCGCCTCATGGTCAACGGCAGCAAGGGCCGGCTCGAGCTCGAGGTCGTCGAGTCCGACCACGTCAGCCCGGCCGCCGCCGGCGAGCTCAAGGGTGCCGCCGTGCACGGCATCGAGGCCGCCCCCGAGCAGGGCGGGGTCACCCTGACGATCCGGCCGTTCTGGGCACCGCCGTACGCCGTCGAGCTGCAACCGCACCGCCGCGAGGGGCACGGCGGGGCCGACCACCGGATGACCGCCGTCCTTCTCGGTGGGCAGACCGACCCGATGAACCGTTCCGCGACCGCCCGCGACGGCGCCCTGGCGCTGCTCACCGGCCTCGCCGCCAACCGCTCCCTGCAGACCGCCGAGCCGGTGCGCGTTGCCGACCTGCTCGACCTGAACTGATATCTGAGGTAACCGTGTCCGACCCGACGTTCGCCATCGACACGCGCCAGGCCGGCATCGCCCGCGAGCTCTACGAAGCCGTACGGGAAATGCCGTTGCTCTCGCCGCACGGCCATGTCGATCCCCGCCTGCTCGCCGACGACGAGCCCTTCCCCGATCCGGCGCGACTGCTCATCGTGCCCGATCACTACGTCACCCGGATGCTGCTCAGCCAGGGCATTCCCCCGTCGCGGCTGGGTGTGCCCCGGCGCGACGGCGGCCCGGTCGAGTCCGACGGCCGGACGATCTGGCGGCTGCTCGCTCAGAACTGGCACCTGTTCCGCGGCACCCCGTCCCGGCTGTGGATGGAACAGACGTTCCGCACCGTCTTCGGGGTGGAGACGCGGCTGCGCGCGGAGACCGCCGACGAGGTGTACGACGCGATCGCCGCCAGGCTGGCCGAACCGGGTTTCCGGCCGCGGGCACTGTTCGAGCGGTTCGGCATCGAGGTCCTCGCGACCACCGAGTCGCCCACCGACGACCTCGCCCAGCACGCGAAGCTGGCCGCCGACGGCTGGGGCGGCCCGGGCGGGCGGGTCATCTCGACGTTCCGGCCGGACAACGTGGTCGACATGGAGCGCCCGGACTGGCGCGACGCGATCGATGCGCTCGGCGAGATCGCCGGGGAGGACACCGGCACCTACGCGGGATATCTGGACGCGCTGCGCAGCCGCCGGGAGGCGTTCATCGCGGCCGGCACCACCTGCACCGACCACGGCCACCCCACGGCCCGCACCCTGTCGCTGAGCCCGGCCGAGGCGGCCACCCTCTACGACCGCGGGCTGCACGGAACGGCCACGGCCGAGGACGCCGAGACGTTCCGGGCGCACATGCTGCTGGAATTCGCCCGGATGTCGCTCGACGACGGCCTGGTCATGCAGATCCACCCGGGCGCGAACCGCAACCACAACCGCCGGCTGTACGCCGAGCACGGCCTGGACGTGGGCGGCGACATCCCGCAGGCCACCGACTACGTGCACGCGCTGCGGCCACTTCTGGACGCGTACGGCATGGATCCGAAGTTGCGGGTGGTGGTCTACACGCTCGACGAATACACGTTCAGCCGCGAACTGGCCCCGCTCGCCGGTGGTTACCCGGCCCTCTTCCTGGGCGCACCGTGGTGGTTCCTGGACACCCCGGACGCGATGCGCCGCTTCCGCGAGGCGGTCACCGACGCGGCCGGCTTCTACAACACGGCCGGGTTCGTCGACGACACCCGGGCGTTCTGCTCGATCCCGGTGCGGCACGACGTGGCCCGCCGTTCCGACGCCGCCTACCTGGCGTCGCTGGTCGCGCAGGACCGGCTGCCGCTGGACGAGGCCGCCGAGACCATGGCCGACCTGGCCTACCACCTACCGAAGCGCATCTTCAAGCTCGACGGGCCAAAACTCGACGGGACGGGCAAATGACCAAGATCAACAGCGTCAAGATCCATGACGTACGCTTCCCGACGGCCGCCGCCGGTGACGGGTCCGACTCGATCAACAAGGGCGACTACTCGGCCACCTACGTCGAGCTGTTCACCGACGGCCCGCACGTCGGCACCGGCTTCACCTTCACCAACGGCCGGGGCAACGAGATCACCTGCGCGGCGGTTCGGGCCCTCGCCCACCACGTCGAGGGCAAGACGCTCGGTGAGCTCTTGGACGTCGCCGCCCTGCGCAGCCTCACCGCCGACGTGCAACTGCGGTGGCTCGGCCCGGAGAAGGGCGCCCTGCACATGGCCACCGGCGCGATCGTCAACGCCGTCTGGGACCTGCGGGCGAAGATCGAGGGCAAGCCGATGTGGCAGCTCCTCGCCGAGATGCCCACCGCCGACCTGGTCGCCACCATCGACTTCCGGCACATCGACGACGCGCTCACCCCGGAGGACGCGGCCGCCATCCTGGACAAGGGCCGGGTCGGGCTCGAGGACCGGCTCGCCCAGCTGCGCAGCGACGGCTTCCCGTCCTACACGACCAGCGTCGGCTGGCTCGGTTACCCCGACGACAAGGTCCGGGCGCTGACCCGCGAGGCGTACGCCGAGGGCTGGCGGGCGATGAAGATGAAGGTCGGCGGCCCGATCGAGGACGACGTCCGGCGGGCCGGGATCATCCGCGACGAGATCGGCCCGGACGCACTGCTGATGATGGACGCCAACCAGATCTGGGGGGTCGGCGAGGCTATCGACAACATGGGCCGGCTGGCCGAATTCGATCCCTACTGGATCGAGGAGCCGACACACCCTGACGACATCCTCGGGCACGCTCGCATCCAGCAGGCGGTCGCGCCGATCCGGGTCGCCACCGGCGAGGTCGCGGCCAACCGGGTCATCTTCAAGCAGCTGCTGCAGGCCGACGCGATCCGGGTGATGCAGATCGACTCCTGCCGGGTCGCCGGCGTCCCCGAGGTCCTCGCCGAACTGCTCCTCGCGGCCAAGTTCGGGGTGCCGGTCTGCCCGCACTCCGGCGGCGTCGGCCTCTGCGAACTCGTCCAGCACCTGGCGATCTTCGACTACCTGCGGGTCGGCACGTCACTGGACGGCCGCATGGTCGAGTACGTCGACCACCTGCACGAACACTTCACCGATCCGGTGCGGACCAGGAACGGCCGATACCTGGTGCCCGAGGCACCCGGCTACAGCTCCGACCTCAAAGCGGAGTCGATCGCGGAGTACTCGTTCCCGGACGGGCCGGTGTGGCGATGAGCGACCGGCTGGGTCTGGCCACCCTCCCCCGCATCCCCGCGGCGAGCCGCCCGCGGATCACCCCGGGCGATGCCGGCGCCGGCATCGTCCACCTCGGACTCGGTGCGTTCTTCCGGGCCCACCAGGCCGTCTACACCGAGGACGCGCTGGCCGCGGCCGGCGGCGACTGGGGCATCATCGGCGTCGCACCCCGCTCGGCCACGGTCATCGAGCACCTGCGCGCGCAGGACGGCCTGTACAGCGTCACCACCCTCGCCGCCGAGGGCCGGTCCACCCGGGTGATCGGGGCGCTCGCCGGGCTGCGGCACGCCGCCGCCGATCCGGCCGCCGTGGTGGCCCTGCTGGCCGACCCGGCCATCAAGATCGTCACGCTCACCGTGACCGAGAAGGCCTACCGGCTCGATCCGGCCACCGGTCGCCTGCTGCTCGACGACGACCTGCGCGGCGACCTGGAGACCGACCGGGATCCCCGTACCGTTCCCGGTCTTCTCATTCGCGGCCTGGCCGCCCGCCGCCGGGCTGACGGCGGGCCGATCGCCCTGGTGAGCTGCGACAACCTGCCGTCCAACGGCCATCGGCTGCGCGGCCTGATCGACTATCTCGCGACCGCGACCGGCCTGACCGACTGGGTGCGGGCGAACGTGACGTTCCCCGGCACCATGGTCGACCGGATCGTCCCGGCGACCACGGCCGAGACCCTGGCCATCGCCGCCGCCGAGCTCGGGGTCCGCGACGAGGCCGGCGTGCACGGCGAGCCCTTCAGCCAGTGGATCATCGAGGACGACTTCCCGGCCGGCCGGCCCGCCTGGGAGCAGGCCGGCGCCGTGCTCACCGGCGACCCCCGGCCTTGGGAACACCTCAAGCTGCGCTCGCTCAACGGCGTGCACTCGGCGATCGCCTATCTCGGCGCGGTGGCCGGCCACGAGACCATCTACCAGGCCCTGGCCGTGCCCGGGATGGCCACCGCCATGCGGCGGTTCATCGCCGAGGACGTGGCACCCAGCTTCCAGCCTCCGCCCGGAACGACCACCATCGAGTACGGCGAACAGGTGCTGCACCGCTTCGCCAACCCGGCCATCGGGCACCGCACCGTGCAGGTCGCCATGGACGGCTCGCAGAAACTGCCGCAGCGGATCCTGCACACCATCCTCGACCGGCGCCGGGCCGGCGGCACCCCGCAGTGGGCGACCCTCGCGGTGGCCGCGTGGATGCGGTACGTGCGGGGCACCACCGACGACGGGCGCCCGCTCCCCCTCGACGACCCGCTGGCCGACCGGATCCGGCAGCGGCTCGCCGCGTCCCCGGCCACCCCGGCCGGCACCGTCGACGCACTGCTCGGCCTCGACACGATCTTCGCGCCCGAACTGGCCGGCGACGACGTCGTCCGGCAGTTGCTCGTGGACTGGCTGACCGAATTGGATAAGCACGGCGTGGAAGCGACCCTGGCCGGTGTGCGATGACCCCCACCATCGCACTGGTCGGCGCGAACGGGCACGGCCGGTGGCATCGGCGCCGCATCGCCGACCTGGAGGCGGCCGGCCGCGTACGGCTGACCGGCCTGGTCGACCTGCGGCCGCTCGAGCCGGACCCACCCGTACCCCCCGGGGTGCCGATTTTCACCGACCACCGCGACCTTCTCGCCGAGGGCGCCCCCGACGTGGTCGTGATTTGCACCCCGCCGCACACCCACCTGCAGATCGCGCTCGACGCGATCGCCGCCGGCAGCGACCTGATGCTGGAGAAACCGCCGGTGGCGTCGCTCGCGGCGCACCGCACCCTGGCCGCCGCGCTGGACTCGGCCGGGCGGTCCTGCCAGGTCGGGTTCCAGGCCCTCGGATCGGTGGCGTGGCAGCGGTTCCGGGACGCCCTGCCCGGCCTCGGGCCGATCAACGGCATCACCGCGACCGCGTCCTGGCAGCGCGACGACCTCTACTACGCGCGGGCGCCGTGGGCCGGCCGGCGGGCCGTCGGCGGGCGGCCGGTGGTCGACGGCGCCCTGGTCAATCCGCTCGCGCACGCCGTCATGCAGGCCATCGCGAGCGCGCAGGCGCTCGGCGCCGGGCGGCCGCGGCAGCTGACCGCCGAACGCTACCGGGTGCGGCCGATCGAGGTCGAGGACACCGCGTTCGCCCGGATCACGTTCGACGACGGGCTGCAGGTGATGATCGCGGTCACCCTGGCCGGAGAGGATTTCATCGCCGGCGAGATCGGGGCGCGCGGCACGGCCGGGAGCGCCCTGCTCGAATACCCGACCGATCGACTCGCGCTGCCGGGCTCCGGGCTGCGGGACGTGCCGGGGCGGACCGACCTGCTGACCAACCTGCTGGACCACCGTTCGAGTGGGGAACCGCTGCTCGTGCCGCTCCCGGTGACGGCCGACTTCACCGCGGTCCTGGAAGCGCTCACCGTGCCCGACGTGCCCGAGCCGCACCTGCTCGACGACAGCGTGGTGGTCGTCGAGGGATCGAAACGGACCATCCCCGGCATCAACGATCTCCTTCGCAAGGTCGTCGAGACCCTCGCCCTGCCGTCCGAGATGGGGGTTCCCTGGGCGGTCCGCCCCTTCACCCAGCGCCTTCCGGTCACGTAGGTTTCTGCGCAGAGCAGACAACTCTGGATCTTCGGGACCGGTCCGGTGTCGAGTGGTCGCATGACGCCCTACTGGCCCGTGATCAGCAACCCGGTGCTGCGCCGCCTGCTGCCCGGGCTGGCCGTCTCCGCCCTCGGCGACGGCATGGCGATCGTGGCGGTCAGCTGGCTGGCGCTGCGGCTGGCCACACCCGGCACCCGCGGCACCTGGGTGGCGTTCGCGGTGGCCGCCTACACCCTGCCCAGTGTGCTCGGCACGATCGTCCTCGGCCGATGGCTCGGCCATCGGGACGGCGCGCGGCTGGCCGGTTGGGACGCCACGTTGCGCGCCGCCAGCCTGGCGGCAATTCCTTTGGCGTACGCGCTGGGCACGCTCACGCCGCTGGTGTTCGTGATCCTGCTGGCCTGCTCGTCGCTGTTGCACTCGTGGGGGTCGGCGGGTCGTTACACGCTGATCGCCGAACTGCTACCGGCCGAGCACCACCTGGCCGGTAACGCCCTGATCGGGGCGATAGCCGAGGCCGCGGCGATCGGCGGCCCGCCGCTGGCCGGGTTCATCACCGCCGCGACCGGCCCGGTGTGGGTGATCGCGGCGGACGCGGCGACGTTCGCCGTCCTGGCGCTGAGCTACCGGTTCGCGGTGCCCCGCGCCGTCCGGGCCGCTCCCCCGCCCGCCACCGCCTCCCGGACCGCCGGCCTCCGGGTGATCCTGGGACACCGGCGGCTGGCCGGGTTGCTCGCCCTGACCTTCGGGTTCTTCTTCCTGTTCGGCCCGGTCTACGTGGCGCTGCCGCTGTACGTGGCCGACGACCTGGGCGGGTCGGCGGCGCTGCTGGGCTGGTTCTTCACCGCGTTCGGGGCGGGCGCCCTCGCCGGGGCACTGCTCACCGGATACCTGCGCCGGCTGCCACTGTGGCCGGTCACCATCGGGGTGGTCATCAGCTTCGGGCTCACCCTCGTGCCGATCGGGCTCGGCGCGCCGGTGGCGGTGTCCCTCGCCGCGCTGGCCGTCGGCGGGGCGATCTGGGCGCCCTACATGCCGACCGCGATGGCACTCCTCCAGCGCAGCACCACCCCCGGCAACCGCGCCCCGGTGCTGGCCGCCAACGGCGCCGTCACCGTCGTGTCGGTGCCGGCCGGGACGATCCTCGGCGGTCCGCTGGTCGGCCTGCTCGGAGCCCAGCACGCGCTGCTGCTGTGCGGCCTGACCATCACGCTCTTCGGGGTGGTGGCCGCGGCCCTGGTCACCCTGCATCGGCCAGCGATCGATATCGATTCGTTGGCGTCCTCGCCGCACATCCCGGGGTAGTCTGCCCGCCATGGTGAGCCGACTGCGCGCCATCACCATCGCCATCGCCTGGCTCCTGGCCGGGTTGGTGATCGGCGTCCTCGGCTTCGCCGCCGCCACCGACGGCCTCGACCTCCGCGGCACAGTGCTCAGCAGCCTGCTGTGGGGCGCCGTCTTCCTGCCCGGCTGCCTGGGGGTGGCCGGGCTGTGGGTGGCGGTCGGCGCCCGCAACGCCCGGTCGTCGGCGTCGCTCGGCGGCCAGGCGGCCCTGTTCGGCCTGGCCGCGGCCCTGGTCACGGTGATCCTGCTGGCCGCACTCGAACAGGCGATCGGCGGGTCGGCCTTCTGACCAGCGCGGGATCGGCGGTGACGTCCACTCCCGACTGTCGGCGCGGCAATCGAGAGGATCGCCGCATCCTGGCCGAATCCGACGACCCCGCCACCACCACCCTCGCCATGGTCAGCGGGGCCGGGCTTCGCCATCCGCCCGCGGGTGGATCGCCCTGGCGCTGGGCAATCTCTTCCTCCTACTCAACCTCGGCCCGGAGGACGACCCGCGCCCCGGCGGCGGATTCTTCGGCGGCCCTGGCCTCCTCGTTTCCGCGATCCTGGTCCGGGCCGCGATCCGCTGCCGGTCGCCGAGTTCGGAGCGGGCATCCGGGTGGCCGCAAACGCGGCAACGCACGCGCCACCGCAGGCCTGGGCGCCCAGGCCGCAGCGATCGGCGTGGCCTCCGCCGTTGCGGCCACCATGGCCTTCTTCTGTCTGAGAGGCTCAGCCGGCCTGCTGCTGTTCTGACCGCGTCTTCCGCGAGCAACCCGCTGACCCGTCGGTCGAGTGGCGGGCAGGACCGGGCTCGCGGCCAGCGGTGGTTGCGAGCCGGCCGGCGAGGCCGATGCGGTCAGGTCTGGGTGGCCGGCGCGGTGAGGATGGCCAATGGGGTCAGGTCAGGGTGGCGGCTATCTGGTCGCGGGTCAGGACGCCGTCGGCTACCAGGACGCGCAGGTGCCTGACCAGTGGCTCGGCGGGCTTTATCGGCAAGGGGTCGGTGAAGGCCAGGGCGGCGCACACGCCCACATAATCGTCGGTTCGGACGAACCAGCGGTCCTCGTCGGCCAGGCCGCGGAAGACCAGGGTGTAGCGGTCGGCCACCACCAGGGCCAGCCACGGGTCGGCGGAGCCGTGCGGGGTGTCGGTGGTGGCCGTGAACGCCACCGCCGGGCCGGGGGTGGCGCGCCAGAAGAAGCCGCCGTAGCCGGCGTCTCCGGGGCGGCCGTGGGTGGCCGGGCTGCCCAGGATGACTTCGGCCGCGGCCGGGGCGCTCAGGGCGTACGCGAAGGAAAGCTCCCAACCGTGCGGCGCGGCAGTGGCCGTCACCTCGCGGTGCTCGCGCAGCAGGACCTCGCCGTCGGCGGTGCGCCACTCCAGCTCTTCGGTGAAGCCGTCGGCGGTGGGCGCCGACGAGATCGAGCTGATGCGGCCGTGGTCGTCGAGCCAGACGTAGCCCTCGTCGCGGACGTAGGTTCGGCCGCCCCACAGGTTGTAGCCGGCCACGTCCGACATGGTCAGCGAGGCGCCCATGTGCCAGGGGTGGTCCTGGCAGAGGGCGTCGGTGACCACCACGCCGGAGAGGGTGCGGACCGGGTGCAGGTAGGGGCGCGGGGCCAGGCGGATGTCGAGGTCGGGGTCCTCGACGTAGGTGACGACCGGGACGCCGGCCACGCGGAGGGTGCTCATTCCGCGTAGGCGCGGTAGCCCGCGTACGCCTCGGCCAGGACCTCGGCGCCGGGGCGGGACCAGACGTCCTCATGGAAGACCTCCACCTCGACCCAGCCGTGGTAGCCGGCGCGGGCTACCGCGGTGGCGAATCGTCGCAGGTCCACGCAGCCGGTGCCGGGCAGGCCGCGGCCCAGCAGGACGCCCTCGGGCAGCGGCGTGATCCAGTCGGCCAGCTGGAAGGCGGCGATCCGGCCCTGCCGGCCTGCCTCCTCGATGTCCAGCCAGACCCGGTCGTCCCACCACAGGTGGTAGGTGTCGATCACGACGCCCACCGCGTCGGCGGGGTGCGGAGCGGCGATCTGCAGCGCCTGGCCGAGGGTGGAGACCACGCAGCGGTCCGAGGCGAACATCGGGTGCAGGGCCTCGATCGCCAGGCGCACGCCGGCTGCCCGGGCGTCGGGGACCAGCGCGCCGATCGCGTCGCCGACGTGCCGGCGGGCGCCGTCGATGTCGCGGGACTTGCCGGGCAGGCCGCCGCTCACCAGGACCAGGGTGTCGGTGCCCAGGGCGGCCGCCTCGTCGATGGCGCGGCGGTTGTTGTCGTACCAGTCGGCCTCGTGGAAGAAGCCGCTGCGGCACAGCGAGGACACCGTCAGGCCCGCGTCGCGGACCAGGGCGGCGGTCTTGTCCAGGCCGTATTCGGCGACCTCCTCGCGCCACAGGCCCACCGCGGGGACGCCGGCCGCCACGCAACCGGCGACCAGCTCGTCGATGGGCCAGCGCTTGGTGGTGGCCTGGTTGAGCGAGAAGCGTGTCATTTGTCCAGTCCAACCGTGGTCAGCCAAGCCTGGGCGCGGGCGGCGGCCAGGTCGGCGTCGGGCAGGATGCCGGCCTCGTCGGCCAGGCGCATGAGGGTGAGCAGGTGGCTCGGGGAGCGGCCGGCCTGCGCGCCGCCGACCATGGTGAGGTGGTCCTGGTGGCCGGCCAGCCAGTTCAGGAACACGATGCCGGTCTTGTAGTGGTAGGTCGGGGCCGCGAAGAGATGCCGGGCGAGCGGCACCGTGGCGTCCATGATGCGGTCGTAGGCCGGGAGGTCGCCGGCGTCCAGGGCGCGCAGCGCGGCCGCGGCGGGTGGGGCGATCACCGCGAAGACGCCGAGCAGAGCGTGCGAGTAGCCCGACGAATCACCCTTTATCAGGCTCGGGTAGTTGAAGTCGTCCCCCGTGTACATGCGGACGCCCTCCGGCAGCGCCCGGCGCATGTCGATCTCGCGGGAGGCGTCCAGAAGGGACATCTTGATGCCGTCGACCTTGTCGGCATGATCGTTGATGATCGACCGGACCACGTCGTCGCCGCCCCAGTAACCAGCCAGCAGCGGGTCGAACGCCTCCCCCAGCCAGTGCAGCAGCACCGGGCCGTCGGCCTGGGACAGCAACTCGCCGTAGACCCGCCGATAGTCGTCGGCATCGCGGGCGGCCGCCGCGAGATGCCGGGAACACATCAAAACCGGCTGGGCGCCGGCTTCCTGCACATCGGCCAGCTGTTCGGCGTACGCCTTCCGGATGTCGTCGATCGTCGCGGGGCCGGGCGGCAACTGGTCGGTGCCCACCCCGGCCACGATCGGACCGGTCGCCTCGGCGGCGCTGCGACGGATCAGCTCCCGGGTCGCCGGGTAGTCGAGGCCCGCTCCGCGCTGGGCGGTGTCCATCGCCTCGGCGACGCCGAAACCGTACGACCAGAGGTGGTGCCGGAAACGCAGCGTGGCGTCCCAGTCGAGTGCCGCCGGTGCGCCCGGGATGTTCTCGGCGTGCTGGTCGGCGGTGACCGGCGCCGCGGCGTACGCGATGCGGCTGTTGAATTTGGTCTTGTCGGCGGCGAAATCGGCGCCGCGGCCGGTGAAGTCGATCATCGATCCAGCTCCGGGATCTCGAGGCGGCGGCCCTCACGGGACGACTGCAGGCCGAGTTCGGCCACCTGCACGCCGCGGGCGCCGGCCCACAGGTCACCCACGTAGGGCTCGTCGGCGGCGACGTAGCGCAGGAACTGCTCCCACTGCGCGCGGAAGCCGTTGGGGAAGGTGTCGTTGTCCGGCACCTCCTGCCACTGCTCGCGGAAGCGCTGCGTGGTGGGCACGTCCGGGTCCCAGACCGGCTTCGGGGTGGCGGCCCGCGGCTGGATGCGGCAGTGGTGCAGGCCGGCCACGGCGCTGCCGTGCGTGCCGTCGACCTGGAACTCGACCAGCTCGTCGCGGTTGACCCGGACCGCCCAGGACGAGTTGATCTGGGCGACGATGCCGCCGTCCAGCTCGAAGATGCCGTAGGCGGCGTCGTCGGCGGTGGCGTCGTAGGCGGCGCTCTCCTCGTCCCAGCGGCGGTCGATGTGCGTAACCGCCCGCGCGGTCACCGCCCGCACCGGCCCGAACAGCTGCTCGAGCACGTAGTGCCAGTGCGGGAACATGTCCAGCACAATGCCGCCGCCGTCGGCCGCCCGGTAGTTCCAGCTCGGACGCTGGGCGGCCTGCCAATCACCTTCGAAAACCCAATAACCGAATTCCCCGCGTACGGAGAGAATCTTGCCGAAAAATCCACCCTCCACCAGACGGGCGAGTTTGCGCAGTCCCGGCAGGAACAGCTTGTCCTGCACCACGCCGTGCTTCACGCCCGCCGCGTCGGCCAGCCGGGCCAGGTCGATCGCCTGCTCCAGTGTCTCGGCCACCGGCTTCTCGGTGTAGATGTGCTTGCCGGCGTCGATCGCCATCTGCAGTGCCTTGACCCGGGCCGAGGTGACCTGGGCGTCGAAGTAGACCTGCACGTCGGGCCGGGCGAGCGCGGCCGGCAGGTCGGTGGTCCAGTCGGTGAGGCCGTGCCGCTCGGCGATGTCGCGCAGCTTGGTCTCGCTGCGGCCGACCAGCACCGGCTCGGGCCAGAGCACCGACCCGTCGCGTAGCGGCAGGCCGCCGTCCTGGCGGATGGCGAGAACGGAGCGGAGCAGGTGCTGACGCAGCCCCATTCGCCCGGTCACGCCGTTGAGCACGATTCCGATGGTCGTCCGGCCCATGCTGGAGGTCCTCCCACGATGGTCTGAACGCTTGAGGTAAGCGCTTTCCTAGACCGTAACGGGCGCGTCACCCCCTGAGCAAGAGCGACGACGGTATCCTCCCCGGTCATGGCCACATTGGCGGATGTCGCACGCCACGCGGGAGTCTCGACCGCGACCGCGTCCCGGATCATCAACGGCAGCTCCAAACCGGTAGCGGACGCGTTACGCACCCGGGTGCTCGCCGCCGTGGCCGAGCTCAAATACGTGCCCAACGCGCACGCCCAGATGCTGGCCCGATCGCACCGCAGCGCGGTCGGGGTGATCGTGCACGACGTGTCCGACCCCTACTTCGCCGAGATCACCCGCGGCCTGCAACGGGTCGCGACCGCGGACGGGCGCCTGGTCATCATCTGCAACAGCTTCCGCGAGCCGGACCGTGAGCTGGAATACATCGACCTGCTCCATGCCCACCAGGTGGCGGCGATCGTGATCGCCGGATCGGGTTACCTCGACCCGGCGACCGCCGCCCGGCTCGACGACCGACTGCGGGCCTTCGAGGCCACCGGCGGCCGGATCGCGGTGATCGGCCGGCACGAACACACCGGCGACGCGGTGCTGCCCGACAACGAGCAGGGCGGCTTCCTGGCCGGCGAGCACCTGTTCACGCTGGGCCACACCGAGATCGCGGTGATAGCCGGCCCGTCCTACCTGACGACGACCGCCGACCGCCTCAAGGGCCTGCAGAACGCCGCAAGAAAATATGGCATCAAGCTGCCCAAGAAGCGGATTTACCATGCCGACTTCACCCGCGACGGCGGCGAGGAGATGGCCGCCCGGGTGCTCGCCGACGAGCCCGAGGTCACCGCGATCGCCGCACTCAACGACTCGATGGCGGTCGGCGCCCTGGCGGCACTGCGCACGTCGGGCGACCGGCGGGTGGCGGTGATCGGCTTCGACGACATGCCGATCGCCCGCGACGTCACACCGTCCCTGACCTCGGTGCGGCTACCGCTCACCGCACTGGGCGAGCGGGCGATGGCCCTGGCCCTGGGCGCGGCCGTGGAGAGCCCGAGAGTGGAACACGTCGAGGCCGAGTTGGTGGTCCGGCAGAGCACCTGGCCACGCTGACCGGAAGCCGGTCCTGCCGACGCGGTGATGCGGCCGACCCCCGCTGACGGCTTGGCGCCGGACGAAGCGGCCGGTGCGGCCGATCTTGCCGACCGGGCGGATGCCGGCCGACCCCGCCGACGGCATGGCGCCGGCCGGTGTGGCCGGCTAATGGGTGCCGGCCGGTGAAGTGGTGTCGGCCGGGCGGATTCGCAGGGTTGCCTCCCTTGCCGGGGAGCTGGTTACCAGCGCGGCTTCCGTGCCGTATTTGGTGCGGTAGGCGGCGTCGATGGCCTCCGCCGGGCCGGGGTCGGGGCTGAAGGTCACGTCGCGGGTCAGGGTGCCGGTGGTGATCCGGCCGCGCTGCTGGTGGGCGCGGCTCGGAACCAGGCGGAGTCGCGGCCTCGGAACGCTCGGACGTAGAGCTCGCCGCCGACGACGACCATGCCGAGCTCGACCACCCGGGCCGGGTCGGTTCCGGCGGTCAGCCGCAGGGAGCGGGCGGCGTTCAGCGTCACCATCTCCCGGGCCTCGAAAGTCTGCATGTGGTGAGCCTGCCTCACCGGGCGGCCGGTCGCCCCCGGGTGCGTCCCTGGTCAGCCCCCGGTTAACGGTTGGGCATTGACGGCGGGTGATGAATGGTCATAGCGTGCGCAGGAAAGGCCTTTCCCAAGGAGTTTCCGATGCGCCGACGTAGGTTTCTCGAACTTGCCGGTGGCGGGGCCGCCGGCGCCGTCCTCACCGCTACCGTGGCGTCGCCCGCGCGGGCCGGCACTCCCCCGTTCGCGGTCGTCGCCCGGGACGGCAGTGGTGACTTCGCCTCCGTCCAGGCGGCCGTCGACGCGGTGCCGGCCGGCAACACCGAGCCGCTGACCATCGCGATCAAGCCAGGGGTCTACCGCGGGCAGGTCATCGTGCCGTCGTCCAAGCCGTTCATCACGCTCGCGGGACTGGGCGGCACACCCAGCTCCGTGGTGGTCGCCGACGACCGGGCCAACGGGACGCCCAAGCCGGACGGCAGCGGCACCTGGGGCACCTCCGGCAGCGCCTCGGTCACGGTCGACGGGGCCGGGTTCCGCGCCCGGAACCTCACCTTCGCCAATCTCTTCGACGAGGCCGCGCACCCGGAGATCACCTCCAAGCAGGCCGTGGCGATCCTGACCCGGGCCGACCGGATCGAGTTCGACCGGGTGCGGTTCCTGGCCAACCAGGACACGCTCTACATCAACAGCAGCGCGGCGGGTGTGGTCGCCCGTGCCTACTTCCGGGACTGCTACGTCGAGGGCGACGTCGATTTCATCTTCGGGCGGGCCACCGCCGTCCTCGACGGCTGCCGGATCCACTCGCTCAACCGCGGAACCAGCCCCAACGGGTACGTGACGGCACCCAGCACCGACATCAACAATCCGTACGGGTTCCTCTTCCACCGCTGCATGCTCACCTCCGACGCGCCGGCCGGAACCGTCTTCCTGGGGCGCCCGTGGCATCCCAGCAACGACCCGAACGCGGTCGGGCAGACGATCATCCGGGAGTCGTGGATCGGGTCGCACATCGGCGCCACCCCCTGGTCCGACTTCGGGACGTGGCCGTGGCGGGACGCCCGGTTCGGCGAATTCCGCAACCGCGGGCCCGGCGCCGTCGTGACCGCCGACCGGCCGCAGCTCACCCCGAGCGAGGCGGCCGGCTACACGGTCGCGGCGTTCCTGCGCGGCACCGACGGGTGGCGCCCGCAATCGTGCCGGTAACCACCCGACGGCCGTAATAGGCATACGGGTTTTGCATCTTTCGGCCGAACGGCCGGTACTCGTCCACGGCCGGGACTTCCACACTGGCCCGGTGATGAATCAGACACCGGTCTGGATGCCACCGCAAAAGCGCGGCTTCTGGTCGCGGCTCACGCCGGTCCAGCGGGTCGGGCTGATAGCCGCGGCCCTGATACTGCCATGCTGCGGCGGGCTCACCGCGATCGGCGCGCTGACCGACTCGCCGAAGCCGGTCGCCACCGACCTGCCGGCCACCGAGCAACTGGCCGCCGAGCCGTCCGCCACACCGGGCGACGCACTGGCCGGCGGGCTGTCCGCCACACCCGGCGACCCACCGGACGACGCGCCGGCGGGCGGGCTGTCCGCCACGCCGGGCGACACACCGGACGACCCGCCGACCACCGAGGCGGCCACCACCGCGGCCACCACGACGAAGACCGTCAAGGTCACGAAGGCGGTCGGCTTCTCGACGAAGACGGTCAAGGACGACAACCTCGAAGAAGGCAAGACACGCGTACGGACGAAAGGCGTGCCCGGCGTCCGCACCCTCACCTACCGGGTCGTCGTCTCCGGCGGTAAGGAGGCGAGCCGCAAGCTGGTCAGCGACGTCGTCACCCGGAAACCGGTGACCAAGGTCGTCGCGATCGGCACCAAGACGGCCGGCGACGGCTGCGACCCCAACTACGACCCGTGTGTCCCGGTCGCGAGCGACGTCGACTGCGCGGGCGGCAGCGGCAACGGCCCGGCCTATGTGGACGGTCCGATCACCGTGATCGGCGACGACGTGTACGACCTCGACCGGGACGGCGACGGCGTCGCCTGCGACAGCTGACCGGGGGGTGACAGCCATGGACACGCCGGACCCGGAACCGATCAGCACGGCGGTGGCCAGCCTGCGCATGCTGCTGGACGACGAGGCCGAGGTCTTCGAGCACGGCCACCTGCCGGCCCTGGTGTGGCGCGACTCCGGCTGGCAGAACAACCGGCCGTCCCGCTTCGCCCGGGCACTGCGCAACGCCTGGCGAGGAGTTTGAGCGGGCCCGCCCAGCGGGAAACTCGATCTCACTCGGTGTTGGGGAGGCAGCGGTGCAGGCACAGGACTATGTGGTGGCAATCATCTTCGGCGCGCTGATCGGCGTGGTGGCCCGGGTCCTGCTGCCGGGCCGCCAGCGCATCGGCG
>NZ_BOQN01000177.1 GCF_018332695.1 Paractinoplanes toevensis
CGACGCCCGGATCTGCCGCGACAAGTGCACGGCGCCGACTCCCGGCGGCACGACTCATCACTGTATGTGAGGAACGCGCGACCATGTTTGACCGCCAAGTAGGACCGGTCTATCGGTAGCGCGCCCAGGCCTCGACCAGTCCCGGGCCATCAGATGGGCGACCGAACTGTCGGCTAACCGACATGCGGTCGGCGCGTGACGGCGTTGCGACCGTCGGCGCCCGGAACCGCCCGCGACGTCGGCATCTTTAGCGTCGCCGAACACACCGGTCCGATGCCGTGAGGCAGGAACGCCATGATCAATACCCTTGCGACCGGCATGACTGTGAACGGCATCGCCTTCTACCAGCCCGGTGCTGCCCACACCGGCCCGGCTGGTCCCGGCCAGAAAAGCCGCGATCTGACGCCAGATTCCTCCGCATGGATGGATGGATGGCCCGTTGGTGCCGCTCGCTTGGCCCGACGGGCGGCAGCATCCGGGCGCGCTACCCGGAAACGCTTGTACCGGCCACGCCGAGCGGCGGCAAGGGCGTGCCGTCCCTGCTCCAGCACCGTCGCACCTGATGCGGGGCCGTGCCGGTGGCCGCTGGTGCCGAAGCGGGGCCGGATCCCTTGCCCGCCCGCTTCGGCGCCATGGCCGGTCCGCGCCCAGGGTCAGCGCGGCCCGGTGCCAACCAGCCGCCCGGGTCACCCGGGCTCAGCGATTGTTCACCCCGCCGCGATGACGGTGCCGCCGCGTCCGCGGCGGCGCGGCCACCTCGCGAAGGGACCATCCTGTGAACCACCACCAACAGCGTTGCAGCATCTGGAATCCCGCCGATCTACTGGGCGCAGTGCCGTACCTGCTCGGCTTCCGCCCCGAGAACTCGTTCGTCGCACTCCTGCTCGATGCCGACCACCTGGCTCTCGCGGCGGGCCGCGCCGACCTGGTCCACCCCACCGACGAACTGGCCCGCAGGCTGCGGGAGGCGTTCGACCCCGAGACTGCCGGTGTGGTGCTGCTGGGCTACGGCCCGATCCCGGAAGCGGACCGGCTCACCACCCTGATCCGCGCCGTGCGCCGTGACATCGCGGTCATCGGTGGGTTGTGGGTCGCCGACGGCGAGTACCGCTGCGTGTGGGACGGCTGCGCTTGCCCGGCACGCCAGGGTGTGGCGTTCGACGCGCGGGCGACCGTGTCGGCGGCCTGGCTGACCGCACGTGGCCTGGTCGCCGCCGGATCGCGCGAGGAGTTGCTCGCTGAGCTTGCCCCGGATCCGGTCGCTCAGGCCCGCATCCAGGATCTGCTGGACGCCGGTCACCACGTAGACGCCCAGGCCGCTGTCGACGATGCGTTGCGGCGGGGTGAGCAGGGCGAACGCCTCAGCGATGCCCAGGCCGCGGCGCTGGTCGTCGCCTTGCGCCGGCCGGAGTTTCGCGAGCAGGTGTGGCGGGCCACCGACGATCTGCCGTGGCAGCGGCAGCTGTGGTTCGATCTGACCCGCCGGGTCCCGGACGCTCACGTCAGTGTGGTGGCCGCGCTCGCCGCGTGGTGGGCGTGGCGGACCGGTCACGAACTGTTCGCCCGCGCGGCGCTCGACCGTGCCGTGGGTTCCGGTTCACCCGCCACCCTCGCGCTCATCGTTGCCGCGCTGGTCACCGCAAGGATTGATCCGGAAAGCCTGCCGTGGCCGCTGCACCCTGCCCAGGTCAGCGCGATGGCCGGCCTGCGCAGTCGGATCCGGCAGACCGGTTCGCCCGGAAGCCGGTGGTAGCGGTGGTGCTGCTCATCACCGCCGACCCTGGGCTTCGTCAACAGGCCCGTCGCTGCGCCCGGCAGGCCGGTGCCTGGCTCGACGACCACGACGACTTCCACGGCCCGGTGAAGCTGCGCTGGGGCCGCTCACCGCTGGTGCTGCTCGGCGCCGATCTACTGGCCACCGCGGGCCGGCAGCGGCTGCGTCGCCACGAGAACCTGGTGGTGCTCACCGACGGGCGGATGCGTACCCGCGGCGCCGACCGGCTCGGCGCCGGCCGTGTGGTCAACGTCGCGACCGGCCGGGCCTGGCTGACCGCACAGCTGGCGCCGACCGCGACGGTGACGCTGGGCCGGCTCGCCGGCGCCGGCTACCGGATCGGCTACGCCGACCCCGACACGACCCACCAGATGCGGTTCCTTGACGGTTGGCAGGTCAGCGACCAGCGCCGAAGCGGCACCGACGCGCCGTACGTGTCCTTCGGCCAGGTAGCGCGCGATGACACGGCCGGGCAGTCCAGCAGCGCCCAGCGCAGCAATTTCCGCGTCGCGCACCGCCGGTTCCCGCACGCCTGGACCGACACCGTCCACAACGGTGTCACCACGCTGGGCGCGTTCGTCGCCGACCTGCCCCCGGCTGCGGTCGACCAGCTGGTGGCCCTGGCCGGTCATCCGCTGATCGACGACGACGACCACAGCGCACTGGAAGACGACGACATCCACGCCAGCTGGCACCAGACGGTGGCCGCGGACGTGCGCGCCTTGCTCGACGACCAGACCCGGGGCATGTTCGACAGCCTCGTTGACGCGCGGTGCCAGCAGCTGTGGTGGGAGACCGCCACCGATCTCGGCCTCGACCCCGAGCACACCGGTCACAGCGTCATCTGGCACTACCCGAAGCTCGTGCCTGCGTTCGCCGCCCGGCTGCGCGCGCACAGCGACGGCGCATAGCCGGCTCATCTCGCACCGGTGCCCGGTCGGCGGACGCCGTGCGGGTTTCCGTGCGTCGACCGTCACGCGATCACCAACCCTGACCTGATTTTTCCGTCGGCCGTTCGTCGTGCTGAGCCATTCGGTGCTCCGCGCGGCGGGCGGCCATTTTTTGTGCCCAAAGGAGGCCGATATGTCCATACCGGTGTCGCTTCCCGGCGATGTCCTGGCGGTGAATGGCAGCGCCGCGTCTCCCACCGTGGCCCGCGAGTTGCACGCCGAAGCCCTGCGCAGCGGGAAGATGGCGCTGCCGGTGCGCGCCCGGGCCGGCTACGTGCGCACCCCGGACGACCTCGCCGACGCGTTGTGCACGTGGCCGCACCACGACCTGCCCTGGCTGCCGGCCGGGGCGCGCGTGCTCGAGCCGTCCGCCGGCGACGGTGCACTGGTCGCGGCGATCCTGCGGGCCAACCCGCGGGTGACGGTGACCGCGGTCGAGCCGCATCCGGTCCGGGCACAGGCGTGCGCCGACCGCAACGCCGAAGCCGGCGCCGACGTCCATGTCACGACGTTCGAGCAGTACGCCGCCGGCGCCGCCCGCGAGGGAACCTGGTTCGACGCGGTGGTGATGAATCCGCCGTTCGCGGTGGCCGGGCAGGCCGACATATGGCTGGAACACCTGCGCGCGGCGTGGCACCTGCTGCGTCCCGGTGGCCGGCTGGTCGCGGTCGTCCCGGAAGGGTTCGCGTTTCGCAGCAGCGGTATCCAGGCCGACGCGCGCGCGTTCGTGGAGCATCACGGCACTCACCGGCCGCTGCCGGCCGGCGCGTTCGCGGCGGCGGGCGTGCAGGTAGCGGCGCGGATGGCGCGGATGACCAAGCCGGTCGGCGCGGCCGGGCCGGAGTATCTGCTGGCACCCGATCTGAGCCGGGAACCGGTGCCGGTGCCCGCGCCGCGGCTGACCGGTGCCGCGGTGCTCGACACCCCGGCGCAGGCGATCCGCGGGGGATGGCACGACGGGCGGGTGCTGCGCTACCACGGCCGGTGCGTGCTGTGCGGCTGGCTGTTGTGGGGCTTCGACGACCGGCAGAACGACCCCCGCGGCCCGCTGAGCGCCTTCAGCGCCGGGTTCAGCATGCGGGCAGAAGAGTACGAGATGTCCGGCCCGGCGGTCGGATTGTGCCTGGACTGCGCCAACACCGGCGACCGGTACCGGCAAGCCCTCGACCGGGCCTACCAGCACTGGACCGCTGTCCCGGCGATCAGCGCCTGACCGGCGCCCACCTGACCCTTTCAGAATTTTCGCCTGCCCCGGTCCCGGGCGGTCCCGGGCGGTGCTGGCCGCCGATCCTGGCCGACCGCGGCTCGTCCCGCCAAGACCCACCCGGCCGCACACCCGCCTCCAAGGCGCCCAGTCGATGAGCCGGGCGGGTCTTCGGCGGGCCCGCGCCGATCGGCCGGCCGGGCGGACCGGGCCAGCGCCGCCCACGGGCCCAGCCCGCCGGGCCGGCGCGGAGGCGTTTTCCGCCTGTTTCCTGCTTGAAGGAGTAACTGCCGTGACCACCACTCTCGAACCCCAGACGCAGGACGTCGAACACGACGACGACCGCGATGTGCCTGCGGTCGGCACCGAGCTGGAACTGTCGACCGCCGAGGTCGTCGACGCCGAAATCATCGACGACGATGAGGACGAGGGTCTGGCGCCGTTGGCTGCTGTGACGGCCCCGCCGTCGATGCGCATGGAACGGCTCGACCCGCGTCTGTTGATGGACAACCCCCGTAACTCCCCGAAGCGGCTGCGGGACCTGACCGATCTGATCTCGTCGATGCCCATCGTCGGTGTTCTCGAGCCGCTCGTCGTCGTTCCGCTCGACCCGCCGGTCACCGTCACCGACGAGGACACGAAGACCACGATCACCTACGAGTACATGCTGCTGATGGGGCACCGCCGTAAGTACGCCGCCATCACCGTCGAGCTGCCGCACGTGCCGTGCTGGGTCGTCGACGATCACGGCGCCGTCTACCAGATCCTCGCGCAGCTGCTGGAGAACAGCCACCGCGCCGGCCTGAGCCCCACCGAGGAGGCGGAGAGCTTCCACCAGCTGACCCTGGAAGGCTGGAACGAGCAGCAGATCGCCCAGGTGCGGGCGATCCCGGCCACGCAGGTCCGCAAGACCTTGCGGATCCGCGAGCTGCCGGAGGCCGCCAAGCAGGCACTTGACGCCGAGGCGCTCAGCTTCGACGAAGCCGCGGCGCTGGCTGAGTTCGAGGACGCCCCCCGCGTCTACGAGAAGCTGGTCGCCGAGATCGGCAACAAGTGGCGGTTCCAGCAGGCCCTGACCAGCGCCCGCGCCAGCCGGATTTACACCGCGGCCAAGGACCTGGCCCGGGCGAACCTGGTCATCGACGGGGTGAAGGTCACCAGCCGGCCGAAGAAGTTCGGCTACGACAGCACCGAGGTCGACGTGCGGCAGCTGACCGACGCCGACGGCCAGCCGCTCGACCCCCAGCAGGTCAAGACGATGCCGGGAATGGCGGCGTTCATCGAACGCGACGGCACCACCGCGAAGACGGTCGTCTACTGCGTCGACCCGGACAAGTACGGCTACCGGCGGGCGCAGTCTCCCCGCTACTCGTGGATGAGCCCGGAGCAGGCCGCCGAGAAGGAAGCGCAGGAACAGGCGCAGGCCGAGACCCGCGAGCAGCTGCGCCAGGCGGCCGAGGTGCGCCGCGAGTTCATCCGGGCTACCTGGGGCACCGCGAAGGCCGCCCGCAGCCTGTACGTGGCGGCCCTGCGCGCGGACCTCATCGGCCAGGACCTCAAATACAGCGACGACCTCACCGACCTCTACACCGCGCTGGGCGGCGCCGACCTCGACGCGCTGCTCACCGCCGGGGAGGACAAGCTGCGCCGCAGCCTCGTCGCCCGCTGGCTGTGTGCTCTGGAATCCAACCTGGAGCTCGCCGTCGGTGAGTATCCCTGGAACTTCGACGACCACCGCGGGCTCGCCTTCTACAACCTGCTGATCACCGTCGACGAGCCGTACCCGCTCACCGACGCGGAGATGGCCCACTACGACCTCCTCACGGCCAAGCTCACCAGTGCCGACCCCGACGAGGACGCCGAGGACGACGAGGCGGAGAACGACGAGGCGGAGAACGACGAAGCGCAGGACCACGGGATAGAGCACCGCGAGGCGGGTGACCTGGACGGCGATGCCGACACCGGCGCCGACCACACCCTGAACGCCTCGCTCGACGAGCAGCCCGAAGGCCGGCAGCCGGACGGCGACGAGCACGACGACGAGAACGTGAGCGAAGACGCGGGCGAGGGCGAGGTGAGCGTCGAACCCGCGTTCGCCTGACCTCGATATCGCAGCCATCCACCGCACGGCGCGAGCCCCGCTCTTGGGGCTCGCGCCATTTGTCGTTTCGGAGGACCTCCGGTGACCTTCACTCTCACCGATCTGTTCTGCGGCGCCGGTGGCAGCAGCTTCGGCGCCGAGCTCGTTTGCGGCATCCGCTGCGTCATCGCCGCCAACCACTGGCAACGCGCTGTCGACACCCACCAGCACAACCTCCCGCACGCCGGGCACGACTGCGCCGACATCTCCCAGGTCGACCCGCGCCGCTACCCGCACACCGACTTCCTGTGGGCGTCGCCGGAGTGCACCAACCATTCGCAGGCCAAAGGTGTCCGCGACGCCGACAAGATCCCGGACCTGTTCCAGCAGACGCTGCCCGACGAGGCCGCCGAACGCTCCCGGGCGACCATGTGGGACGTCGCCCGGTTCCTGGAGGCGAAACTGCTCGCCGGGCACCCGTATCTCGGGTTTGTTGTTGAGAACGTCGTCGAGGTCGTCAAGTGGCTGCCCTACCGGGCGTGGCGCCTCGCTCTGCAGGATCTGGGCTACTGCCTGCACACCGTCTACCTGAACTCGATGTTCGCCCAAGGCGGCGGTGACGGGGCCTGCCAGTCGAGGGACCGCTGGTACACCGTCGGGCACCTGGCCAGCATCGGCCGCTGCCCCGATCTGCGCCGGTGGACCCGCCCGGACGCGACCTGCGAGCGGTGCGGCATCACCCAGAAACCGGTCCAGGCGTGGAAGGACCCCGCCCGGCAGTTCGGCCGGTACGGCACGCACGGGCAGTACGTGTGGCGCTGCCCCAACGGCGACTGCCGCGGCAACCGGGTCTACCCGCAGGTCCAACCCGCGGCGGTCGCGATCGACTGGGCCGTGCTCGGCACCCGCATCGGCGACCGTAAGGAACCCCTGGCGGACAAGACGATGCAGCGCATCACCGACGGCTACCAGCGCTACGCCCGGCCGCTGATGGTGCCGGTCGGCGGGACCTGGCGCACCGACGCGCTGCCGCTGGACGTGCCGATGCCGGCCCGCACCACCAGGGAGAACGACGCGGTCACCGTGCCGCCGCTGGTCGTCGCGCTGGAAGGCCGCGCCACCGTCGCGCACGTGCGCCCGGTCGATCAGCCGCTGCGGGCCCAGACCGGCCGCCACCAGGACGCGCTGGTGGTGCCGATGCGTAACCACGGCATCGCCCGCCCGGCCGGCAGCGACCCGCTGCCGACCGTCACCGCGGCCGGGAACCATCACGGCCTGCTCACCTGGCCGCAGCTGCTGGTCCCGTACTACTCGACCGGCCGGGCCCGCACCGTGGCCGAGCCGATGGGGGCGCTGTCCACCGTCGACCGGTACGCGCTGCTCGGCACGCAGATCAACGTCGAGGACTGCCTGTTCCGGATGCTGGAGCCGCACGAGATCCAGGCCGGGATGGCGTTCGACAACAGCTACGTCATCCTCGGCACCCGCCGCGAACGGGTCCGCCAAGCCGGCAACGCGGTCACCCCGCCCGCAGCCCGAGACCTGATCGCCGCACTGGTCGAGACGGTCAGCGGCCAAACCCCGACATTCCGGGCCTCGCAATGGGCGCTCGCGGCATGACCCGCGACCTGACCGCCCTCGCCGCCGATCTCGCCGCCGCCGGCACCGCGGAACTGACACGGGCACCGGCCACGGCCCGACGCGGATACGCGTGTATCGGCTGGCTCCCGGACCAGCGCCGCGCTGACTGCCGGGCGTATTTCGCCGTCGTCGACGAACTCACCGCCCCGCACCGCCGGCGCACATCAACGACCACACGCCTTGCCGACGATCTCCCCGGCGTCGACCGGCGCGGCGTGACGCCCCTTCACGCTCCGCAGGAGAACCCCTCATGACTGTCTGCACCCAAGAGCAGGCGTGGCGACTGATCCGCGCACTCGGCCCGGTCAACGCCGGCCGGCTGGCCGGCCACAGCCTGATCGGCCACGTCCCGCACATCCCGGCCGGAACCCTGACCCCGCAGGACGCGCAGGTCCTGCACGACAACCTCTACCGGCCGCCGGACGAGGCGGTCACCGGCGACAGCATCTGCTACGTGGTCAGCAGCGATCACACCCCGGTCGCGTGGCTGACCTACCACGCCCAGGTCGTCACCCCCACCGCGCAACTCACCGCCTACCAACTCGAACATCAGGGCAAAGCGGTGGCGGCGCTGTCGCAGCTGACCCGCCGGGCGATCGGGCACCTGGCCCGGCTGCGCGACCAGCGCGAAGGCCGTGGCCCCGGAGCTGCGCCGGACGTCCGCGAGCAGACCACGCGGGTACTGGTCGCCAACCCGGCCGATCCGACGCTGACCTGGTGGACCAGCCTCAGCCCCGATCTAGAAGCGAGCCGGGCGCATCTGGCCGCGCTGATCCGCACCAGAGGTGACGATGCGCTGATTGTCGACGCGTTCGGCTACGGCACCTACCAGCGCGGCAGCCATCCGCTGACGGTGCCGGTGCTGTGCACGATCGAGCGACTGGCCGCCGAACACGATCTGGCGGCGTCGGCGATCGGCGACTGGCTCGACGCCGAAGGCGCGCCCCGCAGCCGACCGGACGCGACCCAGGTCGAAGAGGCGTTCACGGCCTGCTACCTCGGGCTGTATCCGTACCGGCGGGCGTTCGCCGAAGCAGAACGCGACCGGCGCGGCTGGCGTCACATCCTCGACGCCGCGGGGATCCCGCTGCACCTGTTCGACCTGCACCGCTACGCCACCGAACTGTTCGCCCACGACGTCCGCAGCATCACCCTGCCCGACGGCCGGCACGCCGTGTTCCGCCGCCCCACCGGCTGACCCATCGACCCAACAGCCCATTGTCCGCGCGCCGCCTCCGGGACATGCCACGTCCCCGGGGCGGCTCTTTTGTGTCCGAAGGGATTTCCGTTCATGCCCGTCCGCTTCACCGCGGCGCCGAGCGCCAGCTACCGCGTACGACGACCCCTGTCCACCGCCGAGCTCGACACCGTCCGCCAGCACCTGCACGCCGACGTTCCCGACCCGCAAGAACTGCTCAACACCGTCGTCGCTGCCGTCTTCACCGCCCTGCTGACCGATGTCGGCGAAACCTACCCCGACCACGAACCCGACCCGAGGTTCGAACGCGGCCTATACGCCATCCCGATCAGTCAGTGGACCGCGATCTGCCTCGCGCTCACCAGCCGCGCCGCCACCTGGGGCCCCACGACGACGGTCGAGATGGACTTCGCCGCCCTGATGCCCAGCGCCTACGACGACCCCACCGCCACCACACCCGACCTCGGCCCGCCAGAACAGCCAGCCTCCTCCATTCATATCGAGGTCACCCGGGAAGCCGCCGACACCATCGCGGCGTGCGGGCGGCACATCGCCGCACTGGCCTACGCCTACGGCGGCCTCGACCTGTCCTTCATCGCCGCCGCCGATACCTGGAGCGAGCAACTGACCCGGCTGCTGAGCGCACCGGCTGGTACCCGCGTGGTGCTGCACGCCGACGGGCCCCTGTCGCTGCTCGTCAGCACCGGTAACGGCGACCAGTCCCGGATCACCTTCCGCCCCTCACCGACCCGCTGCATCGCCGCCGGCCGATGCCAGGCCGTCGCCACCACGACCGGCGGCGTCGTGCTGTGGCAACCCGACCAGCCCGGCGCCGTAGTGCTCGACCACGAGCACGAGCCCGACGCCGCCCTCGACCGGCCGCGCCCCGGCACCTGGATCACCCAGCCCTGACCACATCCGCCACCCGGACGGGCGCCTGCCAGCCGGCCTGCGCCCCGCCCTCCGAGGAAGGCCCATCACCGTCATGACACTCATGATCACCGCGAGCGACCAGAGCGCCGAACACCAACTTCGCGCGGAACTGGCCGCCGCCCGCGAACAGGCCGAGCAGCAGCGGCAGCGAGCCGACGCATCCGAGCGGCGGGCCGTCACCGCCGAGCAGCGGCACCGCGACGACATCACGCTCATCGGCGAGAAACTCATCGCCGAGGCCGACGACCGCGACTGGTGCGAGGTCTACGACGAGTTCGTCGACTACCTCAACATCAATCTGCACGTCGAGCTGCCGCTGCGCGAACGCGACTTCACCGTCACCGCCATGGTCGAGTTGCGCGTCGACGTGACCGCGACCAGCGAAGGACAGGCCCGCGATCTAGCGGAAGACCTGGTCCGTCACGTCGAGCAGCGGCTCGACGCCATGGACTCGATCACGGCGTACCCGCAGGAGAGCCACCGCTACGACGTCACGCGCGACGACTGACCTGCGGCTCGACCCGCTCGGCGCGGGCCGCCTGCCGCGGCCCGCGCCATCGTCCGCCTTAACCGCCGCCCGGCGGCGGCCTCGTGCCCGGCCCCGACCGGCCGAGGTGCCCGCCGATGCCGCATCAAGCGGCGCTGAACCCGCGACACCGTTCGATCACCGGAGACCTCACCATGGGCTACACCCACTGCTGGCGATACCAGCCGGACAGCCGCGCCTACGCGGCGGCGTGGCCGGCAATCGTGCAGGACAGCAACCACATCATCGCCCAACTCAGTAAACGCATCCCGATCGCCGGACCCGACACGACCGGTGTCCCGCTGCTCAGCACGGCCGACGGGATCGCCTACAACGGTGGACCCGGTGAGCACGGCGAGGCGTTCGTGCTCGCCGTCCCCGGCACCACGGCCCGGCAATGGTGGTTCTGCAAAACCGATGGCCAGCCCTATGACCTCGCTGTCACCGCCACCTTGCTGCGCTGCCACCTGCTGCTGCCCGAGGCGTTCCTGATCGCCAGCGAAGGCGCCTGGACCGCAGACTGGCAACCCGCCCGACGCCTGGTCAAACGCCTCTTCGGCGTCACCGTCAGGACCGTCCCGTTCAGTGACGCGGCGCTGCCCGATGACGACGACTTCCGGGCCCTGAGTACCGACACCCACGATCGCTGACCCCGTCTCGACACCGCCGCTCGATCGCCGACAGCCCGGTCCTGCCCAGCGCAGGGCCGGGCCTTTTTGTGCCCACCGCAAGGACCCGCTCGTCCGCCTCCGGCCGCGACCACGTGCCCGGCCGGCGCCGGAGACGTGGGACTTGCCCATTTCAAAAGGAGCCCACTGTGGACCGGACTGCGCGAAGCGCGGACCTCGCCGCCCTGATCACCGACACCCGCAACTCCCTGATGCCGATCTTCGGTGCCATGGAGGTCGCCGAGCAGGAGATAGTTGACGCCCAGGTCCGGCACCCGAACGTCGCCGACCGGATCTGGCGCAGCTTCAAGCTCCTGGTCTCGACCAGCGATCTGCTGACCCGCAACGAACTGGTGTACCGCTCACACTGCCGGGAACTGCTCGAACGCGTCGCCGCTGGCGCCGACACCCGGCCCGGCACCGCCGCCGAATGCTGCGTCGCCCTGTGCGAGGTCAGCCAGCGGGTCCCGCTGAACACCAGCGCCGCCGGCCTGTACGCCCGGATGTGGAAAGCCGCCGGACTGCCCCCGATCGAGCTCGGCGACGCGAGCGTGCACTACGAAGCACTCGAGAGCGCCGCCATCGACGACAAAGAACGCGACCTCCGCGCCCGGCTCAGCCAGGCCGAGCGTCGCCTCGACAGCAAGCCCAGCAGCTGACGCCTCCCACTACAGACAACTCGCCGCCGACTGGAGGCACAGGCGGCCATCACCTGTCGTGCGGTAAGCGTCCCGGCCTGCCATTGCCCTGGCCGCGGTCCCCGGACCGTGACGGCTGGCATCAGCGTGAACCAGACGGCTGGTCGCCTCCGTGATCCACGCCCACCACCGGACCGGCACCTCACCCCCTATTCCGCGCCTTCACCGGAAAGGTTCGACAACCATGACCCGACCCCCGACACCGCTGAGGTTCGCCTCCCCGGCCGACATCGTCGGCGCGGTGCCCTACCTTCTCGGCTACCACCCCGACAACGAAATCGTCGCGCTCTACCTCGACGGTCGCCGCCGCGTCATCACGAGCACCTCGGTACCGCTGACCCAACCGTCCCCGGCCCGGCTCGCCCACCTCGCTCTGCACATCCCCGCCAGCCAGGCCGCAGGCATCGTGCTGATCGGCTACGGCTCCGAAACCGCCCGGTCCGCCGTCACCGCCGCCGGTGAGGTCTTCGAGCTGCTCCGGGCCGTGCACGGCCTGTTTCTGGTCACCGGCAACCGGTGCGTGTGCCTGCTGCCCGGCTGCACCTGCCCCGCCACCGATGGCATCGAGGTCGACCCGACGACCACGGCCTCGGCCGCGCAGCTGTCGGTCGCCGGGCGCGTCGCGCTGCCGTCGCGCACCGACCTGCACCGGCTCGTCGCCGCCGATCCCGCCGGCCAGACCGAGATCGAAACAGCGCTGACCGCCGTGCCGGCTGCCTTCCGGCCCGATGCCGGGCACGTCACGTTCTCCCTCGCGCAAGCCAGCAACGGCCACCGGCTCACCGGCGAGCAAGCCGCCGAGTTCGTCATCGCCCTGACCGACCCTGACCTGCTGGCGATGGCACGCCACTCGGTGTGCGGCTGCATGTGGCAGCGCGACCTCTGGCTGGACCTGACCCGCCGAGCACCCGACAGCCACCTCGCCGGACCGGCCGGCCTCGCCGCCTGGTGCGCCTGGCGGCGCGGCGAAACCGCCCTGGCCGAGGCAGCCTTGCACCGTGCCCGGCAGGCCGCAGCCGCCAACGTCCTGACCGACCTCGTCGGCCGGATCCTGCACGCGCGGCTGTCGGCCCGGCTACTGACCCGGCCGCCGGCCTGATGAACCGTGCCGGCCGCCGACGCCGGCGGAGCACACCTGCACCTCTCGCTGATCCGCCCGGCCGGCGGGCAACCCGCACCGCACATCGGCGTGCCGGGCACGCGCGACGGTCACCGCGGGCCGAGCCGCCGTGCCCCGACCGTCACCGTCGCCGACTCGCACCGTCTACCGACACCGCCGCCCGCCTGCGCTGGCGGCATCCGAACCGACGTCGCGCCACCACCTGCCACCGGTGCCGGCACGGTGGCGCGCGTCCGCATCCTGTGAGGAGTTCCCATGTTGCATCGTCTACCCGGCGCACCCAGCCCTGGCATCTGTGATCCCGGTACGGCGCCGTCGCCTGCCCACGGTGCTGCTGCCGCGACCAGCGGCTACCCCATCGCGTCCATCAGCACCGCCCTCACCCGGCCGCTACCGGCATCGCGCATACCGGCACCGCCGGCGACAACCGGTTGCGTCCCATCCGAGCGGCCAACAGCAGTGCAGGCGGGAGGTCACTGATGGCGGCCCTCTCCGAAACGCCACCGCAGGATCCGCGACCGCAGCCGCGATCCGGCCTGCTCGCCGCCGCACTGCGCTACACGGCGGCCGGGATCCCGGTGATGCCGCTGCACACCCCGGCCCCCGACGGCAGCTGCAGCTGCCGCCACGCGGCGGCCTGTACCTCATCGGGCAAGCACCCGCGGCTACCGCACGGACTCCGCGACGCCAGCATGCGACCGCAGGTGATCCGCGCATGGTGGCGCCGGTGGCCGCACGCGAACATCGGCCTGGCCACCGGGACGGTCCTCGACGTCTGCGACATCGACACCGGCGCTGGCCTGGCCGCCGTCCTCGACCTGCTCGGCGTCATCCGCCCGCCCGGGCCGCTGGTGCGCACCGGATCCGGCTGGCACCTGTGGTTCGCCGCCGGGGGCCTGCCCAGCCGGGTCGCGCTACTGCCCGGCGTCGACTGGCGTGGCCGCGGTGGCCTGGTCGTCGCTCCGCCGTCAGTGCACGCCTCCGGCGTCTGCTACCGCTTCCAGCAGCTGTGGACGCCCGGCTCCGCTCTCCCGCACTGTCCGGCACCGCTGCGCCGCCTGGTATTACCCCCACCACCGGTCCTTCCGGCTGCCCGGCCGGTCGCCGACCTGGACCGCTACGCCCAGGCGGCACTGGCCGGTGAGATCCAGCGCATCCTGCGCGCTCCGAGGCCAATCACCAGCGATGGCCGGCGCATTGCCGGTGGCGGCCGCAACGACGCGCTGAACCGGGCCGCGTTCCGGCTCGGGCAACTGGCTGCCGACGGCGCACTGGACGAGGCGCTAGTTCGCCGCGAACTCACCGACGCCGCGCGGATCGCGGGGCTCGGCCGTGCGGAAATCCGGCGCACCATCGAGTCCGGTTGGCGAGCCGGACTCGCGTATCCCCGAACGGCTGTGTCACGAACTGCGACGCAGTCACGCCGCCGAGACGTCGGCGCAGCCCAGCCTGGCTGGCGCCGGGGGAGCCGGTGACGACCGCGCCCCCAAGCGTCGGGCACCGGTACCGGCGGCCTTCCTGGGACTGCCGCGTCTGTCGTCAGCCATGGCCGTGCACCCCCGCCAAAGCGGTCCTGCTGGTGCAGTTCCGCGCGTTTCCCACCGTCCTGCCCATCTACTTGTCCGGCCGGATGTTCGCCGCCTGGGGCGACCTACAGGCCCCCGGCCAGGCGGCACCACCCGAGCTGTACGAGAGGTTCGTCTCCTGGGCGCATCACCACTGACCCGCTACAGGCCACGACCGGCCGGCGCGCTGCTATCGGGACCGGCCGGGTCCGCGCGGTGCACGGCCTGCTGCCTCAGCGCGACCGTCGGGGGGTCCGCGCAACGCCTCTCGTCCCCGGGACGGCTGCAGCAGGCCACGGAACCGGCCCCCTCTTTCGGACCTGGCCGCCGATCCGAGACGGCACCACACGCATGCAGAACAGCGAGGAACGTGCGCAGTCCAGCCGGCAGCGCCGGTTCACCGTGCTGCCGTCGATCACCATGCCGAGCCAGGCCGCCTCCAGCGGGTGACGGCGATCTGTGACTGAGCATGCTAGATGGCGGTCGCTCTTGCCTAAGCCGACAGCAGGGGCTCGGGTCGAGCAACGCAACTGGCGGCAGCTGTGCAGGACAGTTGGCGGATCGGTGCGGCCAAGCGCCGAGACGAGTCAGCCAAGGGGGCACCGATGCACCGTTTCTATCCTTCGTCGGCGTCCCGATACTCGTTGGCCTTCGCCCGGTGCCCATTCGCCGTCTTGATTCCACGGTCAAGTGCTGTTGTCGCTTTGGCGCTGTCGTTCTTGGTGATCCAGCCCTTCGCGCTCGTCGCACCTCTTCGAAGCGCCTCTGACTCCGAACGTGCTGCTTTAACCTCGTTACGCAGTAGGTCGACGCGTGCGCGCAGCGCCTCGATCTCCTTGTCCTTGCTCATCTCTGGCCTCCCTCAAAGATGTATACCGCCGCAGACCCGCCCATGTAGGGAGATCGCGCAAGCGGCTAGTCAGCGCGGGCGGAGGCGCGTACCGCGCGGTATGCCAGTGACTGGATCGCCTTGATCAGGGCATCGAAGTCGTCGACTGGTTCTCGTGGATCGACGAGCAGGGCAAAGTCTTCCTCCCATCTCCGCATCTGCCTCCGCAGGTCTTCGGCCTCGCGAGAGCTGTCGAGCTGGCTTGAGATCTCCTCGATGAGGTTCATTACGTCTTCTCTGCGGGCGGAACCACGGCGGGTCCTGACGAAGTCACGCTTGATTCGATTGATCCGGCTCGAAATCTTCTCGACGTTCTCAGCGCGTTCGGCGTCACGTTGGCCTCTTGCTAGGGCGGTAAGCAACGTCCGAAAGTTTTCATGGGCGAGCGTCACGTCGTCCGCGAGAACTTTCGGTTCTGTTGCCTTGCCGCTGAGCACATCGATGACAGCGCGGGAGAATGCCACCTTATCGAGGTGGAAGGCCGTCTTCTGGGTTCGCTCGGCGATGGCCGTTTCGAGGTATTTCAACGTCCCCCGGTTTGGCGAGGTCGTGGCCGTCGCTGGATAGACCTGTGACCGGTCGAGTCCGAGGGCAGCAACGTCTACATCCGGAACGAACTCTTGGCAGTAGATGTGCGCTGCAGCGACTGCGACATCGAACGGGATGATGTCTTCGATGCCGGCTATTCCGAGCGGGTTCTGCGTGGTGAGAGTGGCGAGATCGTCCCGTCCGAGCTGGAGTACGAAGTCGTTCTTGATTAGGGCGGATCCGTACGCCCCACCGGCTTGGAGCGCTGCCTTTGCTTCGTCGCCGGCCTTGTCGTTATCGAGAAGGACAATGACTGGCGGTTTCTCGACGTCGCGTCCGCGGGCGAGGTAGACGAGGTAGGGCACGTGCCTCGTGCCGCCCGCGGGGACGATTGTGATCTTGTTCAGGTCGAGACGTTCCCGCGCTGCGGTGTTGCGTCCGGCGAGCCACCTTGATGCTCCGGCGAGCAGGACTTGGTCTGATGGCCCTTCGACCATGAGGTTGCAGTTGCCGATGAAGGTGGTTTCAGCGACGAAACTGCCGAAGGCCGAGCGAAGCGGCTCGTAGTGGTTGGCCGCCGCGCTGTTGACTACTCGGGTTCCTTCGTCGTGTTCGCCCTTGTCGAGTACGCGGATGCGGTCGGCTTCGTTTTTGTCGATCAGGAAGGGTGAATGTGTGACATAGACGACCTGCACAGGCGTCCGTTCCGGGTCCTGCGGCCGGGCGAAGTCTTCGAAGATCCGCAGGAGATCCTGCTGCCCAGATGAGGAGAGGTACCGGTCAGGCTCGTCCATGAGCAGGATCTCGTGGGCGCCGTCCGACGGCGCTTTGTGAGCCAGATACTGGACGAAGTAGCTGAGGAAATACTTGAGTCCATCGCTACGCTCGTCGAATCCGTAGGTTCTTCCGGTGCGGTCGCGGATCATGAAGACGAGGTCGTATTCGTACAGGGATACGAACAGCTCGAACTTGGAGTCCTGCGACCACCAATGCGGGAAGTTCAGCGCCTTGGCGAGCTCGGCGTTGATGGTGTCGACGATGCTGTTGGCGTAGCCGTTCTTCGTCTTCACCGCGGTCTGCAGCTCAGCGAAGAGTTCCCGGCTTAGGTCCGCCACCTCCAGCAGCAGATCGGCCGCGAGCTTGTACGTGCTGAGTTCTTCAGCTGTCGCCTCACGCAGCGGCCGGAACATGCCTGCGATCCCGGCGGCGTTGGTGGTAACAGTCGAGGGGTCGTCGAACCAGCTCCGGCGTTCGACGACTGCATCCCAGACCCGACGCAGGAACTCGCGTCCGATGGAGGCAACCGGTTTGCCGCCTACGATGTAGTCGAGCGGTACGCTGTCCGGAAGCGGCACGTCGGCATCGATACGAAACGGCCGCGGCATTCCCAGCGCCGCAAGCGACTTCGGCGTCTTGATGTGCGATGGTCCGGACCAAACATCGCCCTGACGTGCGTAAACTCGCAGCTGGGGCGTCTCGTTTATGCGGAAGATCGCGATTCGGTCCACATCCGAGAGCCCGCTAAGCGACGACATCTGTTCAACGATCTTGACCTCGTCGCTGGTGACGTCAGTGAAGACCGCACCGAACTCCGGCTTCGTGACTGTCTTGTCGACACCGAAGAATCGGGAATACCGGCAGAAGTCGCTTCTATCGTATCCGCTACCCGTCAATGCGGCCTCGACTGCACGCAGGACCTGAGTCTTCCCGGATTCGTTGCCCCCAACCACGGTGGTGATGTCCGGGCGCAGTCGGATGCGAACGAACGGGTATTCGCCCTCCGGCGTCGCGTCCCAGGGGTCCGGCGAATAGTCATCACCCGAGGCGCGGATGAAGTCGTAGTTCAGGGAGCGGTAGAAGCGGGCATAAATCGAATGCAGTCGCACCGAGCCTCCATATCGCGCAGTCATGTCGTTGGACGGTTAGCAAGCGTCGTAGAGTGTCGCATCCCCCTCTGACATTCCTGGATTCTGCGCAACCGTCTGGCGTTAACACGACCTTCTCTCACATTTTTACGCCCGCGTCGACCTCCTCGCCCAGTTGGACAGCAAGAACGACCCCATGCCGTGGCCATCACCGATGCCCGTCGTGCGGGCTGCCGCCGCTGACCCGCTCCATCGCTCGGCCGCTGCTGGCCAACGCCACCCAGCCGCCGCTAATCCCGCTGCCTGCCGTAACCAACGCAACTCTCAGCAGCGCCCACTGCGGTCACCGCCTCGACCAGGCCGTCTCGACGCCGGCCAATCCGATGTCAGCAAGGGCCTGATCGACTACGGTCGGCGGCGCGCTGCCATGGCGGACTGGACGATCACCGCTGACACGTCGGCCGCCATGCTCGACGAGCTCCCGGAGACCAGCGACATCGAACGCAACTGGCGTGCGCCCGAGGTCAGCGAACGTAAACGCCATCTCGCTTCCGCCTGGGCCTGGGCCCGCGTGACCTACGGCGACTTCGTCTTCTCACCGCAGATGCGACCCAACGGCCGGCGTCCGCGCGATAACCGCGACCTCGCCAAGTACGTCCAGCGCCGCTGGCAGCACATCTGCCGCCGAAATGGCACCTACGCCTGGCTCCGACAGCGCCTGACCACCTTCACCGGCGAACTCATCGCCCAGCTGGACAACGAGACCGACGCCGCGCTGTAGATCGCCGCTCGCGGTGATCTGGGCGTCGGTCGACCTATCCGCCCTCGGTTCCGCCAACTGGCCTGCCCAACCGCCATCTTGCGTGCTCAGTCACACGATCCCGCCGGTACATCGGGTACGCCCGGACTGGCCGCAGGAACCGCCGCTGAAGGACCCGAAGGTCAGCCCACCCCGGCCGGGCGCCCCAAACCCGGCAGAACATCTTGGCACCCGTGTCTCCCTGCGTTCGACGCCAAGATCTTCTGCTCAAGCAGGGCTTGGCCCGCCTCGGCCCGCGGGTGGGCTCTGACCGGCCCATCAGCGCGGCACCACGGCGCCCGGGTCAGCCGATCCGCGTACTGGCCGGTGCCGCATCAGCACCATCTGATCGGAGCCAGCCCATGTCACTGTTCCTCTTGCAGTTCGAGGGCAACCTCGCCGCCGACCCCGAACTGGTCTTCACCCGCTCGGGCCAGCAGGTCTGCCGGCTGCGGGTGGTGCACAACCGTCGCCGTAAGAACGCCGACGGGCAGTGGGAGGACGGCGTGCCCATGTTCGTTGGCGTCTCCGCCTGGGGTCCGCTCGCCGAGCGGTGCGCCGAGCTGGAGAAGGGCAACACCGTCGTCGTCGACGCCCGTGACATCGACCCGTATCCGTTCCTGCGCCAGGACGGGGACCCCGGTGCGGTCCTGCAGTGCAACGCCAACAACGTGTCGCTGTCCATGCGGTTCACCGGCGCCAAGGCCCTGCCGAAGCAGACCCCCGACGCCCCCGACTGGACGTTCGACGGCCAGGACCCGGCACCCGAGCTGGAGCCGGAGATGGCGAACGCGGCCTGACCGCCGCACCCCGGGGCCGGCGGATCACCGCCGGTCCCGGGCCTGCCGCCCGCACCTTTTTCGTCGATCCTCGCCAAGGAGCATCTGATGCAGTTCGACTGCCTCATCGAAGGCACCGTCACCGCCGACGCCGAATCACGCACCACCGACCGGGACGGACGTCCCTTCGTGACCTTCCGCCTCGACCACCAGCAGGGCTACTACGACCGCCACGGCACGTGGAGGAACACGTTGTGCGTGCCGTACGAGATCACCTGCTGGGACCGGCGGGTCATGCCGTCGCTGCTGAACATCCGCAAAGGCCAGCGGGTCGTCGTGCACGCCACCCGGTTCAAGATCCGCTCCGACCGTCGCACCGGGGAGACCTTGTTCGACCTCACTCCGGACGTCGTGCACACCGTGGCCGGCTCCGAGCAGCCGCACATCTTCCAGCTCCTGCTCGCCGCACAGGTCACCGGCAGCGCCCAGTCCCGGACCGTCGGCGCCGACCAGCGGCCCATGGCCACCGTGCGCATCGAGCACCAGCAGGGCTACTACAACAACTTCGGCACGTGGAAGACCACCCTGCGCACCCCGTACCACCTCACCAGCTTCGACGAGACCCTCATGCCCGCCCTGCGCGATCTGCGCCGGGGTCAGCGGGTCCTCGTGCACGCCACCCGGTTCAACATCCTGCCCGACGACGGCAGCGGGGAGGACCTGCTCAACCTCACCCCCGACATCGTCCGCGTCCTCACCGAACCCGGACCGGCACCCCAGCGCCAGCGCAACGGGCACACCGTCGTCACCCCGCACGGCGAGCGCATCGACGCCGACAAGTGGCCGGACGTGGTCACCGACCTCGAGTTCGTCCACCACAGCTGACCACCGGAAACAAGTCTGAGGGCGGCCCAGCTACGGCCGGGTCGCCCTCAGACCGTCCGCGCACCACCGACCCGGTGCCGTTGCACCAGCCGTCCCGAGCCGATATCGCAGTCGCGGGCACACCCCACCGATCCGCCGCCGCGATGGCGCCGCTGCTGAACGAGCCCAAGGCCAGCCCACCCCGGACCGGCGCCGGCAAACCCCGGCAGAACATCTTGGCCCCCGGATCTCGCTGCGCTCGACGCCAAGATCTTCTGCCCGGGCGGGGTTTGCACCGCCGGCACCCGGTGGCCTCCGGCCGGCCCGTCAACGCGGCACCCCGGCGGACAGGCAAGCCCATGCCGGCCTGGCCCGATGCCGCACCGCGCCATCTGATCGGAGCCAGCCATGTTCCACCTCACCTTCGACGGGCAGATCCGCACCCGGCCCGAGCTGACGCACGACCGCGACGGCACACCCCGCTGCCAGTTCCGGATCGCCCACGACCGGCGCCGGATCCTCGACGGGCAATGGACCACCGACCGGCCCCTGTGGGTCACGGTCACCGCGATCGGCGCCCTCGCCCGCCAGTGCATGACATTGAGCGTGGGCGACACCGTCACCGTCACCGGCCGCGACGACCTCGCCGTCTGGGCCTTCGTCCGCGACCAGGGCCACAAGGCCTTCGGCATCATGCAGATCACCGCCGCCGACGTGGCCCTCTCCTTGTGACCGGCCGGCTCCGCTCATCGTGCCCGGCCACCCGCCGGGCACGATGACGTCCAGACCGGCCAGCCGCCATTCCCAGCGGCCTGCTCCCTGGTGACCGGCACGCCGCGCGGCCGTGGTGCAGGCGGCGGCCGAGGACCGTCGCGCATTCCACGCTGCGGCGCTACCAGGTCTCGAACGCCGCCCGGCATCGACTCAGCCCGCTCCGATGACCGGGGTACCGGTGGGCCGCCGGCGTCCGGCGGCGCTCATTCAGCTCGTTCCTGATGCTGCCAGCACCTGCATCGCTGCCCGATTGTCCGGCCTCGACCAGAACAACTCCAGCAACGCGGGCGGGAACTCGTCGCGATGGCTCCCCACGACACCGCGGCGGAAGAAGCCGGCGTCGACCTGTCGCAGTTGCTCGAAGCGGGGAATCACCGCGTCCAGGTCCGCTCGCACGCCCGGCGCGACCACCGCCATCACCCGATCGGCAGCCGCGGCCGGATCGGCGATCAGTTCCGCGTAGGACAACACCACCCGGTGCGCGGCCGCAGGCCGTAACCAGCTCAGGACATTCGTGCCCCAGCTGGCGCTGCTGCGGCCGTCGGTGTCGGTGATCCGCCGCCTGAGTACCGCCGGGAAACTTGCCGGGTCGTCCTCGCTGAGCAAACGCGCCCACGACACCAACGCGTCCCGGCCATCACGGACCAGGCAGATCGCGGCGTCGGCGTCGTCGACGTCCTCGTCGCGCGGGCGGTGTGTCTTGACGAAATGAGGCCCGGCGGCGGCGCGCATCTCGGCGAGCGAGCCGGGACGCTCGGTGTACCCGATCAGCTCGCCGCCCAGCCGACCGGCGACGCCGTCGTGGTCGTAGACCACCGAGCTCGTGACGCCGTACCTGCGGTGCAGGGCGATACGCAGCAGCGTGTTACCGGAACGCGGAAACGATGCCACCCACACCAGCACGTGACCACCGTAGTCGGCACCACCGCCCTCCGTGCGCACCCCACCAGAGCGGCACCTGCCGGCACGCCTGGACGCAAACAGGTGCAGCCAGGACCGAGCATCACGGCCCCGAACGTCACCGCTGCCCGCATCCGGCGGCCTCGACGATCGAACGAGCCAGCGAACGCGGTGGCAACCCGGCCACCGCGTTCGCCAGTTCGCAGCGATGACCGACCCGGCGCCGACGCGCAAGCCGGCAAAACATCTTGGAAGCACGGCAGCCCCAAGATTCCGAAACGGCCGGTTGCCGCGCCTCCAAGATCTTTTGACCCGGAAAGCTCGCTTGCCCGCCACCGCCGAGCCGATCCCACGTGGCCCTGCCACCCGCGGCAGCACCCGCGCCACCCGGCGCACGCCGCACCCACCGGATCGGCTGGAGGCCACCATGAACAACAGCACCGCACGCCCGAACCCCTACACGCTGCTCGTCACCTACCTGGCGAACCTGGTCGACGCCTACCAGCGCGCCCGCCGCCCGCTCCTGCTGGGCCTGCGCCACCAGAGCACCGACATCGCCGAAGCGATCGTCTCGCACGCCTTCGCCATCGTCATCATCAGCCTCAGCCCGCTGCACACCCTGCTCTAACCCCGCGTCGCGATCCCGGCTGAGCCGCCCGCAGGCCCAGCCGGGACACCGCACCCAGCACCTGCCGACCGCCAGCCCGCCCGGCTCGGCAACGTCGCGCCCCTGTACGCCCAGCCGAAAGCGAGAAAGCCGCCATGCATGTCCGCCCGCGCCGCCGGGCGCCCGCACCGCCCCCAGCAGCCGGTCCACCGCGATGACACGCCACATCGTGCAGTTCTCCGGCGGGATCGGCAGCTGGGCGACCGCCATGCGCGTCGCCGCCCGCTACGGCACCCAGGACCTCGTCCTGCTGGCGGCCGACACGAAAACCGAAGATCCCGACCTATGGCGCTTCGTCGCCGACGCCGGCGCGCATCTCGGCGTCACGCCGGTCATCGTCGCCGACGGCCGCACCCCGTGGCAGGTGTTCGCCGATCAACGTTTCCTCGGCAACGCCCGCATCGCCCCCTGCAGCGTCCATCTCAAGCAACGCCCCTGCCGGGCCTGGCTCAACCAGCACGCCGACCCCGCCGACACCGTGCTCTACGTCGGGATCGACTGGAGCGAACACCGCCGCGTACCCGCGATCGAACACGGCTGGACCCCGTGGACGGTGAAGTTCCCGATGTGCGAACCGCCCCACCTGAGCAAACAGCAGATGCTCGACTGGGCCCACGCCGAAGGGTTACAAACCCCGCGCCTATACGAGCAGGGCTTCCGGCACAACAACTGCTTCGGTGCCTGTGTCCGCGCCGGGCAACGGCAGTGGCTGCACCTGCTCGAGGTCGCGCCGCACCGCTTCCTGGCCGCTGAGGCCGAAGAAGAAAAGCTGCGCCGCCGGCTCGGCAACGTCGCGATCCTCAAACAGCGCCGCGCCGGCGTCAGCTACCCGTTGCCGCTGCGTGAGCTCCGCCGCCGCGTACAACGCGGCGACCACGCCGCTTGAACCAGCAGAGGCACCGCTTAACCAGGGGCACGCTGTTGACCACAGCACCGCCCCGTCGCCCCGCCACCAATGCTCAGGCCACCTTGCCGCCATGGTGCAGGGCGCGGCCCGTCGCGTAGCACCGGGCCCCGCTTGCCAGCCCCCAGTGCAGATCGGCCCGGCCGCGCCGGTAAGCCACCGGAACATCTTGCCCGGCGTGCTGCGCCGCCGGACAGCTGCGCATCAAGATCTTTCGGTTCATTGGCTTGCCGCCGCCTGGCCGAGCCGATCCCACACCGGCCTGTCAGCGCGGCGGCCCGGACACTCACTGGATACCGCCGCACCCGGATCTCTGTCCTGGAGGGGCGAGGCCATGAACAACGTGTACTGGGGCGCGGTCGATGACGAGGCCGTCATCATGCCGCCCGGCGAGACCGCCGGCGAGGGACGCTGCGCCGGCGGCGAGTGGGGCCTGAACGTCGAAGACGTCGTCGTCTACGGATCGGTCGGCGGCCTGCGCGCCTGGGCACAGTCGGCCCTCGATCAGCTACCGCCGGATCGTGCGGGTGTGCCGCTGGTGACCGTCGACCGCGACCGGCAGCGGCAATGGCTGAGCGAGTCCGGCATGCTCGCGGCGACCGATGACCTGCCCGGCACCTGGTCCGCCACCGTCGAGACGGTCCGCGATCTGCTGCGGGCGGTCGCCGTCGACCCGGCCGCCGCGGGCTGGACCCTCGGCGCGGACATCGACGCGCTGTGGGCCGATCTCGACGACGTCACCGGCGACCTCATCGCCGGCGTGACACTGAGCAGCACCGGCCACCGCGTGGGCATCGGCGAACCGCTGACCGACGCCGACTTCGCGGTCCGGTTCCCGGTCAGCAGCATCGAGCTGGGCGGCGCCGCCCTGACCGTCATCGCCGACCGCATCAACGACGCCTACTAACCGGCCAGGGCACGTCCCGGCCTGACGCTCTGACGGGCCGGGACGCAGCAGCCACGACGATCGACCATCGCGCCGTCACCGCGCACCACAGCGGTCACCGCGGGCCGGGACCGTCAATCCGAGGACGTGCCGCGTGATAGTGCAGGCCCGGATGCCGGCCGCTCGGCACACGCCCGGCACCCGGCTCGATCTGCCCGCGATGACGCGCAAGGGCATAGCCCTGCCATGCACGGCCGAACTGACGAACGCGGCGGCCATCACTGCGGGCCGCCGCGTTCGCCGATCCCGCAGTGATGACCGACCCGGCAGCGGCCGGCAAGCCCGGCAAAACATCTTGGAAGCGCAGCACCAGTCATCAACCCGCGGCAGCGGCGCTGCGCTTCCAAGATCTTTTGACCTCAAGTGACCGGCTTGCCCGCCACCGCCCGGGCCGTTCCCCCAGTGGCCTCGTCAACGCGGCAGCGCCGGTGCAACCGGCGCGAGTCGCAGGGTTCGCACCACGGAGGCCACGCCTATGAGCACGCACACCACCGCCACCCGCCGCGCCACCACCGGGCTGCGCGTCGCGGTCGTCGGCGGATCGCTGACCGGCCCGACCACAGCGCTGCTGCTCCTGCACGCCGGATTCGACGACGTCACCCTCTACGAGGCCGCCCCGGCCAGTGCCCCGCTCGGCGGCGGCCTGATCGGCGTCGAGCACTCGTCACTGGACATCCTCGACCAACTCGGCGTCTCCCAGCACGAATTCGTCCGCTACAACTCCGAGACCGTCATGGACATCACCGTCTGCGGGCGCCGCCGCGGATCCGAGCACCGCCATCTCTACGCCGGCCGCAACACCACCTGGACCCTGCTGCACCAGGCCCTGACCCGCCGCCTGCCCACCGGCATCCTGCACACCGGCAAACGAGTCACCGCCCTGACCAGCGAGCACGACCGGCCGCTGCTGCACTTCGCCGACGGCGACACCGCCACAGCCGACCTAGTGATCTTCGCCGACGGACGTGCCTCGACCGGCCGGCGACTGCTCGACCCGCACCGGCAGCTGCGCTACGCCGGCTACGTCGCGCACCGCGGCCAGAGCACCACCACCGAATCCGGCCTGCGCGACTTCCTGCGCTTCGAACCCACGGACAGCGGGATGCAGTTCAACGTGGCGCCCATTCCCGGTGGCACCGACTGGACCTTCTACCTCGGCGCCACCCCCGCCCAGTACATCGACTTCTTCGGGGCCGCCCCGGCCCGGAGGGTCTTCGCCCTGCCGCAGCACGTCACCCACGCGGCCCGCGCCGCTGTCGACGCCAGCGCACAGCAGTACCTACCCGACGAACAGGCCGCCCTGGTGCACAACACCACCAGCCGGATGGCCGCCGCGGTCATGGACATCGACCCACCGAACCGCATGGTCTGGCCGGTCGGCACCGGGCACGCCGTTCTCCTCGGCGACGCGCTCGCACCCGTGCGCCCGCACACCGCCCGCGGCGCCAACAACGGCATCGAACAAGCCGCCGGCCTGACCGCCGCCCTCAGCCAGCACCGCAAATACGGCGCCGACCTGACCACCGCACTCCACGGATGGCAACACCGCTACCTGCCCGCCGCGGTCGCCGCCGTGCAACTCGGTCCGCAACTCGGACGCCAGTACGGCCTGGGCGTCTGACCGGCATCCGGCCCTGGCCAAACCGGCCAGGGCCGGATAGCGAGTCTGGCCCGCCCACCGATGCCTTACGCCAACACTGGACAACCCAACGCGGCCCATCCGCAGCATCCTGTGGCGCCGGCCCTGGCGATCACCGAGCCGCCCAACATTACGCAGCCTCGCGCAGTGGCTGCGTAACGCCCACGACCGCGCCGATCCCTCCGTGGGTTGCTCCTGCGCCGGCGGCTTCCGCAACCCCAACACGCCCCCGAATCGCCACGCGGCCTAGGTAGAGCGCCTCCCGCACACCAGCGTCTCCCGCGACCACGGGCTCGGACCGCCTCTCGCGCTCACCCCGGCCGACCCTGGCGGGCCGGTAGACCGGAGCGGCCTACGGCCGCGCTGCCGAGACCCTTTTCCAGCCGCCGGCTGCGCCAGCAGGATAGGTTGCGCGGCAGCCTCCACCAAATCCGCAGCGGGCGGGTAAAACATCATGCACAAACCACATGATCTTTTACCCGAAACCCCCACCACGAATTTGGCTCCAGCTACCACACAACCTGGCGAGCAAGCTCGCCCCCACCGGCCGAAAAAACGCCTCTAACCCCAAGCCAACGCGTCCAAGCTGGGCAAACGCCATTACTGCGCGACTCACGCTAAACATAAATAGAAGCGCCATTTAGGCCAACAATTGCATTCAGGTGCTGGCAAAAAAGCAGACATTGACGTATGATAATACGTGTTGGGGAGGCCAAGCCCCGACAACACCAGTTAACGACAACACCATAGGGAAGGCCACCGATGAGCCGTCACGAACTCGCGCCCAGCGACCCGAGCATTACGTCTGTCTTCGTCGGCTGGGATCGCGCGTTGGGGACCTACTTCGCTCACATCTACTGCACCGGCGACGACAACCCGTTCGACATGCCGACCTTGCAGATCGGCGACGACTTCCGGGAAGTCTCGAACCCGCACCACGCCATCGGCTTCGTCCAGGACTACGCCGAAGTTCCCGCCCACCTCGCCGCCACGCTCACCGCCGACGCCGCACACGAGGGAACCTGCGAAGCACCGGCCGTTCTGGGCATCCTCGACGCCGCACAGACCCCGATCGACCTCGACAACGTGCTCTGTCCGTTCTGACCGGCACCGTCCCGGGGGCCGCACCACGGTCCCCGGGACACCGCCCGAACCACAAACAGACAGGAACAAGCACATGGCAATAACCCGTCACGAGTTGAGCCCGCGACCCGCGCACCCCGACAGCCGCTCCGAAACCCTCACCCGAGTCGTCATCGGATGGGACAGCCTCTTCAGCGCGTACTACCTGCACATCTGGACCGAAGAACACCCGATCCCGAACGGACATCCCAGCATCGCCTACACCGACGAGATCCGGTTCCCGCCCGATCCCACAGCCATCATCGGACAGGCGCGCCAATACACATCCATCCCCGACGAACTACCCGCAGTCCTCACCCGCGACGCCGCAACCGAAGGCTTCTACACCGGTCCGCAGTACGCCAGCTCCACCGGCGACACGCTCACCGACGCTTGTGGAGAGATTCGCGAACACCTCGGCCTCACCGACTGCCCGTTCTAACCGCTCCACCAGTGGGCGCAACGCTGACTGTGACAGCACGCCAACGGCCACCCCGGCGCAACCGCAGCAACCGGGGCCGATCCACCACGCCCGCCGAGACCGCAACGGCGCGCATCGAGCACGCCGCTACGGGCCTGCCGCACCCACCGCTCACGGCCGTCCGCCCCGGGCGAACCACCACGCTCAGGCGAACGGGCAGATAAAAGGCCGACGGCCCCTCACGGGGAACACCTCCGAAGAGATGCAACGGCCAAGTCCGCCGGCCACACCAGTCAACACACCGACGCTCACGCGCCAGTCTGAAGGCCACCACCACAGTAACGCGCCAGCCATCACCAGCCCAACCGCCATCGATCTAAGCGCCTGGAACCATGACCGCACCCCGAGCAACTCGGCCATCACCCCCGGCAGCGACCGACACCAACACGCTCAACGGTCGCCCCCGACCCGATCCGACGGCGAGACAAGCACCGGGCCAGCCTCAGCGCCACCCACCACCGGACCACCGCCGTCAGCCGCCCCGGCCCGTCCTGCACGCCGCGCCCTGGCCCGCCGCCCCTGCCCTGTGCCACCGGTCAACTCCTGCACACGCGCGGCCACCACCTCAGCCACCGCGCGTTGCTGCGCCTGGCGCACCCGAGCCGAACTCACACCCGCCAACTGCGCGGCCACCTCCACCGGCAACAACTCCGCCAACACCGCCAGCCCGGCATCCTCCGACGCGTCCAACCGCGCCGACTCCTCCTCCCACTTACGACGAGCACGCTCCGCCGCGCCCGTCGCCGCCAACGCCGACGTCAACGCCACTTCCTCCGCCCGCTGCCGACGCCGCAACAGATCCACCGCACCATTGGTCGCTTTGTGACCTTCCCCCCGTAGCCCG
>NZ_BOQN01000178.1 GCF_018332695.1 Paractinoplanes toevensis
ACGACTTCCTCGAAACCCTCGGAGCCATTTCCGAGGAGCACGACAAAGGGCTCGGCGGGCTCATCCCGGACGGTGGCGATGGCGGCCATGGCGGTAACCCGTAACACCCACCCGGTCGACGGCCTGGCTCGCCACAGAATCTGCTCGATTCGGTCGGCGCTCGCCCGGGCGCCGGAATTCGACAGGTCCGAATCGTGCGGATCGACCGAACTCTGCCGCTTCCTCGGGGGTCCCGTCATCGATTGTCAGGCGCATGCCGGGGGTGTTGTGGGGTCGAAGCGTTCATAGCATCGTTGTGCGTCGGCGAAGAAGGCGTTCGTCCCGCCGGCGATGTGGTGAGTCGAGACGATGCCGAGAGATCCGTCGGGCCGCAGCAGGTCAGCGGCTTTGATCATGCGCACGTCGGGGTCAAGCCAGTGGAACGCGGTGAACAACGGGGGCGGGTAGCTGGGACCGCATTTGTCGTAGAGCTCGGCGTCCGGGCCGAACGTGATGCGCAGCATTCTCGATCGGTATCGGTCATGGTGGCTGGCTATCCCTTCAAGTGGCGCAAGCCCGGCTGATCGAGCACCCCGAGCAGGAACGAGCGCAGCTGATGAGCCCGGCCGTGGCCAGGTGTTCGTCGCAGGTCGAGGCTGCGTGCGTCGGACACCGCCGTGCGGTTGACGGGTCCGGGAGCGTGCCGCGACGCCCGGGCAATGGCCGGGCTGTCGCTAGGCCGGTGGGCTGGCTCCTTGGCGGGGATGAGGTCCACAGGCCCCCGTATTTTCCCCGCGAGAGCCTATCGTTGGCGACCGATTTCCCTCGTTATGGGTCAGGATGGAGCGTCGCCCTCGAGGTCGGGGTGGCTGACGGCGTTGGTGTAGCGGGTGCCGGCTCGAATGCTCAGGCCGAACAGGTCTGCGAGGCGTCGAACGTCGCCGCCGGTGGCGTGGGCCTCGTCGAGGATGCGGTCTTCGCGGATGGCACGGCTTGACTGCCGGGTAGTTCTGACAGCAGCCTCGACCTGGTGGGGTTCGCGGACCAGCAGTCGTTGTGGACAGCCATGAGTGGCCCAGCAACTCCTGTACTGCTTTGAGGTCCACGCCCCGCGCGTACGGCGACGACGCGCAGAAGTGCCGCAGCCCGTGCGGCGACAACCGGCCCTGCCAGGCGGGCAACCACCGGAGAACCGCGTCGGCCGGGCCGGTGCGCAACGCGTTGGCTCCTGCCCGCATGCACCGGCCCGTATGCCGGTCGCGGCGCTCGCTGGGCAGCAGCGGCGCGTCCGGCTGGCTGACCACATAACCGGTCAGAGCGTGGATGTCGCCCTGATAGCGCAGCTCCAGGAAGTCGAAGAACTACCGCAGAAAACTCGCCTTGCTGAACAAGGTGCTCTGGGCCTGACGCTGCTCGGCACGCAGCCACCAGGTCAGCAGCTCGGGGACACCACGAATGCCGGAAAGAACTCGAGAGTTGCCCGACAACCCGGATTCCGGGATCCTCGACCACCAGCTGCCGCCGCACCGTCAGGGTGCCCTGCAGCGGATCGATGTCGTTATCCTCTGGGGAAACTCGGCCGGTTCGGGGGCAACGACAGTTGGCAGAGATCGACGAAACACGGCAGCTTCGCTGGTACCTAGGCCTGGGCGTGGCGTTTCTGGCGGTCGCGCCATTGCTGATGATGACGCTGCTGGCGACTCAGCCGGACGCGCCGGACGGGGCCGCGGTGCCGGTGTTCATCGCCGGGCCGGTCAATCTCGTCGGGCTCGGGCTCGTCCTGCGCAGCATGTTCGCCGCGGACCGTGAGGTGTCGGCCCGGTTCCTCAAGATCGGAGCAATCGTCGTCCTGGTCGGGGATCTGCTGCTGTACGGCATCCGGGCGCTGGCGACCTGACTTCCGGACGAATCAAGGTAGCGGGGGCATCATGACATTTTCGGTAGAACCGATCGCGCTGCATGGATACGCGGCTCTACTGGGCCGCGCGTCCAGCGACGCCGAACAGTGCAAGACCTATTTCACGGCCAACGTGCCGACCCTTTCACCGGTGGCCGAAGGGCTGATCAATCCGCTCTGCTACGAGCACGCCGGGGTGCAGCAGAAGGTCGGCGCGATGCTCGATCATCTGGTGACCCTGCTGGGCGAGTCACGCGACGAGATGGCCGAGACCGCGACGCGCTACGCACAGTCGGACGACGCTGCCGCCGCGAAGCTGGACGACAGCTATCCCGAGACCGTCCGCCCACCCCTGCGGAGGGACTGACGTGGCCTTCGACGACGTCGCCGATCCGATCGGCCAGCTCCGCGATCCCGCCGAGCGCACCGAATCGATCCTCGGCCAGCCGTTCTCCAACCCGGCCGGCGTGCTCGACTGGCTCAGCCCGTCGCACATCGTCAACGAATTCGTGAAGTCGGTGGTCGGCTACGACATCTTCGGCGAAGCCGCCAAGGTCTTCGCCGGCGACTGGGAGCAGGTCTGGCAAGCGGCCGGCGCCTTCCGCAACCTCGGCGGCGCCATGGGCGAACTCGGCATCAACGTCTCGCACGGCAACGTCGAGCTCGACTACTCCTGGGACGGCAACGCCAACGACGCCGCCTTCATGTACTTCGGCAACCTCAGCTCCACGATCGCCTCGCAACGCATCTCGCTGACCGCGCTGGCCGACGCGTACGAGAAAGCGGCCGAAGGCACCTTCCGCATCGGCGAAACCGTCTCGGGGTTGATGAAGGACATCATGGACGCCGCCATGATCGGCGCGGTCGCGGCGTCGGCCGGCACGGCAACGATCGAGACCGGCGTCGGGTTCGTCACCGGCTGGGGCGTTGCCGCGTACGAGGCCTACAAGATCGCCGAAGCGGCCGACGCCGCCCGCAAACTCATCGCCACCGCGTCCACGATCGTCGGCACCGTCGTCGGCGAAATCCAGGCATTGTCCGCCGACACCGGCATCCTGGCGCAGTACCCGCTGCCCGGCGCCGCCTACCACCACCCGGGTAGCGGGATCGAATGACCGACTTCGGCGACCAGCGCATCATCGACCGGCTCCTGGCCCACATCGAGAAAAACGGCGACGACGAACGCCTGCGCGAGATGGCCACCGACGTACGCCGCGGAGACGCCCAGCTACGCGACTTCCTCAGCGCCTCCGAATACTCGGCGGCCCTCCAACCCGGATTGCAGGGCTTCACCAACTGGTACGAACGTCTGGACGAATCCGAACGAGCCGCCCAGTTCAGCGCCTACGAGCAGGCGAGAGACCGGCTGAACAACGCCGAGGACACCAGCGCAGAGACCGAAGACAGCTAAGCGAGCAACGTGCCGGAGACCCCGCTATCCCGATTCTCATCCGGCCTGCCATCTGGAACTGACCTGGTGTTCGGTGGCATATCGATACTCCCGTTACCGGGCAGGGCGAGCTCAGCCCAGATGACCTTACCGGCGTGGCCTTCCCATGTCGTATTTCGGCAGCCCCAGGTAAGCGATACCGCGGCGACGAGGAGCAGCCCTCGTCCACCGGCACGGTGGACGTCGAGATCTCGGAGTTGAGGCAACGTGGGGTCGGCGTCCACGGCTTCTATCAGGATCGAAGCCGGCTGAAGCAGCAGGCGTAGTTCCCCACCGCTGGGCGTGTGCTGGGCGATGTTCTGCACCAGTTCGGTGGTCACCAGCAACGCGTCGGCGGCGCCGTCGGCGAAGCCCCAGACCAGCAAGGTGGCCTCGACGGCCCGGCGAGCAGGCGCTGCGGGCGCACCGCGGGGCAACGCCATGCGAACTTCTCTCACAAGACTGTCATACCCTGCAGCTGAAACAAGCAACGCAATGACCAGAGCCGATGGCGAGCCCTCTCCGTGGTGATGGCTCGGCGCTACCGCTTCGACGGCTCCTGGCTCCGGGCGACCACGGCGGCGGCGACTTCGCGAACCTTGCGGTTGGTGTTCTGCGAAAGCCTGGTCAGGATCCGGAACGCCTCATCGGCCGAACAGTGCTGATCCGCCATGATGATGCCCTTGGCCTGCTCGATGACTGCCCTGCTGACCATCGCTGCCTGCAGATTCTGGGACAGCGTGGCGGCGGCGTCGTACACGTGGGCATTCGCCAGCGCCACAGCCGCGTAACCGGCGAAAGTCTGCGCGATGACGATCGCATCCTCGTCGAAGGCCTGGGGCTTGGTTGCGTAGATGTTGAGTGCGCCGCTGACGGCCTCGTGAACTGGCAATCCGACCGCCAAGGAGCTGTGGACGCCCTGGGCGAGTGCTCTCGAAGCCCATTGTGGCCATCGCGGTTCGGTGCTCATGTCCGACAGCGTCAGCGTATCCATCGAGGCCGAGGCGTCCAGGCACGGCCCGTGTCCCTGCTCGTACTGGAACTCGTCAAGGGCCAGCGCCAGGTCCCCGGTGAAGGCTGGGGTATACGCTCCCTGGCCGCGAACCAGGGTCACAGAGACCTCGGCGGCACCCGGTACGGCCCGTTTCGCCAGTCCGGAGACCTGCTCGAGGACACCGGTGAGGTCTGTCTCGGCGAGTTTGATCCGACCGAGTTCGGCAAAGGCGACGGACGGTTCGAGGGGGTAGTCGTCTGTCATGGTGAGCACGCTTTCGCATCGGAGACGCCGTCCGGCCGCAAACCCTACTCGGTTGGACGAGTCACCCGCGGGCGGGCTCATACTTTCGGCTAGTAATCGCTCAGCCTTTCAGCTAGTGTGTGCCGGTCGGTTCAAACAAGGTGCCGAGATCTGTCAGCGTGCGTCGCTGCGGGCTCCACCCTGTTCCGCCAGGTAGGCATCCCGCATCGATGCGTCCGAGAGGAAGCATCATGCGTTCGACCCCACCGGCCATCGGCACCCCCGACCAGTTCGTCTCCCGGTCCGCCGCGGACGATCGCCGTGCCGACGCGTTGATCACCGCGCTCGCCGCTCTCCCGACGGGACATCCCTCCCGGTGTTCATTGCGTGACCAGGCGATTCAGGCCTGGGCGCCGATGGCCACGCGGCTGGCCCGCCGGTATGCCGGTCGCGGTGAGTCTCAAGATGATCTGACGCAGACCGCGATGATCGGGTTGATCAAGGCTGTCGACCGCTTCGACCCCGGCCACAGCGTCGACTTCGTCGCGTACGCGATCCCCACCATTCTCGGCGAGATCAAAAGGTACTTCCGCGATCACGCCTGGTCGATCCGGGTACCGCGCCGCCTGCAGGAGATGCGGATGGCGATCAATGACGCCAACAGCGTCCTGATCCACTCCCTCGGGCACTTGCCGACGGTGGCCGAGGTTGCCGCCCACCTGAAGGTGACCGAGGAGGAGGTCCTGGAAGGACTGGAAGGCGCACGCGCCTACAGCGCCACGTCCTTGTCAGGTCTGGCTAACGCCGAGGGCAGGCACGAGGTCGGCGACGCCCTCGGCAGCGACGAGCTTGGATACGAACTCACCGAAGCGCGGCTCGCCCTCGGGCCGGCGCTGCGGCGCCTCAACGACCGGGACCGCCGCATCCTGACGCTGCGCTTTTGCGGCGACCAGACCCAGACCGAAATCGCCGGGCAGATCGGCGTCTCCCAGATGCACATCTCCCGGATCATCGCGCGGGCGCTGGCCACATTGCGCGAGGATCTCGGCCCCGACGCCCGTTGAGATTCACTGAGCTGATCGGCGGACAATGCCCCCGATCTGATATCGAAAAACATCCAGGACACCCAGGCGGGCAGCGCCCATCTGCAGCGGAAACGCGAAAACAGCTCGAACTCCGCCCTCGTGAGCGGCGGGACCGTACATCGGCCAACGGGCCGGTGCGTCGTCGGCCAGATCGGAGACCAGGACCGGGCGGGACTCTAAGGCATCGACACAGGGGCCTTCACGCCCGCGGGGCAATTCGATTCTGCACGCCGGGCGGAACTGATGCTCCGGCGTTACGATGACTGGCGTGGCTCCGGTGTTGGGGCCGCTGCCCCAGACCTCGGCATGCAGCTAGCCTCACCAAGGCGGAAGCGTGCTCCCGAGCCCTGATGGCGTCTTTGAAACGTCCGACCGCGAGCGGACAATCACCATTCGCGCTCTGGCCGGCGTGGACCGACGTGTCCACCTGAGCCTGGCCGGCGAGATCGACCTGGCAGCAACCGCTGCCCTGTCCTCGACCGTCGACTGGCTGAGAACGCTGACGCCGATCAGCGTGCTGATTGACCTCTCCGAGCTCAGCTTCGCCTGCGCGACGTTACCGAACTTCATCGTGCGGATCCGCCAGTTCTTGTCCAGCAGCGCCGAAATCGTCCTCTGGCGACCCCAGCCGGAGATTCAAAAGGTCTTGCTGGTGACCGACATGGCAACCATCGCCACCCTGCGAGACGAGCCGGCAAGCCCTCCACCGTGCGTCCCCGACTCCACGCGCGGCGAAGATGAAGGCTGCCCGTCACGCGGCCGGACGCTCGTGTGAGGACTCCACGAAATGCCTGATCGCGGCGGCTGCCTTTCGGCAACACCCGTCCCGCTCCGGGCCGATCGGACGCACCGGGGAAACCACTCGGAGCTGGCGCGGAGGCGCGCAGAGACGTGCTGCTGCAGTTCGGCGCCCTAGTCCGGCACGGCTGACGTTCCGTAGCGGGCCCGCGCCGCGGGTTTACCGGCCCGCACCCTGGGCACCCTTTCAACAGGCGCAATCACATCACGCCATGTCCGGCGCGTTCCGCGCTCCCGTCCGGTCGGAGCAATTCTCTTGTCCGACGGCGAAGCCGCGTCACCCGTGCCGATCCCGACGCCATGGTTCGCCGGACCTCCCGTTCAGCACGCTGACCGTCGATGCCGACGCCGCGCGAACGCCACCGCAGCACTGAGGAGATCGCATGATGCAGCTCCGCCCTACCGCAACTCCGCTCCCCCGACAGGTACCTGCCCCGGTCGCGGACACCGTGGGCTGGGACGCGCTCGATGTCCGCGCCGTGGACACCGCCCGGCTGCTCGCCGCCGACGCCGTCCAGAAGGTCGGCAACGGCCACCCGGGCACCGCGATGAGCCTGGCACCGCTGGCCTACCTGCTCTTCCACGACGTCATGCGGCACGACCCGAACGACGACCAGTGGCTCGGCCGGGACCGGTTCGTGCTGTCCGCCGGGCACACCAGCCTCACCCTCTACACCCAGCTCTACCTCAGCGGCTACGGCCTGGAACTCGATGACCTGCGCGCTCTGCGTACCTGGGGTTCCGCCACGCCAGGACACCCCGAGTACCGGCACACCCGCGGTGTCGAGATCACCACCGGACCTCTCGGCCAGGGCCTGGCCAGCGCCGTCGGCATGGCCATGGCCGCCCGCCGCGAGCGTGGCCTGCTCGACCCGGACGCCGCGCCGGGTGCGAGCCCGTTCGACCACCACGTGTACGTCATCGTCTCCGACGGCGACCTCATGGAGGGTGTCACCGCCGAGGCCAGCTCCCTGGCCGGGCACCAGCAGTTGGGCAACCTGGTGGCGTTCTACGACGCCAACCACATCTCCATCGAGGACGACACCGACATCTCGTTCAGCGAGGACGTCCCCGCCCGCTACGCCGCTTACGGCTGGGACGTGCAGACCGTCGACTGGACCAGCACCGGCGAATACGTCGAAGACATCGACGCCCTGCACGCCGCGATCGAGGCCGCCAAGGCGGAAACCGGCCGGCCGTCACTGATCAAACTGCGCACCATCATCGGCTGGCCCGCACCCACCCTGCAGAACAGCGGCAAGGCGCACGGAGCGGCCCTCGGCGCCGACGAGGTCGCCGCGACCAAGCGGCTGCTCGGCTTCGACCCGGACGCCTCGTTCACCGTCGAGGACTACGTGCTGACCCAGACTCGTACGGTCGTGGCGCGCGGGGCCCGCGTACACCAGGAATGGTTGCCGGGTTTCGAGGCTTGGCGCACCGCCCACCCGGACCGGGCCGCGCTGTTGGACCGCCTGCTCAAGCGTCAGCTGCCAGACGGCTGGGAGGCGGCCCTGCCGACCTTCGCGCCCGATGCCAAGGGCATGGCGACCCGCAAGGCGTCCGGGGAGATCCTGTCCGCGCTCGCCCCGGTCCTGCCGGAGCTGTGGGGCGGTTCGGCGGACCTGGCCGAGAGCAACAACACCACCATGGCCGGCGAACCGTCGTTCATCCCCGCCGACCGGCAGACCCGGAACTGGTCCGGCGACCCATACGGCCGGACCCTGCATTTCGGCATCCGCGAACACGCCATGGGCTCGATCCTCAACGGCATCGCCCTGCAGAGCCTGACCCGCCCCTACGGCGGCACGTTCCTGGTGTTCAGCGACTACATGCGCCCTGCGGTACGGCTGGCTGCCCTCATGCAACTGCCCGCCACCTACGTGTGGACCCACGACTCCATCGGCCTCGGTGAGGACGGCCCCACCCACCAGCCCGTCGAACACCTCGCCGCGCTGCGCGCCATCCCCGGCCTGGACGTAGTCCGGCCCGGCGACGCCAACGAGACGACCGTCTGCTGGCGCACCATCCTGGAGCACACCGACCGGCCCGCCGGGATGATCCTCACCCGGCAGAACCTGCCCGTACTCGACCGCGGCCCCGGCGGACACGCAGCCGCGGACGGCGCGGCCCACGGCGGGTACGTCCTGGCCGGCGCCGATGACGCCGCCGACGTGCTGCTCATCGCGACCGGCTCGGAGGTGCAGATCGCCCTCGACGCCCGCGACCTGCTCGCCAACGATGGTGTCACGGCCCGGGTGGTGTCGATGCCCTGCCGGGAATGGTTCGCCCAGCAATCCCTGTCGTACCGCGACCAGGTCCTCCCGCCGGCCATACGGGCGCGGGTCAGCGTCGAGGCGGGCATCGGTCAGGGCTGGCGCGACGTCGTCGGCGATGCCGGGCGCATCGTCAGCCTGGAACACTTCGGCGCCTCCGCCGACTACCAACGCCTCTACCAGGAATTCGGCATCACCGCCGCAGCCGTCGCCCAGGCCGCCCGCGACAGCATCCACGCCACGTCCGGCCCGGTTCGTCCCGGTGGCGATCAGCAAACCGCCTCCCCCACAACAGGTGGCACCGGCGACCGGCCGGAGTGACATACGTCCTGTTTGGATAGGTCCAGCGAGGGAACTCATTCATCGACGGCAACGAATGATGGTTGCTTTCCGGAGCTTTCCTGCATCAGTCCCGTGCTGCCAAAGCAGTACGCCGGTCCACGCATAAACGGCCCCAGGAGACATACATGTCCAGCACCACCACCAACCGCAGCGACGCCTCCACGAGCGGCGCGCTGCGCCGCCGTTCGACCGAGACCAAGGCCGCGTTCAAGACCACCGAGTTCATCGCGTACGTGGTCATCACCGTGGCCGTCCTGATCGCCTCCGTGGTGGTCGACGGCAACGGCAACGGCGACAACGGTTCCGGCGGCGACTACTTCCGCGCCGACCGCGCCTGGTTCTTCGTCGTGCTGCTGACCATCGGCTACCTGGTCAGCCGCGGCCTGGCGAAGTCCGGCAGCCGCGAGCACAACGACGCCTGAGAGCACTGACGACTGCCGCCGACCGCTACCCGGGGTCGGCGGCGGTCGCATTTCCCCACCGAGAGGACTTCCCGTGGACGTCATGACCATCCCAGGTCCCCTGCGATCAGCCGTCGTTGTGAACCCCGTGAAGGTGGCCGACCTCGGCGAGCTGCGTCGTACCATCACCGACGCTCTCACTGCCGCGGGCTGGCCCGAGCCGATGTGGCTCGAAACCACCGTCGAGGACCCCGGCGCCGGCCAGGCCGCCCGGGCCATGCGTGACGGTGCTGAGCTCGTCTTCGCCTGCGGCGGCGACGGCACCGTGATGGCCTGCGTGACCGCCCTCGCCGGTTCCGACGTCGCCCTGGCCGTGCTGCCCGCCGGCACTGGCAACCTGCTGGCCGCCAACCTCGGGCTCTCCGGCGACCTCGCCACCGGCATCGAGGTGGTGCTGCAGGGTGGACGCCGACGCATCGATGTCGGCGCGGTCGGCGAGCAGACCTTCGCGGTCATGGCCGGCATGGGTTTCGACGCCCACATGCTTGACGCGACCAACGACAAGGCCAAGAAGCACATCGGCTGGCTGGCCTACGCCGCCGGCGCCGCCCAGCATTTGCGCGACCGCCCTATGCACCTGCGCATCACCCTCGATGGCAAACCGGCCTTCACCCGCCGGCCCCGCACTGTCATCGTCGGCAACGTCGGCCGGCTGCAGGGCGGCATGCGGCTGCTCAATGATGCCCGGCCCGACGACGGGCTCCTGGACGTCGCCATCCTCAGCCCGCGGACCCTGCGACACTGGGCCGCCCTCGGCTGGGGTGTGCTGCGCCGTAAGCAGTCGGTGCCGAGCATGGAGACCTACACCGCCACCCGCGTACAGATCAGCAGCCGACGGGCCCAGCCCCGCCAACTCGACGGCGACCTTATCGACCCCGGTAAGGACCTGACGGTCACCGTACGACCTCGGGCCTTGCCGCTCTGCGTGCCGCAACCCGCCACCGATGCCGATCTGGCTACCGACGCGTCCGCCGTCAACCGCGACGCCGACGAAGTACGGGAATCCGTGACCCACTGATCGCATCCGAGGCCCTTGCCTGCCGAGCTTGAAGTAAATGCAACGAGATCGTATAGTCCGAGATCGTGATATCTAAGTCGGTGCCATCCGACTGGTCCGCCCTGCTCGCCTTACAACGCGCTACCCATGCCACCCTGCAGGTACTTGCCACCGAACTCGTCGATCTCGATCTGAACGCCTCCGAGATCAACGCCATGGCCAACCTTGCCGACGGCCGCGGCCGTACCGTCTCCGAACTCGGCAGGGCCGTGGGCGTGCGCCCCACGACACTCACCAGCGTGCTGGACCGCCTCGAACGACGCGGCTACATCAGCCGGGGCACTCGCCCGGGAGACCGCCGGGTCGTCGTTGTCGAGCTCACCTCGAGCGGCCGCAGTGCAGCCACCACAATCCGCGAGTCCATCACACGCATCGAGCACCGAGCGCTCGGCGATCTGCCGGCGGCCGACGTGGATGTCCTGCGGCAGGCCCTGGAAGCGCTGGCGGGAATGTCCTCATGAGCACGCCCAGGTCAAGTTCATCCGGAGCCGGTGCACCCGCCTTCGAATCACTGATGGCTCAAGTGATGGCCGCTGCTGAGCGGTTCGGCCACCGCGAACACGTCCACCTGACCTGGCTTGCCGTGCGCCGACACGGAATACCCCAGGCGATTGACCTCATCAGCGACGGCATCCAACGCACCGCCCGATACGCGGGCGCACCGCAGAAATACCACGCGACGGTCAGCCGAGCATGGATTGAACTCATCGGACACCACGCCTCCGAAACCCACGAAGACAACTTCGCTCATTTCGCCGACCAAAATCCCGCCCTCCTCGACAAGCGCTTACTGAATCGCTTCTACCACTCAGCGACCCTGGCCGGCCCGCACGCCAAGCAGGGCTGGGTGGCACCCGATCGTGCCCCATTTCCCTGGACGACCGGCCGTCAGCGGCTACGTCGTCGCATCCATTGGTAGAGCAGCCACAGTGCGAGCGCGGGCGGTGTCAGGACCGCGGCGCACAGGATTGCGAAGATCACTCCGTAGCCGTGCGGATCGGAGATCCATCCGGCGGCGCTGAACACCGCCTCGCCGATGAGCACCGCGATCACCACAGCGGTGCAGGCGAACAGGCCGAGCACGAGGCGCCGAAGCGCTACCTGCAGGGCGCCGGTGCGGGTTGTGCTATCGGGCGAGTCCATGTATTGCTCCGCAGGGTGGGTGCTGTCATGGGTTCGGATCGGGGGTGCAGATGGTCAGGAACGATTTCGTGTTCTCGCGTTGAACGCCGGAGGCGTCCAGCCAGCCGCTCTTGCCGAACAGGTAGTCGCTGGACGGGTGCTGGGCCGACTCGCGGAGCACCTGGGCGACGTCGGCCGTGGCACCGTACGACGTCGGGCCGTTGACGTAGAGAACGATCGAGCCGGCCTTGGTCCAGTCGTAGCCGGCAGGCAGCGGTGTCTGCACCTGCAGAGGTCCTGCGGTGTCCGGCACGGAACCTCCGGTGCTGGCCAGCAGGTCCATGCGCTCCAGAAGCACTCCCGGCTGCGGTGCCGTCCACACCTGTTGGGTGCTCTGCTTGGTGCCGCTGTCGAAGACCAACGTCAGGCCGATGACGCCGGCGCACGGGGTGCCCGTCCACAGTTTCAGGACGCCGCCGTCGACACGGAACCCGGCCTCCGGCGGCAGCGACGGCTCGAACTGCGACTTCGTGTCGCACCCCGCGGTCAACACCGCCACCAGCAGGGCGGCGCAGGCGAGCCGCAGCCGCCTTCTAGTACCCACCATCGGATAGCCCCGCGTCTTCCTCGGTCTGGTTGCCGCCGGTGATCTGTTCCCAAATGTAGGAGGTGACGTATTTCGTGTAACCCTCGTTCGCCCACTGCTGGGAGTGCCGCTCCTCGTGGTGCAACAACCGGTCCAGATCGAGGTTGCCGGGGTGTGCCGGCTGGCCGTCGCCTTCGTACCACGCTCTGCCCGAGGTCACCATCTCGCGCAGTTGCTGCGCGGGATCGTCCGGGTCGTCGAGGTTCACCATGAACGTGTCGCCCCAGGTCGTTCCGCCGCGCTGGCTGAACTGGTCCTGGATGAGGTTGCCGCCCAGGCCCATCATCATGCCGTTCGGGGTGGTCACCAACCGGCCGCCGTTGCCGTGCACGAAACCCACATCGTCGTCGTAGCTGAACGAGTTGTCCTTCTGCCGGTCGATGATGCGCTGCAGTTCCTCGGAGCTGTACGGGGTCGGCGCGAAGTCGCCTCCGCTGTAGTCGGTGCCGGCATTCAGGATGTAGGTCATCTGCACCGCTTTGGCGGCGTCGTCGCCGCTGATGTCGGTCGGCATCAGGAAGTACGACTTGACGGTCCCGTCGCCGTCGGAGTCCTCGCGGATCTCCTCCATGCCGTCGAGGATCGAGAAGTCCTCCGGCGTGATGTGGTGATCGGTGATGATCTTCTTGATCGTGTCGACCGACACGCCCCGGCGCACCGCGTTCTCCAGCCATTCCCGGTAATGGCCGGCCACGGGCGGCCCGGTCAGCAGCCCGGCGTCGCGCAGCGACTGCTCCATGTCGACGACCTGGGCCTCGATGTCCCCTTCCTTGCCGGCGCCGGCCAGGGTGGTCGCGCCGTTGTCGCCGATCTGGCGATCCAGGGCGAGTTGCATCACCCGGGACAGGGTGGTGTCGATGTTGTTCGCCGTCGTGAGGATCGCCGTGGTCTCCTGCACCAGCTGCTGCCGGATGCCTTCGCGGTACCGGGCCGCCTCGGCGCGGTCCTCCGCCTCGATCCGCGACCTCGGCGGCGGATCGGCGGGCTTGTTGTCCACGATCGCGCCGTCACCGCCGATGTGGAACTGGTACGTGCTGGCCAGGGAGTCGTTGTTGGCGACCCGGCCCTTCAACGTCACCACGTCGTCCGCCGCGTTCTGCAACGCCCGTTCGACCGCGGCCAGCTCCGCGATCAACACTTCGGCGTTGTTGCGCGTATTACCCAGCGACGTACGGGCCTCCTCGCCCGCAGTCCCGTGCCAGTCCGGCAACCTGCGGGCGTCGTCGAGCTCATCCTGCAACCCGATCAACGTGTACTGCCGCCCATGCAGATCACCGGCCGCCGTATCGACCGGCTTGTCGTCCCACTTGCGGACGTCGTCGTAGGTGATCGTCATTTGCCGAAGGCTCTCTTGGCAGCGTCATCGCTTTCGGAGTAGGTCTTCGCAACCGACGCGATCGAGGTGCTCCACCGGTCGATCTCGTCCGCCCACTCCTTGCCGCGGTCATTGAACGCCGACACCAGAGCAGCCGCCTTCGACGCCGCCACCCCGCCCGGCAATGCTGTGGCGATCACCTCCAGACCAGCACCCGGATTCACCGTCCTGGCCTGATCGGCGGCAGATCCCGCCGCCTTGCCCGCATTCCGAAGCTGACCGATCTGGACCTCGAATCCACTCACCGCCCGTGATCACCACCCTCCGCCTCGGTCATCGACCGACACGGTACTAAAAGTTCGCCATCATCGGTCGCCCTCAATCCCACAAGGCAGCTCAGCAGGTTCGAGCGGGCACGCCCGCCTCGGAGCACCGAGGATGGCCGAGCCCTCAGCAGCGCGGGAGGAGGGCGACCGATCCCGCGCGACGGGAAGCGAGGAACGGCACGCGGCCGTCGTCCAACTCGCCGCTGAATCAGGCGCCGAGACCGAACCTGGCGACCGCGACTTTCTTGATCTTCGCTCGAACTTCGGCCGAGCCGCTGCGCAGCTCCTCAAGGCGTTCGGTCCCGCCGAGGATCTCTGCAAGGTGCCCAGACTGACGCGGCCGCTGCGATCGGTTCTTCAAACGCTGACGGCCGCGAGTGCGGAAGAACCGATCTACGGCTTCGAGTTGTGCGACATGACTGATCTCGGCCCAGGCACGGTGCACACCGCTCCGGCGCTCGCTTCACGGCTGCCTCTCAACAGCGGCCACGAAGCCGGCCGCCCGCCGGGAGGGCGTGTCCTCCGCTAAGCAGTGGCGGTCGCGCCGTGTGCTGTTGCGATGAGCTGCCGGGCGAGGGCGATGAAATCCGG
>NZ_BOQN01000179.1 GCF_018332695.1 Paractinoplanes toevensis
GACCGCTCAAGCCGGACCGCTGTTTCGTGACGGGAGGCCGCTTGGTGAGGCTTCGCCGTTGCCCTCGCCGCCGATCGGGCGGTTCACCTGGCCCATCTGCGGGGACTCCAGCGGCGGGCGGTTGCGGCGGGCGGTCTTCGGTTCGGGCTGGGGTGGCTGGTTGGGCGGGGTGGACGGATGGTCCGGGCCGGACGAGAGGCCGTCCATCTGCGGCGGTTCCAGTGGTGGGCGGTTCGGGCGGACGGCGGCGCCCAGGCCGCTCGGTTCGGGGCCGCCGCTGCCGCCGAAACGGTTGGCGGCGTCCGCGCCGGACAGGTCGGCGCCCGGCAGGCTGCCCAGGCCGCTCGGTCGGTCGGTGGCCGGAACCGCGCCTGCGCCGCTCGGCGACTGCGGAGCGGCCGGCACGGTGTCGCCGAGGCCGCTGGGTGACTGCGCGGCGGCTGGCGCGAGGCCGCTCGCCGGCTGCGCGAACCCGCCACCCGGGCCAGGGCCGTTCGGCTGGGCCGGGTCGCTCAGGCTTGGGCCACTCGGCTGGGCCAGGCCGCCCAAGCTTGGACCACTCGGCTGCGCCAGGCCGCCCAAGCCTGGACCACTCGGCTGCGCCAGGCCGCCCAAGCTTGGACCACTCGGCTGCGCCAGGCCACCCAAGCTTGGACCACTCGGCTGCGCCAGGCCACCCAAGCCTGGACCACTCGGCTGCGCCAGGCCACCCAAGCCTGGACCGCTCGGCTGCGCCAGGCCGCTCAGGCTTGGGCCGCTCGGCTGGGCCGGGCCGGTGGACGTGGTGGCGCTGCTGAGGCCGGTGGTCGGCTCGGTGGTGCCGGGCTGGATGCCGAGACCGCCGGACGGAGCGGCCGGGGAAGCAGGCCGGTCGGGGCCGGCCGTCGGCTGGGATTCGCCGGACGGGCGGGCGAGCGGCTGCTGCGGTGAACCCGGTGGTGTTACCAGGCCGCTGTACTGCTCCTGCTGGGGCGGCAGGGGGCGGCCGAGCGTGGCCGCCAGGCCGGAACCGTTCGACGGTGGCGGACTGGTCGGCATCGCGGTGGCGGGACGGGGCGTCAGCGGTGAAGCCGGGGGTTGATTCAGTGCGGGTGGTGCGGCCGGGGGCTGATTCACGGCGGGCGGCGCCACGGGCGGGGTGTTCATCGGCGACGGGGCGGGACGGGCCGAGGGAGTGAAGTGCGGTGCGTCCAGTGGACGATTCTGCTGGTGGTAGACCTGCGGGCCGGAGAGCAGCGGGTCGGCGTCGGACGGGTAGGCCGGCTGCGAGCGGGCCGGGCCGGCCGGCGGGCGGCCGGGGCTGACCTGGCCGGCGGGGGGCACGGCCGCCGGACCGATCGGCGAACCGGTGGGCGGAACCATGCGCGGCGGAGAGGGCGAAGCGGTCGTGGCCGGCTCGGCTTCCGGTGGGCTCGACCAGGCCGGACCGAGGGCGCCGGGCTGGGACGACCATGAGCCGGCCGGCTCGGCCTGCGTGGAAGACCAGCCGGGACCGGACGACTGTGCCTGGCCGGGGAACCCCGAGCCCGGCGACTCGGCCTGGGCGGGCGACCAACCAGGACCGGAGGACCCGCGACCCGCTTCCGCCGAATCCGACGGCTCGGCCGATGACCAGCCAGGACCGGCCTGA
>NZ_BOQN01000180.1 GCF_018332695.1 Paractinoplanes toevensis
GGCTCCGCCGGAAGTGCGGGCCCTGCCCGAAGTGCAGGCCCTGCCCGAAGTGCGGGCTCAGCCTGAGCAGCGGCTTGTGTCTTGGGCGTGGGCCCTGCCCGAAGTGCGGGCTCAGCCTGAGCAGCGGCTTGTGTCTTGGGCGTGGGCTCGGCCCGGGGTGCGGGCCCAGCTCGGAGCGTGGGCTCGGTTTGGGTGGCGGCTGGTGTCTTGGGCGTGAGCTCGGTCCGGGGTGCGGGCCCAGCTCGGAGCGCAGGCACGGTCCGGGGCGCGGCCTCGGCTCGGGGTGCAGACCCGGTCCTGGGCGCTGGCTTGGTCCGGGCGGTGGCTGGTGTCTTGGGTGTGGGCTTGGTCCGGGGTGCGGGTTCGGTCCGGGGTGCGGGCCCAGCTCGGAGCGCAGGCTCGGTCCGGGGCGCGGCCTCGGCTCGGGGTGCAGACCCGGTCCTGGGCGCTGGCTTGGTCCGGGCGGTGGCTGGTGTCTGGGGCGTGGGCTCGGCCCCGGGTGGGGGCCCAGCTCGCAGCGTGGGCTCGGTTCGGGGGCGGCTGGTGTCTTGGGCGTGAGCTTGGTCCTGGGTGCAGGCTCGGTCCTGGGTGCAGGCTCGGTCCTGGGCGCTGGCTCGGTTTGGGCGGCGGCTTGCGTCTTGGGCGCGGGCTCGGCCTTGGGCGCGGGCCCAGCCGCAGGTGCGAGCTCGGGCTGGGCAGCTGCGGGTGACCGCGGCTTGGTTTCGCCGCGCGTTGCGGTTTGCGTTCGGCGTGCTGCGGCTGACTTGCCGGCCAGGATTGGCCGGCCGGGCGGCTGCTGGACCTCCGCGGGCGAGTCACCTGTGGTCGGGGCAGCATGGTTTGGTGGCGCGGGTGACGGCCGCTGCACGCAGGTCGCGTCGTCCGGCCAGATCAGCGGCGGGACCGCCTCGGCATAGTCATGTAGTCCCAGCTCCGCGCACTGGCGGGAACAGCCGTGCAGCCGGCACGACTTCTGCGCGTGGCGCCTCGCAAGCCCCCAATGCCGACGGCGCGCGTGATCACGACGGAACTCGTCTTTCTCCGGCGAATAGTTACGTGCTTTTGTACGGTCTCGCATGGCTACAGTCTGAGGCCGGGTGAACAGCTGCATCTGCTGGTACCGCATGCATATATCCTCCCGCACCCCGGATAGCCTTCACCAACACATGATCATGCCAATCTCACAAAACCATCCAGGGCCGATAAATCAGTTGCGTGACCAATCACGCAACAATTCCTTGCCGGGAGGGTAAAGCAATTCACTTGACACCGTCGATGGGTGTCGGCCAGCTGTCCAGTTAGCGCTCGGTGGACGATGGCAATCGTCTTTCCGGCCGCACTGAGCACGTCTCAGGCGGACGTCTCGGGGTCGCCGCCGAGCTCCGTTCGCAGCGCGGTGAGGGCCGTGCGCACGATTTCGTAGAGTTCGCACTCGTCGTCTCGGTCGAGCCACTCGTCGAACGACACGCGTAGCAGGCTTACGGCGGTGTCGGCCAGCAGTGCCGCGCGCATCGGCTCTACGCCGCGAGCGGTGAAGCCGGCGCGGATCGCCCCGCTCATGGCGTCCCATTTGTGCAGGTTGCGTTCTCGTAGGCCGGCGTCCGAGCGGACGATCTCGCGACGGACTCGTAACTCCTCGCGCCGGCCCTCGAAGCGGGTGGCGACCACGATCCGCAGTCCTTCGGTGATCAGCGCGATCGGCGGCAGGTCGGGCGGGGCGTCCGCGATGAGGTGGGTGGCCATGTCCGCGGCGTCCGCCTCGGCGAACAGGACCTCGCGCTTGTCGGCGAAATGCCGGTGGAAGGTGCGGGTGGTGAGGCCGGCCCGGGCGGTGATCTGCGGAACCGTGGTCGCCGCGAAGCCCTGCTCCTGGAACAGCTCGATGGCCGCGCGCTCGAGGCGTTCCCGTGCATCCGCCGGCCATCTGCTCACGATCACAGGCTACCTGATGACATGCCGTGTCATCGCGGCTAAGGTGACGACATGAGATGTCATCACGACGAGGGAGACAGGCGATGACGGGCGAGGTCTGGATTCTGGGCGGCACCGGCCGCAGCGGCCGGGCAATCGCGGCCGAGCTGATCCGCCGCGGGGTGACCCCGGTGCTGGTCGGGCGAGACGCGGCCCGGCTCGCGACAGCAGCGGCCGAGGCGCGGGCGACCGCCGCGATCGAGAGCCAGGCGTCGGAAAGCCAG
>NZ_BOQN01000181.1 GCF_018332695.1 Paractinoplanes toevensis
CCCACCTCGGCCCGGCCCGGCGCGGCGCGCCCCGAACGGAGTGCGTCAGGGGCGTCGGTGGACTACGACGCCGGCCAGGCCGGGGCCTACGTGGGCGGCCACCACAGCGCCGATCTCGGTGATGTAGCAGTCGCGCAGGCGGTCGGACAGGCGCATGGCCACGGCGTCGGCCAGGGCGGTGGCTCGGTCGGCGGCCTGCAGGTGGTGCACGGCGATGTCGACCTCGCCGTCGCCACCGGCCTCCACGGCCAGGTCGACCAGGCGGGCCAGGGCCCGGCCGGCGGTGCGGACCCGGTCGCGCACGACGATCGCGCCGTCGACCACGTGCAGGATCGGCTTCACCGACAGGGCCGTACCCAGCAGGGCCGAGGCGGCGCCGATCCGGCCGCCCCTTCGCAGGAACTCCAGCGTGTCCACGTAGAAGAGAGTGCTCACCCGGGCGGCGTGGTCGGCGGCTGCCGCCCGTACGGCATCGAGGTCTTGACCCTCCCGGGCGGCCGCGGCGGCCGCCAGCGCGGCGAACCCCAGGCCCATGCCGGTGGTTTCGCTGTCGACCACCCGGACCCGGTCGCCGACCTCGGCCGCCGCCAGGCCGGCCGCCTCGAACGTGCCGGACAGCTTCGCGGACAGGTGGACCGAGACGATGCCGTCGGCGCCCGCGTCCAGCAGGCGGCGGTAGGCCTCGACGAACTGGGACGGGGCGGGCCGGGACGTGCTCACCGTGGAACGGCGGGCGTTCAGCGCCCGAGCCACCTCGGCCGGCTGGATCTGGAGGCCCTCGAGCCCTTCGGCGCCGTTGATCACCACGGTGAGGGGGACGACGGTCAGGTCATACGAGCCGCTCAGTTCGGCGGGCAGGTACGCGGTGGAGTCGGTGACGACCGCGACGGGCATGCGGGCACGTTAACCGATCGGCGCCCGCACGACCGCACGGGAGCCGATCAAGCCCAAAGATCAAGCCCGAAAGAAGAAGGATCAGGCCGGCGTCACCGAGGTCACGATGAAGGGGATGCCCTGCTGGCAGGTGGACATCATGGTCGGCTCGGAGCGCCCGGTCAGCGTGACCTTCTTGCCCACGCCGACGTCGGCCCGCATCGCGGCGTCGTCGAAGACCAGCAGATGGGAACCCTTGCCGTCCTGCAGCAGCAGGCAGTTCGGTTCGACCCCGGCCTCGACGGTGCCGGTGATGGTCTGGGCCCCGGTCGCGGTGGGTGCGCTCGGTTCCGCGGTGGGTGCCGAGGAGGGAAGCGACGACGCCGGCAGCGAGGAAGCCGGGGCGGCCGAGTCGATGGGGGAATCCTGGTTGGCGCAGCCGGCGAGGCAAAGCATCAGGGCCAGGGCGGCGGCGACGCGTCGGGTCAACATGATGGTTGGACGCTACCGGATCAAGCGAGGTTCCTCAGTACGGCCTAAACCGGCGGCGGAACCGGACGATCGGTGAACGGCCCGACGTTGTATGCCGCCACCTGCCAACCCCGCTCCCGCGAGTGGGTCAACTCGACCCAGTGACAGTTCTGCAGCGCCCGCAGTGTGCGCAACTGCTCCAGCGGCCATTCGAGCAGGTGTCCGATGCCCTGCCGAGCGGCCGCACCGTGAGTGGTCACCACCACGGTGCCGCCCGGCGGGGCGAGCCCGGCGGCGGCGTGCAACGCCTCGGAGACCCGTTTCCCCAGGTCGGCCAGGGACTCGACGTCACCGCCGACCTCCTGACCGGAGGTCCACCGGGTGTGCTGGTCGGGGTAGAGCTCGGCCACCTCGGGCATGGTGAGGCCCTGCCACGCGCCGAAATACCGCTCGCGGAGCCGTTTGTCGTAGCTGATCGACAGGCCGCTGAGCGCGGCCAGGGCCGCGGCGGTGTCGGAAGCGCGGTGCAGGTCGCTGGAGACGATCGCGTCGGGCTTCATCTTGATGAGCAGTTCGGCGGCGTCGACCGCCTGCTGGCGGCCCAGCGCGTTCAGCGGCACGTCGGTCTGGCCCTGGACGCGATGGTTCGCGTTCCAGTCGGTGTTGCCGTGCCGCCAAACGATGAGCCGACTCACGACGCGTCGGCCTCGACCATGTCACGGTCGACGAACGGGATGGACGGGCAGTCTTTCCACAGCTTGTCGAGGGCGTAGAACTCCCGCTCCTCGGCGTGCTGCACGTGCACCACGATGTCGACGTAGTCGAGAAGCACCCACCGGCCCTGGCGCTCGCCCTCGCGGCGCACGGGCTTTGCCTTCTCCGGCAGGTTGACCAGGGCTTCCTCGATCGCGTCGACGATAGAAGCGACCTGTCGCTCGTTCGACGCCGAGGCGATCACGAAAGCATCGGTGATGTAGAGCTGCTCGGCCACGTCGATGACGACGATGTCCTGAGCCTTCTTGTCGGCGGCGGCCTGAGCGGCCGTCATCGCCAGTTCAAGAGCGCGTTCGGTGACGGGCAAGAGCGTCCCCTCGGTCGGTGTTCCAGTCCTACAAGCCTCTCACACCGGTGTGACATTCCCCGACCCCCGATAGAGGCCCCGCTTGTTGATGTACTGCACAACACCATCGGGCACCAGGTACCAGACCGGTTCACCGCCGGCCACCCGGGCCCGGCAGGCGGACGACGAGATGGCCATGGCCGGAACCGACACGAGGGTGACCGAGTCGGCCGGCAGGTGGTCGCCGGTGAGTTCGAAGCCGGGCCGGGTGACGCCGACGAAGTGCGCCATGGTCAGCATCTCCAGCGCGTCCTTCCAGCCCAGGATGCGGGAGAGCGCGTCCGCCCCGGTGATGAAGTACAGCTGGGTGTCGGGACCGTAGATGGCCCGCATGTCCCGCAGCGTGTCGACGGTGTAGGTGGGGCCGTCCCGGTCGACGTCAGCCCGGCTGACGTGGAAGCGCGGGTTGGACGCGGTGGCGATCACCGTCATCAGGTAGCGATCCTCGGCCGGCGACACCTTGCCCTTCTCGTAGGGCTGGCCGGTGGGCACGAAGACGACCTCGTCGAGATCGAAGCGGGCCTGCACCTCGCTGGCCGCCACGAGGTGGCCGTGGTGGATCGGATCGAAGGTCCCACCCATGATCCCGATCCGGCGCATCCGCAAAATATAGATCAGTCGTCCAGCCGTTTACGGACCGCCGTGAGCAGGTCGTCCGCGGTGAACGGCTTCTCCAGCAGCGCCACCCCCGGGTCGAGCGTCCCCTGCGAGTGCAGCACCGGCTGGGCGTACCCGGACATGTAGAGCACCCGGGTGTCCGGCCGGATCGAGACCAGCCGCTCGGCGAGTTCCTTGCCCAGCATCCCCGGCATCACAACGTCGCTGACCAGCAAGTCGATGCTGCCCTCGTGCCCGGCGGCCAGCTCCAGCGCGGCCGCCCCGCACTCCGCCGCGAGCACCCGGTAACCGGCCCCGGAGAGGATCCGCCCGGCCACGTCCCGCAGCGCCGCCTCGTCCTCGACCACGAGCAGGGTCTCCCCGCGCGCGGGCGCGGGCGCCGAGGTCACCGACTTATCCAGAGAATCCGATAAATCAGAAGAAACAGGCAGGAGTACGGTCACCGTGGTACCCACGCCGGGTGACGAGGCGATACTGACCTCGCCTCCGGCCTGCGTGATGATCCCGTACACGGTGGCGAGCCCCAGCCCGGTGCCGGCCCCGCTCCCCTTCGTGGTGAAGAACGGCTCGAAGGCCCGTTCGACCACCTCGGGCGACATCCCCGTACCGGAATCACCGACCCGCAGCCGCACCTGCTCCCCGTGCCGCCCGGTGTCGATCACCAGATCCCCGCCGCCCGGCATCGCGTCCCGCGCGTTGAGCGCCAGATTGACCAGCACCTGCGAGATCTGCCCCGGGTCACAGACCACGGGCGGGAGCTCCTCCCCGGGCCGGACGATCAGGTTGATGTGCTCCCCGAGCGAGCGGCGCAGCATCTCCTCGACCTCGCCGATCGCCGCGTTGAGGTCGAGCACCTGCGGCCGCACGACCTCGCGCCGGGCGAAGGCGAGCAGCTGGTGGGTGAGATCGGTCCCGCGCTTGCCGGCCTGCACGACCTGCTGGGCGTCGGCCACGATGGCCGACATGTCCGGGCTTTCCGAGGACGCTTCCTCGATCACGAAGCTCGCGTAGTTGACGATCACGCCGAGCATGTTGTTGAAGTCGTGCGCGACCCCGCCGGCCAGCTGCCCGAGGCTCTCCAGGCGCTGGCTGCGGTGCACGTGCGCCTCCGCCCGCAGCCGGGCCTTCTCCTGCTCGGCGCGGGCGCGCTCGGTGAGGTCCCGGACCACCGCGACGGCGAATCGGCCCTGCTGGGTGTCGACGATCGAGACCGAGGACTCGACCGGGATCTCCGTGCCGTCCCGGCGCCGGACGGTGGCGGTGACCGCCCCGATCGGCCCGGGACGGCCCTCGTCGATCTTCCGCCGGCGCTCCGGAAGCATCATCCGGGCGTCCTCGGTGAGGAGCATGTCGATGGACTTGCCGACGAGCTCGTCGCGCGACCAGCCGTACAGCTCCACGGCTCGGTCGTTGACGAGCAGAATGGTGTGCCCGTCCAGGACCAGGATCGCGTCCGGGGCGGCCTGCAGCAGACCGCCGACCAGTTCCTCGGACCACTCCACCAACGAAGGCTAGCGAAGCTATCGATCCCAAAACGCGAGAATTGCCCTAAAAGCGAGCCTCCACTGCCCGGCGCATGTCGTCGTCGGCGTCCTGCACGACGCGGCGGAGAATCGGATCAAGATCTTCGCGGGACAACAGCTCGGCGGCCAGCCGCCGGGTCTCCGCGCCAACCGCCAGTTCCGGGTACGCGTACCCGGCCGTACGCTCCGCGCTCATCCCGCCCCGCACCCGCATCATCGCCGGCATCTCGGCGAAGTAGCGCGGCACGTACGGCGCCAGCAGATCGAGCTGCTCGGGATGCCAGAACCCGGACGCGGTCATCTCGACCAGCCGGTTGGACAGCGAAACGTCGGACACGATCGCCTGCCAGGCGGCGGCCTTCGCGTCCGGGGTGGGCACCGCGGCCCGGCATCGGGCGGCCCACTGGGCTCCGGTGGCACTGCGGTCCCGGGCGAACTCCTCATCGATCTCGGCGGTCCCGGCCGCGTCCAGCACGACCAGCCGGTAGAGGATCAGCCAGCGCAGGTCGGCGTCGATGGCCAGCCCGTCCGGTACGCCCTCGCCGTCCAGCCAGCCCCGCAGCCGCCCGCTCTGGTTCGTGGCGCCGATCAGGCCCCGGGCCGCGGCCAGCTGGCGGGACCCGCCCGGCTCCGAGACGGCGAGCAACCGGTCGGCCGCCTGGGCGACGAGTTCGAGCGCGGCCGGCCGGGTCTCCGGTGTCGAGTAGCGGTCGACCAGGCTGCGGGTGGCCCGCAGCACGTCCTCCACGATCACCACCTCGGACTCCACCGGCAGCGCGGTCAGCACCAGCGTGACCAGCTCGGCGACCGGCCGTTCCCCGTCGACCACGGCGTCCAGCGTGGCGGCCCACAGCACGGCCCGGGCGAGCGAGTCGGAGATCAGCGGCAGGACGGTGGAGACGGCCGCGGTGGACGCATCGTCCAGGCGGATCTTGGCGTAGGTGAGGTCGCCGTCGTTGAGCACCACGAGGTCGGCGGCGGGCTCGGCATCCAGGGCCGGCACTGCCGTGACCGCGGCCGCCTCCACCTCGACCGGCAGGAGGGAGCGCCGCACCACGGTGCCGTCCGCACCACGGTCGTACAGTCCGATGCCGATCTTGTGCGGCCGCAGCGTCGGGTAGTCGGCGGGCGCGGTCTGTTCCACCCGGGCCGGCGACAGCTCCAGGCGCAGCGTGTTGACCTGCGCCCGGCGCAGCCACACCTCGGCCCAGCCGGACAGGTCCCGCCCGCTCGCCTTGGCCAGCGCACCGAGCAGGTCGGCGAGCGTGGCGTTGCCGTAGGCGTGGGCCGTGAAGTGCTCGTTCAGCCCGGCCAGGAAAGCCTCGTCGCCGACAAACGCGACCAGCTGCTTGAGGGTGGCGGCGCCCTTGGCGTACGAGATGCCGTCGAAGTTGAGCAGTGCCTGTTCGGTGTCGCGCACCTCGACCGGGGCGACCGGATGGGTGGACGGGTGCTGGTCGGCGCGCAGTCCCCAGGCCTTGCGCTGCATCGCGAACGTGGTCCAGGTGCCGGTGAAGCGGGTGGCCTCGCCCGCGACGCGGGTCCCCAAGTACTCCGCGAACGACTCGTTCAGCCACAGGTCGTCCCACCAGGCCATGGTGACCAGGTCGCCGAACCACATGTGGGCCATCTCGTGCGCGATGACGTTGGCCCGGCTCTCCCGCTGACTGTCGGTGACCGCCGAGCGGTAGATCATCTCGTCCCGGAAGACGACCAGCCCGGGGTACTCCATGGCGCCGAAGTTGAACTCGGGCGCGAACGCCTGCTGGTAGTGCCCGAAGGGGTACCGGATCTCGAACATCTCGTGATAGCGGTCGAGACACTGCTTGGTGATCGTGAACAGCTCCTCGGCCTGGCGGTCGAGATGCTCGGCGAGGGCGGCCCGCACGTAGAGCGCCAGCGGGATGCCGTCGTGGGAGTCGGTCACCGCGTGGAACGGCCCGGCGAACAGCGAGGCGAGATAGGTGGAGATCGGCTTGGTGGCCGCGAACCGCCACTCGCCGGCCGAGGAGGAGACCAGCTCGCCGTTGGTGGCGACCTTCCAGTCGGCGGGTGCGCTGACCGACACCTGCCAGGACGCCTTCAGGTCGGGCTGGTCGAAGCAGGGCAGCACCCGGCCGCCGTTGTTGATGAACAGGTGCTGGTAGAGGTAGACGTTCCCGTCGGCCGGGTCGGTGTAGCGGTGCAGACCCTCGCCGTCGTTCGAGTAACGCATGGTCGCCTCGACGACCAGCTCGTTCTCCTCGGCGAGGTCGGCCAGGGTCAACCGGCCGCCCGAAACCGACAAGGACGGCACCGGTGACCCGTTCAGCGTCATCGACGATACGACTACCGGCTCGAACTCGAGGAAGGTCGACGAGCCCGGCCGCGCCCCGAAGCGCACCACCGCCCGCGAGCCGAAGGTCTCCCCGGCGGCGGTGACGTCGAGGTGCACCTCGTACGAATGGACGTCGATGATGGCGGCCCGGGCGGTGGCCTCGGAGCGGGTCAGCGGCATGACGACCATCATGCCCGTCCGTCCCGTTCGACACGCCGCCGCCTCGCGGTAGCATCGAGTCGTGCGCGCTACGAACCTGTGCTGGTGGCTGCCCTGACGGGCGGCTCACCCACGCGCGCATGACCTCATCCGCGGCCGCCCCCTCCGGGCGGCCGTTTCGCATGTCACGGCCGATCTCCGGCGGGGGTGCCCACCCCGTACGGAAGGAATCTCGCCATGATCAAGCGACTCACCGGCTTTCAGCCGACCGGAAACCTGCACCTCGGCAACCTGCTGGGCGCGATGCGCCCGCTGGTCGAGGCGCAGTCGACGACCGACTCGATCGCCATGATCGCCGACCTGCACGCGCTGACCATGGAGCATGATCCGGCCGCGGTGCGAGCGAACACGCTCGAGGTGGCCACCCTACTGCTGGCCGCCGGCGTCGACCCGCGGCGCACCGCGATCATCGCGAACTCGCAGGTCCCCGAGCACACCGAGCTGCACTACCTGCTGGAATGCACGGCCGCCTTCGGCGAGGCGGCCCGCATGATCCAGTTCAAGGAGAAATCGGCGGGCGGCGGGCCGGTGCGGCTGAGCCTGCTCACCTACCCGGTGCTGATGGCCGCCGACATCCTGGTGCACGGCGCCGAGCAGGTGCCGGTCGGTGACGATCAGAGCCAGCACCTGGAACTGGCCCGCACGCTCGCGCTACGGTTCAACGCACGCTACGGGGAGACCTTCACCGTGCCCGAGGGCATCCGCCCCGAGTCGGCCGCCCGGATCATGGACCTGTCCGATCCGGTCCGGAAGATGAGCAAGAGCGCCCCGTCGCCGGCCGGCCGGATCGCGCTGCTCGACCCGCCCGAGACGATCCGCAAGGTTATCTCGCGTGCGGTCACCGACACCGCGGGCGTCGTCCGGCACGATCCGGAGAACCAGCCGGGCGTCAGCAATCTGCTGGCCATCCTGGCCGCCTGCACCGATGAGAAGCCCGGCGAGTTCACGTCCTACGGCGCGCTGAAACGCGAGGTCACAGACGCGGTAGTCGCGCTGCTCGATCCGATCCGCGCCCGATATGCGGAGCTGGACCCCGGCTACGTCCGCGAGATCCTGGCGGAGGGCCGGACCCGGGTGCGGCCTGCGGCGCTTGCGACGGTACGCCGTACAAAAGTTGCGATCGGGCTACTGGACTAACGCGGCCAGCCGCTTCTCGAAGCACACGCTGTAGGGGTTGCCCACGTACGGCCCGTACGCCGGGATCTGGTGATACCCCGACGACTGGTAGAGAGCGATCGCCGCGGGCAGGTAACTGCCGGTCTCCAGCCGGATGACCGGCCGGTCCGCGGCGAGCGCCTCCTCCTCGATCGCGACGATCATCTGGCGGGCGATGCCCCGGCCGCGGAAGGCCGGCCGCACGTACATCCGCTTCAGCTCGACCACCCCGGGCTCCGTGGCCTGCCAGGCGGCGCAGGCCACGGCCCGGTAGTCGACCACGGCCACTATGTACGCAGCGTCATCGTCGGGGACGAACACCGTGGTGTTCATCCCCCCGTCGATCTCCCGTATCTCCCGCTGCTGGGCCGTGACCAGGGCACCAAGTTCCGGATCCAGGGCGGGACGGGATTCGATCAGCACGACGGTGACTCTAAGCGAGCACAGTTTCCGGAGGGTTGCGACAAGCTGGACGACGCCCTATTCGCCGGTGTCGTCCTCATCGTCGGAGTCGGTGACCAGCACCGGCCGCTGCGCGTTCGCGAGCGTGGTGACCGTGCCGTCCGGCGCCATGTGCAGCAGTTCGTCGTCGGAGCGCACCCGGCGTGCCTTGCGGGCGGCGAGCCGCTGGGACGCACTGGCCCGGTGGCTCTCCTCCTCGAGGCGGGCGTCGGTGCCGCGCGGACCGGAGACGAACTCGCCCGCGTTGGGCTGCCAGTCGAACTCCATGACGCCGATCCGCACCGGGTCCCCGGCCTTCGCGCCCTTCTTGCCCAGCTCGGCCTCGACCCCGACCCGCTCGAGACGGTCGGCCAGGTAGCCCACGGCCTCGTCGTTGTCGAAGTTGGTCTGCTTGATCCAGCGCTCGACCTGGGCGCCGCGCACCACGAACACGCCCTCTTCGTCCTGCTCGATGGTGAAGCCGGTCTCGTCGACCGCGCGGGGACGCACCACGACCCGGGTGGGTTCCGGCTCGGGCGTGGCCAGCCGGTGCTCGGCGACCGTGGCCGCGAGAGCGTAGACCAGCTCCTTGAGCCCTTCCCGGGTGATCGCGCTGACCTCGAACACCCGGAAACCGCGGGCCTCCAGGTCGGGGCGGACCATCTCGGCCAGGTCCCGGCCGTCCGGGATGTCGATTTTGTTGAGCACCACCAGGCGCGGCCGGTCCTCGAGACCGCCGTACGCCGAGAGCTCGGCCTCGATCGCGTCCAGGTCGGCCAGCGGGTCCCGGTCGATCTCCGGCGTCGCCGCGTCGAGCACGTGCACCAGCACCGAGGTGCGCTCGATGTGCCGCAGGAACTGCATGCCGAGGCCCTTGCCGGTGGCCGCACCCGGGATCAGGCCGGGCACGTCGGCCACCGTGAACGTCTGGTCGCCGGCCTGCACCACACCCAGGTTGGGCACGAGCGTGGTGAACGGGTAGTCGGCGATCTTGGGCTTGGCCGCGGAGATCACCGAGATGAGCGACGACTTGCCCGCCGACGGGAAGCCGACCAGGCCCACGTCGGCCACGCTCTTGAGCTCGAGCACCACGTCGATCCGGTCGCCGGGCTCACCCAGCTCGGCGAAACCGGGCACCTTGCGCCGGGTGTTGGCCAGCGAGGCGTTGCCCCGCCCGCCGCGGCCACCGCGGGCCACCTCGAAGGTGGCGCCGGCGCCGACCAGGTCGGCCAGCACCTCGCCGTTCTCGCCGTGCACGACGGTGCCGGGCGGCACCGGCACGGTCAGGTCCTTGCCGTTGGCGCCGTCCCGGTTCGCGCCCGCGCCGCTGACGCCGTTGGACGCCTTGATGTGTGGGTGGAAGTGGAAGTCGAGCAGCGTGTGCTGCTGCGGGTCGACGACGAGCGTGATGCCGCCACCGTGCCCGCCGTTGCCGCCGTCGGGACCGCCGAGCGGCTTGAATTTCTCCCGGCGTACCGAGACGCAGCCGTGCCCGCCGTCACCCGCCTGCAGGTGCAGCACGACCCGATCGACGAACGTGGTCACTTGCTCAACTCCCTAAACACAACAGCGGGCCGCGGACCCCGAGGGGTCCGTGGCCCGCTGTAGGAAAAAACTACTCCGAGACCGGAACGATGCTGACGGTCTTGCGACCACGGTTCTTGCCGAACAGCACGTTGCCGTGGGCCAGCGCGAACAGCGTGTCGTCGCCGCCCCGGCCGACCAGGTCGCCCGGGTGGAACTTCGTGCCACGCTGGCGGATCAGGATCTCGCCGGCGTTGACCAGCTGGCCACCGAACCGCTTGACGCCGAGCCGCTGGGCGGCGGAGTCACGGCCGTTGCGCGAGCTGGACGCACCTTTTTTGTGAGCCATGAGTGATCCGCCCCTACTTCCCGCTCTTGATGCCGGTGACCTTGATCTTGGTCAGAGGCTGACGGTGCCCCTGGCGCTTGTGGTAACCGGTCTTGTTCTTGAACTTGTGGATCCGGATCTTCGGACCCTTGGTGTGCTCGGCGATCTCGCCGGACACCGTAACGTTGGCAAGCTTGGCCGCGTCGGTCACCAGGTTGTCACCGTCGACGAGGAGGACTGCGGCGAGCGTGAGCGCATCGCCGGGCACGCCCGCGAGCTTCTCGACCTCGATCACGTCGCCCTCGGCAACCTTGTACTGCTTGCCGCCGGTCTTGACGATCGCGTACATCGGACGCGGACTCCCTGAGACTTACGCAGCGAAGACCGCTGCTTGGCGGATGGTGCTGATCCCGAGATATGTCACCGGGGTACGGCGCATGAAAAGCGCCGTCGGCAAGCGTACTTCATGTGACGCGCCGATCCCAAACCGGCCCCTCAGCTCTTTCCGCAGGCCTTGTCCAGGGTAGCGGTGATCTCGGACATCTTGTCTGCGTTGATCTTCGTGACGTCACCCTTGAGCACCTGGACCTTCTTGCTCATCTGGGTCAGAGCACCCTTGAGCGCCTTGTCGTCGGCCAGCTTCGCCATGTCGGCGAGCGCGTCCGAGAAGTTCGACACGTCCCGGTCGAGCTTCTCCTTGGCCGCGCTCTTGGCCGCCGCGTCCTTGCTCGCGTTGTCGATCTGGAGCTTGAGGTCGGCGATGAAGGTTTGACCGAAGCTGGTGCTGGTCCGCTCGGCCTGGGCGCAGATCGCCTTGGTGTTGCCGGAGAGCGCCTTGTCACCGGCCGCCGCCACGGAGGGATCGACCGCGGCGGGAGCCGCTCCGGAGGAGCCACCGACGGCCGGGGTCGCGCCGCCCGCGGCGGTTTCGTCACCGCCGGAGCAGCCGGCGGCCAGGAAGGGCAGAACCATCAGGAATGCGAGGCGTCGCATCGGAGTCTCGGTCTCCTCGGGGGAAGGGTGATCGAACCCCGCGAGGGTAGCGGACTCCACGGCGGCGAGCGGTTCAGTAGTTAACTTTCTTTACCGAACCGCTCCCGCCGTCGGAAGCTACGGACGTGTACGCCGCCGGGCTCCCCCGCGCCGCGACCGTCGCCGGCCCGCGCCGGCGCCCACCGGCTCGTCGTCCTCGTCCTCGTCGTCCTCATCGTCGGCCGCGTCCGGGTCGTCCGTCCCGGTCAGCCGCAGCGGCTCGACCGGCTCCGGCGTCTCGTAGCGGGACAGGTCGTAACCGCTGATGTCGTACTCCTCGGCCGGTTCGGCCGCGGTCGGCGCCGACTGGCCCACCGACACGATGCCCGAACCGACAACGCCCGAACCGACAACGCCCGAACCGACAACGCCCGAACCGACGACCGGCGGCAGGTCGGCCGCGATGGCGACCGGGTTCTCGGCGAGCGGCTCCAGCGGAGCGATGGGCTCCCCGTCAACCTCCGTCGCCTCGATGGCGAGGGCGGCCTCGACCGCGGCGGCCTCGGTGGCACCACGACGCCGGCGCGACCGCGACGACGTCGGCTGCTGCTGCACCGCCGGCGGCTGCTCGGTCCGGGTGGCCGCGGCGACAGCCTTCACCTGGGTGCCGGCCGCGTTGCCGCTGCCGTTGCCACCGCCGCCGTTGCCCCGCTTCTCCGGCACCGGCTCGGTGTGGATCAGCACGCCCCGGCCCTTGCAGTGGTCACAGGTCTCGCTGAACGCCTCGAGCAGACCCGACCCGATCCGCTTCCGGGTCATCTGCACCAGGCCGAGCGAGGTGATCTCGGTGACCTGGTGCTTGGTGCGGTCCCGGCCCAGGCACTCGGTGAGCCGCCGCAGCACCAGCTCGCGGTTGCTCTCCAGCACCATGTCGATGAAGTCGATGACCACGATGCCGCCGAGGTCGCGCAGCCGCAGCTGCCGGACGATCTCCTCGGCCGCCTCGAGGTTGTTCCGGGTGACCGTCTCCTCGAGGTTGCCGCCGGCACCGGTGTACTTACCGGTGTTGACGTCGACGACGGTCATCGCCTCGGTGCGGTCGATCACCAGGTGGCCGCCCGAGGGCAGGAACACCTTGCGGTCGAGACCCTTGAGGATCTGCTCGTCGATCCGCTTGTCGGCGAAGACGTCGGCCACCCCGGTGTACCGGTGCAGGCGCTCGACCAGGTCCGGCGACACCGAGTTGAGGTAGTCCTCCACCTCGGCGTACGCCTGCTCGCCCTGCACGATCAGCTCGCGGAAGTCTTCGTTGAAGAGGTCCCGGACCACCCGGATGACCAGGTCGGGCTCCTCGGAGAGGGCGACCGGCGCGTGGCCTTCGGCCGACTTGCGCTGGATGTCCTCCCACTGGGCCTGCAGGCGCTTGACGTCGCGGGCCAGCTCGTCCTCGCTGGCGCCCTCGGCCGCCGTCCGGACGATCACCCCGGCGCCGTCCGGCACCAGCTTCTTCAGGACGTCCCGCAGGCGCTTGCGCTCGGTGTCGGGCAGCTTGCGGCTGATCCCGGAGGCGTTGCCGTTGGGCACGTAGACCAGGTGCCGGCCGGAGAGCGCGATGTGGCTGGACAGCCGGGCGCCCTTGTGCCCGATCGGGTCCTTGGTCACCTGCACCAGCACCGAGTCGCCGGACTTGAGCGCCTGCTCGATCGAGCGGGAGCGGCCCTCCAGACCGGTGGCGTCCCAGTTGACCTCGCCGGCGTAGAGCACCGCGTTGCGGCCGCGGCCGACGTCGACGAAGGCCGCTTCCATGCTCGGCAGGACGTTCTGCACCTTGCCGAGATAGACGTTGCCGACCATGGTGCCGGAGGTGGCCCGGGCCACGTAGTGCTCGACCAGCACGCCGTCTTCCAGCACGGCGATCTGGAGGCGGTCCGGCTTCTGCCGGACGACCATGACCCGGTCGACCGCCTCGCGGCGGGCCAGGAACTCCGACTCGCTCAGGATCGGCGGCCGGGTGCGGCGCTGCTCGCGGCCGTCCCGGCGGCGCTGGCGCTTGGCCTCGAGCCGGGTCGAACCGGAGACGCCCTGCACCTCGTCGGAGGTGCGGCGGGGCTCACGCACCCGCACGACGGTGTGCACGCCGTCCTCGATGCCACCGGTCTCGGCGTCACCGCTGGAACCCTTGCGGCGCCGGCGCCGTCGGCGGCGGGTGACGCCGTCACCCTCCTCGGCCTCGTCCTCACCGTCCTCGGACTCCTCCTCGGCGGAGGACTCGACCGGCTCCTCGCCCTCGGCGTACTCGTCGCCGTCCTCGGCCGGGCCCTTGCCGCGACCACGGCCGCGGCGGCCACGCCGGCGGCGGCGCCGCGCGGCGGACAGCTCGTCCTCGGACTCGTCCTCGATGCCCTCTTCGACGTCGTCGGCGCTCTCGTCGACCTCGTCGACGAGAGGCTCGGCGACCGCGGCGACGGCCTCGACCGGCTCGGCGATCTCCTCGGCCGGACCGCGCCGGCGGCGCCGGCTGCGGCGGGAACCCTCGGCCTCGGCGGCTGCGGGCTCGGCGGGCAGGTCGGCGACGGCGGCCTCGGTCTCCGAGACCTCCGGCTCGACGGGCGTGATGGTCGCCGGGCGCCGCGAGCGGCGGCCGGCGGTGACCGGCGCGGGCTCCTCGGTGGCTTCCGGCGGCATGAAGAGTACGGCGGGAGGCAGTGCCGCCCGGCGGCTGCGCCGTGCGGGCTTCTCCTCCTCGACGAAGTCGTCATCGAGCGGCAGCACGCCGGCGATCGGCGCCTGCTCCTCGACGACCGGCTCGTCCTCGGCCACCGGTTCCTCGGCCGCGATCAGCTCGGCCACCGGCACTTCGACGGGTGCCGCCTCGACGGGCTCGGGTGCGGCGGCAGCCGGCACGGCCTTCTTGCGCCGGGCTCGGGTCGCCTTTACCGGAGCCTCGACCGGGGCCGTCTCCGCGTCCTCGGCCGTTGGCGCGGCCGGGGCAGCGGGTTCGGCCGCCGGAGCGGTGGCCTTGCGCCGGCTGCGCGTTGCTTTCACCGGCTTGACCGGCGCGGCCTCGGCCTCGGCCACCGCGTCCTGAGACGCGGCGGCTTCGATCGCGGCACCCGGTTCGGCGGTCGCGCCCTCGGACGGCGCTTCCGCTGCCGGGGCGGCCGCCTTGCGGCGGGTTGTCCTCGTCCGGCGTGCAGGGGTGGTTGATGTGCTATCGGCGGTATCGGCGGGCGGTGTAACCGCTCCGTCCAATTCACCGCCCTGTGGCTCGTTATCGAGCATGGGCGCTCTCCAGTTCTGGCGACCCCGGGCGCGTGTGAGCGCTGCCACGCAGGATCGCCGCAAGTATTTCGGTCCCGGCCGTTGGTCGGACGGGCGTCCGAAGTCTGCCGACGGACGCCGGCTGTGGTGCAGCCGACGACCTCCGATGGATCAATCCTCGCGATCCGCGTCCAACGGATCGACGATCTCCCCCTGAGCGGTGAGCGTGCCCTGGGCCAGCCGGGTCACCCTGGGGGGCACCGGCGGCTCCAGGCCAGCTACTACACGCAGGCCGGAAAGGACGTCATCGGGTCGCACGGCGGGCGTTACCTGTCGTACGACAAGGTCGATTATCGCACACGGTGCGCCGTCCGCCCCGGAAGGTAGGTCGGACTCCCCGTCCAACCGCCCCGCCACCGCCCCTGACCTGCCTAAAGACTGATCCGTCACAGAGATGTGGGTCACCGCGACACGGGCGTCGAAGGACCGCCGGCCCTGCTTGGTCATGCGCTCAACCAGTACTTCCTCGGCGTCGAGGAAGCTTTTGACCGCGGCGGCGGCCACCGCCGGATCGACCGTCGGCAGTTCCAGCCGCCACCGCGAGGCGTCGATCCGGTCGGCGAGGCTGCCCTCGCCGGCCACGACCGCCTCCAGGACGTCGAGGCCGGGCGACAGGGCGGCGTCCAGGGCCAGCCGCAGCTGCTCCGGGTCGACCTCGGCCTGCAGGCCGATCTCCAGGTACTCCGCCTCGCTCCCGACGCCGGTGGGCGCCGCACTCGCGTACGAGATCTTGGGGTGTGGGGTGAAGCCCTGGGAGAACGCGATCGGCGCGCCGGCCCGGCGCAGCGCCCGCTCGAAGGCGCGGGCGAAGTCGCGGTGCGACGTGAAGCGCAGGGGCCCGCGCTTGGCGTACCGGAGGCGGATGCGCTGGACGACCGGCGCCTGGCCGCCCACCGGCTGATTCTTGGGGGGAATGTCCTTCTCCTAGGCCGGGACCCGCAGGTTGTTGACCGGGGTCAGGGGAAGCAGCTTCTTACCGGTGGGCCCGATCTGGATCTCGGTGTCCATCGACGGGCAGACGCCGCAGTCGAAGCACGGGGTCCAGCGGCAGTCGTCCTGCTCGTACTCGCTGAGCGAGTCCTGCCAGTCCTGCCAGAGCCAGTCCTTGTCGAGGCCGGAGTCGAGGTGGTCCCAGGGGAGAACCTCGGCCTGCTCACGTTCGCGGGTGGTAAACCAGTCGATGTCGACGCCGAACTGCGGCAGCGTCTCGGCGGCCGCCTCGACCCAGCGGGCGTACGAGAAGTGCTCGCTCCACCCGTCGAAACGTCCGCCTTTTTCCCAGACACGCCGGATCACTGCCCCGACGCGACGATCGCCCCGGGAAAGCAGGCCCTCGATCAGCGACGGTTCGCCGTCGTGGTAGCGGTAGCCGATCGCCCGGCCCAGCGACCGGTCGCTGTTGATGACGTCCTTGAGCATCTTGAGCCGGGCGTCGATCACCTCGGGCCGCACCATCGGCGCCCACTGGAACGGGGTGTGCGGCTTGGGCACGAACCCGCCGATCGACACCGTGCAGCGGATGTCCTTGGTGCCGGCCGCGATGCGACCGGCCTTGATCACCTCGTGCGCCATCCGGCCGATCTGCGCCACGTCGTCATCGGTCTCGGTGGGCAGGCCGCACATGAAGTAGAGCTTCACCTGCCGCCAGCCGTTCGAGTACGCCGTGACGACCGTCCGGATCAGGTCCTCCTCGGTCACCATCTTGTTGATGACCTTGCGGATGCGCTCGGAGCCACCCTCGGGCGCGAAGGTGAGGCCGGTCCGGCGCCCGTTCTTCGACAGCTCCTGGGCCAGGTCGATGTTGAACGCGTCCACCCGGGTCGACGGCAGGGACAGCGAGACGTTGGTGCCCGCGTACTGCTCGGCGAGGCCGGAGCACATGTCGCCGATCTCGGAGTGGTCGGCCGAGGAGAGCGACAGCAGGCCGACCTCGGAGAAGCCGGAGAACTCCAGACCCTCCCGCACCATCTGGCCCACCGTGGTGATCGACCGCTCCCGCACCGGGCGAGTGATCATGCCGGCCTGGCAGAACCGGCAACCCCGGGTGCAGCCCCGGAAGATCTCCACCGCGTACCGCTCGTGGACCGTCTCGGCCAGCGGGACCAGCGGCTTCTTCGGGTACGGCCAGGCGTCGAGATCCATCGTCGTGCGCTTGGAGACCCGGAACGGCACGTCCGGGCGGTTCGGCACGATCCGCTGGATCCGGCCGTCGGGCAGGTAGTCGACGTCGTAGAAACGCGGCACGTAGATGCTCTCGGTGCGAGCCAGGCGCAGCAGCAGCTCGTCGCGCCCGCCGGGGCGGCCCTCGGCCTTCCACTCCCGGATGATGCCGGTGATCTCGAGGACGGCTTCCTCACCGTCGCCGAGCACGGCGGCGTCGATGAAGTCGGCGATCGGCTCCGGGTTGAAGCTCGCGTGGCCGCCGGCCAGCACGATCGGGTCGTCGATCGTGCGGTCCTTGCTCTCCAGCGGGATGCCGGCCAGGTCCAGCGCGCTGAACATGTTGGTGTAGCCGAGCTCGGTGGAGAACGAGATGCCGAGAACGTCGAAGTCGCGCACCGGGCGGTGTGCGTCGACGGTGAACTGGGGCACGCCGTGCTCACGCATCAGGGCCTCGAGATCGGGCCAGACGGCGTAGGTCCGCTCGGCGAGCACATCCGGCTGCTCGTTGAGCACCTCGTAGAGGATTTGGACACCCTGGTTGGGCAGGCCGACCTCGTAGGCGTCCGGGTACATCAGCGCCCAGCGGACGGTGGTGGCGTCCCAATCCTTGACGACGGCGCCCAGCTCGCCACCCACGTACTGGATTGGTTTGCTGATCCGGGGGAGCAGCTGTTCGAGCTGTGGGAAGACCGAGCGAGCACTCATGGAAGTCCAGGGTACTTGGGCCCTATTTCAGTTCGGCCGCCGCCCGCTCCAAGTCCGTGGTCAGCACATCTTCGCGAAAGGCACAGAGCTGCAGGGTCATCCGGGCCGCGCCGCGTTCCCCCACCACCAGACGGGTCCGGGTGCCGTGCACCAGCAGGTCACCGACCAGCGCGTCGAGCAGCCGCACCCCGGCGCTGTCCAGGAACGAGACCGTGGTGAGGTCGATCAGCACCTTGCCGGCCTCGGTGATCCGGCCGACGATCGCCTTCCCGATCTCGCCGGCGTTGGCCAGGTCGATCTCGCCGGTCAGGCTGACCAGCTCCGCGTCGCCGAACCTGGAAAAAGACACCCACTGGTCGGTCAAGGGTCAGTCCTCCCGGCTGCGGCGCATGATGACGGTGGTGCCGTCGGTCCGGTCGAAGAGCACCTGGTCCATCGACTCGCGAATCAGCTGCAGCCCGCGGCCGCGCGCCACGTCGGTCACCGCGCCGCGCCAGGTCCCCCGGTCGGTGACCCGCACCTCGACCGCCTCGGCGGTCACCGTGGCCACCACGTCGATCATGCCGAACGGGTCGTCCCGGTAACCGTGCTCGATCGCGTTGGCCACCGCCTCCGAGCAGGCCAGCAGCACCGCGTCCCGGCATTCCGCCTCGACCCCGTGGGCGACCAGCCAGGCACGCAGCTCGGACCGTAACTGGGCGATCTGCATCCGGTCGGCGCCGAGGGAGCGCTCGATCCGCTCCTCGTTGCCCAGCGACAGGCAGAGCAGGCAGACGTCGTCCGCGTGATCGCGGCCCACCAGCAGGTCGGCCAGCGCGGTGGTCAGTCCGGGCAGCGGCGCGTCCCGCCGCCGGCCGAACTCGCGGGCCAGCAACTCGAAGCCCTTGTCGATCGGCCGGGTGCGCCGCTCGATCAGCCCGTCGGTGTAGAGCAGGAGGCGACTGCCGGCCGGCAGCGGCAGCCGCTGCTCGGTGCGCCGGATGTCACCCGCCCGGGAGCCGAGCGGCGCGGAGCGCGCCTGCAGCAGGAACTCCGGGAGGCCGACCGGCGACTGCAGCAGCGGCGGGAGGTGCCCGGCGCAGGAGTACACGAGCTCGCCGGTGACCAGGTCGACCTCCGCGTACGCCACCGTCGCCATCCGGGCCGTCTCGACCCGGTCGACGAACCGGTCCAGCCCCTCCAGCAGCCGGGCCGGGCCGACCTCGTCGCCGGCCAGCGCCCGGATCGCGCTGCGCAGCTGGCCCATCGTGGTGGCCGCGTCGATGCCCCGGCCGACCACGTCGCCGACCGCGATGGCCAGCCGATCCTTATTGATCATGAAGGCGTCGAACCAGTCGCCGCCGACCTCCAGGTCCTGCCCGGCGGCCTGGTAGTGGGTCTCCACCGCGAACCGGGCGTCGCCCCTCGGCAGGTCGGCCGCGAGCAGGCTGCGCTGCAGCGTGCGGGCGGTCTCCCGCTCCTGCTCGTAGAGCCGGGCGTTCTCCAGCGCCATGCCGGCCCGGTCGGCCAGATCGATCAGGAAGGAGCGCTCGGCCGCGGCACCCCGGCGGTCCGGTGCCATCCGCATCGACAGCGTGCCGAGCACCCGGCCGCGGGCGGTCAGCGGCAGCACCACACACCCGAGCGGGTCACCCGGCTCCGGGAAGATCGGCACGCTCGCCATGGTCGCTCGCTGCTCGGCCGACTCCAGCAGGGCGGCGTCGGGGACCGGGCCACCGGACTCCTCGCGGATGCCGTTGCCGATCGACAACTGCAGCAGCGCCCAGTCGGCGATCTCCGGCACCACCCGGTCGACCAGCCGGCGGGCCCGGGGCAGCAGGCGGTGCAGCTCGTCGAGCGTACGGGTGGTCTCGCCGAGAAAGGCGGTCCGCTCCTCGCGACGGCGGGCGTCGTCGTACAGCCGGGCGCGGTCGAGCGCCTGGCCGGCCTGCTGACCGAGCAGCCGCACCACCCGCAGCTCGTTGTCGCCGAGCTTGCGCTCGCCGGTGAAGCTGAACGCCAGCACGCCGAGGGTCTCGGGGCCGGCCCGGTCGTCGGATCCGCCGGTGGTCAGCGGCAGCAGCACCACCGTGTTGCGGCCCGACTTGAGCATGTTGTCGACCAGGTCGGGGAAGTGTTTCCGGGCCTCGGCGACCGAGCCGACCACGTGCAGGTCGCCGCGCTCGGCCACCCGGGCCACCGCGCGCGGCGAGGACCGCGGCATGTCGTCCCAGTTGCCGGTGGTCGGATCGGTCGAGGAGACCGCGATGATCAGGTCGCGTTCGGGATCGACCAGATAGATGCTGCTGCTCGCGGCGCCGAAGGCCGGCTCGGGCGCACGCACCACCGCCTCGGCGACCTCGGCCTCGGTGGGTGCCGCCGCCAGGTTGGCCACGATCTCCTGGAGCACCTGGACGCGACGTTCGGAGTCTTCCGCGCGGCGCCGGGCGTGCAGCAGCTCGTTCTCGTAGCTGCGCCGCTCGGTGGCGTTGAAGATCGTGGTGCGGATCGCCCGCGGCTCCTTGGCCGGCCCGCGGGCCAGCACCGAGTTGACCAGGGTGGGCAGCGTGGTGTTGTCCGCGCAGACCACCTCGAAGGCCATCTCGTGCACCTCGTCCTGCATGCGCAGCAGCGGGGCGTAGTGGGTCTCGTGGTAGATCTGCCCGCCGGAGCCGAGCAGGTCCCGGAAGCGGCGGTGCCCCACCAGCTCGGCCCGGGTGTACCCGGTCCAGACCAGGAACGTCTGGTTGACCTTCACGATGGTGCCGTCCGGGAGCGTGGTCAGATACCCGCACGGCGCGTGCTCGTACAGGTCATCCGGGTCATCGTCCCAGGGCAGCCGCAACTCCTGGGTCACGTCCGGCCCACCAGAATCACTCACGTTCCGCTCTACGTTCCGTGTTCTACAGCCAGGACTTGATCGCGTCGATCGTTTCTTCCGGGGCGCTGAGGTTGGGACAGTGCCCGGTCGCATTCATATACACCATCGTGCTGCCCGCGGTGTGTTTGTGGACGTAGTCGCCGACGAAGGTCGGTGCGATCACATCATCCGTGCATTGCAGGATCAAGGACGGAGTACGGAGTTTCAGCAGATCGTCGCGATTGTCGGAAAGGAAGGCAACGCGCGCGAACTTCTTGGCGATCTCCGGATCCGTACGGCAGAAGCTGTTGGTCAGCTCGTCGCCGAGCTCGGGCCGCTCGGGGTTGCCCATGATGACCGGGGCCATCTGACTGGACCAGCCGAGGTAGTTGCTGTCCAGCGACTCGAGCAGGGAATCGATGTCCGAGTGGTTGAAGCCACCGACGTAGTCGTCGCCCGGCTCGTTGATGTAGCGCGGCGACGGCCCGATGAGAACCAGCTTGGCGAAGCGCTCCGGCTCCTTGATCGCGGCGATCACGCCCATCATCGCGCTCACCGAGTGGCCGACGAAGACCACGTCCCACAGATCGTTCTCGTGCAGGATCTCGAGAATGTCGTCGGCGTAACCGTCGAGGGTGGAGTGACGTTGATCGTCGTAGGCCGATAGGTCGGACTTGCCGTTGCCTACGTGGTCGAACAGGACAAGCCGATACGTGTCCGCGAAGGCCGGAGCGACGAGGCGCCACATGTTCTGGTCGCAGCCATACCCATGAGCGAACACCATCGGCTGACCGAGGTCATTCCCGGTCAAAGTGACGGCGTTTCTCTGTGTCGTTCTCATGTCTCGGTAACCATACGGCTCCAGCCCGTCCCGCACATCGCCCCGGTTGTCCGGCAATCGCGCCGGGAATCCGGAAACACACTGTTCCTGATTGCTGGCGCAGCGCATCTAACCTGGCTTCGAAGGCCGGTGCACCGGCAGCGAAGGAGATCGACCGATGGGCGACAACCGGCCGGGCGAAACTGACCCGACCCGCATCGAGAGCGGTGCGGAGCCGTCGACGGTGGACGCCCCGGCACGATGGAGCGGATCGGCGGTCGTGCCGCCGCCCATCCCGAAGAAGTCGCGGTGGGCTCGCAAGCGGCCGGAGCCGGACGAGCGGGCCGCCATCCCGGCCGTCGATCCGTGGGCCGGCCAGGACACACCCTGGGACCCTTTCCCCGCCGTACCGGAAATCGCCGAGACCGATCCGACCAAGCCGGACCCGGCGGTGGTCCTGCCGTCGACCCGCATCGAGCCGCCGCCGACCGCCGCTCCCCCGCCGGCGCCCGCGCCCGCGGCGGCGCCGGCGGCGCAGGCGCCGCGACCGCCCGCGCCGCCGAAACTCGGCCGCCGCGAGCGCAAGGCCCGCGAGCGGGCCGACCAGGCGGCCCTGGCCGCCGCTCAGGCCGCCGCCGCCCGCGCCGCGCAGGCCCAGGCCGCCCGCCCGCCGGTGAACCGCCTGCCGGTGCAGAGCCGGCCGGCGACGCCGGCCCTTCCGCCCACCCCGCCGTGGGCGGCGCGCCCGCCGCAGCGACCGCTGCCCCCGCCGCGCCGCAAGCGCCGCTGGGGACGCCGGCTGGCCCTGCTCACCGTGCTCGGCGTGCTCTGCTGCTGCGGCCTGCCGTTCGCCTATTTCCAGTTCCCGGCGGCGCGGCAATATCCGGTGACCGCCAAGCTGCCGAACGCCGTCTCCGACCTGGAGCTGCGCGACGACAACGCCAGCAAGCGCGCCGCCGACCGGCTCGCCGAGCAGCTCCGGGCGAACGCGACGGACGGCACCCCGTTCGCCGGTGTCTACGGCGACAGCCGCGGCAAGCGGGTCACGGTCTTCGGCGTGACCGGCTGGCGGTTCACCCCGAAGTCGGACGTGCAGGCGCAGCTGGACAACCTGACCGATCAGCTGCACCTGTCCCAGGTGCAGTCGTTCGACCTGGGCGAGACCGGCGCGCACGAGAGCTGCGGCACCGGCCGGGTGGACGGCACGTCGGTGGTGGTGTGCGCGTGGGCCGACCACGGCAGCCTGGCCACCGTGCTGCTGACCCGCCGCTCGATCGCCGACAGCGCCGAGCTGGTCAGCAGCCTGCGCAGCGCGGTGCTGACCCCGGGTTAGGAGGCGGCCGGCTTGGCCGGGGCGTACCGCGGGACGTACTCCTGGCCGGTCAGCCGCTGGATCTCGCCCATCACCTCGTCGGTCAGCGCCCGCAGCGAGGTGCGGTCGTCGGCCCGGCCGGTGGTGTCGATCGGCTTGCCGAACTTCACCGTGATCTTGCCGCGGAACGGCATCGGGTACGGCTGGCCGATCGGCTGCACCTTGTCGGTGCCGAGCATGCCGACCGGGATGATCGGGACGCCGGCCGCGACGGCGAGCCGGGCCACGCCGGTGCGGCCGCGGTAGAGCTTGCCGTCGGGCGAGCGGGTGCCCTCGGGGTAGACGACCACGCAGTCGCCCGCCTTGAGCACCGGGATGGCGCCGTCGAACGCGGCCAGCGCGTCCCGGCCGCCGGCCCGCTGGACCCGGATCGCGCCGAGGCCGTTGAGCAGGTTGCGGGTGAACCAGCCACCGAGGCCGGTGCCGTCGAAGTATTCAGCCTTGGCCCAGAAGGCCAGGTGCCGGGGCACGACCGCGCCGAGGAACAGCTCGTCGGCGACCGAGAGGTGGTTGCCCGCGAAGATCGCGCCACCGGTGCGGGGTACGAACTCGAGGCCCTCGACGCGCGGACGCCAGCCGAGCGACAGAATGTTGCCGACGGTGACTTTGCCGATGGAGTAGAGCAGCGGCAACTTGGGGATCCTCCGGTGCGGGGTGGTGCGTGGGGGTGGCACGCTGAGGTTATCGGACGCCACCCCGGAAGTCCCCGCCGAGCTTGCCGCCCGGCTCGGACAATCACCGCGAAGGCGGCAAATGCCCGAGCCGGGTTAACAGATTCACACCCGCGCGACCGAAACCGTGACCTGTTCGCCGTCCCCGACCTCGCCGGCGAACCCGTCGGCACCGGCCGGCACGAACGCGACCGACGTCGCCAGGGTCTCCCCGGCCACGAAGTCGCGGTGCGTCTCGACCGCCGCCCGGACCGCGTCGGCGGCCGACACGGTGAGCGCGATCCGATCCGAGACGTCCAGGTCGGCCTCCCGGCGGGCCTGCTGGACCACCCGGATCACGTCCCGGGCCAGGCCCTCGGCCAGCAGTTCCGGCGTCACCACGGTGTCGAGCACGACCACGCCGGCCCCGGCCGGCAGCGGTGCCGAGTTCGCCACGTCGGCGGCGACCAGCTTCAGTTCGTACTCGCCGTCCTGCAGGGCCACGCCGGCCGCGACCGGCGCGCCGTCGACCAGCTGCCAGTCGCCTTTCTTCACCGCCTGGATGACCTGCTGGACCTGCTTGCCGAGACGCGGGCCGAGGGCCCGCGGCACGACCGTGAGGACCTGCTCGCAGTACGCGGCCACGTCGTCGGTGAAGACCACGTCCTTGACGTTGACCTCGTCCTTGAGCAGGTCGCCGAGGGTTTCCAGGCCTCGGGCGTCCCCGCTGGCCACGGTCAGTTTGGCCAGCGGCAGCCGCACTCGCAGGGCCCGGGCCTTGCGCAGCGACAGCGCCGCCGAGGCGACGTCCCGGATGGCGTCCATCGAGGCGACCAGGTCGTGGTCGGCCGGGAAGTCGGCCGCCGACGGCCAGTCCGTCAGGTGCACCGACCGGGAACCGGTCAGGCCACGCCAGATCTCCTCCACGGTCAGCGGGGCCAGCGGCGCCACGACCCGGCACAGCGTCTCGAGCACGGTCGCGAGGGTGTCGAAGGCATCCTCGTCACCGGCCCAGAAGCGGTCCCGCGAGCGACGCACATACCAGTTGGTCAGGGCGTCCAGGTAGGACCGCACCGAGGCCGCCGCGCCGGAGATGTCGTATTCATCCATCTGGCGCTGCACGTCCGCGATCAGCTCACCGGTCTTTGCCAGCACGTACCGGTCAAGCAGGTGTTTGGAATTTGTCCGGAATTTCGCGTCATAGCCGGAGGCGTTGGCGTAGAGGCTGAAGAAGTACCAGACATTCCAGAGCGGAAGCAGCACCTGGCGCACCGAGTCGCGGATCGCGGTCTCGGTGACCGGCATGTCCCCACCCCGCAGCACCGGCGACGACATCAGCATCCAGCGCATCGCGTCCGAGCCGTAGCTGTCGAAGACCCGGTAGACATCCGGGTAGTTGCGCAGCGACTTCGACATCTTCCGGCCGTCCTCGCCGAGCAGGATGCCGTGGCTGAGGCAGCTGCGGAACGCGGGGCGGTCGAACAGCGCCGTGGCCAGCACGTGCATGGTGTAGAACCAGCCGCGGGTCTGCCCGATGTACTCGACGATGAAGTCGCCCGGGTAGTGGTGCTCGAACCAGTCCTTGTTCTCGAACGGGTAGTGCACCTGGGCGAACGGCATCGAACCGGACTCGAACCAGCAGTCCAGCACCTCCGGCACGCGCCGCATCGTCGACCTGCCGGTCGGGTCGTCCGGGTTCGGGCGGGTCAGCTCGTCCACGAACGGCCGGTGCAGGTCGGTGACCTTGACGCCGAAGTCGCGCTCCAGCTCCTCGAAGGAGCCGTAGACGTCGACCCGCGGGTAGTTCGGGTCGTCCGACTTCCACACCGGGATCGGCGAGCCCCAGAACCGGTTCCGGGAGATCGACCAGTCCCGGGCGTTCGCCAGCCACTTGCCGAACGAGCCCTCCTTGATGTGCGCCGGCGTCCAGGTGATCTCCTGGTTGAGCTCGACCATCCGGTCCCGGAACTTCGTCACGGCGACGAACCACGACGACACCGCCTTGTAGATCAGCGGGGTGTCGCAGCGCCAGCAGTGCGGGTAGGAGTGCGTGTAGCCCTCGTGCTTGACCAGCACGCCCTTTTCGCGCAGCGAAGCAACGATCGGCTTGTTCGCGTCGAAGACCTGCACGCCCTGATACGGCGGCACCAGCGCGGTGAACCGGGCGTGGTCGTCCACGGCCACCACCGTCGGGATGCCGGCCGCGTTGCAGACGTTCTGGTCGTCCTCGCCGAAGGCCGGTGCCTGGTGCACGACCCCGGTGCCGTCCTCGTCGCTCACGTAATCGGCCGCGAGGACCTGGAAGGCGTTCGGCCCGCCCTGCTCGACGAGGAAGTCGAACAGCGGTGTGTACCGCCGCCCGGCCAGGTCACGACCCATCACCGAGCCGACCTTTGCAAAACCTTCAAGCTCTTTTGCGTACGCCGTGACGCGCGACGCACCCATGATCAGCTTCTCGCCGTCCTTCTCCAGCACGGCGTACTCGATGTCCGGCCCGACGGCCAGCGCGAGGTTCGACGGCAGCGTCCACGGCGTGGTGGTCCAGACCGCGACCTTCTCACCCGTCTCCAACTGGAACAGCACGGTCACGGCCGGGTCGGTGCGGTCCCGGTAGACGTCGTCCATCCGGGTCTCGGTGTTCGACAGCGGCGTCTCGCACCGGAAGCAGTACGCCAGCACCCGGAAGCCTTCGTACACCAGGCCCTTGTCGGACAGCGTCTTGAACGCCCACATGACCGACTCCATGTAACTGGGGTCGAGGGTCTTGTAGTCGTTCTCGAAGTCCACCCACCGGGCCTGACGGGTGACGTACCCCTCCCAGTCCTTGGTGTAGGCGAGCACGGACGTGCGGCAGGCCTCGTTGAACTTGTCGATGCCCAGGTCGACGATCTGCGCCTTGGTGGTGATGCCGAGCTGCTTCTCCGCCTCGATCTCGGCGGGCATGCCGTGCGTGTCCCAGCCGAAGCGGCGCTCCACGTGCTTGCCGCGCATCGTCTGATAGCGCGGCACCAGGTCCTTCACGTAGCCGGTGAAGAGGTGTCCGTAGTGCGGCAGGCCGTTGGCGAACGGCGGTCCGTCGTAGAAGACGTACTCGTTGCTGCCGTTGTCGCCGGCCGGGTTGCGGGCGACGGACGCCTCGAACGTGTGGTCGGCCGCCCAGTGGTCGAGCACCGCGCGCTCGACCGCGGGCAGGTCCGGGCTGGCCGGTACGCCCGAGGCGTCGGTGTGCTTGGGATAGGCCATGTCGGCGGTTCTCCTCGATGCAGTCAACAGATGCGACTGCGAGGACGAGCGTCTCTTCCGACGCCCGCGGTACCACCTCGCTTGACGGGGTCTCGACCCCATCCGCTCTTCGCCGGATTTCTCTGCGCGGTCCGGTCCCGCCCGGTTCTACTCAGGCTTGCGCCTTTTCTTCCGGAGGCTCCCCGGTGATGGCCGGTTCGTCGCCTGCGTCAGGACAACGATACCGGCCATCCCGGGATTCCTTCATCCGGATTACCTCCGGCGGGGTGCCGTCAGCTTCGTCGACCACAGCGAGACGCCGTCACGGTCGCGCAGGTACACGGTCAGGTCGCCGGAGTGCCCGTCGATCTCGACCTCGCCGAAGTGCTGGTAGCCGTCGGCCGGCGAGGTGTTGGCGACCGGCGGGGCGTGCACGAACGCGGTTTTCGGGCCGAACGTGCCGTCCAGGGCATTCGGGCCGAACGCCCCCGCGTGCGCCGGGCCGGAGACGAACTCCCAGAACGGCGTGAAGTCCTGCACCGCCGCCCGGGCCGGGTCGTAGTGCTGGGCCGCGGTGTAGTGCACGTCGGCGGTGAGAAGGACGATGCCGGTCACGTGGTGCCGGTGCGCGTCCCGCAGCACCTGGGCGAATTCCAGCTCCCGGCCGAGCGGCGCGCCGTTGTCGCCCTGTGCGACACCCTCCTGCGCGGTGGGGCCGTCCGGCACGACCAGGCCGAGCGGCAGGTCATTGGCGATGATCTTCCAGGTGGCCGTCGACTCCCGCAGGGCCCGGATCAGCCACTCACGCTGCTCCCGGCCGAGCAGACCGCGCTTCGGGTCGGCGTACGTGTTGCCGTCGTTGATGTCCTTGACGGTCCGCATGTCGAGGATGAACAGGTCGACCAGCGGCCCGTGCGAGATCTTCCGGTAGACCGGGCCGCTCCGCGACGGGATCGGCACCCACTCGTGATAGGCCTGGTGAGCCCGGGCGGCGAGCACGTCCACCCGCTTCTCGGTGTACCGAGCGTCGTCCAGGATCTCCCCCGGGTACCAGTTGTTCAGCACCTCGTGGTCGTCCCACTGATTGATCTGGGCAACCTCGGCCGAGAACCGCTTGTACGAATCGTCCAGCAGGTTGTAGGCGTACTGCCCGCGGTACTCGGTGAGCGTCTCAGCGACCTTCAGCTTCTCCTCGGTCAGCACATTGCGCCAGATCCGCCCGTCCGGCAGCGTCACGGTCTCGGTCAGCGGCCCGTCGGCGTAGACGGTGTCGCCCGAGTGCAACAGGAAGTCCGGACGGCGCCGGCGCATAGATTCGAAGAGCTTCAAGCCGCCGTACGCCGGATCGATGCCCCAGCCCTGGCCGACCACGTCACCGGTCCAGACGAACCGGACGTCCCGCCTTTTCGTCGGGGCCGTCGACAGCGAGCCGTCCAGCGAGGAGCCGTAGAGGCCGGGCCGGTCCAGGCTCTCGGCCCGCACCCGGTAATAGATCTTGGAATCGGCCGGCAGGTTGTGCAGCCGCAGCTTGCCGGTGAAGTCGGTGGCCGGCGTGACGACCGGGCCGCGCAGCAGGCGGCCGCCGCGCAGGTCGGGACGGCGGCTCACCTGCACCCAGAGCCGCGCCGGGCGGTCGGCCCGGCTCCACACGATGGCCGAGTCGGCGGTGGCGTCGCCGCTCTGCACGCCGTGCGTCAGCAGCGGGCGGACACCGGCCGAGGAGAACGCGGGCGCTTCGAACAGGGCGCTGCCGACCAGGCCGGCGGCCCCGGCTCCTACGCCGGCACGGAGCAGATTGCGTCGCGAGATCGAGGTCATACCCAGATGCCTATCGATCGGACGTGGCCGCCGAGTGGCCGTTCCCTAAACTTCACCCCGTGATCCGCATCGAGCTCGATGAACCGACGCTGGCTCGCACCCGGATCGCGATCAGCCCGTTCGCCGAGGTCGTGTGCAGCCTGTTCCTGCTGCGCCGCCACCCGGCCGGAGCGCCCTGGCCGTACGACACGTGGGCCCTGCGGGCCCGGGAGATCCTGCGGACCGTCCCCGCGACCGCGCCGGTTTCGCTCTATCTGGAACTGCCGACGAGCTTCCCGGACTTCCTCGATCCGATCCCCGAGACACCCACCTCGACCATCGGCGAACAACTCGAATGGTTCCGTGCGACGCCCGCCGAGATCATCGAGGAGCAGCTGGCCGAGTACTACCCGTCCGGTGCGCTGCCGGAGCTGCTACGGCCGTTCCGCGACGACCGCGCGGCGGCGCTGAATCGGCTCGCCGACGGGATCGCCGCGTACTGGGACGCGGCGATCGCGCCGCACTGGCCGGCCATGCGGGCCGCGCTGGACGAGGAGGTGCTGCTGCGGGCCCGGGCGCTGGCCGCCGACGGTCCGGACGCCTTGCTCGCCCGGCTGCACGAGCGGATCCGCTGGGACCCGCCGGTGCTCACCCTGGTCAAGCCGCTCGAGCATTCCTTCGAGGCGGTCGACCAGCGCCTGCTGCTGGTGCCGCTGATCTTCTCGCGCGGCGCGCTGCACTGCTCGTCCGATCATCCCGATGTGGTCATGGTGACGTACCAGTCGCGCGGCTCCGCCCTGCTCGCCGCGGCCCCCGCGCCGCACGCCGACGACCGGCTGGCCATCCTGGTCGGCCGGGGCCGGGCCGCCGTGCTGCGCGCGCTGACCGTGCCGGCGTCCACGACCGGCCTGGCCACCGCGCTCGGCCTGGCGCCCAGCACGGTGTCCGAACACCTGGCCGGCCTGCAGGCCGCCGGGGTCGTGCACCGCCGCCGGGCCGGGCGCCGCGTTCTGTACGGCCTCGAGCCGGCCGGGATCGCGCTGGTCAACCTGCTCGGCGGAGATTCGGCCGGAGCCGAATTCGTTTCCTGACCAACCCGGCTCCCCTAGCGTTCCGGCTCATGGACAGCGACTACGCCATCGAAGCGGATCAGTTGCGCCGCACCTATCGGGGACGGTCCGGCTGGCTGCGGCCACGCCGGACCGAGGTGGACGCCGTCCGGGGCGTGTCCTTCACCGTCCGGCGTGGTGAGCTGTTCGGCCTGCTCGGGCCGAACGGCGCCGGCAAGACCACCACCATCAAGATGCTGAACACCCTGCTCCTGCCGACCTCCGGCACGGCACGGGTGTGCGGCCACGACGTGGTCCGGCAGACCAGGGAGGTACGCCGCCGGATCGGTTACGTCTTCGGCGGCGACCGCGGTCTGTACGAGCGGCTGTCCGCCCTCGACAACCTGCGGTACTTCGCCGAGCTGTACGGTGTGTCCCCGCGCGACCGGAAGCGGCGCATCGCCGAACTGCTCGACCTGGTCGGGCTGGCCGGCCGGGAACGCGAGCGGGTCGAGGGCTACTCGCGCGGCATGCGGCAACGGCTGCACATCGCCCGCGGCCTGCTGCACTCGCCGGACGTCCTGTTCCTCGACGAACCGTCCATCGGAGTCGACCCGGTGGCCGCCCGCGAACTGCGCCGCACGGTCGCCGAGCTGGCCGCGACCGGCACCACCGTGCTGCTCACCACGCACTACATGGTCGAGGCCGACGAGCTGTGCGACCGCATCGCGGTGATCGCCGACGGGCAGATCCAGGCGCTGGGCAGCCCGGCCGAGCTGCGCCACCGGGCGGACGGCCGCCGGGTGGTCGAGGTGGAGGCGTACGGCGTGCCGGACACCGCCGTGTCCGCGCTGCGCGGCCTGCCCGGGGTGCGGGAGACCGCGGTCGAGGAGCGCGGCGCGCTGCAGCTGCTGACCGTCCAGTCCGACGCGCACGTGGACGTGCAGGGCGAGATCCTGCGCGAGCTGGCCGGCGTCCGGCTCGGCCGGGTCTCCAGCCGCGAACCCACCCTCGAGGACGCGTACGTCGCGATCGTCAACGCCGCATGAGGACCCTGCGCATGCTGCTGCTCGGCACCCTGATGCACGTCAAGCAGATCAGCCGGTCGCCGTTCGAGGTGGCGATCGCCATGGTCGTCCCGATCGTGCAGGCCACCCTGGCGGTCTACCTGTTCCGGTCCGGCGGTGAACAGCACCGCCTGATCGAGGCGGCGGTCGGCGCCGGCCTGATGGGGGTCTGGTCCTCGGTCCTGTTCGGCTCGGGCGGCGCCATCCAGAACCAGCGATGGCAGGGCACTCTCGAAATGATCATGCTGGCGCCCCGCCGGCCGGTCCTGGTGATCCTGCCGATCACCGTGGCCACCGGACTGACCGGCGCCTACTCGCTGCTCGCCACGCTGGCCTGGGGCCGGCTGCTCTACGGCATCCGCCTCGACTTCGCGCACCCGGCCGCCTTCGTGGCGGCCGCCGTGGTCTGCGTGGTCGCGCTCGGCATGTTCGGCCTGCTGCTGGCCTCGACGTTCGTGCTGATGCGCAACGCCAACGCGCTGACCAACGCGCTCGAATACCCGATCTGGCTGGTCTCCGGGATGCTCGTACCGATCACCGTGCTGCCGGCCTGGACCGGCCCGATCGCCGCGGTGCTCCCGACCACCTGGGGCGCTCGCGCTCTGCGCGAGGCCACCACCGGCGGGCCGGTGTGGCCCTCGGCCGGCATCTGCCTCGCCATCAGCCTCGTCTGCCTCACCCTGGGAGGCTTCGCCATGACGTACGTGGAACGCCGCGCCCGCGCCGCCGCGACCCTGGCCCTCGCGTGAAAACGCTGCGCCTGATGACCGTGGGCGGCGTGATCGCCTACCGTGCCCTGTTCAACTGGACCAGGCCGAGCATCTTCATCGGCACCCTCCTGGTCGGTCCGCTGTTCCAGCTGCTCTTCTTCGCCTACCTGGGCCGCCAGCTGCAGGTCGCCGACGACCGCTTCTACCTCGTCGGCAACGCGGTGCTCACCGCCACCTTGGCCGGCGTCTTCGGCGGCACGCTGGCGGTCGGCAACGAGCGCCGGTACGGCACGCTCGGCCACGTGCTGCTGTCCCCGCGCAGCCGCACCGTGGTTTTCCTCGGGCGGGCCCTGCCGTACGCCGGGAACGGCCTGCTCATCGCGGCGTTCACGCTCAGCGTCAGCGCCCTGCTGCTGGGTCTGCGGATCCCGCTGCCGGCGCTGCCCGGCCTGGTGCTGGCGATGGCGACCGGCTCACTCGCCTGCAGCTTCTTCGGTCTCACGCTGGGCGCGCTCGGTCTGCGCTTCCGGGACGTCTGGGTGATCTCGAACGTCGCGGTGGCCCTGCTGATGCTGCTCACCGGCGTGAACGTACCCAGCGCCGGGCTGCCCGGCTGGATGGTGGCGATCGGAAACTACCTCCCGATCACCCATGCCGCCGAGGCGGCCCGCCGGTTCGCCGGCGGGGCGAGCCTGGCCGAGGCCGGGCCGGAGGTGGCCCGGGAGGCCCTGATCGGCCTCGGTTACGCCGTGCTCGCCGCGGCGCTTCTCAAGATCTTCGAACTTGAGTCGCGCCGCACGGCGAGCCTGGAGACGCTGTAGCTCAGAGCTTGGGGAACCAGAGCGCCAGCTCGCGGGCCGCGCTCTCCGGCGAGTCGGAGGCGTGCACCAGGTTTTCCCGATTGGACAGGGAGAAGTCGCCGCGGATCGTGCCGGCCGCCGCCTTACGGCCGTCGGTCGAGCCGATCATCGCGCGGACCACCTCGATCACCTGGTCGCCGCTGAGCACCAGCGCCGCCAGCGGGCCGCTGGTCATGAACTCCTTGAGCGGCGGGTAGAACGCCTTGTCCACGTGGTCGGCGTAGTGCTGGTCGGCGAGGCTCGCATCCATCGTCCGCAGCTCGATCGCCTCGATCGCCAGACCCTTGCGCTCGAAACGCGAGATGATCTCGCCGAGCAGGCCACGACGCACCGCGTCGGGCTTGACGAGCACGAGGGAACGCTCGATGGGGCTGGTCACGAAGATCCTCCAGAACTAGCTGTGCGGCAACACGCGCGGAGTTCAGCCTATCGGTACCAGGTTTGCGGTAGGCGGCAACGCCGGGACTACCGCACTTTCGCTCGGACGGGGCCGGGCAATAACCTGACGGGAACAGCGGGAGGTCCACATTGGCAAACCAGACCGGCCGTCCTATCGCACCGGCGCGCAAGCTGGTGGCGGCCGTCATGGGCACCATCGCCGTCTTCGTCGTGGCGCTCGGCCTCGGCATGTCCAGCTGGGGGGTGGTGGTGTTCGGCCTGGCCGTGCTCGCCCTCTCGATCGCACTGGGCATGGTCAATGTCGTGCGGCGCGGTGCCCGCGCCTGGGTCACCGGCACCGCCGAGGTCCGCGCGATCTCGCCGCCGCCCACGTCGTCGGCCGTCTACGGGCGCGCCGAGATCCAGGCCGTGGTGGTCGCGCCCGGACTGCCCACCTCCGAGGTGGTCATCCGTGAGCCGCGCGTGCCGGTGGTGAAGTGGCCGATGATCGGCGACACCCTCCCGATCACCGTCGACGTCGACGACATGCGCCGGGTCCGCATCAACTGGGACGAGGCGACCCCGCACGAGCGCGGCGAGGACCCGCCACCCCCGCCCCCCACCGTCTACGACGACGACATCGTCGGCGACGACGGCACCGACCTGCTGGACGACCCGGAACCCCCGCCGTGGACGACCCGGGACCGCCAGTGGGACCCGGACGACGAGCCGCCGCCGCCCCCGCCCGCGTCGGCCGGCCCCGAGACGGTCGTCGTGCACCACACCCCCGAGGGCACGATCCTCGAGGGCGAGCTGGTCGACCACGACGAGACCGCGCAGCCACTGCCCCGCCGAGCACCGGGCGCCTCGGCCCCCAGCGGACCGGCCCCCAGCGCACCAGGCCCCAGCGGACCGGCCCCCAGCGGACCGGGCCCCGGTGCGGCCGCTGCCGGAGCCGCCGCCGGTGCCGCTGCCGGTGCCGCCGCGAGCCGGCCCGCGGGCGCCCGGCCGAGCCCGCACCGCCGGGGTGGCACCGCCACCGCCACCGCCGAACCGGAAACCGCCCACACCACCACGGCGACCACCACAACACCGGCCGCCGCCCAGGAGTTCGCCGCGTCCGGCGCCCCGTCGCAGCGGACCGCGCCGCCGGAGGACCGCCCCGCGCCACCCGAGGACCTCCCGCCCGATCCCCCGGTGGACCTGTCGCTGGACGACCCGGAGCCGACCCCCGAGCCACAGCGGCGCCGCGAGCCGACCGCCGCCGCGACAACCGCGACGCCGTCCCCGGCGAACGACTTCCCGACCGCCCCGGAACCGGTGCAGCCACCCCCCGTAGCGCCCGAGCCGTCCACCCCACTCCCGGCCACCACGCCACAGGCCGGCTGGGACCCGATCGACCTACCCCTCGACGACGACCCCGAGCCGCCCCGAGTGCACAGCGAGCTGCCCATCGACGGCGACCCGGAGCCGGCCCCGGAGCGAACCGACCCGGCCGCCGCCGCAGCCATGGACGCGGGCCTGATCGCGCCTCCCGTCGAGAACCGGCCCGGCCCAGCGACCACGGCGCAGCCCGGCCCACCGTTCGAGGAGCGGCCCACGCCGACAGGCACCGCGCCGCCCGACCCGGCGTCCGAGGAGCGGTCTGGTCCGCCGGCCGCAACACCGCCCGGCCCGACGTTCGGCGAGCGGCCCGGCCCGGTGTTCGCCGAACGGCCAGGTCCGACGAATGCAGCGCCGCCCGGCCCGGCATTCGACGAACGGCCAGGTCCGACGAATGCAGCGCCGCCCGGCCCGGCATTCGACGAGCGGTCCGGTCCGGCGGGCGCAGCGCCGGCCGAGAGGGCGGCGTTCTCCGCGCCGTCCGACGATGTGGTCGACTCCAGCGACCGGCCGACCACGCAGTTCATGACCAATGCCGCCCACGACGCGGAGTCCTCCGCGGCCGCCGGCGCAGCCCGGCACCACGACGGCAAGGGCGGCGTCATCGCCGGTGCGGCCGCCGCGGTGGGCGCCGCGGCCGCTGCGGCGTTCGCGGCCGTCAAGAAGGTCGGCCACACCGACCACGACGAGAACACCCCGCCGCCGTCGCCCACTTCACCAGCCCCCGCTTCGCCCGCGTCCTCGGCCCCCACCGCGGCAACGGATCCATCGCCAGCGGCCGCTTCTGCGGCGCCCGCTTCGACAGCACCCGCTTCGACAGCGCCCGCTTCGGCAGCGGCCGCCTCGGCTTTGGGCACCGCCGCGGCGGCCGGCCGCCGGGACACTCCGGAGGCCGGGCCCTGGTCGGAGCCGCCGCCGGTCACGCCGCAGCCCGACGAGCACGCGGACGACCTGATCACCGCCTACCCGAGCGCGCGGCCCGGCCCGGCCGGCGCCATCTACGGGGTGGGCATCACGGTGCTGGTCACCGACCTGGCCCGGTCGATCGCGTTCTACCGGGACACACTCGGCTTCTACGAGATCGACAGCGGGGACGGCAGCGCCGTGCTCGCCTCCGGCGACACCCGGCTCGTCCTGCGCACGGTGAGCGGTCTGTCCGCCGAGGCCGGCCGGCTGATCTACCTGAACCTCGAGGTGGGCGACGTCGAAGCGGTGTACGCCGAGCTGACCGCCAAGGGCGTGACCTTCGTGCACCCGCCCCAGCCGGTCAACCGGGGCGACCGGCTCGAACTATGGTCGGCCACCTTCCGCGACCCGGACGACCACAACATTGCGATCACCCAGTGGCGGGCCACCCGCTAGCCGAGGATGGTCTTCCTGACATAACCGGCGTACGCCCAGGCGGCCCCGAAGATGAGGCCGAGCACGGCCAGGGACCAGTGCAGCAGGCCGCACGCGATGAGCAGCACCTGCAGCACGGTTCCGGCCGCCCAGGCCCACCGGCGCTTCATCATCCCGGCCAGCAGGGCGGCCAGGACGGCCAGCCCGACCACCGCGCCGACGCCCCAGCCGCTCAGGTGCCCGCCCATGATCCGGATCGGCTGGATGGCCAGGAGCAGCACGATCGCCTCGAGGACAAGCGTGCCGGCGCCCAGACCGCGTACGGCTGCCTGGGGGTTCTTCAGGCCGGAGCGCGGCGTGGCCGCGCCGTTCTCCTTGGGCGCCGGCTCGGTCATCGCTTCAGCAGTTTCCGGGCGTCCGCGACCGTCACGACCGAGCCGGTGATCAGCACACCGACGCCGCTGAGCTCGCCGGAGGTGTCCTCCTCGGCGATCACCACGGCCTCCTCGATCGCGTCCGGCATGTTCTGCGCCACCGTCACCCGGTCCTCGCCGAAGATCTCGATCGCCACCTGGGCGAGCTCGTCGACCGGCATCGAACGGGGCGAGCTGTTCTGCGTCACCACGATCCGGGCGGCCACCGGCTCGAGCAGGTCGAGCAGACCGGACACGTCCTTGTCACCGAGCACCGCCACCACCGCCACCAGGTGCCGGAAGGAGAACTCCTCCTCCAGCGCGCTGGCCGTGGCCGCCATGCCGTGCGGGTTGTGCGCGCCGTCCAGCAGGATCGTCGGCGCGCTGCGCACCCGTTCCAGCCGGCCCGGCGAGTCGACCTGGGCGAAACCCTCCCGGACCAGATCAATCTCGAGCTGCTTGCCCCTACCGGCGCCGAGGAACGCCTCGACGGCGGCGAGCGCCAGCGCCGCGTTCTGCGCCTGGTGTGCCCCGAACAGCGGCAGGAAGATCTCGTCGTAGATCCCGCCGAGGCCCTGCAGGGTGAGCACCTGGCCGCCGACCGCCTGGTTGCGCTCGACGACACCGAACTCGTTGCCCTCGCGGGCCAGGGTCGCCCCCATCTCGGCGCAGCGCTCGAGGATCGGCCGCGCCGCCTCCTCGGTCTGCAGGGCGCTGATCACGGTGGCGCCCTTGTGGATGATGCCGGCCTTGGCCCAGGCGATGTCCTCGATGGTGTCGCCCAGCCACTCGGTGTGGTCGAGCCCGATCGGGGTCATCACGCAGACCCCGGCCTCGATCACGTTGGTGGCGTCCTCCTCGCCGCCCAGGCCCACCTCGACCACGGCGATGTCCACCGGCGCGTCGGCGAAGGCCGAGTACGCCATCGCGGTCGTCATGTCGAAGTAGGTCAGCGGTTCGGTGTTGCGCGCGTCGATCAGCTCGGCGAGCGGCGCGACCTCTTCGTAGGTGGCCACCAGCCGCTCCTCGGAGATCGGCTCGCCGTCCAGGGCGATCCGTTCGCGGACCGTCTCCAGGTGCGGGCTGGTGTACCGGCCGGTGTGCAGGCCGTGGGCCCGCAGCAGTGCGTCGATCATCCGGGCCGTGCTGGTCTTGCCGTTGGTGCCGGTCAGGTGGATCGCCGGGTACGCCCGCTGCGGGCTGCCCAGGACGTCCATCAGGTCCCGGATCTTGCGCATGTCGAAAACCATGCGGGTGAAGCCGCGCTTGTCCAGCGCGGCCACCACCTCGTCGTACTCGCTCATGCTGCCCTCCTCAGGCGGTAGGCAAGCCTCATGCCGTAGGCAACGCGGAAAGCGCGGCCGCAATTCGCGTGAGATCCGCCTCGGCCGTGGCCAGGCGGTCCTTGATCTTCGCGACCACCTGTTCCGGGGCCTTCCCGACGAAGGAATCGTTGCCGAGCTTGGCCCGGCACTGGGCCGCTTCCTTCTCGGCGGCGGCCCTGTCCTTCTCCAGGCGGGCCCGCTCGGCGGCCACGTCGATCGTGCCCCGGGTGTCCAGGTCGACGGTGATGGCGCCGGTGATCGCCAGGGTCGCGGTGGCCGTGAAGCTGTCGTCCGGCCGGTCGAGCCGGGCCAGTGACCGGATCAGCGGCTCGTGCGCGTCGATGCCGACGTTGCCGAGACCGGTCAGCGCGGCGGTCACCCGCTGGGTGGGCTTGAGGCCCTGGTCGGAGCGGAACCGGCGAACCTCGGTGACCACCTTCTGGAGAGCGGCCAGCTCCTCCTCGGCACCGTCGTTGATCAGCGCCTGGTCGGCGGACGGCCACGCGGCCCGGACGACCGTCTCGCCGCCGGTGAGCGCGATCCACAGCTCCTCGGTGACGAACGGGATGACCGGGTGCAGCAGGCGCAGCAGCTGGTCGAGCACGTGGCCCAGGACCCGCCGGGTCGTCGCGCTGCCCTCGGCCAGCACCGGCTTGCTCAGCTCCAGGTACCAGTCGCAGACGTCGTCCCACGCGAAGTGGTAGAGGGTGTCGCAGACCTTGGCGTACTCATAGGTGGCGAACTGTTCGTCCACCTCGGCCACGACGTGCTGCAGCCGGGACAGGATCCACCTGTCGATGGCTGACAATTCCGACGTGTCGGGCAGCGACCCGTCGACCGTCGCGCCGTTCATCAGCGCGAACCGGGTCGCGTTCCACAGCTTGTTGCAGAAATTGCGGGAGCCCTGGCACCACTCCTCGCTGATCGGCACGTCGGAGCCCGGGTTGGCACCACGCGCCAGGGTGAACCGGGTGGCGTCGGCGCCGTACCGCTCGATCCAGTCGAGCGGGTCGACGACGTTGCCGAACGACTTCGACATCTTCTTGCCGTGCCCGTCGCGGACCATGCCGTGCAGGTTGACCACGTCGAACGGCTGCACGTCGTCCATCGCGTACAGGCCGAACATCATCATCCGGGCGACCCAGAAGAACAGGATGTCGTAACCGGTGACCAGAACGCTGGTCGGATAGAACTTGTCGAGTTCCGCCGTCTTCTCCGGCCAGCCCATCGTCGAGAAAGGCCAAAGAGCAGAAGAAAACCAAGTGTCGAGCACGTCTTCGTCCTGGTGCCAGCCGTCGCCGGTGGGCGGCTGCTCGTCCGGTCCGACGCACACCACCTCGCCGTCCGGGCCGTACCACACCGGGATGCGGTGACCCCACCACAGCTGACGCGAGATGCACCAGTCGTGCATGTTGTCGACCCAGGCGAAGTAGCGCTTGGACAACTCGGCCGGCTCGATCGTGACCCGCCCGTCGCGCACCGCGTCACCGGCTTTTTTGGCAAGTGGCGCCGTGTTCACGAACCACTGCAGCGACAGCCGCGGCTCCACGGTCGTCTTGCAGCGCGAGCAGTGCCCGACCGAGTGCACGTAGGGCCGCTTCTCGGCGACGATCCGCCCGTCCTCACGCAGCGCCGCGACGACCGCCGGCCGAGCCTCGTAACGGTCCAGGCCCTCGAACGGCCCGGGCACGGTGACCACCGCACGCTCGTCCATGATCGTGATGCTGGGCAGGTTGTGCCGCTGCCCGATCTCGAAGTCGTTGGGGTCGTGCGCCGGCGTCACCTTGACCGCACCCGTCCCGAACGACGGGTCCACGTGCTCGTCGGCCACGATCGGGATGCGACGCCCGGTCAGCGGCAGCTCCACCTCGGTGCCGACCAGGTGCTTGTAACGCTCGTCGTCGGGGTGCACGGCCACCGCGGTGTCACCGAGCATCGTCTCGGCCCGGGTGGTGGCGACCACGATCGCGTCGGCACCGTCGCCGTACCGGATCGAGACCAGCTCGCCCTCGTCGTCGGTGTGCTCCACCTCGATGTCGCTGAGCGCGGTCAGGCAGCGCGGGCACCAGTTGATGATCCGGTTGGCCCGGTAGATGAGCGAATCGTCGTACAGCCGCTTGAAGATGGTCTGCACGGCCCGCGACAGGCCCTCGTCCATCGTGAACCGCTCGCGCGACCAGTCCACCGAGTCGCCGAGCCGGCGCATCTGGCCGAGGATCGCACCGCCGGACTGCGCCTTCCACTCCCAGACCTTCTCGACGAACTTCTCCCGGCCCAGGTCGTGCCGGGACAGCTGCTGGGTGGCGAGCTGGCGCTCCACGACGTTCTGCGTGGCGATGCCGGCGTGGTCCATGCCGGGCAGCCACAGCACCTCGTAGCCCTGCATCCGCTTAAGGCGGGAAAGGGTGTCCTGGATGGTGTGGTCGAGGGCGTGGCCGACGTGCAGCGAACCGGTCACGTTGGGCGGCGGGATGACGATCGAGAAGGCCGGCTTGTCGCTGGCCGGGTCGGCCGTGAAGTAGCCCGCCGATACCCACGCCTCGTACCGCCGCTGCTCTACCTCGCCCGGCTGGTACTGGGCGGAGAGGCCACCGGTGGGCCGGCTGTCGGGGGTGCGGGTCTCGGTCGTATCGGTCACCCGACAAGTCTACGGACGGCCGCGTCGAACCCGAATTCGCACCTCCTCCCCCGGGGGTGGATTGCTACGCTCGCGCAATGTCCGACGCCCCGATCGACATCGGCCCCGTCGAGCTCACCGAGGAGCAGCCCGAGCAGGCTCCCCGCCCGAGGTCGAAGGCCCGCATGATCGTCCTTTCCTCCCTACTGGTCGTGGCGGTCGGCGGCGCCGGCGTGCTGGGCTGGACGGCCTGGCAGATCTCGTCCCAGAAGGACGCGAAGCTGACCACACCCGACACGATCGGCGCGCTGACCCTGGACCAGTCGGAGGACGCCAAGTCCACCGCCGACTACCTGCAGACGGCCCTCGCGGCCGAGGTCGATCTCGACAAGACGGTCGCCGCGGTCTACCAGGACGGCGGCGCCAACAAGAACGTCCTGTTCTTCGGCGGCACCACGCTGTTCTGGACCCCCGAGGACGATCTCGACACCGCCTTCAACCTGATCTCCGACAACCAGGGCTCGGTAACCGGCATTCACGAGGTGGAGGCCGGCGATCTCGGCGGCACGATGAAATGCGGAACGACGAAGTCGGACTCCGGCGAACTGCCGGTCTGTGGCTGGGCCGATCACGGCAGCCTGGCTCTGGCGATGTTCCCGAACCGTACGGTCGCCGAAGCCGCCCCGCTGCTCCAGCAGATCCGCACCGCGGTGGAGAGCCGCTGAACGTGCTTTGAACGGGCACAGCAAAAAGGCCCACCC
>NZ_BOQN01000182.1 GCF_018332695.1 Paractinoplanes toevensis
ACCGTTCGCGTTACGGACCCGCGATACCCGCCGTTCGGCCCTCGACCGCTGTAGGCACCTCTGTCGCCGGGCAGCGTATCTCATCGAAGAGCCGCCCGGTTTCACATGATGTGACCACTGCGAGCAGGCCGTCGCTTACCTGCCGGGTGACTATCAGTGGTGTTGCGGGAGCGCATGACCAACTGGGTGCAAGTAACGCGTTGGTTGCTCTCGGCGTAGCCGAGGGTGCATTGGGGTTGGTAGAACGGTTATCAGGATTGTCCTGACTGTCCGGAGTTGATCTATGGGTAGCGGGCGGCGTTGGACGCCATCGCGGGTGTCGGTAGCGGCCCTCGGTACGGCACTGGCGCTTGTGGGCAATTTAGCCACGAACTTGATCACCCCGGATTGGTCGTGGTGGCGCCTGGCGGTGTTTGTAGCGCTCGGCTCATTAGTCGTCGGAGTACTGGCGCTGGAGATTACGCGACAGCGATCTGAGCTGGCTCTGACTCAGTCAGGTTCGGTCAACGCGGTGTCGCGGGTGTTCGGAGTGGTTCCGCGGCACGCGTGGCAGTGGCAGCCGCGACCGCTAGAAGAAAAGCAGGTACGGGCGGCATTGGGGCGGCGGGGCAGGGCGGCTTTGGTGGCGTTGACGGGTACCCGGGGTGCGGGCAAGACGCAGCTTGCAGCCCGATATGCCCAGTGGTGTTTGGATCACGGATTCGACCTGGTGGCCTGGATCAACGCTGAATCTGAGCTGGTACGGGAGCTGGCGTTGTTGGCGGTGCATCTGGAGCTGCCAGGGGCAGCTGAGATGAAGCCGGAGCAGGCGGCAGCGGCGGCGTGTCGGTGGCTCGAGGCCGACGGCCGGGCGCGGCGGCTGTTGGTGCTCGACAATGTCGACGATCCGGACACATTGCGGAAGTTCTTGCCGGCGTCAGGGTCGACGAAGGTGCTTATCACCACGAACCGGCAAGAGTTCACCTCGATGGCCGGGATCGCCGCTGTGCAGGTCGGCATGTTTACTCCGGCTGAGGGTGCCGCTTTCCTGTCTCGGACGACAAGGCTGAATCCGGCTGGCGAAGGGACGCGTCTGGGTGACCTATTGGGGTGGTTACCTCTCGGGTTGGCTCAGGCTGCCGCGTTCATCGCCAGGAACAAGATGTCCTACCGCGAATATTCAGAATTGTTGCAGGGTCAGGAGTTGGACGAAACGTTGCGGCAGCAGGCCGGCGCGGATCATCCTGGCGTGCTCAAGGTGACACGGCTGAGCCTGGCCGGTCTGGCTCGCGCCGACCGCAGTGGGGACGCGGCTCGGTTGCTGCGGGTGCTGTCGCTGCTATCGCCCGGTGGAGTAAGCCTAGATCTCCTGGTACGCGGTATGCGGCATCTCGCCATGCTGGGCGGTCTCTGGTCAGCCGTAAAGGTTCTGGTCGAGGCATCGCTAATTACGGTCGGCGGTGACGCCGGGCCTGCCGCACCGGGCGGCGAAGGTCGAGTTGTTGCAGTTCACCGGCTCATTGCCCGGGTGGTCCGTCATGAGGCCGCCAAACCGCCGGGAGACGATCTTGCATCGGCGGCCGATGCTGTTACTCGGTGGCTTGATGCGCTCGTCACTGGTTTCTCGCCCACGGATGGCGTCTGGCGTGTCGACGATTTGAACGAACTCGCCGATCACCTCGACGCGGTAGTTGACAACACGGCCGAGTCCTCGCCGGAGGTGCATATCGCTCTCGCACTAGTCCGCGTCGGCTTGGAGGAGGCGGTCGGCCGTCGAGACAGCGATCTCTATCTGCTTGCGGTGACCCGCAATACCGCGTACCCAATGGTGGTGACCGATGAGGACCAGCGCATCCGATACGCCAGTCCTCCGCTACGCGAGCTGCTTGGCGGCGAGGACCTCCCGCCGCTAACCACACTCACCGATTTAGTGGATCCGGACGACCGCATGCGAGTGAGTCAGGCCTTACCCAGCTTCGCGGACGGTGTGGTGTTCTGCTCGCTGCTTCGGGCCGACGGAAGCCGAGTGCCGGTCGAAGCCACATACCGCGACTTGCGCGAAGACCGATTGGTCCAAGGTTTTGTCGTAACTATCCGAGAATGCCCACAGGGCCAAGAGTCGGAGGAACCACTGCCTCGACCCGACAACCTGGACGTGGCATAAGGACGACGTTAGTCGTCCTCTCATTGCCAGGGAAGCGACGCACTCATCTCGGCAAATCCGCGCGCCTGCACACGTCGATCGCGGTAACGCGGGGTAATTAAGCGGGCGAGCTGGAGCCTGCGTCCGCATGCCACATCGGCCGCAGGTGCCAACCAGCGCCGAAAGGTGCCAACTAGAACCGAAAGTCACAAGTCGACGTCCGACTGCCCCTATGCCTACCGTGCGCCGAAGCTCGAACGTATGTACGATTCGCACATGTCTCGCAGCGACCCTCGGCACTGGTGCAATGCCGCGTAGCTTAAGTT
>NZ_BOQN01000183.1 GCF_018332695.1 Paractinoplanes toevensis
AACGGCTGCCTCCCCATCAACGGGGCGATCGCGGCGCGCATCGCCTGACCGTTGGTCGCCGGGCCGGCGGGGTGCTCACCCCGCCGGCCCGGCCTGGCCTCCCCACCTCCACGGCCAGGGGGCTGGCCGACGGGATGGGAGGCTTGCTCGCCGGCCCTACTCTTGGCCCGGGTGGGCCGTCGAGATTACGCTCCGTGATGGGTTACCGGAGCCATGGAATTGATCGATCGAGCAGGCCGCGCGTTTGCAATTCGTGCCGCAGCGGGATTTTCTCGTCGATGTACCCGTCCCAATTGACACCCCAGTGATTGGCGGTGTGAGTTGCTTCGCCGAGCAATTGTTTCTGCACCGGCGTGCGGTTCGCCCACCACTGGCCGTCCTTGTCGACCGGCATGTCGTCGAGCGGCCGGATCCACCGGTAGGTGTAGCCGACAAACAGCATCTTGCGGGTCACCGTGCTGCGGTTGACCGAGCGCGAGTGCCACAGCCGGCGGTCGAAGACGAAGGCGTCGCCCGGGTTCGCGGTGATCTCGACGGTGCCGCGCGGGTCACCGTCGGTGCGCTCCAGGGTGTTGCGCAGGTGGCTGCCCGGGACGACCTTGGTGGCGCCGCGGCCGGTCCGCGACAGATCGGACAGCACGTAGGCGACCTTGAGCGAGAGCATCGGGCGCGGGTCTCCGGCCAGGGATTCCGGGTCCGAATTCTGCCGGTATCCGTCCTGGTGCCAGCCCCACGCCGGCGGCTCCTCGAACGGTGACGGCGGTGTCACGTCGAGATGGTTGTGGTGCGAGTAGATGTTCCAGCCGGCCAGCCCCCAGATGTACGGGAACGTGCTGGGCTGGGTCAGCAGCTCGCCGAACTCCTCGTCCCGGTCGAGGAAGCCGAGCAGGTGCAGGGTGCCGTCGGACTTGAGCCGGCCGGCCTTCCGCTCGTCGGCGTAGACCCGGTCGACCGCCGCCTCGAGGCGGGCCCGGTGCTCCTCGGTCAGCGCGTTACGGATCAGCAGGATCCCCTCCTGCTGGAATTCGTCGCGCTGCTCCGGCGTGATCGCCTCAAATCCGGTAAGGCTCATTTCCGGTCCCCTCAAGCATTCGTTGTTCACTTGTCCCCCGGGGGCTCCGGTGCTTCACGTTAAAAGACGCGGCGCGGCCGTGAATGCGTTGCATTTTTTCGAAAGTTCATCGGAAATCGACGCTTCTGGCTACGCAGAGTGATGGTCAAGTTTTGCTCGGACTTCGGGAACTTTTGCTTGATCTGAAGAAACTTGGGTTCACTGTGGACGAAACATCTCGGTAATGTGCCCGGATAGCCATTCAAAGGAGAGCGTCAATGAATCGCCGCCAACTCCTCGGTGCCGCCGCAGCCGCCGGTGCCGCGACCACGCTCAGCGTTCCGTCCGCCGCCTCGGCGGGCGGGCACGGATCGATCCATCGAGTGCCGCGCGACCAGATCAGCGTTCAGCTCTACACGCTGCGCAATCAGCTCCAGATCAACCTGGAGGCCAGCCTCGCCGAGCTCGCCGAGATCGGCTACACCCGGGTCGAGCACGCCGGCTTCGTCGGCCGCACCGCCGCCCAGTTCCGGGCCGCGCTCGACAACGCCGGCATCCGGGCCACGTCCGGCCACGTCGCCATCCCGCAGCCGTTCGACGCGGCCGCGTGGCAGCGGTCGCTCGAGGACGCCGCGATCGTCGGCAACAAGTTCATCGTCCACCCGTTCTTCGGGCAGGGAGCGACCGGCCCGATCCGGGACGCCGCCGTCTACCGCGCGTTCGCCGCCGACCTCAACCGCGCGGGCGCGCTCGCCCGCCGAGCCGGCCTCAGCTTCGGCTACCACAACCACCACGCCGAGTTCTTCCGCCAGACCGGGACGAACCTGACCGGCTTCGACATCCTCACCGGCGAGACCGATCCGCGGAACGTGCACCTCGAGGTCGACCTGTTCTGGGCCTTCCGGGGCGCGCACGACCCGGTCGACCTGATCTCCGAACACCGCGGCCGGATCAAGCAGGTCCACGTCAAGGATCTGGACATCAACGCGAGCTTCGCCGACCCCGGTGACGGGCTCATCGACTTCGGGCGGATCTTCGCGCGCTCGAGGGAGGCCGGCCTGATCGAGTACATCGTCGAGCGGGACGACGCCGGGTCGGCGCCGCGCACTCCGGCCCAGGCGCTGGACACCGCCCGGGTCGGTTACAACTACCTGGCCGGGCTGCGGTTCTGATGGTCCGCCGTACCGCTCTGATCGGTGCTGTCGCCGCGGCCGTCCTGGCCGTGCCGACCGCGGGTCTGGCCCATCCGGGTCATGAGCTGCCGCCCGCTTCCGACTTCCAGAAGGTCACCCTCGACGACTTCCCCGGTGAGCCGATCGCGCTCGCCGTCCTGCCCGACAAGCGGGTGCTGCACACCGCGCGCAACGGGGCGGTCCGCATCCACGAGCCGTCGACCGGCCGTAACGTCCTGGCCGCCACCATCCCCGTCTATCTGCACGACGAGGAGGGCGTCCAGGGCGTCGCCATCGACCCCGACTTCGCGCGGAACAAGTGGGTCTACATCTACTACTCGCCGCCGCTGAACACCCCGGCCGACGATCCGACCACGCCGACCGTCAACGAGGGCGACGCGCCGTCGAACGGCACCGCCGCCGACTTCGCCCGATTCAAGGGCTATCTGCAGCTGTCCCGGTTCAAGCTCGTCGGCAACACCCTGGTGCTGGGCTCCGAACAGAAGATCCTCCAGGTCGGGACCGACCGGGGCATGTGCTGCCACGTCGGCGGGAAGATCGACTTCGACAGCGAGGGCAACCTGTTCCTGTCCACCGGGGACGACAGCAACCCGTTCTTCTCCGACGGGTACGCCCCGATCGACGAGCGTGCCGACCGCAACCCGGTCTTCGACGCCCAGCGCTCCGCCGGCAACACCAACGACCTGCGCGGCAAGCTGCTGCGCATCAAGGTCGGCCGCGACGGCCGTTACACCATCCCGCGCGGCAACCTGTTCAAGCCGGGCACCCCGAAGACCCGGGCCGAGATCTACGCGATGGGCCTGCGCAACCCGTTCCGGTTCACCGTCGACCCGGTCACCGACGTCGTCTACCTCGCCGACTACTCGCCCGACGCGCAGGTCGCCAACCCGGCGCGCGGGCCGGCCGGGCAGGGCCGCTGGATGGCCGTCGACAAACCCGCCAACTACGGCTGGCCGTACTGCGTCGCCCCCGACCAGCCGTACGTCGACTACGACTTCGCCACCGGCGTCTCCGGCGCCCCGTTCAACTGCGCGCACCCGGTCAACGAATCACCGCACAACACCGGCCTGCGCAACCTGCCACCGGTGGAGAAGGCCGAGGTCATCTATTCGTACGGGGTGACCGCGGCCTGGCCGGAACTGGGCACCGGCGGCATCGGACCGATGGGCGGCCCGGCCTACAACTTCTCCCGGCACCTGCGCTCGCGGGTGAAGTGGCCGGAGTCGTTCGACGGCCTGCCGCTGTTCGCCGAGTGGACCCGCGACTACGTCAAGGCGTTCCACCTCGACCGTCGCAACCAGGTGACCCAGATCGACCCGGTCCTCCCGGAGATCGTCTTCGACAACCCGATGGACCTGGAGTTCGGCCCGGACGGCGCGCTCTACGTCCTCGAGTACGGCGACGGCTACTTCAACGAGAACCCCGACGCCCAGCTGGCGCGGATCGACTACGTCCGCGGCAACCGCACCCCCGTTCCGAAGGCGTCGGCCACGCCGACCGGCGGCCAGGCGCCACTCACGGTTTCGTTCTCCAGCGCCGGCACCGTCGATCCCGACGGCGACCCCCTGGCGTACGCCTGGGACTTCAACGCCGACGGCCGGGTCGATTCGCGGCAGCCCAACGCCACCTACACGTTCACCGCCAACGGCAACTACCGCCCGGTCCTCAAGGTCACCGACAGCACCGGCCGCTCGGCCAGTGCCGAGGTGATCCTGCCGGTCGGCACCGCCGCGCCGGTGGTCACGTTCGTGACCCCGACCGAGGACCAGCCGTTCCACTTCGGCGACACGGTCACCTACCAGGTGGCGGTCACCGACGACGCCCCGGTCGACTGCGCCCGGGTCACCGTGACCTACATCCTCGGCCACGACGAGCACGGCCACCCACTGTCCACCTCATCCGGCTGCACCGGCTCGATCACCACGTTCCTCGACCCCGGCCACGCCGGCTCCGACAACCTCACGGCGGTGTTCGTGGCGTCCTACACCGACACCGGAACCCCGCCCCAGACCGGCACCGACGAGGTGGTCCTCACCCCGGCGCCCTGAGAACCTCACCGGCCGGGCCGTTCGGCCCGGCCGGTGAAGGCCTTCACCGGACCGGCACGGGAACCGGATCGGAGGTGCGGGACAGGGCGAGTGCGACCGTGCCGAACACGGCGACCAGGGCGGCGTTGACGGCTACGGCGAGCCAGCCGATGTTGGCGATGTGCGCCACCGGCCACGCCAGCGCGCTCACCGCCAGCAGCGCGACCGCCCACGTCGGCGCCGTCCTTCGCAGGACGGCCGCGCCGAGCAGCAGCGTCAGCGGGAAGCACAGGCCGAGCGGCTTGATCAGTACGGCGGCCCCGGTGGCGTCGACCAGGTCGGTGTCGCCGAGCGAGACGTGGATGGTGTTGAAGCCGTAGGCAACGTTGCCGGCCGCGCCGAGCGCGCCGATCACCAGCAGGACGGCGGCCAGGGCGCCGTCGCCCAGCGTAACCAGGCGGACCAGGACGATCGTGTAGCCGACGGCACCGAGCACGTGGACCACGGCGGCCGCCGGATCGTCCCAGCCGCGGGTCGCGTACAGCAGGTCGGCGATCAGATAGACGGCGGGCGCGACGAGAAGCGACCCGGTGAGCAGGCGGTCCAGGGGCGTGGAAGTCATGACTCCCACCGTTGTCGCGCCGGGGCGGGCCGGCATCGGGGCCGGCCCTCGACAACTGCCGGGTTAACCCTGATCACATCGGGGCCGCGCGCTGGCACCATACAGACGTGCTGCGCTGGGTGGTGGGTGCGGCGACCGCGCTGCTGGTCGCCGGTGGCTCCGCGCTCGGTTTCCATCTCGGCAACCTGCACAACGGGCTGATCGCCGTCTCGTTCACCGCGGTCGGGCTCTACGTGCTGCGCCTTCGCCCGGGCCACCGGGAGGGCCGGCTGTTCGTCGCGGTCGGCGCCGCGCACTCAGTGATGTTCGCGGGCCGTCAGTACGGCCTGCACGCCGGCCCGCTGCCCGGCGCCTCCTGGCTCGGCTGGCTCGGGGTCTGGCCGCTGCCGCTCGTGCTGGTGCTGGTCGGCCTGGCGGTGATGTGTTTCCCGACCGGCCGTCTGCCGTCCCGCCGCTGGGTGCCGGTCGTCGGCGCCCTCGCCGCGGTGGGGCTCGCCCTGTCCATCGTCTCGGCGCTGTGGCCGGTGGAGTGGCCCCGCACCGGAATGGTGGCCGACCACCCGTTCGACCTCGGCGGGCGGGCGGCCGCGGACGCCTTCTACCGCGTCGCGCGCCCGGTGGGCTATCTGCTGTTCCAGCTGACCTGGCTGGTCTGCGTGGTCGTCCGGGTGCGGCAGGCCCGCGGCGACGAGGCCCGTCAGCTGCGCTGGTTCCTCTACGCGGCGGCGGTGTCGGCCGCGGTGATGGTGGTCGGCCTCGCGGTGTGGGGCTCGCCGGTGCCCGGCACGCTGACGGCGCCGCTGCTCGCCGCGGCGGCCGGCGCCGCGATCCTCCGCTACCGCCTCTACGACATCGACCCGGTGATCAACAAGTCGCTGGTCTTCGGCGCGATGGCGGTGCTCGTGACGGCTACCTACGCGATCGTCGTGACCGGCGCCGGCCGCCTGGTCGACGGGTACGGCACCGTGCTGTCGCTGCTCGCCACCGGCGGGGTGGCGGTCGCCTTCGAACCGCTGCGCCGGCGCGTCCAGCGACTGGCCGACCGGGTCGTCTACGGTCGCCGGGCCACCCCGTACGAAGCGCTGTCCCGGTTGTCGGCGCACTTCACCGCGCCCGCCGGGGGTTTGCTCGACGGCATCTGCGGCACCGTCGCCGACGCGGTCGGCGCGCGGGAGGTGACACTGTGGACCGGCCCGGCCGACGACCTGCGGGCGGCGTCGGCCTGGCCACCGGGCACGCCGCTGCCGCCCGGCCCAAGCACCCTGGCGAATCTCTCCGCCGCGGCGGACCGGCAGGATGCGGCGGATCTGCCCGCGGCGGACCTGCCTGCGGCGCCCGGTCGCGCTGCTTCGGCTGAACCGCCGACCGTGGCGGTTCGGCGCAATGGTCGGTCACGCGCCGTGGTCACGGTGACGCCGGTGCGGCACGACAGCCGGTTCCGCGGCGCGATCACGGTGACGAAGGCGCCGGGGGAGCCCTTCACCGGCTCGGAGCTGCGGCTGGTCGGTGACCTGGCCGCTCAGGCCGGGCTGGTGCTGGAGCTGCGGGCCACCGCCCAGCGCCTGGTCGCGGCGGGCGACGCGGCCCGCCGCCGGCTGGAGCGGGACCTGCACGACGGCGCGCAGCAGCGGCTGGTAACCGTCGCGATGGAGCTCGGCGCGGTGGTGCGGCTGGCCGGGGACACCGAGGTCGCGGCCCGGGCCGAGGACGTCCGTCGCCGGCTGCTGGAGGCCACCGCCGAGCTGCGCGAGATGGCGCGCGGGCTGCACCCGGCCGTGCTGACCCAGGACGGCCTCCGAGCCGCGATCGAGTTCCTCGTCGACCGGTCCGCCCTGCCGGTGCGGCTGACCATGTCGGTGCCGCGGCGGCTGCCGGCCGAGGTCGAGGCCACGGCGTACTTCGTGGTCAGCGAGGGCCTGACGAACGCGGCCAAGCACTCCGGCGCCGCGGCGGTGACGGTTCAGGTCGAGGACACCGGGGCCGGCCTGGTCGTCGAGGTGTCCGACGACGGCGGCGGTGGGGCCGCGGTGCGGGCGGGCAGCGGCCTCGAGGGCCTCGCCGACCGGCTGGCGACGCTGGACGCGCGGCTGACGGTGGAGAGCGGCCCGGACGGCACCCGGTTGCGGACGGTGATCCCGTGCGGGTGATGCTCGCCGACGACGCGGTGCTGTTCCGCGAAGGGATGGCCCGCATCCTGACCGAGGCCGGGTTCACCGTGACCGGGCGGGCCGGCGACGGCGCCGCGCTGCTTCGCCTCGTACGCGCCGATCCACCCGACGTCGCCGTGCTCGACCTGCGGATGCCGCCGGGGTTCGCGGCCGAGGGCATCGGGACCGCGGCCGCGATCCGGGCGTCCGCACCGGGCGTCGGCCTGATGCTGCTGTCCCAGTACGTCGAGGTGCACCACGCGCTGCGGCTGATGACCGAGTTCGACGGCGGCGTCGGCTACCTGCTCAAGGACCGGGTGTCCGACCTGGCGGCGTTCGGCACCGACGTGCGGAGAGTGGCCCGCGGGGACACCGTCCTCGATCCGGAGCTGGTGGCCCGGCTGGTGGCCCGGCGGCGCGAGAAGGACCCGCTGGACGCGCTCACCGACCGGGAGCGGGCCGTGCTCGCGCTGATGGCCCAGGGCCTGTCCAACGCCGCTGTCGCCGCCGACCTGCACCTGGCGATCAAGACGGTCGAGGCGCACGTCACGTCGATCTTCACGAAGCTCGGGCTGGTCCAGCATGAGCGCGAGCATCGCCGGGTGCTGGCCGTTCTGACGTTCCTGCGCGCCTGACCGCCGACTTCTGCCGGTACATCGCCTGGTCGGCCTGCGCGGCCAGGGCATCGAGGGAGAGGTCCTGACCCGCCTGGCGGTGGGCGGCGCCGATGCTGACCCCGACGGTCGCGTGGCCGCCGCTTAGTGCCGCCGGCCGGGTGATCTCGGCCCGGAGCCGGGCGATCACGTCGGCGGCCTGTTCCGGGCCGGTCTGCGGGAGCAGCACCTGGAACTCGTCGCCGCCCACCCGGCCGGCCAGATCGCCGGACCGCAGCGCGGCGTGGATCCGGTGCCCGGTCTCGCGCAGCAACTCGTCGCCGGCCGCGTGCCCCAGCTCGTCGTTGACCTGTTTGAAGCCGTCGAGGTCGAGCAGCAGCACGGTGAGCTCGCGGCCGTGCTCGCCGTCGGCGAACCGGGCCAGCCGGGTGCGGTTCGGCAGGCCGGTCAGCGGGTCGTGGCCGGCCTGGTGTTCCAGCGCTCGGCGGGCCTCGTCCAACTCGCCGATCTGCCGCGCGAACGCGCCGGACTGGGTGCCGCTGATGAACGCGATGATCAGGTTGATCAGGATCGCGAAGGCCAGGTCGCCGGGGACCACGGTGTGGCCGCCGAGGTGCAGCGCGAACGGCAGGAAAGCTGAGGTGACCGCCCACGTGGCGAGGGCGCCACGCAGTCGGAAGCGCAGCGCCCCGGCGACGATCGGCACGATCAGCCCGGTCCACGTGGTGATGTCGACGTAGACCCGGAGCGCCGCCACGAACGTGCACATCACCGCGAGGTCGGCGGCCACCTGGACGGCGCTGCACCAGGCGTACTGCCGCCCGCCGGGGCGGCGGAAGTTCACCACGCCCACGACCTCGGCCGCCGTCATCACCGCGATCATGGCGAGGCACGCGACGGTCAGAGCGCCGGGCGTCCCGACGGGGAAGATGCGGAAGGCGCCGGCCACCAGCAGCACGGTGGACAGGATGCCGAAGCCGCGGGCCGCCAACTGCCCCGCCTCGACGGCGCGGCGATGGCGGAGCAGGGACAGGTCGGCGGGGCTCATCGCCGACCTCTTCGGCGGTGAGCCCCCCGATATGAGAGGTCAGACCCAGGTGGGCATGCTGCCCCCGGCGTACCGGGCGCCGAACCCGCCGGTGGGCAGGATCTCGTTGACGGCGGCGAGGTCGGCGTCGGTGAGCTTCAGGTCGGCGGCGCCGATGTTCTCCTCGACCCGCCGGATGCTGCGGGTGCCGGGGATCGGCACGATGTGCTCGCCCTGGGCGAGCAGCCAGGCGAGCGCGAGCTGGGAGACCGTCGCACCCTTGGCGGCGGCCAGGTCGCCGAGCTTGCGTACGGCGTCGAGGTTCTTCTCGTAGTTGCCGGGCTGCCAGCGCGGGTCGTTGCGGCGCATGTCGGTCTCGTCGTACTCGCCGGCCGGTTTGGCGGCGCCGGTGATGAAGCCGCGGCCCAGCGGCGAGTACGGCACGAAACCGATGCCGAGCTCGGTCAGGGTCGGGAAGAGGCTCTCCACCTCCCGCTCGAACAGCGAGTACTCGGTCTGCAGGACGGAGACCGGCTGTACGGCGTGCGCCTTGCGGATGGTCTCCGGACCGGCCTCACTGAGCCCGAAGTACTTGACCTGGCCGGCGTCGATGAACTCCTTGACGGTGCCGGCGACGTCCTCGATCGGCACGGTCGGGTCGACGCGGTGCTGGTAGAGCACGTCGATGGTGTCGACCCCGAGGTACCGCAGGCTGTTCTCGACGACCTCGCGGATGTGCTCGGGCCGGCTGTCGAAGCCGTAGCTGTGGGTGAAGCCGAACTTGGTGGCGATCACGACGTCGTCGCGGAAGTCCTTGACGGCCCGCCCGACGGCCTTCTCGTTCTCGCCCCAGCCGTAGAGCTCGGCGGTGTCGAAGAAGGTGACACCGAGCTCGTAGGCCCGCCGGATGGTGGCGATGCCCTCCCGCTCGTCGCCGGGGCCGTAGGCGAGGTGCAGGCCCATCGCCCCGTAGCCGAGGGCGGAGACGGTCAGGCCTTGCCGGCCGAGAGTGCGCTGCTGCATGAGATGCTCCTCCGAGTCAAACCAAACGGTTCGGTCTGAAGCTACCTCGGAAACCCACCGCCGCCAAACCAAACGGTTCGGTTGGTTACCATGGTCACCATGACCGACTCGACCGGCGACCGGATCGTCGCGGCCGCCACCACCGAGTTCTCCCAGCACGGGATCGCCGGGGCGCGGATCGAACGCATCGCCCGGGCCGCCCGCACCAGCAAGGAGCGGGTCTACGCCTATTACCGCAGCAAGGACGCCCTCTACCGGTTCGTGGCCGCGCGCGAGCTGGCGGCGATCGCCGAGGCCACCCGGCTCGATCCCACCGATCTGCCGGGCTACGCCGGCCGCATCCACGACTACTTCGTCCAGCACCCCGAGCGGCTACGCCTGATGAGCTGGGGGCAGTTGGAGGTCACCTCGGACGCGCCGCAGCCCGACGACCCGTTCCGGCAGTCGGTCCGCCGCAAGATCGATCAGCTGCGGGCCGCGCAGCAGGCCGGCCACCTGGACCCGGCCTGGGATCCGATCGACATCCTGGTCTTCGTCAACCAGATCGCGATGTCCTGGGCGGCCCAGCCGCACGTCGGCGTGGACGCCACCGAGGACCGCGCCACGTTCCTCGCGGCGCGCCGGGCCGCCATCGTCGCCGCGGTGCAGCGGCTGTTCCCGGCGGTAAACAACGCCCCAACCCCGGACGAACTCTAATCTGCCCTGCTCAGAGGGCTTTCCGGTCTGACCTTTGCGGGGACAGTCTGACCTCGTGACAGAGTCAACGGTCATTCTGGCCCTGGTGGTCATCACCGCTCTCGGTTTTGACTTCACCAACGGCTTCCACGACACCGCGAACGCGATGGCCACGTCCATCGCCACGAACGCGCTGCGGCCGAAGGTGGCCGTCGCCCTCTCCGGTCTGCTCAACCTCGTCGGTGCGTTCCTCTCGGTCGAGGTCGCGCTGACCGTCACCAACGCCGTCGTGAAGATCCAGAATTCGGACGGTACGCCGAAGGAGTCGCTCACCGCGCACGGCGGCGAGGCGCTCCTGATCATCGTGCTGGCCGGCCTGGTCGGCGGCATCATCTGGAACCTGCTCACCTGGCTGCTGGGCCTGCCGTCCAGCTCGTCGCACGCGCTGTTCGGCGGCCTGATCGGCGCGAGCATCGCCGGGCTCGGCTGGGCCGGCGTCAACTGGAACGGCAACGGGTCCAAGCTCGACGGCGTCGTCGGGAAGGTGATCCTGCCGGCCATCATGTCGCCGGTCATCGCGGGTGTGATCGCCGCGGTCGGCACCTGGCTGATCTACAAGGTGGTCACCGGGGTGGCGCAGCGGTTCACCGACAACGGCTTCCGCTGGGGCCAGATCGGCAGCGCCTCGCTGGTCTCGCTGGCGCACGGCACCAACGACGCGCAGAAGACGATGGGTGTCATCACCCTGGCGCTGATCGCGACGGGGGACTGGACCGACACCAAGAACATCCCGTTCTGGGTCAAGGTCTCCTGCGCCCTGGCCATCGCGCTCGGCACCTACCTGGGCGGCTGGCGGATCATCCGTACGCTCGGCAAGGGTCTCGTCGAGATCGCCCCGCCGCAGGGTATGGCGGCCGAGTCGGCCTCGGCCGCGGTCATCCTGGCCTCCAGTCACCTCGGCTTCGCGTTGTCCACCACGCACGTCGCCACCGGCTCGATCCTGGGCTCGGGCGTCGGCAAGCCGGGCGCGCAGGTGCGCTGGCGGGTGGCCGGCCGGATGATCTCGGCCTGGCTGATCACGCTGCCCGCGGCGGCGATCGTCGGCGCGGTCATGTGGTTCATCGGCGACCTGGTCGGCGGCCTCGGCGGCGCCATCGTGATCTTCGCGCTGCTGGTGGCCGCGGCCGTCTACATGTACCTGCGCTCGCGCCGGGAGCCGGTCGGGCACCACAACGTCAACGACGAGTGGGAGGACGCTCCGGCCCAGGAGCGCGTTCCCGCGAGCGCCGGGAGTGCATCGTGACCGACAACCTGGGTTTCGCCCTCGAAGGGGCGTGGAAGGTGCTGTTCGCCGGACTCGTCCTCGGTGCCGGACTGCCACTACTGTTCGCCCTGGGTATCCGTTCCCTTGCGTGGGGTGCGGGCGGTGAGGCCGAGGTCCACGAGAGCGGCGTCACCGGCCCGAAGTCACAGCCGATCGGCACGGTCGTCGGCTGGGTGCTGTTCGCGATCGTGCTGCTCGGCATCGTGCTGGGCATCACCTTCATCGTGGCCAGCGGTTTCGGCAAGGCCTTGAGCTTCGAGCACATCTACCCGACGATCGTCGACAAGCACTGACAGGGAGACCGCGTTGAGCGATCGTTCGAATTTCCTGACGCGCAGCGTGGAGTGGCTGCGCGCCGGCTATCCGACCGGTGTCCCGCGGCAGGACTACGTTGCCCTGCTCGGGGTGCTGCGCCGCAAGCTGACCGAGGACGAGATCCGCGGCGTCGCCAAGGAACTCGCCGAGCAGTCGGTCGTCTCCGACGACCCGATCAGCGCCTCGGACATCGAGGGGCTGATCAGCGAGTCGATGCTGCAGAACGCGACCCCGGCCGACGTGGCCCGGGTGTCGGCACACCTGGCGGCCGGTGGCTGGCCGCTGGTCGATCCACCCACCGAATGATGAACCTCACATGAACGGCCGGGTGCGAAGCACCCGGCCGTTCGCTTTGAGTAGCGCGTCGACTACTTAACGTTCACCTTTGGGAAACACGAGGTTAACGAGGATCGAACATCGAAAAGGTGACGTTCATCCTCTAGAAACCGCACAGAATGCCGAGCGACGATCACTCGCGTGACACAAGCTTCGGTGGTCCTCGCCCTGGTGGTTGTGACGGCACTGGCCTTCGACTTCACCAACGGTTTCCACGACACCGCGAACGCGATGGCCACGACCATCGCCACCAAGGCCCTCAAGCCGAAGACCGCCGTCGCGCTCTCCGGCATCCTGAATCTGGTCGGGGCCTTCCTGTCCGTGCAGGTGGCGCTCACCGTCACCAACGCCGTAGTCAAGATCCAGAATTCGAACGGTACGCCGAAGGAGTCGCTCGTCTCGGACGGCGGCAGCGCGCTGTTACTGATCATTCTGGCCGGCCTGGTCGGTGGCATCGTCTGGAACCTGCTCACCTGGCTGCTCGGACTGCCGTCGAGTTCGTCGCACGCGCTGTTCGGCGGCCTGATCGGCGCCACCATCGCCGGGCTCGGCTGGGCCGGGGTCAACTGGAACGGCGACGGCTCGAAGCTCGACGGCGTGGTCGGCAAGGTCCTGCTGCCGGCCGTCCTGTCCCCGGTGATCGCCGGGGTGGTGGCGCTCGTCGGCACCTGGATCATTCACCGGATCACCGCCGGGCTCGCCGCCCGGCACACCGACCAGGGCTTCAAGTGGGGCCAGATCGGCAGCGCCTCGCTCGTCTCGCTCGCGCACGGCACCAACGACGCGCAGAAGACGATGGGTGTCATCACCCTCGCGCTGATCGCCTCCGGCGACTGGACCGACACCAAGAACATCCCGTTCTGGGTCAAGGTCGCCTGCGCCCTGGCCATCGCGCTCGGCACCTACCTGGGCGGCTGGCGGATCATCCGCACGCTCGGCAAGGGCCTCGTCGACATCGCCCCGGCCCAGGGCATGGCCGCCCAGTCCAGCTCGGCCGCCGTCATCCTGGCCTCCAGCCACCTCGGCTTCGCGCTGTCCACCACGCACGTCGCCACCGGCTCGGTGCTCGGCTCCGGCCTCGGCCGGCCCGGCGCCCAGGTGCGCTGGCGGGTGGCCGGCCGCATGATCACCGCCTGGCTGATCACCCTGCCCGCCGCCGGCCTGGTCGGCGCGGCGATGTGGGGCGTCGGACACCTGGTCGGCGGTCTGGCCGGCGCGCTCGTCGTCTTCGCCGTGCTGGTGGCGGCCTCGCTGGCGGTCTGGTTCCGCTCCCGCCGCACCCCGATCGGCAGCCACAACGTCAACGACGACTGGGAGCCGGTGGCGCCGCCCGCGGCCCCCGCCGACGAACCCGCCCGCGTCCCGGTCACCGCCGCCCACGGAGGGGTCTGACCATGCACAACCTCGGTTTCGCCCTCGACGGGGCGTGGCGGGTGCTGCTCGCCGGACTGCTGCTCGGTGCCGGGCTGCCGGTGCTGTTCGCCCTCGGCATCCGTTCGCTGGCCTGGGCCGACGCCGGCGGGGTGGCCCGGCCGGCCGGGCGCACCCTCGGCTACGGGCTGTTCGCCGTGGTGATCCTCGGCGTCCTGCTCGGCATCACGTTCATCGTGGCCACCGGCTTCGGCAAGGCTCTGAGCTTCGAGCACATCTACCCGACCATCGTGCCGAAGCACTGAATTAGATCTCGGGACCCGGTTCCAGGAGTTCCAGTAGCTTGGCTACGGCGTCCCTGCGGTTGTGGACGTCGGTCACCCGTACCCATGGGGAAAGGGCAAGCTCGACGGCGCGCTCGTCGCGGCAGGCAGCCGGATCGGCCGCGGCGGCCGCGATGCGATCGGCCGTTCGGCCGGTCCCGCCCAGCACCAGCACCGGGCGGTGTTCGGCCACGCTGAGCTGGCAGTCCTCGAAGGCGATCTCGCCGCCGTTGACCAGGATCGTGGCCGACGGCGCGCCGCCGGCCAGCAGCGTCGCGGTGCGTGCGAGGTAGGGCGCCTCGTCGCCGAAATCGGCGCCCGGCACGAGCACGAAGTGCGAGTGGTGCGGTTCGAGCGGCACCGCCTCCGCGCCGCCCGGGTTGCCGGGGAACACCACCGTGCCCAGCGCGGCCACCCCGACCAGCGGAAACGCGCCGCTCTCGCGGGATCGGCCGAGCAGGCGCATCACCCCGGCGTCGGTGCCGCCGTCCACGGCGACCGCGCCCAGCCGGCTTATCGCGGTGGCAATCAGGTGCGCGAACAGGTCGGTGAGATCGTCGTCGTCCATCAGGCCGGCGCCGCCGACCACCGCCACCACCGGCCGTGGCCGGCTCAGCCCGAGCGCTTCGATGGTGGCCGCGAGCTCGGCCAGACCGGCCGGGCGCACAGCGACGGCCGCGTGGTCGTCGGCCAGCCGCAGACGCTCCGGGCTCACAAGCATGCAGCGTACTGCACTGATCAACAGTATCGATGCGGCGATCCGACAGTGGCCGCCCTTGACCGCCCGCCGCCGGAGGCGGAAACCTGACTCCACGATGAAGAGGTGGACCGAGACCGACCGGCGGCGATTCGACGAGGCGCTCAGCAACTTCGATCGGCGGCAGGTGGCCGCGTCGGCCTCGCAGTTCGCCGCGGCGGTCGGCGACCACGGCGGCGGCGATGCCTGGCTCGAGCCGGCCGTCGCGCTGCTGCGCCGCCTGCAGCACAAGGGTTACGCGCCGATGCTGCTCACGCTGGCCGAATCGCTGCTGCGCAGCGGCCTCGACCGGCCACCGATCCGTTATCTGTACGCTCTCGCCCTGCTCGACCAGGATCGGGTCGCGGCGGCCGAGGCGATCCTGCTGCGGATGCCCCCGGAGATCATCCGGGGCGACGCCGACGTGCGGTCCGCGATCGGCCGGGTGCACAAGGCCCGCTACCTGGCCGGTGGATCGCCGGTCGACCTGCGCGAGGCGATCCGCTGGTACCGCTCGACCTACCTCGACGACCCGCCCGCCAACCACTACCCGGGGATCAACGCGGCGGCCATGCTGCGGCTCGCCGCCGCCGACGGTACGCACGTCGAGGGCTTCGCCCGGCCCGATTCGGAGGCGCGGTCGCTGGCCGCCGAGATCCTCGCCCGGATCGGCCCGTCCGCCGACCAGTGGCAGCTGGCCTGCGCGGTGGAGGCCTGCCTCATCCTCGACCAGGACCCGTTCGACTGGCTCAACCGCTACCTCGCACACCCGGGGGTGGACGCGTTCGAGGTCAACACCACCCTGCGGCAGTTCCAGCTGCTGCACGGGCTGGCGCCGGACGTGCCGCCGGGCCGGCAGATGCTGCCGCCGCTCCGGGCCCGGCTGCTGGCGGCCGGCGGCGGCTGGGTCGACCTGACCGCCGACGTCGTCGGCAGCGAGAGCATGCGAGCCATCGACGAGGTCCTGGAGAAGAACTTCGACGACGACCATTTCCGTACGACGAGATGGTTGCGGACGGCACTGACCCGCTGCCGCGCGGTCGCCCGGGTGGAGACGCCGGCCGGGGTCGGGGTGGGCACCGGGTTCCTGCTCGACGGCCGCGATCTGGCACCCGGGCTGCCGGCGCGGGTGCTGCTCACCAACGCGCACGTGGTACCGGACCGGCTGAACCCGGGGGAGTGCTTCGCGTCGTTCCTCGGTGTCGACGACCCGGCGTCCCGCCACCCGCTCGGTAACGTGCTCTGGACCTCGCCGGTCCCCGCGCTGGACGCCACCCTGCTGGATCTGCCCGTCCCGCCGGACGACTCGATCGTGCCGCTGCCGGTGCGCACGGCCGGGCTGGCCGATCCGCCGGTCGACCGGGCGTTCGTGATCGGCTATCCGGGCGGCCGGTCGGACGTCGCGTTCTCGCTGCACGACACGCGCCTGCTCGACTACGACGACCGGGTGGCCCACTACCGCACCCCCACCGAGGGCGGCAGCTCGGGCAGCCCGGTCTTCGACGACGAGTGGCAGGTGTTCGCACTGCACCACAGCGGAAACTTCAACGTGCGCAAGCTCAACCTGGACGTCGGCCGGTACGACGCGAACGAGGGGATCCTGATGTCCCGGATCCGGGCCGCGGTGTCCGCCTCGTTCGCGTCCTAGCCCGTTTCAGCGCAGCTTGCGGGCCAGCACGCCGATGTCGGGCTGGTCGGTGAAGAGCCCGTCGATGCCGGTCTTCAGGTAGGTGATCTGCTCGTCGATGGCCCGGCCGTAGGCGTTCGGGTCGGTGCCCACCCGGTAGTCGGCCGGCAGGAACTGGTTCTCCGCGCGGAACGTGTACGGGATGACCTCGAGGCCGGCCGCGTGCGCGTCCCGGACCAGGCTGGTCGGCGTGCCCAGGGTCGCGTCGGCGTTGCGCGGGATGACCTGGCTCTTGTCCGGGCCGATGCCGTCGACGTACTGCGACAGCTCCTTGAGCCCGGCCGGCGTCAGGTACTCCGCGTAGGTCTTCGGGTCGTTGAACGGGCTGCCCGCCGCGCTGGTCAGAAAGACCAGGTTGACCCGCGCCCTGGACCGGATGGCCTTGAGGTTGGCCGCCTCGAACGACTGGATCCACACCCGCGCGCCGCGGCGGTTCAGGCCGGCCCGGTCGAGCGAGCGCAGCAGCGGGGTCTCCAGCTCGAGACCGAGCCGCCGGAAGTACGTGGGGTGCTTGGTCTCCGGGATGACACCCAGGTCGCGGTCCAGCTCCTCGGACAGCTTGGCCCGCAGGGCCAGGAGCTCGGCGAAGGTCGGCACCTCGAACCGGCCGTCGTAGAGGGTGTTGTGCTGGCGCACGGCGGGGAGCCGCTCGACCGCGCGCAGCGTCTTCAGCTCGGCCAGGGTGAAGTCCTCGGTGAACCAGCCGGTCACGCTGACCCCGTCGAGCAGCACGGTCTTCTTACGCCCGGCGAACTCGGGCCGGGTCGCCACGTCGGTGGTGCCGCCGATCTCCGGCTCGTGCCGGCACACCAGCACGTGGTCCTTCGTGGCGACCAGGTCGGGCTCCAGGTAGTCGGCGCCGAGCCGGGCGGCCAGCTCGTACGACGCGAGCGTGTGCTCGGGCCGGTAGCCGGACGCGCCGCGGTGGCCGAAGACCTCGGTCGTCCTGGTGTCGCGTCCATGCGCCTGGGCCACCGCCGGAGCGACGGCCGTGCCCAGTGCGGGTGCGGCGGCGGCGACGGCGCCCATACGCAGCACCTGACGTCGGTCTGCCACGAGTTCCTCCACGGGGTTACGCACCCGGCGTCCGTCGCCGGGGCTCCTCGTGGCAGTCGACTGGACCGGAACGTCGGGGCAGCAACCTCGACATGGCGATCAAGAAAACGAAGCGGAAAGCTGCGCCACTACCCGCCCACGCCGAACTCGTTGCCGTCCGGGTCGAGGTAGACCGCCTTGCGTACGCCGTTGTCGTACTTCTCGGTCCGGGCCGGTTCGATGCCCCGTGCGGTGATCGTGGCCGACCACTCGTCGAATTCGCTGACGAACAGGGTCACCAGGCCGTGGCCGGCGTGCTCCGGCTGGACGACGATGTAGACCGACCGTCCGTCGGCGAGGTCCCACACCGCCTCGATGTCGTTCGGGATCATCGTGGGCGGCCCGCCGAGAAACTTCTCGTACCAGCTCAGGGCTCGCTGGTAGTCGCTGACCGGGATGCCGGCGAACAGGTACAGGTCCATTTCGTCAGGCTATGCGGAGCCCCCAACGGAGGGATCTTTAATATTTGGCACACGTCGTTCTATTTGCCGCATCTGCCCAGCTGATCGGCCGAACGGCCGGTGTGGATCACCACTGTGGATCTTCGGGGTGACGTTTGCGCTGAGTGCGGGCGGGTGAACATCGCAGTACAGTTCCGCTCGCCTAACCTTGATCCGCTACCGGAGGTCCCCCGATGGCAAGCTGGGTGCTCATCCCCTGCTTGAAAAGTTTGTTCGCGGAGTTCGACCGGATCGCGCCGAAGCGCGACAAGGCCAGCGACGGCAGCATCGGCGACACCGCGCACTCGCAGAGCTCGTCCGACCACAACCCGGACGAGACCGGCAATGTGCCGATCCACGACGCCGACAAGGTCAACGAGGTCCAC
>NZ_BOQN01000184.1 GCF_018332695.1 Paractinoplanes toevensis
TCGCGGCAGATCCGGGCGTCGGACCCGGCCGACCCGCGAGAATGGTCGTCATGAAGGCGATCTACCCAAGCGACGGTGATGACGCCCGTCCGGATGCGGTGCCCGGCCTGCAACCCGAAGCGAAAATGAGCGCCGCGTCCCGCACGCTTGAGGTCGACGGAGAGGTGTTCGCCCTCCGCCCGAACGAGCTCGGCGGCACCCACTACGCGTGGCTTACCGGGCCCCATACCGGCTATGGCTTCGGAACGAGTCCGACCGTGGAGCTGTCGTTCGACGAGCACATCGACAACATCCGCAGCTTTCTTGCCATGGTCGACCCCACCACGGGCTATATCGAAGACGATTGAGCGTCAGCGGCCTGCTGCTCCTATTTGCTCCCCGGTCAGCGCGGCGGGACCTTGTCACAAGGCGCGCCGGCGCAGGAGCTCGCTGCCGACGCGCGGCTCGTCATCGACGGAGGTGGGCCGCTCACTGCGGCAGGCTCGCGCGTTATCTGCGGCA
>NZ_BOQN01000185.1 GCF_018332695.1 Paractinoplanes toevensis
CCAACGTCCATGGGCAGTACATCTAGGACACCAGCTGGGTGCGCAGGTGGGCGTCGACGGTGGCGGCCATGTCGACCGACGTGTCGTCGAGGAGCCACTGGATCTGCAGGCCGTCCATCAGGGCGATCAGCTCGCGCGCCGCCAGCGCCGGGTCGACCCCGGGCCGCAGGTCGCCGGCCACCGCGGCCGTCGAGTACGCCGTCTCGAGGTCGCGGACCAGGTCCCGATAGCGATTCACGAAGTACGCGTGTGCCGGGTGCTCGGCTGCCGTCGCCTCGGCCGACAGGACGGTGAACAGCTCGACGATCCCGCGCCGCGTGGCGTTGAGCCGGACCAGGTCGACCAGGCGCCGCAGGGCGGCGGCGCCGCGGGGATCGCCGAGGGTGATCCACTCCGCGTCGACCTCGTCGCGGTGCTCCAGCACGGCCAGCAGCAGCGATTCCTTGGTCGGGAAGTGGTGCAGGAGGCCAGGATGGGAGATGTCGCAGCGGGCCGCGATCTCCCGCAATGAGGTGCCGCGGTAACCGGCCTCGCCGAACAGCGCGGTCGCCTGATCGAGGATGTCCCGCCGCTTGGCGCGGCCCTTCGCGTAGCCCACCGGTAAATACTTACCAACTGGTCGGGATTCGTCTAGCGTCGGTTCCATGGATGTCACCCACCTCCAGCCCGCACCGGCGCTGCGCCGGGCACGGTTCGCCACTTCCACGATCTTCGCTGTCCATGGCGCCGTGACCGGGACCTTCGCCTCGCGTGTTCCGTGGGTGGCCGACCATGTCGGCACCGGGGCCGGCGGACTGGGCGTCGCGCTGCTGATGCCGGGGGTGGGCGCGCTGCTCGCCATGCCGATCTCCGGGCGGCTGGCGCACCGCTTCGACCTGCGGTGGCTCATCCGGGTGCTGATCGTGGGCTGGGCCGTGGCGCTGCTGCTGCCGGCCCTGCCGACCTCGCTGCCCCTGCTCTGCGTGACGCTGGTGGTCTACGGTGCGACGGCCGGCCTGGCCGACGTGGCGATGAACGCGCACGCCGTGGTCGTCGAGGAGCGCTACGAGCGGTCGGTGATGTCCGGCTTCCACGGCTGGTGGAGTGTGGGCGGCCTGGCCGGGTCGGTGGGCGGGGTGCTCGCCGCCCGCGCGGGGCTCGGCGCACCGCTGCACTTTGCCCTGACCACCGTCGCGTTGGTCCTGGTGGCGGGAGCGGTGTCGTTCTGGCTGCTGTCGCACCGGCCGGAGCCGACCCTGGACGAGCCGCCCGCGTTCGCCCTGCCGTCGCGCGAGGTGCTGCCGATCGGGCTGATCGGGCTGTGCGCCGTCTTCGCCGAGGGGGCCAGCCTCGACTGGTCGGCGGTCTACGTGCGGGACCTGCTGCACAGCCCGGCTTCGACCGCGGCCGCCACCGTCTCGATCTTCTCGGTCTGCATGGCGGTGGCCCGGTTCGGCGGCGACTGGGTGGTGCGCCGGCTCGGGCCGGTGACGGCGGTGCGGCTGTCCGGGGTGGTGGCGACGATCGGGGCGCTGATCGTCGTGCTGGCGACGCCGGTGAGCCTGGTCATCGCCGGGTTCGGGCTGCTCGGCATCGGCATCGCGGTGGTGATCCCGCTGGTCTTCGCGGCGGCCGGCCGGCTTCCGGGTCACCCGGGGCGCAACATCGCCGGCGTGGCCGGCATCGCGTACGGTAGTGGCCTGATCGCTCCCGGCGTGATCGGTGGCATCGCGCACGTGTCCAGCCTGACCGTCTCGTTCACGGTGATCGTGGGCCTGGTCGCCATCATGGGACTCGGCGCGGTGGTCCTTCGGCCTTCGGAAAAGTCCCTGTAACATACAACTATGAGTGATGACGCGGTGCTGGGCACGATCGAGACGCAGGTGGCGATGCTGATGCGGCTCGGTGAGGCCACCCGCCGCTCCACCGGGGTGCAGCCGCATCGCGCCCTCGACCGGGCCGCCTACGTGATCCTCCGGCAGTTGCAGCAGGACGGGCCGCTCAACGTCTCGGTGCTGGCCGCGGCGCTCAACCTGGACGGCTCGACGGTCACCCGGCAGGTCACCGCGCTGCAGAACGACCGGCTGGTCGAGCGGGAGCGGGATCCGAAGGACGGGCGGGGCACGGTCATCGCGGCTACGCCGCTCGGCCTCAGCCAGGTCGAGCAGGTGCGACAGGCCCGCAAGATCTTGTACGGGTCGGTGCTCGCCAACTACACCGAGCGGGAGAAGCAGGAGCTGGCCGCCACCCTCGAACGCTTCAACGAGGCGCTCGCCGACCACATGCGCACCCGGGTGTAGCCGTAGCGACATCGGGGAACTTCCATGCCCGTGCAGGCACTGACTCGCCGGATGTCCCGGCCCACGCTCATCCTGGTCGTCGCGCTGGCCGCGGTGCTGATCCTCGGCCTGGCCGCGATCCTGATCGGCGTCACCAATCGAGACGGCGACGGTCCGCATACGGTGACCGGATCCCGGGAGCGCGAGCAGAACGCCACGTTCGAGCTGCTCGACGGCGCCACCTCGGTCCGGGTGCGAGCGGAGAAGATCGACGACCTCTACCGGATCAGTACGCCGGACGGCAGCGGCCTGACCCCCAAGGCCGACCGGGACGACGCCGACGTACGCCTGCGCCTGGTGCCCGGCCCCGAAGCCGGCTCCGGCATCGTCGACGTGGTCCTGAACGCCGACGTCGGCTGGACCGTCCGGATCGCCGGCGGCACCCAGGAGACCTCGATCGACCTGGCCGGCGGTGTCGCCGACGGCGTGCAGCTGGCCGGCGGATCGAGCCGCATCGACGTGTCCCTGCCCAAGCCGGCCAAGCCGGTGGCGGTGGAGATGACCGGCGGGGTCGACCAGTTCCGGGTGCGGCTGGCCGCGGGCACCCCGGCCCGGGTGCAGGTTGGCTCGGGCGCCGGCCAGGTCATCCTGGACGGCCAGACCCACCAGGGCATCGCGGCCGGCCAGTCGTTCACGGCGAACGGCTGGCAGGAGGGCGTGGCCGGGGTCGACGTGCAGGCGCGGGCCGGCGTGGGCGCGCTGGTGGTCGGCGCGCAGTAGTTTCGTGGCCATGAATCCGTCTATCGCGGCGGTGCCTGGCACGACGACCTGCTGATGGGGATTCTGGCCCGGGAATGGTGGGCCGCTAACCCGTCCTGATTCCCCGGCCGGCGGCCGGGGACGGCCGTTCCGTGCACCCGGCTCGTCCCCTCGGCGGTTCGCCGATGGTGCGGTTGGGGGCCCCGACGGCGTACTCGTAAAAAGCGCGAGAAAGGCGAGAACGCCGCACCAAGTCTGGTTGCGGCGTTCTCCGACCCGGGAGCGGGTCCGGTTCTAGGTCGACGAGACCGTGTCGACCGGGGTTTGGCTCTTGTCGATGCGGGGGTCGCCCTCGTCGGCGAAATAATCGTCCGGAGTGGTGCCGTCGACGCCTTCCGGGGTTTTCATGGCCCGCAGGAAGAACGTCGCCATAACCGCCACGATCAGATTGACCGCCACCGCGACGAAACCGACGTAGATGGTCTTCTTGGTGTCGAAGCCGAACTCGGACAGCGGGAACGCGGAACCGCCGAAGTGGGCGCGTTTGGTGGCCGCGTTCGGGATCTGCCAGAGCATCCAGAAGGCGAGGCCCATGCCGGCCGCCCATCCGGTGATCAGCGCGCCGCGGTGCAGCCAGCGGGTGTAGAGGCCGAGCGCGACGGCCGGTGCCGTCTGCAGAATGATGACGCCACCGATGAGTTGCAGGTCGATGGAGAATTGCGGGTCGAGGAAGACGATGAAGGCGACCGCGCCGACCTTCACGACCAGCGAGGCGATTTTCGAGACCTGCGCCTCCTGGGCGTGGGTGGCGTCCCGCTTCAGGTATTCCTTGTAGATGTTGCGGGTGAAGAGATTGGCCGCGGCGATCGACATGATGGCCGCCGGGACCAGCGCGCCGATGCCGATCGCGGCGAACGCGATGCCGGCGAACCAGGCCGGGAATTTCTGGTCGAACAGCAACGGCACCACGGTGTTGCTGTCGACCGTGCCCTCTTTCGCGCCGGGCAGCGGCTTCACCCCGGCCGAGATGGCCATGTAACCGAGCAGCGCGATCAGACCGAGCAGGAAACTGTAGGCCGGCAGCGCCGACATGTTCCGCTTGATGACGTTGCGGTTCTTGCTCGCCAGCACGCCGGTGATGCTGTGCGGGTAGAGGAACAGCGCGAGCGCCGAACCCACGGCCAGCGTGATGTATTGAATCTGGTTGTTGGCGTTCAGCAGAATGCCGTCACCGGGCGCGGCCGTACCCTGGAATTTCTTGTCGGCGGCGTCGAAGATGTCGCCCCAGCCGCCCAGTTTGTAGGGCAGGTAGAGCACCGCGACGATGATGACGATGTAGATCAGGGTGTCTTTCACGAACGCGATCAGCGCGGGAGCGCGCAGCCCCGACTGATAGGTGTAGGCCGCGAGGATCGCGAACGCGATGATGATCGGCGCGTGCCGGGCGAGCGCGCTGTCGCCGGTCACGCCCATCGTCTTGAGCACCGCTTCGATGCCGATCAGCTGCAAGGCGATGTACGGCATGGTGGCGACGATGCCGGTGATCGCGATGACCAGCGCGAGCGTCGGCGAGTCGAACCGGCTGCGCACGAAGTCGGCGGGGGTCACGAAGCCGTGCCGATGCGAGACCGACCAGAGCCGGATCAGGATCAGGAAGAACAGCGGATAGATGATCACGGTGTAGGGCACCGCGAAGAAACCGGCGGCGCCGGCCCCGAAGATCAGTGCGGGCACGGCCACGAAGGTGTACGCCGTGTAGAGGTCACCGCCGACCAGGAACCAGGTGACCCACCCGCCGAAGCTGCGCCCGCCCAGGCCCCACTCGTCGAGGTGAGCCATGTCCTTCGGCGCGCGCCACCGGGCGGCCACGAAGCCGATGCCACTGACCAGCAGGAACAGAACCGTGAAGATGACGATCTCGGTGATGTGGTCGCTCATCGGGTCACCTCCGGGTCATCCGGTAGACGACGCTGGTGGTCACCACGCCCAGCAGGATGAAGGCGAACTGCAGCCAGTAGAACATCGGGAAGCCCCACAACCGCGGCGAGTCGTGGTTGTACAGGGGCGTCAGCAGGGGCACCACGATCGGGACGATGAGCAGCCAGTTCCAGGGGCTGCGATCGCTGCGGGCCGGTGGTGGCGTTTCGGGCTCGGCCATCAGCACACCTCCTCGCTTCTCTCAGGATCCACACAGACGCTAACGACGCGGGCCGGAGTCAGTCGATCACCGTGCGCCGAACGGGTGTGACGGTGCGCTTAACGGCACCGCCACACCGCGGTAACTTTTCTACCGGAGTCCGGCCGAGATCGCCTTGGTCAGCGACGCGTTGTCGTCGTCGCCGTCCAGCGACCACATCATCGCCCCGCCCAGGCCTTTCGCCCGGATGTAGCGCGTCTTCTGCAGCATCTGGGCCGGGTCGTCGTAGGTCCAGAAGGTGGTTCCGTCGAACAGCCACGAGTTGCCGGCTCGCCAATCCCGGTAGAGCTTGAAGCCGGGCAGGTTCTTCACCGTCTTGTAGTCCTCGGTCCCGTTCGCGAACACACCGATGGCCGGGCCGGTGGCGGTGGCGAACCGGCCGTTGCCGCCGCTGGTGATCCCGGTCCAGCCCTGGCTGTAGTAGGGCAGGCCGAGGACGAGCTCACTCCGCGGCGCACCCGCCCGCACCCAGGCGTTGACCGCGTTGTCCGCGGAGAAGTCCGGGTTGTCCGGCGCACCCCTGGGCACGAAGATCGACGACTGCTGGTTGGCCCGCAGTTCCCACGAGCCGTGGAAGTCGTACCCCTGGACGGTCCCGAAATCGAGGTACTTGAAGATCTTGCGACCCTCGAACCCGGCATCGATCTTCGCCGGCGAGGCCGGCAGGAACGCGGTCAGGTCGTAGTGCTTCCGGCCGAGTTGGTCGAGCTGTGCCCGGAACTCCGCGGCCAGAAGGGTGAAGTTCCGCTTGTCCTCGGGTCGGATGACATTGCCGACATTGCCCTCCGAACCCGGCCATTCCCAGTCGAGATCGATACCGTCGAAGATCCCCTTGGCCACGCCCGCGGGCAACCCCGGGAGGTTTCCCTTGATCCAGAGATCGATACAGGAGCTGACGAGTTTCTTGCGCGAGGCGTCGGTCCGGGCCGCGTCCGAGAAGTACGCCGATCCGGTCCAGCCGCCGAGCGAGATCAGCACCCGCAGCTTCGGGTTCTTCGCCTTGAGTTCGGCGAGCTGGTTGAGGTTGCCGGCCAGCGGCTGCCCCGCGACGTCGCCGACCCCGTCGACGCTGTTGGCGTCGGAGAAGGACGTTCCCCAGTCCGCCCACGAGTCGCCGGAGTCGCAGACCCCGGCCGCCGTGACCGGCCCGAACGCGTAGTTGAGGTGGGTGAGCTTCGCCGCGGCGCCGGAGTTCTGCACCTTGGCGAGCGGGAACCCGCGGCCGTAGATCCCCCACTGCGTGAAGTACCCGACCTTGACATATGACTTTCCGTGCGCCTGGGCGGCGCCGGGAGCGGCCGCCACCAGCGTGCCGGCCACCGCGGCGACCGCCACCAGGCGACGGGTGAGAACGCGCATGAGTCCTCCTATCCTTCAGGACAGTAAATAAAGTTTCCTGATTGAGGAAGCTAAACGTCCACACGGGAGTAGGGCAATGCCTGTAGCGGCCGGAAACTGACCGGAAGGCCGGTCATGCTTCGGTTATGACTGAGCTACTGGAAGATGTCCCGTTCGGCGGCGCCACGCTGAACCCGTTCGTGATCGTCGACGATGCCGCCGGTCTGATCGGTTTTGTGACCGAGGTGTTCGGCGTCGCGGAACTGACCGAAGCGCGCACGCCGACGCCGGACGGCAAGCTGATCCACGCCCAGATCCGGATGGGCACGGTCGACCTGATGTTCGCCGACCGGCTGGACGGCTGGCCGTCCCGGCCCGGGCTGCTGCAGGTGTGGGTGCGTGATGTCGGGTCGGTGCTGAAGCGGGCGGTCGAGCGCGGCGCCACCATGGTCACCGAGCCGACCCCGTTCTACGGCGAGACCACGCTGGGCCGCATGCTCGATCCGTGGCGGAACGTGTGGTGGCTGTGGGCGCCGGCCCCCGGTCAGCCCGACCCGGTCCCGCACTGGGCGGGCGGCGGCACCGACACCGTATTCGCCACCCTCGATGAGACATTGCGGAGTCTGGCCGACCGCTAGCGAACTCTATCCATATATCCCATCGGCTATATAGAGTACGACCCATGCGTCGTACTCTCGCTCTCGCAGCTGCCCTCACCCTCGCCGCAGCCGCCGCGCTCAGCGGATGCGGCGACGACGACACCGAAGCCGCCGGTGGCGGCAACCTCCGCATCGGATACCAGCGCTTCGGCGGATTGAGCCTGGTCAAAGCCCGAGGCGATGCGCCCGGCGTCACCTGGTCGCTCTTCGAGAGCGGGCCGGCGCTCACCGAGGCGATCAAAGCGGGCGCGATCGACATCGGGCAGACCGGGGAGGCGCCACCGATCTTCGCGGCCGCCGCCAAGACGCCGTTCAAGATCGCCGCAGTCGGTGCGCCCTCGCCGAAGAGCGAGGCCGTGCTGGTCAAGAAGAGCCGTGGCTTCAAGACCTTCGCCGACCTCAAAGGCAAGACGATCGCCCTCAACAAGGGCTCCAACGTGCACTGGCTGCTGGTCCGGCTGCTGGAGACCAGCCACCTGACGCTCGCCGACGTCAACGTGAAGTATCTGAAGCCGGCCGAGGGACGCCCCGCCTTCGACAACGACCAGGTCGACGCCTGGATCATCTGGGATCCCTACTTCGCGCTCGCCGAACGCGCCGACGTGCAGATCCTCGCCGACGCGACCGGCGTCGCGAACAACCGCGAATACATTCTCGTCGCCCAGGACGCAGCCGATAAGAAGACCGAGCAGATCAAGAGCTTCCTGACGACGTACGAGAAAACGACGGCCTGGGGAATCGCCCACCCGGACGAACGCGCCGCCGTTCTCGCGCCGGAACTGAAAATCGACGAGCCGACCACCAAGCGGGCCCTGGCCCGCGCCGCCCAGCCGATCGCCCCGCTGACCGACGAGATCGGCACCGAACTGCAGGGCATCGCCGACGGTTTCACCAAGCTGGAACTGATTCCCGGCAGCATCGACGTGCCGGCACTTCTCGACAAGCGCTTCACCGGCGCCGCGCAATGACGCTGGTAGCGGCGCCGCCGGCCACCGAGGCCCCACCGGCGCCGGCGAAAACGACGAGACGCTGGCGAAGGCTGGTCAGCCCACTGCTGATCCTTGCGCTGTGGGAGATCGCCGCCCGAGCCGGCCTCATCTCGGCGGACAAACTGCCCGCCCCCAGCACGGTCCTGCAGACGGGCTGGCGCCTGTCCCTGGACGGCACCCTCGGCCACCACCTGCTCGACTCGCTGACCAGGGCGGCCATCGGTCTGCTGATCGGCGGCACCCTGGCACTGGTGCTGGGCTCGCTGGCCGGCTTGCTACGCCTGGGCGACGACGCCATCGACCCACCGGTGCAGATGGCCCGCATGCTGCCCCACCTGGCCCTGGTCCCACTGCTGATCATCTGGGTAGGCATCGGCGAATCGATGAAAATCACGCTGGTCGCGCTGGGCGCGTTCTTCCCGCTTTACTTCAACACGTACGCCGGAATCCGCGACATCGACGAGCGCCTGATCGAGCTGGCCCGCACGTACGGCCTGGGCACGTGGCAGCGCCTGGTGCACGTGGTTCTGCCGGGCGCACTGCCGTCGCTGTTCCTGGGGTTGCGACTGGCGATCGGCGCGGCCTGGCTGAGCCTGGTGGTCGGCGAACAGACCAACACCCAGAACGGAATCGGCTTCCTGATGATGGAGGCCCGAGAGTTCAGCCAAACCGACGTGGTCGTCCTGGGCCTGTTCGTCTACGCCCTGCTGGGCCTGCTGTCCGACGTCCTGCTCCGGATCGCGGAAAAGCGAGCCCTCTCGTGGAGGCGGGGCCTCAAAGCAACGTGATCGCCGCGTCGCACGACGGATTCCGTCGTGAGGTTATGAGCAACCCGAGTCGGAGTCAATCCGATCAACTCACCGTAATCAACAAGAGCATGGACTCGGCATCGTCGTTTCGGTCCAAGGGCCACCCTTGTCGCAGGAACGTCGGCACCCAACAGAAGTATCTGCCGCGGTCGATTCAGAGGGAATGAGTAGCTGCGGAGATGAGCGAACTCTTCACTACCCGCATGATCGACGATATAGCCGATGGCGCGCAACAGCAGTACGGGTTTGCGGCAGGCCCCTGCGGGGCAGCACGCTGCCACGTCGCGCAGGGAAGTCGCGTTTTCCATTTCATTACCGGTGCGAGCCAGCAACGCTCAGGGCGGTTACGTCGCCTACGATAAACCTAGGTTTCCGCATCCGGGAGGACCGAGGCGAGGGTCAACTATTTATTAATCGCACTTAGGTCAAGTGTCTTGATCTGCTACCAGCGGCTGGGTTGGAGGTTTAATCGCTTGAGAACTGGTGCCAGTCTCATCCAGGAAGGCCGATTCAGAAAACGGGCCGAACGAATTAGTGAGATGTCCTACAGCAGAGACTTCAATGGGTGTTCCCCCTACGTTCGACATATATTTAATCATCTCTTCGTCGATTATCTGAGCCATCGTTGCACCTTTACCCTGGTGAACTTGCTGCCAGAGCCTCCTATTTGTTTGCCACCATCGACGGGAAACTGGGTTTCCGTAGACCTCAGGCGCCAGCTCGCTTCGAATTTCAGCTTCAACCACTTCTCCCATCTCGAAGCCGGCGAGCCAATGACGCATCCGAAGGGCGCAGAACATCCACTGTTTCGTCCGCGTTACCTCTTCGGACGTTTCAGCGCCGTAGCAGGGCATGTAGACATCAGGTTCGCTTATCGCCACGCGCATCAACTCTGTCTGCATCGCTCGGAATACCTGCTGCTCCGAAAGGCGCCTCTGCTTTGCCTGAGTAACGGCTGAAACGGAAACGGCAAATAATGCAGCCGCCGAAAATAGTGCGGCAGCAAAACCGTACGATTGTCCAGCCTCACTCAGGCGTGCCCAACTGTCCCCCGAAAATCTTCCGACTACGACGAGGAGGGCGAAGGGGGAAAACAGAAGGGCGACGAGAATAATGAGGGCGCCTCCGGCCTGCAGTACATATTTCCGGGCACTATTCAGTTTAGACATCACGCTCCATCCTCCTTTCTTCACCGAGTGTAATAGAGCTGTACAAACGGAAGTAGATCGTCATTTTCGTCGTCCGAACCAGGCTCGATCAAGAGAGCCTCCGGCAGGCAGGATCTCCGGCCCGGTACGGGGGATGAGCCTTCGGCGGTCAGAGCGACCGGCCCCGAGCGGCGCGGGATACCGGGCCCGGCGGGTAGCCGACGTACAACCTGGAGGCGATCCGGCCGCCCGGGCGGAGCCTGTGCGAAGGAATGCCCGCATAGGTAGGCGACACCGCTTATGGGAGAAAACTGGAGACGATCCGGTAGAGGGTCACCAGCTCAATTCGCTCCCGTCGAACCCAGGGCCAACATCATGAGCGGAACATGTATTCATCCGCCGAGGTGCCGGATCGATCCTGGGGTGGACACGGACCATGTCCGGGGTTCGGCCCGGACGTCCCCTTCTTTGCAGACCGTCACTGGGCCATCTAGCCCAGCAAAGGCTGACCTGCATTGACCGACGCACGAACGCCAGCTCAGTCAGGGTACTAAATGGCTTGGCCAGGAGAATGACAGGCGAGTCGGCCGTACGCCGACTTCTGTGGCCGTGGCGTGGGCCGCCGGAGCCCCTGTCCATTTCTCATGAGTTCTGGCTCGGCGGTGAGTCGTCGCTGGAACGTAGCTGGGCTACCACCCGGTCGAGGAGGGGGCCTAACTCCTCCGCGTCTTCCATCTCCACGTACTCGCATACCGGGTCCTCCGCACCCGCCGGAAGATAGTCCGCGTCGGCCCATCCCCCGGCGTAGAGCACGAACTGCGCGAAGACGAACTCCGTGCGCCCCTCGATCGCCAACCCCACCGACATGGGGCGTCGCGTCTCGCGCCGGTCCTCGTGCAGGGGTGCGGGCCACTCGACGTCGTTGTCCATCCACGTGGGTGGGCGCACCGTCAGTCCCCAGGCCGACCAGACGGGTACGCGTTCGGCGATCAGAACGGCGGCCCGGTCCAGGTCAAGATTGCTCAGATCGATCCGGCGTTCCATCTCAGCGCAGGTGGGACGTCTCGTTCACGGAGCGGACCGCTATGTTGCCGTCCGGCCAGATGTCCATGGTGGAGACGCCGGCCGCGTCCAGGAACATTCTGTGCAGGAACGCGTCGGACGCGGCCAGGGCGTCCTTCAGGATCAGCTTGATCGGGGAGACGTGGGAGACCACGACCACCACGCCGCCGGCGTACTCGTCCTTGATCGTTGCCAGGACGCCTCGGACCCGTTTCGACACCGCGCGGAACGACTCGCCGCCGGGCGGTGCCACCCCGGCCGAGGCCAGCCACTCGCGCATCTCGTCGGGCCAGCGCTCCTGGACCTCGGCGAAGGTCAGGCCCTCCCAGTCGCCGAAGTCGCATTCGATCAGGTCGGGGACGACGGTGACGGGGATGCCGCCCACCTCGGCGGCGATCAGTTCCGCCGTACGCGTACATCTGCCCAAGGGTGAGCTCAGGACGGCCGTGACGTCACGGCTGATGCCGGCGACGCGGCCGCCGGCCGCCATCGCCTGCGCCTGGCCCTCGTCGGACAGGGGCACGTCGCCGCGGCCGGAGTAGCGGCCCTGCTTCGTCAGTGCCGTCTCGCCGTGCCGGACCAGGATGATCCGGGTGGCGTTGTCCAGCGACGGGGGCGCCCAGGAGACGGGGGCCGCCGCCGCGTCGAGGTCGAGCGGGGCCGCCGAGCGCGGGATCTTGCCGGTTGCCTCGTCCATGGCGCGGTTGGCCAGCGCGTCCGCCGCCTTGTTGCGTTCCCGGGGGATCCAGTCGAAGGTCACCTTGTCGAAGTGGGTGACCAGCTCAGCGGCGGTGGCCGCGAGGGGGCGCAGGCCGGGGTGCTTGATCTGCCAGCGGCCGGACATCTGCTCGATGACCAGTTTCGAGTCCATCCGGACGTCGACCTCGGTGGCGTTGAGTTCGCGCGCTGCCTTGAGGCCTTCGATCAGGCCGGTGTACTCGGCGACGTTGTTGGTCGTGGTGCCCAGGGAGCCGAGGCGTTCCAGCAGGATCTCGCCGGTCGGGTGGGCGCGGACGACCGCGCCGTAGCCGGCCGGTCCGGGGTTTCCCCGGGATCCGCCGTCGGCCTCGATCGCGACTCTCACAGCCCGGACTCCGCCGTGCGCACCATGATGCGGCGGCATTCCTCGCAGCGGACCACGTCGTCGGCCGCGGCCGCCTTGACCCGGGCCAGGTCGGCGCCGTACAGCTCGATGCGGCAGCCGCCGCAGCGGCCCGAGCGGAACAGGGCGGCGCCGAGGCCGGATTCTGTACGGATCTTGTCGTAGAGGGTGACCAGGTCGGCGGGGAGGTCGGCGGCGAGCGGGCCGCGGCTGGAGTTCTTGAACTCCGTCTCCTTGGTGATGTCGGTCAGTGCCTCGTCGCGGCGGCGTTCGGCCTCGTCGCGGCGGGTGGTGGCGGCGGCGAGCCGGGCGATGACCTCGGCCAGGGTGGCTTCGGCGGTCTCCTTCTGCTCCATCAGCTCGAGTTCGGCGTCCTCCAGCTCCGACTGCCGCCGATTGAGGGTGGCCAGCTCGTGCTGCAGACCTTCGATCTCACGGAGGGCGCCGCCGCCGTCGAGGCGTTTCTGGTCGCGCTCCTTGCGCTGGCGTACCTGCTCGATGTCCTTCTCGAAGCGGCTGATATCGCGGTCGATGTCGTCGACCGCGACCTGCGCACGGACCCGTTCGTCCTCCAGCGCGGACAGCTCCCGCGACACATTGTCGATCTCGGCGAGCTCGGGGAGCGACTTCCGCCGGTGGGCGAGCTGGGCCAGGGCGGTGTCGACCGCCTGCAGGTCGAGCAGGCGGCGCTGGGCTTCCGGGGAGGCCTTCATGGCTGGATCTCTTTCTCCGAGGAACTGAAAGCATGAATGGTCCAGGGGTCGGTGTCCACGTCGGACACCGTGACCGCGACGTCGAACTCGCCGCGCAGCCATTCCGCCACTTCGTCCAGCCAGGGGCGTTCGGTCGCCCAGTGGGCGACGTCGAGCAGCGCGGGGCCGTTCTCGGCGAGATGCTCACTGGCGGGGTGGTGGCGGAGGTCCGCGCAAACGTACGCGTCGACTCCCGCCCTCGTCGCATCGGCCAGGAACGAGTCGCCGGCGCCGCCGCACACCGCGACGGTGCGGATGGTCCGGGCCGGATCGCCGGCGGCCCGGATGCCGGCCGCGGTGACCGGCAGCCGGTTCGCCGCGAAGCCGGTGAACTCGGCAAGGTCCATCGGCTCGGGGAGCTCGCCGATGCGGCCGATGCCCCGCCCTCCGCCGGTGGCGGCCGGCACCAGGGGGCGCAGGTTGCCCAGGTCGAGCCGTCCGGCCAGCGCGTCGGAGACGCCGGGGTTGGCCACGTCCGCGTTCGTGTGCGCCGCGTAGAGGGCCACGTCGCCGCGGATGAGCCGGTGGATGATGCGCCCCTTGTAGGTGTCGGGGGCGATCGTCGACACCGGTTTCAGCAGCAGCGGGTGGTGCGCCACGATCAGGTCGGCGCCCTCGGCCAGTGCCTGGTCGACGATCTCGGGGACGCAGTCGACCACGCAGAGGACCCGGGACACGGAGTGTTCGAGGTCACCGAGCACCAGGCCCACCCGGTCCCAGGACTCCGCCCAGTCCCGGGGGTAGCGCCGGTCCAGGGCGTTCACCACGTCCAGAACGGTGGGTGGTGCGGCGTTGTCGGTCACGGCCGACAACTCTATCGGGCTAGCCGACCGCGCCCGGCTCGACTCGGCTGCTCATCGTCACCGGATTGCTGACCGCCTGCAGGGCGCGCCGCCACGGGAACTGTCCGCGGTAGCGATCCGTCTGCCCGGGGCCGCCCAGCCGGCACACGTCCTCGCCGTACAGGACGTGCACACCCCAGTCGCGTAGCTTGGCGAGACTCTCGTGCAGCGCGGGGTGCAGGGCCATCACCTTGTTGGTGTACGGGACGACGGCGGTGGGCACGCCGTACCCGTAGCCCTCGACGAGCAGGCCGAGAACCAGTGTGTCGGTGATCCCGGCGGCCCACTTGTTGACCGTGTTGACCGTGGCCGGCGCGACGATCATCGCGTCCGCCTCGGGCAGCATGTCGGGGTCGCCGGGACTCTTGTAATAGGTACGTACCGGATGTCCGGTCTGTGCCTGGAGTGCGGCCACGTCGACGAACTTGCGACCGTCCGGCGTCGTGATCACGCACACGTCCCAGCCTTCCTGCTGGGCCAGGCCAACCAGAATGCCGACATCACGGGCGATAGGGGAGCCACAGACCAGGATGTAGAGCACGCCCGGCGAGGGGTTACCGGTAATCACGCGAAGACCCACCCCTGTGCCGGCCTGCGTTCCTCGACTCGGCGATCATTCGCCGTTGTGGCCAGGGCTCGTAGCCTCCCCGCTCCACTCATACGCCGACTCCCATCTGCTCGGCCAGCTCCGCGATCGGAGCCGGCGGCGTGCCACGCGTCCGGCGAAGCACGTCGGATAGAACCTCGTGGGCGAGCGGGCGGCAGCGGATTTCCGACGGGGCGAGCCGGTCACCCTCGAGGAGCATCTCGCTGGCCTTCTCGATGTTGCCGATCTGCGTGTAGCCGCGGGCGATGTCCAGGTAGTGGTGCGCCCGCCGCTCGGGCAGCATCGCGTTGAAGCCCACCGGGTTGAGAAGTTTCTCGTGGGTCTCCACCGCCATGCGGCCGTCGCCGAGCTCGACCGCCGTGGCGCAGCGGTGCAGCTGCACGTTGGTCGGGCCGAAGCTGGTCCAGTAGTGGTTGAAGTCGCCGCCGAGCTCCAGCGACGCCTGTTCGGCGCCGCAGAGCAGGTCGCGCACGGTCGCGCTGTCGCCGATGCGCGCCGCCGCCATCGCACCGTTGAGCAGCAGCATGCCGTACACCGAGAGCCGGTCGGGATGGGTCTGATCGCGGCTGGGCGCGAGCCGGTTGGCGATGTTGACGTTCACCTCGAGCGAGGGACGCACCCGGCCGAGAGCCAGCAGCGCGCTGCCGACCCGGTAGCTGGCCAGCCCGGCGAGCAGCTGGTCGCCGGCTCGCTGGGACACCGCGATGGACCGGTCCGCGGCGAGCCAGGACAGCTCGTGCTCACCGACCTTGCGCAGCGCCGAGGAGGCGATCTGGTAGACCTGCCCGAGCAGGTGGGCAGCGTCCTTGGCCTCGGCCGTGGTCGCATGCGCACTGTCCGCCGCCTGCGCGTCGCGCAGCAGTTTGGGCAGTGCCCGGGCCAGGACGCCGTACTTGGCGTGCTGGTAGGTCAGCCAGGCGTGGCTGACCGCTTTACGCATTTCCGTCAATGGTGGCGAGTTAGGCACAGCCTGGAAGAACGCGCTCATCTGGTCATAACGCTCCAGAGCCGCGCGAATCTCCTCAACTTCCACCTGGTCGATGCAGTTCTGCGTTTCCGGCCGGCGCTCCACGTCCTTGCCCAGCAGCAGCTGGACGTCGACCTGGAGTACGTCGGCGATCTCGTAGACCACGGAGAACTTGTCGAGTCGGCGGACCCCGCGCTCCACCTTGTCGACCCAGCTCTTGGACTTCCCCAACCGGTCCGCGAAGACCTGCTGGGACATCTTTCGTCGGCCGCGCCAGTAGGCGACGCGGCGGCCGATCGGCAGCTCGTCCACGGTGCCTCCCCCGACTCCCCGGCGACCCCCGCCGGCGAGCCCTTGTGTCAACTGCAGTCTGAACACTTCACGCGTACGTGTGTCGCACAGCGTGTGTGATCGCCTGCTCACCGATGCTCGTAGTTTTCGTTGCAACTTGCAAAGGGTGAATCTGACGAGCCCAACGAGGTGTGTCGGGCTTGGATACGGCACCGGCGGCTGTTATGGCCGTCGGTCCACCCGGAAGTCCTCCTAGGCCGAAGGTTGTGGAGCCATGCAGTGGACCGCCAATCATCCGTTCGTCCCATGGGAGCGGAGCCGGCTGCGCCGGCACGCGCTGCGGTACGCCGCCCACGGCTGGGCCGTGACGCCGGGCGCCTGGCTGACCGGGCACCGATTCGCGTGCGGCCGGCCAGGCTGCCCGATCATGATGTGCCACCCGGCCCTGGAGTCCTGGGAGGACAACGCCACCACCGACACCGGCCTGGTGCACCGGTGGTGGCGGCACCGCCCGCACAGCGTGCTGCTCGCCACCGGCCGGCGCTTCGACGTGCTGGAGGTGCCGGCCTCGCTCGGCCTGCAGGTCTTCGGCATGGCCCGGTTGCACCGGGCCGCCGGGCCGGTCGCGGTCACCGCGGCCGGGCGCTGGATGTTCCTGGTGCGGCCGGGCGCCCCGCTGCGCGACGAGCTGGAGCACCGGCTGGACGTGGTGCGGCACGGGCGTGGCTCGTGGATCCCGGCCGCGCCGAGCCGGATGCTGGAAGGGCCGGTGCGCTGGGCCGTGCCGCCCGAGCGGACACAGTGGACGCTGCCCGCGCCGGAGATCGTCCAGGACCTGCTGGTGGCGGCCATCGGGGCGGTTCGCGAACCCCGGATCACCGTGCCGCGGCAACTGTCCACCAGCCGGCGAGCCGGATGAGGGCGCTAACGTCCGACCGACCGCCGGATCGTTGACGCTGGTAGCGGACGGTACACGGGCATCGGCGGGGGCACGCATGTCGACAGACAACGTAGTTGCATTCTGTGTGATGGTCGAGTCACACAAAGGAGTGAACCTGCGTGATCGTGGCGCCGGTACTCGGCCCCGCGGGTCACGCCCCGTCGGCTCCCGTCCGCCGGGAACTCCCCGGCGCAGCTGACGGCCGGGCCCGGACGTGGATCCGGGCACCCTGCTGGTCGAAGATGGTGAGGAACTCGACCGCCTCCCCGGCGCTGCCGAACCAGTGCGGTGTCCGGGTGTCGAACTCCGCCGCCTCCCCGGCCGGCAGGACCAGGTCGTGCGGGCCGAGGATCAGGCGGAGCTTGCCGGTGAGCACGTAGAGCCATTCGTAGCCCTCGTGCGTCTTCGGGTCGGGCTTCTGCCGGGTGTCCCCCGCCGCGATGATGTGCTTGAACGCCTGCGGGCCGCCCGGATTACGGCTCAGCGGCAGGATCAGCTGACCGAACCGTTCAATCGGCCGTGCGTACACCCGGGGGTCGCCGGTCTGCGGCGCGCCGACCAGTTCGTCCAGCGGCACCCGGTGGGCCTGGGCCAGCGGAAGCAGCAGTTCCAGGGTGGCCTTGCGCTGCCCCGACTCGAGCCGGGACAGGGTGCTGACCGAGATCCCGGTGGTCTCGGCCAGCGCGGCGAGCGTGATCCGCGACTTGCGGCGCAGCGCCCGCAGCCGGGGCCCGACCTCGCGGAGCACGTCATCGGTAGGGGTCACGGCACCAATGATGCGGCAGCGGCCAGCTCCCGGTAGGCGTCCAGGACCACCGTCGTCCGGTCGGCGAGCTCCGGCGCGGACTCGGCGGGCGGCGCACCGGCGGTGAGCCGGGCCAGGACCTGCTCGGCCTGCCGGGCGGTCGCGCCGATCCGCTGCTCGCGGACGAACGTCTCGCCGGCCAGCGCGGTCTCGTCGATGCTGCGCAGGATGCGGTTCGCCTGCGCGGCCGAGTCGAGCCACAGCTGTTCGGTGCGCTGCCGCTGCTCGGCGAGGGCGAGCGCGGCCGGGCTGTCGGCCGGCACGTCGGCCATCCGTACGTTCCGCAGGCCGGTCCGCAGGGCGCGGATCTCCTGCCGCCGGACCAGCAGGCTGGCCAGGTCGTCGAGGGCGTGGGTGAGGGTGGCGTCGGCGGCGTCCGGGTCGATCATGCCGGGCAGCGCCGGCCAGGTGCGCCGGATCCGGCGGGCGACGGCGACGGCACGGCCGTAGGCCGCACGCTCCTCGGGCGTACGCAGGACGCGCGCGCCGGGATCACGCGGGATCGCGAAGGTGGTGCGCTGCGCGCGGCGCCGGTCGTCCCAGCCGGCCAGGCCGACGGTGACCAGGATGATAACGGCCGGCAACCAGGCGGGCAGCCCGGCCGCGAACATCAGGGTGGCGACGAGCACCAGCGGAAGGCTCAGCCGGGCCAGGAAGGTCACCCGGACCTCGCGGCTTCGCCCGCTCGGCGTGACCGGAAGGAACTCGGTCACGGTTCCGGTGCGGGTGCGGCGGGTGCGACCGGTCCGGGTCTTCAGCGGGTACGCCGAGACCACGGTCTTCTCGGTATCCGCGCCGATGAACAGCTCCGCCACTACACCCCTCCCCTGGTATCCGGGCGGGCCCGATCGCCGAGGGGATTTCCGACCGGGGCCCGCCCACCGGCGGGTGCTCCCCGCCAGGCAAGTGTTGGATCGGTTCCGCCCCGGGTCGAGTTGAATGTTCACTCGTTGCTTCCCGGTTGCCGTCCGGTGGGGCACTCACCCGACGGTGATCGATGTAGCCTCTCCGGGTGACTGCCGTCGATCTGATCCTGCGCAAGTTCGACGGTTCACCGCACCGCCAGGTCACCGGCCGGTTGCTCGGCGAAGATGCGTACGGCACGTGGCTGGCCACCCCGCGCGGCAGCGTGGTCAGCTATCACTACGGCAGCCGGCCGACCGGGCTGACCCGGGCCGACGCGGTCCGGCTGATCCCGGCCGAGGGCTGGTGGATGGCGATGTGCCTGGCCGAGCCGGACGCCCGCGACATGTACTGCGACGTCACCACCCCGGCCCGGTGGACCGGCCCGGCCGAGATCACCGTGATCGATCTCGACATCGACCTGGTCCGCTACCGCGCCGACGGCCGGGTGGAGGTCGAGGACGAGGACGAGTTCGCCGAGCACCGGATCTCGCTCGGTTACCCCGACGAGATCGTCCAGGGTGCTCTGCAGGCGGTGGCCGAGCTGCGCGAGGCCCTCACCCAGAACGACGAACCGTTCGCCGACCACTACCGCAAGTGGCTCGGCCAGGTGGGCCGGGCGTGACCGCGCCGGCCGCCCGCCTCCGCTGATCCCGAAACTGTCAGAGGGTGACCCTAATGTCACCCCCATGAATGACACCGCGCTCCAGTCGTCCCCCATCACCCTCGACCGCCGCGTGGTCCTGGGCGACACCGACTACCAGGTGACCGCCTTCCCCACCGACGACCACCGCATCGACCTGTGCATCGTGAGCACCGATCCCGACGGCCAGGTGATCAGCGAGCTCAGCGCCGGCCTCTGCCCCGCCGACCTGCCCAACGTGACCGAAGTCCTGACCTCGACCCTGGCCGGCCTGATCGCCATGACCCAGCCCCCACCCCACTAGCCCACCAGCCCACTCCGCAGGCGCACCCCGGCAACGCGGGCCAGCCGGGGTCCGCAGGCTCACCTCGGCAACGCGGGCCAACGCGGGCCAGCCGGGGTCCGCAGGCGCACCCCGGCAGCGCGGGCCAGCGGGGTCCGCAGGCGCACCCCGGCAACGCGGGCCAGCCGGGGTCCGCAGGCGCACCCCGGCAGCGCGGGCCAGCGGGGTCCGCAGGCGCACCCCGGCAGCGCGGGGCGTCCGGGGGCTCGGCCCCCGGAG
>NZ_BOQN01000186.1 GCF_018332695.1 Paractinoplanes toevensis
AGGAACGGTGCCTCGATCGCGCCGCCGCCCCGGCCGGCCAGCGAGCGGATGGTGGTGTTGAGCCGCTTGCCGGTGGACGCGTTGAGCTGGACCTGCTTGATCCCGGTCCAGAACGAGCCGAGGCTGAGCCACCAGTTGCCGGACGGATCGACGTACAGATTCGGGTCGATCGCGTTGAAGTTGTCGCTGGTGTTGGACTCGATGACCAGGCCCTGGTTGGTCCAGCTGCCGGAGGCGCCGGTGGTGCTGGTGGCCAGGAAGATCGCGGAGTGGTTCGACCCGAAGGTGGACGCCGAGTAGTACATCCAGTACTTGCCATTACGGTACGAAATATCGGGCGCCCACAGGTTCGCGCTGCCGCCGGTGTAGGCGGTCGTCCAGGAGGCCCCGTTCGGGAAGGCCACCCCCGCATCCTTGAACGCGGTGCGATCGGTCGAGGTCTTCAGCGTGATGTTGTTGCCGGTGTGCGCGATCAGGTAGGTGCCGTCCGGCTTCTTCACGATGCCGGGGTCGTGCACGTTGATGCTGCCGGTGACCGCGCCGGGGCCGGGGTAGGTGGCCGCGTCGGCCGACCCGACTCCGACCGCCAGGGCACCGACCGCTACCAGGCCGACTGCTCCGGCAAGCGCTTTCCTGCGAAACGACATGAGACTCCTCTCGCCGCTGACATTTCCGGGGTGTTACGGCTAGAGTGAACGTTCACATCGATGAACGTCAAGGGATTGCAGCGGCCTTCAGCAGTACGTATCCGCAAAGAAGGTTGGCCGTCGGCGGCTACATGATGTTGACGTGCACATGGACATCTCGGGAGGACCCCGTCATGCCCCGACTACGAACACGGATCGCCGGCACGGCCGTCGCACTGGCGGCTCTGCCGCTCGCGGTGGCACCCCCGGCAGCCGCGTCCGCGGATCCCGACTACACCATCACCGTGCATCCGTCCGATAACGGCGCCGCCATCGACGACTCGATGTACGGCGTCTTCTTCGAGGACATCAACTTCGCGGCGGACGGCGGTCTCTACGCCGAGCTCGTCCGCAACCGCTCCTTCGAGTTTCTGCCGGCCGACCGCAGTGGCTACAACGGACTCACCGGCTGGACCGTCACCGGCACCGCCACCACGGTCAACGACGATGCCCGGCTCAACGACCGCAACCGCACGTATCTGCGGGTGACCGGCAGCGCCGGACTCACCAACGCCGGCTACAACAGCGGCATCGCCACCAAAAAGGGCAATATTTACGACTTCTCGGTTTGGGCACGCGCCGATGCCGGCGCGACCCTGAACGTAGCCCTGGGCGGTGCGACGCTCGCTCGGAAGGTCACGACCGACACCTGGACCAGGTACACCGGCACACTCCGCGCCACCACCACGACGGACGCCGGCCGCCTGACCGTCTCGGTGGACAAATCGGCGCGGCTGGACGAGGTCTCGCTCATCCCCCGGGACACCTACAAGGGTCACGGCCTTCGCCGGGACCTCGCCGAGAAGGTCGCGGCGCTCAAGCCCGGCTTCGTTCGCTTCCCCGGCGGCTGCCTGGTCAACACCGGCAGCATGTACGGCTACGACGCCGCCAACAACTACCCGCGGGCCCGCTCCTACCAGTGGAAGGACACGGTCGGACCGGTCGAGACCCGAGCCACCAACGCCAACTTCTGGGGCTACAACCAGAGCTACGGCCTCGGCTACTACGAGTACTTCCAGTTCTCCGAGGACATCGGCGCCCAGCCGCTGCCGGTCCTGCCGGCCCTGGTCACCGGCTGTGGGCAGAACCGGGCGACCAACGACCCGGCGCTGCTGCAGAAGTACATCCAGGACACTCTCGACCTGATCGAGTTCGCCAACGGGCCGGTCACCTCGACCTGGGGCCGGGTGCGGGCGCAGATGGGCCACCCGAAGCCGTTCGGGCTGAGCAAGGTGGCGATCGGCAACGAGGAGAACCTGCCGGAGGAGTACTTCGCGAACTACCTGCAGTTCCGGGCCGCGATCAAGGCGAAGTACCCGAACGTCACGGTGATCAGCAATTCCGGGCCGGACGACACCGGTGCCACGTTCGACAACCTGTGGGCCAAGAACAAGGCGGCCGGCAGCGACATGGTCGACGAGCATTACTACAACAGCCCGTCCTGGTTCCTGCAGAACAATGCGCGCTACGACTCGTACGATCGCAGTGGTCCGAAGGTTTTCCTGGGTGAGTACGCCTCGCTGGATGCGAAGTTCGCGAACTCGCTGGCCGAGGCGGCCTATATGACCGGCCTCGAGCGCAATGCCGACGTGGTGAAGATGGCGTCCTACGCGCCGCTGTACGCCAACATCGACAACGTGCAGTGGCGGCCGGACCTGATCTGGTTCGACAACGACGAGTCGTGGGGCACGACCAGCTACCAGATGCAGAAGCTGTTCATGACCAACGTCGGCGACCGGGTCGTCCCGAGCACAACGACCGGCGCGGTCGTCCAGCCGAAGCCGATCACCGGCCGGGTCGGCCTGTCCACCTGGGCCACCGCGGCGAAGTACGACGACCTGAAGGTCACCACTCCGGACGGCACCACGCTGCTCTCCGACGACTTCGGCGACGGCAACGCGGACGGCTGGACCTCGCTGTCCAACCGGGGCACCTGGTCGGTGCAGGACGGCGCCTACGTGCAGTCCGACACCGCGGCGACCAACACGATGGTCGCGGCGGCCACCGACATCACCGCCACCGACTACGACGTCACGCTGAAGGCCACCAAGACGGCCGGCGCCGAGGGCTTCCTCATCCCGTTCGGGATCAAGAACTCGGACAGCTGGTACTGGTGGAACCTGGGCGGCTGGAACAACACCCAGGGCGCGGTCGAGAAGGCGTCCGGCTCCGCCGACGCCAAGGAGCAGATCCTGACCAGGCCGGACACAGTGGTGACGGGCCAGATCTACGACCTCAAGATCCAGGTACGGGGTACGAAGGTCACGCTGTTCAAGGACGGCGTCGAGTGGGCCAGTTTCGACGACAACAAGGTGTCCGAGCCGTTCGCCCAGGTCGTCACCCGGGACAACCGCACCGGTGAGCTGATCGTCAAGGTGGTCAATGCCCAGGACAGGGTGGCACTGACCAGAGTGGACCTCGGCGGTATCAAGGTCTCGAAGACCGCGAAGATCACCGTCCTGGCCGGTGACCCGGGTGAGCAGAACACCCGCTCGGCCGAGCCGATCCAGCCGGTGACCAGCACGATCAACGGGATCGGGTCGACCTTCACCCGGTCGTTCCCGGCCAACTCGGTTACCTTCCTCCGCATCAAGGAGCGGTCATGATCAGTCGACGCACGCTCCTCCGAGGGTCCTTGGGGGCCGCGGCCGGTGCCGGG
>NZ_BOQN01000187.1 GCF_018332695.1 Paractinoplanes toevensis
CTTGCCGGCGCCGTTCTCGCCCAGCAGGGCGTGCACCTCGCCGGGCTCGACGGTGATGTCGATGTGGTCGTTGGCCACCAGGTCGCCGAAGCGCTTGGTGATGCCGCGCAATTCGAGTCTCAGCGGAATCTCCTGACCTCGGCCTGACCTCATGGGAACCGCCGCGCGGCTGCGAGAAGAATTCGCAGCCGGCGGCGGCCAGATGTTACCTACCTGCTTACTTCGGGGCGTTGGCCGACTCGACCTTGACCGTGCCCGCGATGATGTCGGCCTTCAGCTTCTCGACCTCAGACTTGAGGCCCGCGTCGACCTTGCTGTCGAACTGGTTGTACGGCGCGAGCTCGACGCCGTTGTTCTCCAGCGTGCCCAGGTAACCCGGGGTCGCGGAGAGCGGAGTGCCGGTGGCGCCGGCGACGACCGCCTTCTCCACCGCGTCCTCAATGTTCTTGACGACCGTGGTCAGGAAGACGCCGCAGTACTGCGCCGCGCTCTTGCAGCCGTCCTGGTCGACCCAGATGACCGAGACCTTGCCGCTGGAACCCTGGGCGACCTCGGCCGCACCGAGGCCGGTGCCGCCGGCAACCGGGAGGATCACGTCGGCGCCCTGCGAGACGAACGTGTTGGCGAGCGCCTTGCCCTTGGC
>NZ_BOQN01000188.1 GCF_018332695.1 Paractinoplanes toevensis
AGCAGCTCGGCCAGCACCGCGGCCGCATACAAGGCCTGCATGGTCACCGACACCGGCGGCATCGACGACAAGTCGTTCAACGCTTCCGCGTGGGCCGGTCTGCAGGCAGCGAAGTCGCAGGCCAGCAACGTCGACCCGAAGTACGTGGCGTCCAGCGCCGAGGCCGACTACGAGCCCAACCTGCGCGGCTTCGTGACCCAGAAGTGCAACTTCATCCTCTCGGTCGGCGGCCTCATGGGCACCGCCACCCAGAAGGTGTCGGACGCGGAGAAGAGCTCGCAGTTCGCCATCGTGGACAGCGCGAGCACCGGGACCAACGTCTACCCGATGCAGTTCGCCACCCACCAGGCCTCGTTCCTCGCCGGCTACCTGGCCGCGGGTTACTCGAAGTCGGGCAAGGTCGCCACGTTCGGCGGCCTGAAGATCCCGCCGGTGACCATCTTCATGGACGGTTTCGCCGACGGCGTCGCCTACTACAACAAGGTGAAGAGCAAGAACGTCACCGTGCTCGGCTGGGACAAGACCAAGCAGGCCGGCAGCTTCACCGACGACTTCGCCAGCGCGGCCAAGGGCAAGGCGCTCGCC
>NZ_BOQN01000189.1 GCF_018332695.1 Paractinoplanes toevensis
CTCGCCGCAGAGCGCTGCGCGGTAGACGGCAGATCCGTATTCTCAGCCCGCCAGCCGCGACTATGGCCCTCCCAGTTGAAGCCAAGCGGTCAACGGACCCATCTGCGGCCCGAAGGGATACGGCTTCGGCCCGAGGAGGGGAACACCTGCCGGCAGCGCAAAGCTAGAGTCCTGGCGATCTACACGAGGGTACGGGGCGATGAGAAACGTGGGCTGGTTGATGTGGCTGGGTATCGTCGCAGCCACTTACCCCCTGAATCAGTGGCTCGTCCGCCGCAAGGGTCTTGATCACCGGCCGTGGTTCGTCCCGAGCCTGTGGGGCCCCGTGGGCACGCTGATCATCGTCCTGGCTCACCCGATGGGCTGGCGCCGATTTTCCTAAGCAGTCCGTACCGCCGAGCCCTTGCCGCATACGGCCGACGAATGCTCACCGACAGGTTCAAAAGCCGATAGCAGCAAAGCCCGCGCATGCGAAGCAACATGCTGTCCTCGACCTGCACGTGCGACGGCGGCAGATCAGGATGCTTCTCTCGCTCCAGACTAAGGTCTCGTACTCTTGGCCCTGCCGGCGGGCGTTGTACCCGCAACCGCCCGTCGGCCCGCACGCCGCAGCAGTAGCCCGCGCCTGCCACTGGACCGGGCCGCGCTTATCAGCGGCAGAATAATGCGCCTCATCTCTATTTTCGGCTGACCGCGAAGCGGCTGTGTGTTCGACCGGTGAGGCATTCGGTGAACCTCGCAGGGGCCGCAGAGATCAGGGCCGTCACGTTGTCATCCGAGGGGATGAAACCTGCTGACTTTTGGTGACGCCCGGTAAAGGGCGAGGCAGTCGATCGCTTCGGTGATTTCGAGGGTGCAAGCCGGTTCGGGGCGTTGGCGAAGGAGGATGGATGGGGCGTCACTGCGGAACCAATGGTCGATCGCGGCGGTAAGCCGATCGGATCCCGCGCTTCCTAAGGCCCAGTCCGTCACGAAATCCGCCAGTTGCCGAGCCGCCGTCTCGCCCGGGGTTGTCGACCACGTATCGAGGAAGGGCTCCACCGCGAGTCCGCAACCGTCGATCACTTCGAGCACGTCACGAGGTAGGCACGGACAGTCCTCTCGCGATATGGCCGCGGTCCACCAAGCCCGCAGGAAATCGGCGATGGCGTCGCGCTGATCCTCCGTCGCCGATTCCCGGCACTGTGCCAGAGGACCGGGCAGGAAGACCGAGTAGCTCCAGTTCTCCATTTCGCCGGCCGCGACCAACTCCAACAGGCGCGGCAAGAAATGCGTGAAGTACGTTACGTCGCCCCAGGTGTTTATGGCGTTGAACAGCAGCGGACCGAGTTGCCGCGGAGTCAGCTGCCGCAGCGGGGTAACCCGCAGATCCTCCACCTGTGCAGGGTCGACACAGTGGTCGCAGAACCCGACGCTGTCGCCCAGCCGCGCACTCATGAACGCCGCGTAGAGTCGGCCGACTGCGGCCTCCAGATCGTCAGGCATGAGGACAGGCTAGTGACAACGGCATGTGTCATCGATCGTTTAAGGCCGCGGGATGCCCACGGCGGCACTGCCTCCCAGGCTCGACCGTGCAAAGCCTCCATTCTCTGCCGGCCGAATGACGTAGTTCGTTCGGCCGCCGACGCGCCAGACGCGAGACGCTGCGCCAGCGGCTACACGCCCGAACTCGCCCGCCCGGCCGTAGGCACCGGCAGAAGGCCGGCAACGGCGCTCGGACACAGCTCATCAAGCATCGCAAAGATCGCCGCCGTCGCCGCGTCGGCGAAGGTCAGTTTGTCCGATGGCTCCAACGGGCTCCGGGGCTTAACCTCCGGTTGGCTGCAATCCCCGTGCGGCAAAGACGGGCAGTCGGGCAGCGTCGACCGGGAGTTCCGCTGCTCGCGCACGTACCAAGCTTGCGCAACCGGAGTACCAGCCAGCACACCCACGACCTGCGAAGGCTGCCTGTCGCGCGGATCGCCAGATCCGGAATCGCCCTCGCCCATCCGGCCCGGGTGATGGTGGGGATCGCCGGTGGGCGGTTAAGCGGGGCGTTCCGTAATCCATGGCGAAGGCCCAGGTAGACGCGGCGGTCGTTGACGCAAGGTCCGCGCTCGCCGGCCGAACCCGACCAGTTCGCGGCCCCGTGTACGGGCAGTGACAGGCGCACCAGACGGGTGCGGCAACAGCGCCAGGTCCGGATACGCGTTCAGTCGCGGTTGTAGTCGCTGTCCGGCCGCAGTCCTTGGACGAAGCTGGCAAAGTCGGGCGCCAGCATGGTGATCCTGTAGTCGACTTCCTGGTCGACATGGACGACGCGCGGTTCGCCGTCGGGCCCGCAGTCGCGGTAGTCGAAAGCGATCATGTCGTGGCCCGCAGATGGGCAGTCGGCGAAGTACACACCGACCGGTGGATAACCCCATTCCTGGACGAAGAAGCGGCTGCCGGACGGGCCCGCCAGCGAACACTCCTCCCGGCCGATCCCCATGATCGAGGTGAGGGCGACGTGGTCCTCGGCCCAGGTTGTCCTGCTCGGTGCCGGGCAGCAAGTACTACGCGGCACACCACCGTTGCGCGTCCGCATCAGTGCCACGTACGAGGCAGGCAACCGGAACCCCAGCTCCGCCTCGACCGACGCGATCAGTTCGTCCGAGGGAAAACCGTCGCCATACATGCATCCTAGTTGCTCAATATCGTCCCAAAATCCGTCCACGTCCAGGCCGGGAAAGAAACGCCGAAGCTGTTCGTCTGCCACACGTAGCCCTTCATCAGCTGCGACACGCTATTGGATCGATGGCGACGAGAGCCGCCGGCAGGGTTATGGACACGGCCTGAACGCTTCGGCAGAGTCGCATGCTCGGACCACGGAGCGTAACTACTGCCGTAGGCACAAGCACGCGCTCCGCGGCATGACAGTGCGAACTT
>NZ_BOQN01000190.1 GCF_018332695.1 Paractinoplanes toevensis
GGGTAGTAGTTTAGCGATGGGGTGACGCAGGAAGGTAGCTGGTCCCAGGCGGTGGTTGTCCTGGGGTAAGCGTGTAGGCCGTGTCGTAGGCAAATCCGCGACATACATAGGCTGAGACGTGATGCCGAGCCGTATCAGGTGAAGTCAGTGATCCTATGCTGCCGAGAAAAGCCTCTAGCGATGTTCCGAGCGGCCCGTACCCGAAACCGACACAGGTGGTCAGGTAGAGAATACCGAGGCGACGGGCGAACTGTGGTTAAGGAACTCGGCAAATTGCCCCCGTAACTTAGGGAGAAGGGGGGCCGGACGCGTGAACACCCTTGCGGTGGGAGCGTGGTATGGCCGCAGAGAGCAGGGGGAAGCGACTGTTTACTAAAAACACAGGTCCATGCCAAGTCGTAAGACGATGTATATGGACTGACGCCTGCCCGGTGCTGGAACGTTAAGGGGACCTGTTAGCCCGTGAGGGCGAGGCGGAGAACTTAAGCGCCAGTAAACGGCGGTGGTAACTATAACCATCCTAAGGTAGCGAAATTCCTTGTCGGGTAAGTTCCGACCTGCACGAATGGCGTAACGACTTCCCCACTGTCTCAACCACAGGCCCGGCGAAATTGCAGTACGAGTAAAGATGCTCGTTACGCGCGGCAGGACGGAAAGACCCCGGGACCTTTACTATAGCTTGACATTGGTATCCGAATGTAATTGTGTAGGATAGGTGGGAGCCGGTGAAGCTTGGACGCCAGTTCAGGTGGAGGCATTGTTGAAATACCACTCTGTTGGATTTGGGTATCTAACTTGCGGCCCTGATCGGGTCGAGGGACAGTGTCTGGTGGGTAGTTTAACTGGGGCGGTTGCCTCCTAAAGGGTAACGGAGGCGCCCAAAGGTTCCCTCAGCCTGGTTGGCAATCAGGTGTTGAGTGTAAGTGCACAAGGGAGCTTGACTGTGAGACTGACGGGTCGAGCAGGGACGAAAGTCGGGACTAGTGATCCGGCACTTGCGTGTGGAAGCGGTGTCGCTCAACGGATAAAAGGTACCCCGGGGATAACAGGCTGATCTTCCCCAAGAGTCCATATCGACGGGATGGTTTGGCACCTCGATGTCGGCTCGTCGCATCCTGGGGCTGTAGCAGGTCCCAAGGGTTGGGCTGTTCGCCCATTAAAGCGGTACGCGAGCTGGGTTTAGAACGTCGTGAGACAGTTCGGTCCCTATCCGCCGTGCGCGTTGGATACTTGAGAAGGGCTGTCCCTAGTACGAGAGGACCGGGACGGACGAACCTCTGGTGTGCCAGTTGTCCCGCCAGGGGCACGGCTGGTTGGCTACGTTCGGAAGGGATAACCGCTGAAAGCATCTAAGCGGGAAGCCTGCTTCGAGATGAGGTATCCCACCACCTTGAGTGGGTAAGGCTCCCAAGAGACTATTGGGTTGATAGGCTGGAGATGTAAGCCAGGTAACTGGTTCAGTCGACCGGTACTAATAGGCCGAGGGCTTAACCACCCTAAACATTATGCTCGACGCGTCCACTGTGCGATTCACAGCAAACGAACAACCACCCCGGTCATCACGACGGGTTGCTGGTTAGTTCCGCTGGCAGCTGTTTCGGTGGTCATAGCGGAGGGGAAACGCCCGGTCTCATTCCGAACCCGGAAGCTAAGCCCTCCAGCGCCGATGGTACTGCACTCGGGAGGGTGTGGGAGAGTAGGACGCCGCCGGACTCAACGT
>NZ_BOQN01000191.1 GCF_018332695.1 Paractinoplanes toevensis
GCTCAGCCCGGTGGTTGCGCTCAGCCCGGTGGTTGCGCTCAGCCCGGTGGTTGCGCTCAGCCCGGTGGTTGCGCTTACCACCCGGTGGTTGAGCTTCCCGGGTTTGCTCTGTGCATTCAATGCAATTACTTATGCTGGGGATTTGTTGCGGGGCCATCGTTTAGTAATTTGTCTATTGTTACGGGATGGAGAACGGGGCGTTTCTCGGTTGCAGGTCTGTCCCTTTGCCTGCCTAGTACGGACGACAGGGTTGGATGGGCGGAGCGACCGGTGGGGCAGGTCTGACCGAAAAGACCACCCTGGGAGCATGGCTTGGGGTCATGCCCTGGCGGCCCGGTCCTTCACAAGGGGACTGAGCTGGGGTTTCTCGGTGGTAGCGTCGGTGTAGGCCTGGTCTGGCCCGTTGCTGGTGCGGGGCGGTGCGGCTGTGTGGGGTGGCCGTTCGTTCTATGGGTGGGTTCGACTATGGGACAGATTGTGGGCACGTTTTCTGGGGGAAATGGCCGGGTGGGCTAGGTCTTCGTCGCCCTAACACAGAATGCTCATTGGCGACTAAGCAACGCCTGGGATTACGCATAGAACCGGTGCTAGCCTTGGTCCCCGCGGCGATAGCTGCGTGCGACAGCTCCTGCAACGACGAAGGCGACCGACAGCTATGTCCGCACAGACGCTCGTTCCCGTCCTTCTCTACCACTCCATCACCCCGACCGGCGCCGAGAGCAGCGACCCGTTCGCGGTCACGGAGGCCGGGTTCCGCGAGGACATGGAGGCGGTGCAGGCAAGCGGCCGGGTTCCGCTGACCGCCCGCCAGCTCGGCGCCTGCCTGCGAGGCGAGCAGCCGCTGCCGGAGCACGCGATCGCGCTCACCTTCGACGACGGGTTCGCCGACTTCGCCGAGGTTGCCCTGCCGATCATGGAAAAGCTGTCGCTGTCGTCGACCCTCTTCATGACGACCGGCTACTTCGACCGGCCCGGCATGCTGTCGCCGGCCGCCCTGCGCGACATCGCCTCGGTCGACTCCCTCGAGATCGGCGCCCACTCCGTCACGCATCCGCACATGGATGTGCTCAACGCCGCGACGGAGTTGAAGGAAGCCGCCGACTCCCGCAAGCACCTCGAGGACCTCCTCGGCATGACGGTCGACTCGTTCGCATACCCGCACGGCAGCCATTCCCGCCGCACCCGTTCGGCGATCGCCCAAGCGGGGTATGTCAACGCTCACGCAGTGAAGAACGCTATTTCTCACCAGACCGACGACTGTCTGGCGGTGGCCCGTTTCACCGTCGTCACTGACACCGAGCGCGAGCAGGTCGCCCGCGTCATCGGTGCTACCGGAGCACCCATCTCATGGAAGGGCGAACGGTTGCGGACTCGCGGCTATCGGCTGGCACGACGTCTCATGGCAGGTGCTCGCTCGTGATCAGCACCCTCCTGGACCGTTTCGGTGGCTGGCCGGACCCGAGTTCGTTCCGGCCCACCCACATCGTCGAGGTCGACCTCGACGACGACATCCCGGCCATGACCAAGAGCGGGCCGGCCCGGGTTCTGGTCCGGCGCTCCGGCCGGCCGGTCGCCTTCGTGCCGGTGACGGTCCCCGACGACGGACTCACCTCGGAAGAGGTGCGCAAGGTCCTCGACGAGACGATCGCCGCCGAGGGTTACGCGGAGGAGCCCAGCCACGCCGACGCCCCGGCCGTCGCGCCGGTCCGGGCCACGGTCGTGATCACCACCTGCGTGGCGACCCGCGGCCTGCTCCGGGTGCTCGATGACGTCCGCGCTCAGACGATCACCCCGCACGAGATCGTGGTGGTCGACAACCGCCCCACCACCTCCGGCGTGACCGACCTCTTCGAACAGCAGAACATCGACGACGTACGCCTGGTGCTGGAGCACCGCCCGGGCCTGTCCCGGGCTCGTAATGCCGGCTTGGCCGCGAGCACCGGCGACGTGATTGCCTTCCTCGACGACGACATCGCCGTCGACAGCCGGTGGCTGGAAGCGATCACCGAGGTGTTCCGCCAGGACCAGTCGGTCGCCTGCGTGACCGGCATGATCCTGCCGATGGAGCTGGAAACCCCCGCGCAATACCTCTTCGAGGAGTTCGGCGGTTTCTCCAAGGGGTTCCAACAGCGGCGGTACGACTTGAAGGAGCACCGCGGCTCGAGCAAGCTCTACCCCTACGCCGCGGGCGTCTTCGGCACCGGCGCCAACGGCGCTTTCCGGGTCGACGCCCTGCGCGCACTGAACGGCTTCGACGAGAAACTCGGCATGGGCACCCCGGCCAAGGGCGGCGAAGATCTCGACATCTACCTGAGCGTGATCCAGAGCGGCCGCACCCTCGTCTACGAGCCGGCCGCGCTCGTCTGGCACCAGCACCACCGGGAGATCGCGGCCCTGCGCCACCAGATCTTCAACTACGGCGTCGGCATGTCCGCCATGATCGCCAAGCGCTGGTGGGCCAACCGCCAGGAACGTCCCGAGATGCTGCAGCGCCTGGGCGCCGGCGTCAAGCACGTCCTCGGGCCCAGCAGTCCCAAGCACCAGTCGAAGACGAGCACCTACCCGCGGGCGCTGACCCTCATCGAGCTCGGCGGAGTGATCCGCGGCCCGTTCGCGTACTGGCGCAGCCGCCGGCACCGCGTCTCCTGAGCCCGTTCTTTCCAGTTCCGGCCTGATCGTTCATTCGGTCAGGCCGCTCTTCTTTCCCTCAATAAGCACAGCAAAAAGGCCCACCC
>NZ_BOQN01000192.1 GCF_018332695.1 Paractinoplanes toevensis
GTGTTATAACGCCCTCGGGGCAACCGCTCGAACTTACCCGGTCAGCTTCGCCTGCGCAAGATCCTAGATCTTGCTGGCACCGCCCAGTTTTTCCACAGAACACATCCGCCGTCTGGGCGGATAGTTCGTAGAGGTGGCCCAGTAGGACCGGCCGACGATCGCAACTTGGCGATCAGTCCGCCCGGCTCCCTGCGGGCTTTGTTACTCTACTCGGTCGATCTCGCTGGCGCAAATCCCGGTTTCGCGGAACTTCGAGCCAGCCTCGCCCGAGGCTTCGGCAAGCTTAGCGCGTGCCTCTGCCACCCGACGAATCCCCTTCCGGTCCGTCACTTTCGTGCCGTTCCGTCCGGGTTCCCCTCGGGCAGAGAGAAAGTTACGTGATCACCTGCCGCTGATGCAAATCGACCCCCGTGCCCGTCTGTCCCGCGAGGCCCCCGCAGCGAGTCGCTGACCATGACAGAGTGGGCTCATGGGTGAATCCCCGACACTGGCTGCCGACGCGCTCCTCGATCTCGTCTTCCCGCTCTGGCAGTTCGTGATCGGAGCGCTTGTGCTGGTCACGCTCGTGGTGTCGGTGCTGCGGATGGTCCGTCGTGGCCCGTCCCGGATGGGCGGCGCGATGCTGCTGGCCGGCGGCGCGGTCATCGGCGTCGCGGTGATCGGTTATCTCGTACAGATGCTGTGACCCGCAATACCCACGTCCGCACGACTCTCTAATTATAGGCGACGGTTGGCCAGACTGGGCAGCTCGGTCCGGATCAGCTCGACACGGGCCAGGTCGAGGTCGGCGGTCACCATCCCCACCGCGTCGGGCGCCTGCGCGACGACGGTCCCCCATGGGTCGATGATCATGCTGCGGCCGAAACAGGTGCGGCCCGGCTCGTGGTCGCCGATCTGGGCGGCCGCGACCACATAGCACTGGTTCTCGATCGCGCGGGCCCGCAGCAGGACCTCCCAGTGGTCCCGGCCGGTGTGGAGCATGAAGGCGGCGGGCACCACCAGGATCCGGGCGTCGCCCTGCACGGCCAGACGCCGGTAGAGCTCGGGGAAGCGCAGGTCATAGCAGATCGACAGGCCGGTGCGGACGCCGGCGATCTCGGCCACCACGGTGTCGTCGCCGGGCGCCACCGAGCGCGACTCCTGATAGGAGACCCGGCCGGCGATCTCCACGTCGTACAGGTGGATCTTGCGGTAGGTCGCCGTTAGGTCGCCCTGCGGGGAAAAGACCAGGGAGGTGTTGTAGGTGCGGTGTTCGTCGGGGCCGGACTCGTGGAACGAGCCGGCGTGCACCCAGAGGCTCAGCTCGCGCGCGGCGGTGGCGAAGAAGTCGGCGAACTCGCCGTCGACGCTTTCCGGCTTGGGCGCACTCGCGCCGGGGCCAAGATAATCGACATACTCCGGCAGTACCGCGAGCTCGGCGCCGGCCGCGGCCGCGCGCTCGAGCATGTCCCGGGCCACGGCGAGGTTCTGAGCCCGGTTCTCCCGGGAGTTGACCTGACAGACGGCAACGCGCATGAGTCGAAGCCTACGGTGCGGCGAGGCGTGGTTGTAGGGCCGCGAACGGCCCTACAACAGTCGATCAGGCCGACTTCTCCTCGCGGTCCGGGCGACGGCGACGGCCGACGAACTCCCGGGGCACGATGGTCGGGTTCACGTTTTCCAGCACGACCTCGCCGGTGATGACCACCCGGGCGGCGTCGGGGTTGCTGGGCACCTCGTACATCACGGAGAGCAGGACCTCTTCCATGATCGCCCGCAGGCCGCGGGCACCGGTGCCACGCAGCATCGCCTGATCGGCGATGGCCTCGAGCGCGTCGAAGTCGAACTCCAACTCGACGCCGTCGAGCTCGAACAGGCGCTGGTACTGCTTCACGTACGCGTTTCGGGGCTCGGTGAGGATCTTGATGAGCGCCTCACGGTCGAGGTTGCGCACCGTGGTGATCACCGGGAGCCGCCCGATGAACTCGGGGATCAGGCCGAACTTCAGCATGTCCTCCGGCATGACCTTGCTGAAGATGTCGTCGGTGTTCCGCTCCGAGATCGAGCGCAGGTGAGCGCCGAAACCGACACCGCCGTGACCGACCCGGGACTCGATGATGCGGTCCAGGCCGGCGAACGCGCCGCCCACGATGAACAGGACGTTCGTCGTGTCGATCTGGATGAACTCCTGGTGCGGGTGCTTGCGGCCACCCTGCGGCGGGACGTTGGCGACCGTACCCTCGAGGATCTTGAGCAGAGCCTGCTGGACACCCTCGCCGGAGACATCGCGGGTGATCGACGGGTTTTCGCTCTTGCGAGCGATCTTGTCGACCTCGTCGATGTAGATGATGCCCTGCTCGGCGCGCTTGACGTCGTAGTCGGCCGCCTGGATCAGCTTGAGCAGGATGTTTTCCACATCCTCGCCCACATAGCCGGCCTCCGTCAGTGCGGTCGCGTCAGCGATCGCGAACGGGACGTTGAGCATGCGGGCCAGGGTCTGCGCCAAGTGTGTCTTACCGCAGCCGGTGGGGCCTATGAGCATGATGTTGGACTTGGCCACCTCGACGTCGCTGCCCCCACCGGGTGCGCCGCTCGACTCGGCCTGGATGCGCTTGTAGTGGTTGTAGACCGCTACTGAGAGTGCCTTCTTCGCCTGTTCCTGTCCGACAACGTAGTTGTCGAGGAAGGCGCAGATCTCCATCGGCTTGGGAAGCTCTTCCCACTTCACCTCGCCGGTTTCGGCCAGCTCTTCTTCGATGATCTCGTTGCAGAGGTCAATGCACTCGTCGCAGATGTAGACGCCTGGGCCCGCGATGAGCTTTTTGACCTGCTTCTGGGACTTCCCACAGAAGGAGCACTTCAGTAGGTCGCCGCCGTCGCCGATCCGTGCCACCTACGTTCTCCTTGAGCTCATCGGCCGGCTCGCGCCGGCCTGGTCCGAGACTGAGTGCCTCGTTGCCATCTCATCGTCTGCCGAACCGCGTAACTGAGGCTGCATGCTCGACGTTACCCGCAAAGAGGCTGTTCTCCGACCCCCCAAAACGGGCGTGTCAGGGGTCGGCCAGTTTAGCGTGCACCGGCCGGCCCCTGACACCACGCTTCTCAGCTGCCGGAACCGACGGCCTGCAGCGTCTTCTTCCGGCTGGCCAGCACGGTGTCGACGATGCCGTACTCCTTGGCCTCGGCGGCCGTCATGATCTTGTCACGGTCGATGTCCTTACGGACCTTGTCGACCGCCTGACCGGAGTGGCGGGCGATCATCTCCTCCAGCTGGGTGCGCATGCGGAGGATCTCGCGGGCCTGGATCTCGATGTCCGAACCCTGGCCGTAACCACCCTCGGTGGCCGGCTGGTGGATCAGGACCCGGGAGTGCGGCAGCGCGAGGCGCTTGCCCGGGGTACCACCGGCCAGCAGCACCGCGGCGGCGCTGGCGGCCTGACCCAGGCAGACGGTGGAGATGTCCGGACGGACGTACTGCATCGTGTCGTAGATGGCCGTCATGGCCGTGAACGAGCCGCCCGGGGAGTTGATGTACATGGTGATGTCGCGGTCCGGGTCGGAGCTCTCCAGCGTCAGCAGCTGGGCCATCACGTCGTTGGCCGACGCGTCGTCCACCTGGACGCCGAGGAAGATGATCCGGTCCTCGAACATCTTGTTGTACGGGTTGGTCTCCTTCATCATCCCGTTCGAGGAGCGCTCGACGAAGGATGGGAGCACGTAGCGGTTGTGCACCGGAGCGAACCCGGGAGGCATGGTCAGGTCGGTCATTGTTCCGCTCCTCAGTTCAGCGTTCCGGCGCCCTCGGGCACCTCGGTGGCCGTGGTGATCACCTTGTCGATGAAGCCATAATCCTTGGCCTCCTGCGCGGTGAACCAGCGGTCCCGGTCGAAGTCCTCTGCGATCTGATCCTGGGACTGACCCGTGTGAAACGCGATCCGCTCCTGGAACATGCGCTTGGTGTAAAGCATCTGCTCGGCCTGGATGGCGATGTCGGCCGCGGTGCCGCCCATGCCGCCGGACGGCTGGTGCATCATGATCCGCGCGTGCGGCAGCGCGAAGCGCTTGCCCGGGGCACCGGCGCAGAGCAGGAACTGGCCCATTGAGGCCGCCATGCCCATCGCGACGGTCTGCACGTCGTTGTCGATGAACTGCATGGTGTCGTAGATCGCCATGCCGGAGTAGACCGAGCCACCCGGCGAGTTGATCCAGAGGTTGATGTCCCGCTGGGGGTCTTCGGCGGAAAGCAGCAGCAGCTGCGCGCAGATTCGGTTGGCAACCGAGTCGGTCACCTCGCTGCCGAGGAAAATGATGCGCTCACGCAGCAGGCGGTTGAAGACCGAGTCGTCGAGGTTGCCACTGAGGGTGTCGCCCCCACGCAGCACAGGGCTCGCGGGGATGTGGAGATCGGTCATGGCAGCCCTTCACAGCTGACTGTGCCGGCCTAGGTACCGGTCGGCAGGTTGTCCGTCGTACGACCAACCTAACCGGTCGAATGCGCATCGGCTTCCCGCTCGGGCAGGTGTTCGCTGACAGCGCACCCACCCCGGAAAGGACAACCGGCCGCCGCCGAAGGGGCAGCGGCCGGTTGTCAGAGAGCACTCAGTGGTTGTGGCCGGCGTGCTCGTCCTCGCTGGCGGCCCGGAGGTCGTCGAGGGTGAGCGTGGTGCCTTCCGAGTCCTTCATCGTGACCTGCTCCATCACCGAGGCGAGCGCCTTGCCGCGGCGCACGTCGCCGAACACGGCGGCCGCCGCACCCGACTGGACGAGCTGGTCGTAGTACTGCTGGGGCTGCATCTGGGCGCGCTGGGCGCGGTGCACGATCTCGTGACCGAACTCGTCGTCGGAAACCTGGACGTCCTCGGCGTCGGCGATCGTGTCCAGCAGCAGCTGGATGCGGACGCCTTCCTCGGCGGCCTCGGTGAGCTCCTGGTCGATCTGCTCCTCGGTCTTGTCCTCCGAGGTCAGGTAGTCGGCCAGGGTGGCGCCGATGCGCTCCAGCTGGTCGGTCATGGCCTGCTTGCGGCCCTCGACCTCGTCCTTCACGACGCCCTCGGGGGCCGGGATCCCGGCGGCCTCGACGAGCTGCTTGAGCGCCTCGTCGCGGGCCGCGTAGATCTGCTCGACCTTCTTCACCTTGGTCAGCCGCTCGCGCAGGTCGTTACGCAGCTCCTCGAGGGTGTCGAACTCGCTCGCCAGCTGGGCGAACTCGTCGTCGATCTCGGGCAGCTGCTTGTCCTTGACGCTGCGCACGGTCACCTTGACCGCGGCCTCGCGGCCGGCGAAGTCGCCGCCCACCAGCTCCGTGGTGAAGTCGGCGTCGGCACCGGCGACCAGGCCCACCAGAACCTCATCGAGGCCGGGGAGCAACTGCTTGCTGCCGACCTCGTGGGAGATGTTGGTGGCCGAGCCGCCCGGCACCTCTTCGCCGTCGACGGTGGCGTTCAGGTCGAGCTGGACGTAGTCGCCCTCCTCGGCCGGCCGGTCGACCGTCTTCAGCGTGGCGAAGCGCTCGCGCAGGCCCTTGATCTGCTCGTCGATCTCCTCGTCACCGATCTCGACGGCCGGAACCGTCACCGAGATCGTGGACAGGTCGGGGATCGTGATCTCGGGGCGCACGTCCACCTCGGCGGTGAACTTCAGCGGCTCGTTGTCGCCGAACTCGGTGATCTCCACCTCGGGCCGGCCCAGCGTCTTGACGTCGTGCTCACGAACCGCCGCGAGGATCTGCTGCGGAATCGCCTCCTGCACGGCCTCGTTGAGGACCGCGCCGCGGCCGACGCGCTGATCGATGACCGCAGCCGGGATCTTGCCGCGACGGAAGCCCGGCACCTGAACCTGCGCGCCGATCTCCCGGTACGCCTTCTGCAGGCTCGGCTTGAGCTCGTCGAACGGCACCTCGATGGCGAGCTTCACCCGAGTCGGGCTCAGAGTCTCGACGGTGCTCTTCACAGGCGTACTCCTTGTTGCTGCGGATAGTTGATATCAGTCGGGGTGGCGGGATTTGAACCCACGGCCCCTCGCTCCCAAAGCGAGTGCGCTACCAAGCTGCGCCACACCCCGTGGCGGTGGCCAGTGTATGCGGTCCGCTTTCCTGCGCGTGCGGTGGAGTCCACCTGGTTCGCGCGGGCGGGAGTCGATTCAGTAAGCTGTGCGGGTGCCCCGGTCCCAGACCGGGTCCACGCGGGCGTAGCTCAATGGTAGAGCCTCAGTCTTCCAAACTGATTACGCGAGTTCGATTCTCGTCGCCCGCTCCACGTCTGACCTGCTAGGCGGCATGATCAACCAAGTTTTGATCAAGGCCCACGCAGCAATTGTTGGGGAAATTGTTGGGAAACGAGGATCGACACACGTGTCAGCTCCGACCCCAGACAGCACCGGCGCAACACGCGCGCCGACGATGCATCCCGTTCAGCCCCAGCTCACAGCAGTCCTCCCCCGCCGGCACGAACGCCCAGTAGAGCCGGGCCTCGCCGGCCCAATCGGCATCCCTAGTTAGACAAAACTGATGATGCAGGTTCGAAATTTTGCTCGAGGTTGCACTGCGCAGAACTCCGGTCGCCCTACCGGCGACCTCGGACCATGAAGGTCAGACAGGCAGCTGGTGGTATCGCTGTCACACCGCGAGGCAACATCGGCGGGCTCACGGGAGCATCACACCATGGCAGCCGGCTCATGGTTCCACGGAACCTGCCGACACCCCCGGCGTGTCCCGTGACCGTTGAAGTCGTCGCATACCGGCCCATCACCGGCCGGACGGATCTTTCACGGTAGATCAGCAGCCCATCCCCCTACGACGGAGCAGCGCCGCAACGAACCCAGCGACCGCCGCCGTGCTGCCCGGAGCCCTGGACGGGCATTGATCGAGGCGAAGTCAAGAACTACCAGAACCGCCGGATTGTTACACACCCGCCTCCAGGCGACCACGCTCCGCAGTCATGACAATGGGGGGAAAGCATGACCAGACGCACTGATTTAGCCGATGAGCGCGCATCTGAC
>NZ_BOQN01000193.1 GCF_018332695.1 Paractinoplanes toevensis
AACGCGAAGCCGGCCACCCCGCCGAACACGCAGCCCATGACCGCCTGGCCCTGGCCGCCGATGTTGAACAGGCCGCCGCGGAAGGCGATCGCCACCGCCAGGCCGGTGAAGACCAGCGGGGTGGCGTAGGTGAGGGTCTCGGAGATCGGGCCGAACGCGGCCTGCCAGCTGCCGCTGCCGTCGAACCAGGCCTGGAACGAGGCCGGGTCGAAGATGGCGCCCTTGAACAGGTCGGCGTAGGCGCCGCTGATCAGGTCCCAGCTCGCCTGCAGGGCGTCGCTGGGCCGGGAGGTGAAGTAGGCGAACTTCGACAGCACCTCGGAGTCGGAGACCACGATCAGCACGGCGCCGACGACCAGCGCCAGGAAGATCGACAGGACCGTGACCGTGACGGTGTTGGCCGACCAGAGGTTCTTCAGGAAGAGGGTGAGGAAACCGTCTTCTTTTTTGGGCGACTCCTTGGCGGGTGGAGGCGCCTCGACGTCGGTGGTCACTCTGCTTCCTCTTCCTCTGCCGACTCCGCGCCGGTGATGCCGGCCATCAGCAGGCCGATCTCCTCGCGGGGCATGTCGGGCGAGACGGTGGCCAGGATCCGGCCGCGGTACATCACCGCGATCCGGTC
>NZ_BOQN01000194.1 GCF_018332695.1 Paractinoplanes toevensis
AACTTAAGCTACGCGGCATTGGGGACTCGCTCGGCGTCACGCGCTCAAGCAATGCCGGTTGCACGGCTGCTCCCGCGAGTGCGGCGAGCTGGGCCTGCACGACGAAACCGAACCGGTCCCGCCACTGATCTGGCCGGACGAGGCGACCTTGACCCAGCGGCCGCCACCTGGGCGTGACGTCCCGGTCCAGGGCGACCCGTCATCACCCGGCACGCAGCCGCCCAGCCTCGCCAGTCAGGCCCGCCCCCGAAAGCCGGCCGCACGTTCGAGGCCGACCACGACAAGCCTCGGAGTGCGCCGATCCCCGACACCGGACGGAAGCCCCGACCTGCGCCAGACCCGCACACCGGGCGCAAAACCCGGCGCGCGCCCAGCCACAACGCCGAACGGAAAACCTGACCTGCGCCAAGCCCGCACACCGGGCGCAAGACCCGAGATGCGCCAAGCCCGCACACCAGCCACAAGACCCGGCCTGCGCCGAGCCCGCACACCGGCCAGGAGCCCCGACCTGCACCAAGCCCCGGCATCCGGCCGCAAGCCCCGACGTGCGCGGAGCCCGACACCGGACAGAAGGCTCGAAGTGTGTCGACCCCCGGCACCGGCAGCAAGCGCCGACCTGCGTCGAGCCCGGACACCGGACGGATATCCCCGCCCGGCCCACTCCTGCACGGCCGACCGCGGCAGTGACGTCGGCGCATTACGCCGCCTCGGCGCATTACGCCGGCCGATGGGACATGCTGGCCGTGGGACGGCACCCGACCCGCCGCGTCGAGTCGATACGGCGGGGCGGGGTCCACCCACAGTGGCGGATCGGCGCGGATCGGCGAGCGGCATCGGCCGCCCGCTATCGGCGGACTGCCGACGTCCCGTTCGGCCGCGACGCTCGCCACCCCCGACCCCCGCCGCCCGCCGCCCGCATCGATGCCGACAAAATTGCCGCTGTTGAACTAGTCGGCGACCACCCGATCAGGACGGGAAGAAAATAACGAATTCGCCTTCGAAGCGTCATTCGAGGATGCGGAAGAACGATTCTTGGTGCGGCTTCAAATACATTATCGCCAGCCTGGATGACAAGACCAAGACGCTTTCGGAACTGGCATGGTGGCGTCAGGCAGCGGATACTTGGGAACTTTTACGCTCACGTCGGCTCGCGGCCGCCGCCTCCTGACCGGATGGAGGCCGTGGAGTGGTCAGCGCAGTGAGATCCACAGTTTCTGGCCGGCGGTTATGAAGCCGGCGCGGGTGTAGATCTGTTCCTCTGTCGGGGCCGCTTCCAACCACACCAGCCGCATGCCTTGCCGGTGGGCCGCCTTGGCGAGACCGACGCTTATCGCTGAGGCTATGCCGCGGCGCCGGAAGTGGGTCAGCACCGCTACCGCGGCCAGCTCGCCGACGGCCTTGTGCGGGCCGGTGCGGTCTATCAGGCCGGTGCCTACTACGGTTCCGGACGTGGTGTCGCGGGCTATCGCTACCAGTCCGCCGCGGGCCACGGTGGCGTTCAGCCGGGCGACCTCGCGGGGGCCGGCCGGGTCGGGCCGGCGGTAGGCGTCGTGTTGCACGGTGGCGGCCTCGAGCAGTTGGGGGTCGTCGGTGGCGAACTCGACGGTTATGCCGGTGGGTTCTCGGGGCGTCAGCTCCACGTCGGGGGTGGACACCATGATCGGTGGCCGGCCTTCGACGGTGAAGCCGGCCTCGGTCAACGCTGCCTCTACCTCGGGTGCTGCTGTCGGCACGTATTCCAGCCGGGGGATGCGGTCGTGGTGGTGGAATGTTGCGATCAAGTTGGTGATGTCGTGCCGGCTTGGCTTCGCGTCGTCGTCGGGGACGGCGTAGTTGCGCCAGATGTCGGGGGTGTTGGGGTCGAAGGCGGCCAGGAATGGGCCTGTCCGTTCGTGCGGGCGTCTGGTGATCGCGGCGTGGATGTGGTCGGAGACCAGTTGGGGTGCGCGCGGGAAGACGTTCATCCGGTAGGAACACCTTTGCGTTCGATGCGGGAACTGCTGTCGAAAGGAGGGCAGCCGCCAGCCACCGCAGAGCGGTGGGAGTGCCTCGGCAGCCGCGGATCGGCTCGCCGGCTTCGGGGAGGCCTCAGCCCTTTCGACAAGGTGTTCGGGGAGGGTCGCGCATTCCTCGGCGCCCCGCAACCGGTTTTGATGGCCCCGGACCGGCGCTCGACTTTGCCGTCAGGTCAGGGTGCAGGTCACGGCCGGGGTTGTGTTGGTCGCGGTTGACGAAGCCAGGAAGCCGAACGTGGCGGTGCCGCCGGTGGCGAGGCGGCCGTTCCAGTCGACGTTGCGGGCGGTTACCGTGGTGCCGGCCTGGGCGACGGTGGCGTTCCACGCCTGGCTGACGGTCTGGCCGTTGGCGAACGTGAAGGTCGCGGTCCAGCCGGAGGAGGCCGCTGGAGAACCGTTGCTGACGGTGACCTCGGCCTGGAAGCCTCCGGTCCACTGGGAGACCACGCGGTAGGCCGCGCTGCAGACCCCGGCGGGCGGCACAGTCGTGGGAGCCGTCGTCGTG
>NZ_BOQN01000195.1 GCF_018332695.1 Paractinoplanes toevensis
CGGTACTCATCGGCCAGCAGCGGCACCGTGGTGCGGAGCTTGACCCGGCCGATCTCGTTGAGACCGAGCCCGGCGGCGTTCTCGTCACGGTGCAGCGTGTTCACATCCAGCCGGTACTGCAGGCCACGCACGACCGTCCGCGCGGTCCGGGTGGTGTGCTTGATCGCATACTTCGCGCCGACCCGCAGCGGAGCGGTCTCATCCATCCAGCAGATCATCGCTTCGATGTCCTGCGCCACCGCCGGCGCGTTGTGCGGCCGGCAGATCATGTCCCCACGGGAGATATCAATCTCGTCGGTCAGCCGCACCGTCACCGACATCGGCGGGAACGCCTCCGCCACCGGCCCGTCCGCGGTATCGATAGCGGCGATGGTGCTGTGCAACCCCGACGGCAGGACCATCACCTCATCACCGGGCTTGAGTACGCCGGAGGCGACCTGACCGGCGTAGCCGCGGTAGTCGGTGACCGTGGTCGACTGCGGACGGATCACGTACTGCACCGGGAACCGCACATCCACCAGGTTGCGGTCGGAGGCGATGTGCACGTGTTCCAGGTGGTGCAGCAACGACGGCCCCTCATACCAGGGGCTGTTCTCCGACCGCGACGCGATGTTGTCGCCGTTGAGCGCCGACACCGGGATGATCGTCAGGTCGGTGATCTCGAGTTTGGCCGCGAACGAGGTGAACTCGTCGGCGATCTTGTCGTAGACGGCCTTGTCCCAGCCCACCAGGTCCATCTTGTTGACACACAACACCAGATGCGGCACCCGCAACAGACTGGTGAGGAAGGCGTGCCGGCGGGACTGCTCCACCAGACCCTTGCGCGCATCGACCAGGATCAGCGCCAGGTCGGCGGTGGAGGCACCGGTGACCATGTTGCGGGTGTACTGAATATGCCCCGGCGTATCAGCGATGATGAACTTACGGCGGGGAGTGGCGAAATACCGGTAGGCGACGTCGATCGTGATGCCCTGCTCCCGCTCGGCCCGCAGACCATCAGTCAGCAACGCCAGGTTGGTGTATTCGTCGCCGCGGGCCGCGCTGACCGCCT
>NZ_BOQN01000196.1 GCF_018332695.1 Paractinoplanes toevensis
GTGGCTGGAGACCAGCACCGTACGTCCCTCGGCGGCCAGATCGCGCAGCAGCGACCGCATCCAGACGATGCCCTCCGGGTCCAGGCCGTTGAACGGCTCGTCGAGCATCAGCGCGGGCGGGTCGCCGAGCAGCGCCGCCGAGATGCCGAGCCGCTGCCGCATGCCCAGCGAGTAGCCGCCCGCCCGCCGCCGGGCGACGCTCCGCATGCCGGTCATCTCGAGGACCTCGTCGACCCGGGCCGCGCCGAGCCCCTGCGAGTGGGCCATCCAGAGCAGGTGGTTGCGGCCGGACCGGCCGGGGTGCAGCGCGTTCGCGTCGATCAGCGCACCCAGGTGGGTGAGCGGGCGGGGGATGGTGCGGTACCAGCGGCCGCCCACCAGGGCGGTCCCCTCGGCGGCCCGGTCGAGGCCGAGGATCACCCGCATCGTGGTCGACTTGCCGGCGCCGTTCGGGCCGACGAAACCGGTCACCGCGCCGGGCGGGGCCGTGAACGTCATCCCGTCCAGGGCGACGGTCGCCCCGAACCGCTTGTGCAATCCGCTGACTTCGATGGTTGCTGTCATGGCGACGAGTTCTACGGTGCCGGGGGTAACCGGGGCGCGACACCGGCCGTCATTCCGCTGTTAGGTGCGGGCGGGCATGCTGGGCGGATGGGCGTCCGGCTGCGTTTCACCCTCCTGTACGGGGCGATGTTCCTCATCTGCGGCCTCGGGCTGCTCGCCATCGTGGCGGCGTTCAGCATCCGGGAGACGGTGTCGGCCGGTCCGGTCGGTTCGGTGGCGCCGGCCGACGTGCAGCGGGCCCTCGCCGACGCCGACGCCGCGCACACCCGGCAGCTGATCATCGGGGTGTCCACGGCGCTCGTGGTCACGTTGCTCTTCGCGCTGGTGCTGGGCCGGGCGGCGGCCGGCCGGGTGCTGCGCCCGCTGCGCAAGCTCACCTCGGCGACCCGCCGCATCACCGCCGACAGCCTGCACGAACGGCTCGCCGTCCGCGGTCCCGACGACGAGGTGAAGGCGCTCGCCGACACCATCGACGAGCTGCTCGCCCGGCTCGAGGAGTCGTTCGCGGCGCAACGCCGGTTCGTCGCCGACGCCTCCCACGAGCTGCGCACACCGCTCGCCACGATCCGGGCCACGCTCGACGTGGCGGTGGCCAAACCGCACCCGGTCGCGCCGTCCACCGTGCAGCTCGCCGACCGGGTCCGCACCTCGCTGGACGAGGCCGACACACTCCTCGAAGGGCTCCTCGTGCTGGCCCGGGCGCAGCACGGCGCCCTCGACGACCGGACGTCGGTGTCGCTCACCGGTCTCGTCGCGGACGCCCTGCGAACCTCGCCCCACGTGGAGAAAGATCTGGGCGATGAGGTGCTGACCAGGGGAAACCCGGTACTGCTGGCCCGGCTGGTCGGCAACGTGATCGACAACGCGCTGCGACACAACATCCCCGGCGGCTGGGTCCGGGTCGCGGTGTCCGCCGTCGACGACCGGGCCCGGCTCACCGTCGAATCCAGTGGCCCGGTCCTCGACCCCGAGCAGGTCGGCCGGCTCGGGCGGCCGTTCCAGCGGCTGGGCGCCGACCGCACCGGCAGCGGCACCGGGCTTGGCCTGTCGATCGTCGCCGCGGTCGCCGCCGCGCACGGCGGCTCGGTGACCCTCGCCGCCCGGGAACAGGGCGGACTGCGCGTCGACGTGGAGCTGCCGGCGTGAGAATCCTGGTCGTCGAGGACGCCCGCGCGCTCGCCGCGGTGGTGGCGGAGGGTTTGCGCGACCAGGGCATGGCGGTCGATGTGGCGTACGACGGACTGGCCGCCGCCGCGAAGATCGACGTCAACGCGTACGACGTGGTGGTCCTCGACCGCGATCTGCCCGGCCTGCACGGCGACACCATCTGCCAGATGATCACCGATCGGGACGGCGACCGGGTCATGGTCCTCATGCTCACCGCGGCCGGCTCGGCCGACGACCGGGTCCGCGGCCTCACCCTCGGCGCCGACGACTACCTGGCCAAGCCGTTCCATTTCCCCGAACTGGTCCTGCGGATCAGGGCGCTGGCCCGCCGCCGCCCGGCCGCCCGCGGCCGAACCCTGCGCGTCGCCGGCCTGGAACTCGACCCGATCACCCGCACCGCCACCCGCACCGGCGTGCCGCTGAACCTGTCGGTGAAGGAGTTCGCCGTCCTGGAAGCCCTGATGCGGGCCGCCCCGGCGTTCCTGAGCAGCGAGGACCTCCTCGAGCAGGTGTGGGACGAGAACGCCGACCCGTTCACCAACACGGTCACCGTCACCGTCGGCCGGTTGCGCCGCAAGCTCGGCGAACCGCCGGTCATCGCCACCACGCCGGGCGTCGGCTACCGGATCGCCCCGGCCGGCTGAGCGGCCGTGCGCACCCGGTTGCGGCCCGCCCGCTTCGCCGCGTACAGCTGAACGTCGGCCTGCGCCAGCAGCGTCGCCTGGGTGCTGCCGGCCACCGCCGGCGCGGCGCCGATGCTGATCGTCACCGGCAGGTCGCCGACCGCCTGGCGCCACGGATGCCCGCCGATCCGCCGGCGCAACCGCTCCAGCACCGCGAGGGTCTCGGCGTGCCCGCGGCCGCGCAGCACCAGCAGGAACTCCTCGCCGCCCAGCCGGGCCGCGATCGCCGAGTCCTCGCCCAGCCCGGCCACCGTGTCGGCCAGCAGGGCCGCCACCATCACCAGAACCTGGTCGCCGATCTCGTGCGAGCAGAGGTCGTTGATCTGCTTGAAGTGATCGAGATCGAGCACCGCGGCCCACAGCGGAACGCCGTCGTTGCGCGCCCGGCCGATCAGGGCGGGCAGGTGCTCGTCGAGGTACCGCCGGTTGCGCAGCCCGGTCAGCGGGTCACGGCGGGCCTGCTCGCGGAACCGCTCGGCCTCCTGCCGAGCCTCGTTCACCTCGAACAGCGCCTGCCGGGTGCGGGCCTGCGCCTCCCGCTGCTCGTCCAGCACCTTCTTCTCGGCGACGTGGTAACGCTTGTACTCCTCGTACGCCCGCTGGTAGTCGCCGTCCGCGGCGTACAGCTCGGCCTGTTCCCGCAGAACCCGTACCAAAATTTCACCGTGACCGTGCGCCTCGCAGAGGGACCGGCATTCGGCCAGGGTGTCGCGGGCCGCGGCCGTGGCGCCCTGCAGGCGCCGCGTGACCGCGAGGGTCAGGAGAAACTCCGGCAGGGCGTCCGCCTCCTGGTGCCCTTCCGGGTACGCGGTGATCGCGTCGAGAATCGTCTGCTCCGCCTCGGCGTACCGGCCCAGGGCGATCTGCACGCTGGCCACGGTGTCCAGGTCGTTCGGGTCCAGCCGGTGGCCCCGGGCGGTGGCGACCGCGCGCAGCTGCTCGATGAGCTGCCAGGCCCGCTCCGGCTCCCCGGACAGATATTCGGCGTACGCGTGATTGTTGAGGACCATCACCTCGTCGCGCACGTCCGTGGAATGCCGGGCCAGCTCGGCGGCCTGCCGGTAGCGTTCCCGGGCCGCGGCGATCGAGCCGGTCTCGGTGAGCGCGTCCGCGTACTTCACCACGTACGGCAGGCGGCGGCGCGGCGGAACCGTGTCATCCAGATGCTCGACGGCGGCCACCGCGTGCTCGAGCAGCGCGGCGACGTCGCCCATGTTGCGATAGGTGCGACCGAGCAGCAGGTGACTGCGGGCGATCAGATAGCGGTGACCGTTCCGCCGGGCCCACTCGTTGACCTGCCACATCAACGAAGTCGAGGACTTCAGGTCGCCGGAGCGCTCGGCCACGTCGGCCTGGATGAGCCGGGCCCGCATCTCGGCGCCGTCATCACCGGCGGTGGCCGCGGCCAGCTCGACCTCGGCCGCACGGGCCGCCCGGCCGCGGGGATCGAGGCCGGTCCACTCCTCCAGGCGGTCCAGCTCTGCCGAGCGGGCCGCGCTATCGCCGGGAGACACGCCAGTTCATCGGTTGGTTCCCGTTCTCCTTGAGTCCTACCCGTGGGTAATGGTGGCGCTCACCCCCTGTCGCTGGCAATGCCGGAGTTCTACGGCGCTCTGCCAACCGCTCTTCGGGATCGTTTCGCTGTCCGTCCGGCGGATGCGTGACCCGTGCGCCTCGGAAAGGCTCTTTCCAAGGGGGCCTTGACCGCGGTACCGCTTGCCGATCGTGGCAGGCTGGTACCGCTCGGGTGGAGGTGCTACGTGTCCGATCCGGTTCCCGGCCTCGCCGAACTGATCGCCACCGTGCGGGCCGAGGCCATCGCGCTCGGCCGCGACGACCTCGCCGGCCAGTTACCCGGCCCGCTCGGCGCCCGCGACACCATGCGGCGCACCCGGGTGGTGGTCGCCGGGGAGCCGGGCGCCGGCAAGTCCAGCCTGATCAACGGTCTGCTCGGCCGGCCCGGCCTCAGCCCGGCGGCGACCGGCTGCTGGATCGAGTTCCGCTACGGCGCGGCCGACTCGGCCACCATCCTGCTCGCCGACCCGGCCGACCCGGGCACCCCGCACCGGGTCGCCGCCGACCTGGCCGAGCTCGCCGGCTACGCCACGCTCGACCGGATCACCGCTCCGGTCATCGGTGCCGAGGTCCGGCTCGACGAGCCCATCCTGCGCGAACTCGTCCTCGTCGACACCCCCGGTGCGGCCACCCGGACCACCCTCGCCGCGCTGCGGCAGGCCGACGCGCTGCTGTACGTCTGCGACGCCACCCGCCCGATCCGCCCCGACGAGGTCGACTTCCTGATCGAGGCCGCGCAGCGCGTGCAGACCGTCGCCGTCGCGCTGAACAAGATCGACATTCCCGGGCACGGCCGCGCCGTCGCCGAATCCCGCCGCCGCCTCGGCGACCGGCCCGAACTGGCCCGGTTCGCGGTGCACGCGGTCTCGGCCCACCTGGCCGACCGGGCCGGGCGGCCCGGCACGGCCTACACCGCGGCGATCCGGCTCACCGAGGCGGCCGGCGTACGCCCGCTGGTCGACCGCCTCCTCTACGACGCCACCGCCGGTGCCGCCCGGCTGCGGTCCGCCAACCAGGCGCGGATCACCGGGACCATCGCCCGCGAACTGCTCGTCCACATCGACCAGGCCACCGGGCCGGCCGCGCGGGTCGCCGACGACATCGCCACCGTCACCACCCTCCTCGACGGTGGTGGGCTGAGCGGCGCCCGCTTCGAGGAGGCCCGGTACGCGGCGGTGCTGCGCTTCGCCGCCGCTGCCGATGCGCTGACGCCCGGCCGCCCGGCCCTGGTGATCGCCGGTCTGGCCGCGGGCGCCGCGGACGCGCTCGACGACGTCCAGGATCGCGTCCTGGACGCGCTGCGCGACGGTCTGCGCGACGACGTGCTGATCCCGTCCGGCTCCGACCTCGACCTGCGGCTGCGCGCCCCCGACGCGTCCCGGCCCCGCGCCCTCGACCTGCTGCCCACGCTCACCGGGCTGCTCACCGGATCGGCGCCGGTCGTGTCGGTGCTGACCGGTTCCGCGGCGGTCGCCACCGGGCTCGCCGTGGCCGCCTGCACCGGCTGGTGGCGTTCCGGCGACGACCCCTGGCGGGAGGCGGCCGTCGCCCAGGCGAAGACCACCTTCGACGGTGAGCTGCGCCGCCGGGTCGGGCTGGTCCGGACGTACGCGGCCGAGCACCTGCCGCACCTGCTCGAAGCCCGGCGCGACCGCCTCCGCCGGCTGGGCCCGGACTCCGCGCCCGATGCGGTGGCGGCCCGCGCCACCCTCAACCTTGTTCTCGAGGACCTGTCCCGCTACCACCGTCCGGCGGATAATCGCTGGGCATGAGACGCATTTCGCGGAGGCTGCTGTTCACCGGGGGTGCCGGCGCGCTCGGCGTCACCGTGCTCACCACGGTGACCGGCTGCTCCTCCTCCTCCTCTTCCCCGTCCCCCTCCGCCACCACGACACCCGCCGAAACCCCCATCGCGGCCGCCAGCGGGGCAGTGGCCGGTGACTGGCGGCAGGTGAAGATGTCGTTCGTGTCGGCTTATGTGCTCGTCCGCGGCGGTGAGGCGGCCATCGTGGACCTCGGCACACCCGGCTCCGGCTCGGCCATCGAGGAAGGTCTGAAAGCGGCCGGTTCCGGCTGGAGCGCGGTCAAGCACGTGATCCTCACCCACCTGCACAACGACCACGTGGGCGGTCTCACCGACGCGGCCCCGAAGATCAGCGGCAGCATCTACGCCGGCAGCAACGACCTGGCGTCGATCATCTCGGACAAGCCGCTGAAGCCACTGGTTGACGGCGACGAGGTCTTCGGCCTGCGGATCGTCGAGACCCCCGGGCACACGCTGGGCCACATCTCCGTCCTCGAACCGTCCACCGGCATCCTCATCGCCGGCGACGCCCTGCGTAACCAGGGCACCCTGCAGGGCTCCGCCCCCGAGAACACCACCGACGAGGCCAAGGCGGCCGCCAGCGTCCGCAAACTCGCCGGCCTCGACATCAAGGCCATCCTCCCCGGCCACGGCGAGCCGTTGACCGCCGGCGCCGCCCGGGCCCTCAAGGATCTGGCCGCTACGATGCCGTCCTGATGACGACATCAGTGGTGATAGCCCAGCTCCACGTCGGGTGGGACGTCGAGGCGAACCTGTCGGCGGTCCGCGCGGTCCTCGACGAGACCTGGCCCGGCGACGTGGTCCTGTTCCCCGAAGGCATGCTCTCCGGCTACGGCGAGGACCTGACCCCGCTCGTCGCGGTGGACGTCTCGGCCGCCGTCGACCAGGTCGCGAAACTCGCGGTCGACCGCGAGGTGGAGGTCTTCTGCGGCTCACTGCTGCCGTACGGCGATGGATGGTGCAACGCCGGCATCCACTTCGCGGCCACCGGCGACCGGCACGTCTACCGGAAGATCAACCTCGCCATGAGCGAGCGCGGCGTCCTCACCGCCGGCGACGAACTGCCGGTCTTCCCGGCCGGCGACCTCACCGTGGGCGTCCAGCTGTGCCGGGAGATCCGCTTCCCCGAACAGTGGCAGCACCTCGCCGACCGGGGCGCCCACCTGTTCGCCTACCTCACCAACGGGGCCAACCCCCGCGAGCCGGCCGGCGTGTGGCGCAGCCACCTGATCAGCCGCGCCGCCGAGAACCAGCGCTTCCTGGCCGCCGCCAACATCGCCCACCCCGAGCAGCACTGCCCGACCATGCTGATCTCCCCACGCGGCGAGGTGCTCGCCGAGTTACCACCGGGCCGCCCCGGCGTCCTGCGGCACACCATCGACCCGGCCCGGACCGCCAACTGGTACCTCGGCCAGCGCCGCCGCGACGTGGTCGCCGTCTCCGCGGGCCGGCCATGACCCGCGGTGCGGTGTTCTTCGACGTCGACGGCACCCTGGTCCCGCGCACCAGCAGCGGCCGTCACCTGGCCGGTTTCCTGGGCCACGCCGACATCAACGAACAGGTCGAAGCAGGGTACGGCGACGGCTCCCTGACCAGCGCCGAGTGCGCCGTCCTCGACGCCCGCGGCTGGGCCGGCCGGACCCCCGGCCAGGTCGACGGCTTCCTCGCCACCCTGCCACTGCTGGACGGCATCGCCGAGACCGTACGGTGGTGCCGCGCGCACGACCTGGTGCCCGTGCTGGCCACCCTGGCATGGGATGCCGTGGGCGCTCATCTGTGCGGACGCTTCGACTTCGACCGGGCGTCCGGGCCCAGCCTGGAAGTGATCGACGGCTGCTACAGCGGTGCGGTGGCCACCCAGTTCGACGAGATGGACAAGCGCGCCTTCGCCCTCGGCGTCGCCGCTTCGCTGGGCGTCGACCCGGCCCGCTGCGCCGCGGTCGGCGACGGCCGCTCCGACGTGCCACTGTTCGGGGCGGTCGGTTATGCCATCGCCCTCAACGGCACCCCGGCCGCGCGCGCCGCCGCCCACGTATCGATCGAGGCCACCGATCTGCGTGCGGTAATCCCGTACCTCGCAAGTCTTTGCAGTCCTTGATCTTGGGTTTGGCGGATGTGCCCCCGGGGGCTGCGCTCGGGTCCCGCTGACAGTAGGGTGCTCGCTCATGAACGGGGACAAGATCGCGGTACCAGGCGCGGAAGCCGGCAACAACGAGCCGACCGCCACCCCGCCGAAAAAAGCGACCACACCCCGCAAACGAAAGCCACGCACCACCGCCGCCGCGAAGACCGCGCCCCCGGCGGTTTCGGAGTCCATTTCATCGGCGGCCGCCGCGCCGCAACCGTCGGACTCCGCCGTTTCTTCGGCGGCCGCGCCCGAGACCGTGCCGCGCGCTGCCGCGGAGGCCGGCACCACGTCGGCCGCCATTCCGAAGTCTGCGGCGGCCGGCGTTTCTTCGCCGGGGGCCGCGCCGACGAAGGTAGTCGCGGCCGAGGTCGATGCGGACGCCGCAGGCGAAGCATCCGGTGTCGAGAGTGGAGCGACCGACGTCGGCGAGACCGAGACCGCCGCGGTCGAGGGCACCGCCCCCGCGTCCTCCGACGACGACGAGACCGCAGCCGCCGAGTCCGGTAGGACAGCGGCCGGCGAAGAAGCCGCCGCCGAAAGCGAGGCCGCCGCGCTGCCCGCCGGGCCGCCGAGCGGCGAGGCCGGCGTGCTGCTCGCCGGGTCGAGGAGTGACGAGGCCGGCGTGCTGCTCGCCGGGTCGAGGAGTGACGAGGCCGACGTGCTGCTCGCCGGGTCGAGGAGTGACGAGGCCGCCGTGTCGCCCGCCGTCGCCCCGCAGAGTCCGGGCGCGGAGGGAGCCGTCGATGTGGCCGCCGACCCGGTGAATCCGGGCGCTGCGGCGGCCCCCGACGCAGAGGCATCCGCGGCTACCGGACCGGCGGCGGAGGCTGGGAAAGAGGACGGCGAGCCTGCGGAGACGCTGACCGAAGACGCCGATGCACTGGCGAAGCCGATAGGCGGCGGAGATGCGGGCCGCACCGAAGCTGCGCCGAGCGAGGAGCCGTCCGCGTCGGACATGTCCGACGCGGCGGGGACCGAGATGGCGACCGAGCCCGGGCAAACCGTGGCATCCGCAGCGCCAGACGGAGAGGCGGACGCGGCGAAGCGGAGCGCTGCCGACACTGACGCCGAGGGCCATGCCGACGCCGACAGCACTCACGCCGACGGCCATGCCGACGCCGACAGCACCGCCGCCGACGGCCCTGCCGATTCCGACGGCGACGCTGACGGCCGTGCCGACTCCAACAGCGATGCCGTCGCCGATGTCGACAGCGAGGCCGATTCCGACGGCCATGCCGATTCCGGCAGCCTTGTCGTTGGTGCTGTCGCCGGGGATGTCGTGGCTCCGGCTGGGGTCGCGGCGGCGGAGGTCGGGCAGGACGGGCTCGTTGCCGAGGGCGGCGACGAGCGGGTTACCGAAGGGCTGGTCCACGCTGGGGCCTTCGCGCACGCGCCGACCGGGCGTGGGGTCGTCGACGACTTCCCGCCGGCGGGGGCTTACCCCGAGGTGCCCGAGGACGGGGACGAGTTCGATGAGGACTCTGACGAGGAAGAGGTCGTCACCGGGTTCGACCGGCGGCCGGATTTCGCCTCATGGCTGGTCACCCCGATCGCTACGTTGCTGATCGCGCCGCTGCTGGCCGGGGTACTCACGTTCGCGGTGGCCGAGACGACTCAGGATTCACCGGGGATCTGCCGGAGCGCGCTCGCCGACAACCGGTGCGAGGAGACGGTGCTGCAGATGCTGGCGCAGCACACCGTCGCCTTCCTGATCCTGTGGCTGGCACTCTGGGCGCTGCCGTGGTGGCGCGGACTGCGCCGGTACCGGGTCTGGCTCGCCGTCGCGGCCGCCGTCATCCTGCTGGTAGCACCGCTCCGGCTGATCTAGGAGCTGCCCGCACGGCCTCCCGTCGGACAGGCAATTCCCACATCGCGGCCCGCCGGTCTCGGATGACGGGAGCCCGTCTCAAAACGGGCTCGACTCCCACCTGGCGGCCTCGCCGTCCAGCATGCGGAAGATCATCGCTGTCCAATGGGCCGATAGCGGTCATATCGCTGGGTCGAAACGCCGCGGTGCCGCGAGAGTGTCGATTTGCTGCTCGCTCCGCGCAGCAACTATCAAGATCGCGGAACTTGCCGGCCCCGGCGACGTTTCCGGCGCGAGAACGGGCCGCAGGAGGCACGCGTCGGTCAGCGCGGGGCTTGTGTCCCGCTGGCGCTGGGTCGGTCGATGGCGCGGAGCGCTCAAGGGCGGGTCGATAGCGCAAGGCGCGCGTGGCGGAAGGCGGGTGCTGCGGTCGCGGAGCTCCCTGCCTGGTGAGCGTGGCGGGGGTGAGCATGGCGGGGTGCGTGGCGGGGTGAGCATGGCGGGGTGAGCAAGGCGAGGGTGCTGTGCTCGCGGAGCGCGGTGGTTGGCAAGCGTGGCGGGGTGCGGCCGCAGCGATCGCGGGCGTGGGGTGCCGGGTTAGAAGAGGGCCAGCTGGCCTGGGGTTGGGTCTCGGCGGGCGGTCATGCCGCCTCGGAACACCCATGGGCGCAGCTCGGGCATCTCGTCGGCTGGGGGCTCGCCGGGGGCCGACGGCAACGGGGGAGCGCCACCCACCAGCGCCCACAACGACGGCCCCAGGTTGATGCCTCGGGCTCGCAGCGCCTGGCGCATCGTCATGTAGTTCAAAGGCAGGCGGGCGCCGGTCAGGGGTGGCAGCTCCAGGTCGGTACGCATGGTCATCAGCGTGCGGTTGCGGGTTACCGTCTCGCGGGCCGCTGCGGCGGTGAAGTGGGTGGCGGCCAGGTCGCCTACCGCCTCGCGCAGGGCGTCCGCGGTTGCCTCCCACGCGGCCTCCACCGAGCCGAACGCGGTCAGCAGTTTCTTTGCGGTGGTGGCGCCGAAGCGGCGTACGCCGGGAAGGTTGTCGGAAGGGTCGCCGCGGAGCGCGGCGAAGTCGCGGTATTGGGACGGGCGGACGCCGTAGAGGGCCGGCAGGGCCTCGTGGTCGACCAGGACTGCCTCGTCGAAGCCGCCGTTGCGGACCCGCAGCACCGTGGTGGTCTCGTCGATCAGGGCGAACGCGTCGCGGTCGCTGGTCATCAGGACCGATTCCCAGCCGGCCGCCCGGGCCAGGGCGGCGCCGCTGGCCAGCACGTCATCGGCCTCGTAGGCGGGGGGCACCACGGTGCACACGCCGGCGTCGGTGAGCAGGGCGGGGGCCGCGGCCAGTTGGGCGGTCAGGTCGCCGGGCTTGTCGGGGCGGTGGGCCTTGTAGCCGGGGAACTGGGTGCGGCGGGCTGAGGAGACGGGGCAGTCGAAGCCGACGATCACCGCGTCGGGCTGGACGTGGGCGGCGGCTCGGGCCAGATAGCCGATCAGGCCGCGCAGCGCCCAGACGGGGGAGCCGTCCGGGGCGGTCATGCCTTCGAAGACTCCGGCATGGTAGGCGCGATGCAGGAGGCTGTTCCCGTCGAGGACCAGAAGCATCGGCACGCGACGAGCGTACGCGTAAACCCACCGGGACCATCACTCCCCTGATGGCCCCGGCGGGGGTCTTTACGCGGCGCCGGCCGCCGGGCACCGGAGTGACGGCGGGATGTTCACGTTCACAAACGGCGAACGAACCTAACGGTTACGGATTCGTTTCATGGAATGTTAACGATCACAACGGCGATGTCAAGATGGACACACCATCTTAAGATTCCGGCGAAACGTATTGACTAGTTTCGATGCTGAGCGACGCTGTTCCGCTCCACCAGGGTGGGCGCGATGGTGCGACGCGTGCCGATCTCGGACGTGCCCGACTCGATCTGGGCCATCAGCAACTCGAGCGTGGCCGCGGCCACCGCGGCGAAGTCGGGGCGGACCGTGGTGAGCGGCGGCGTGAAGTAGGCCGCCTCGGGCACGTCGTCGAAGCCGATGATGCTGACGTCGTCGGGAACCTTGCGGCCGTGCTCGTTCAGCGCCCGCAGCAGGCCCAGCGCGATGTGGTCGTTGGCCGTGAAGACCGCCGTCACGTCGGGCAGCCGGGCCAGCAGCTGGCCGTTGCGGTAGCCGCTGGCCGCGCTCCAGTCGCCGGTCAGCAGCGGCGGGATCTCCACGCCGGCCTCGGTCAGCGCCGCCTCCCAGCCGCGCACCCGGCCGGCCGCGTCGAACCAGTCGCTCGGGCCGGAGATGTGCCAGACCGTGCGGTGGCCCGCGTCGAGCAGGCGCTTGGTGGCGGCGTGCGCGCCGGCCACCTGGTCGACCGTCACCAGGGTGCTGGAACGCTCGGGGTCGCCGTCGATCGTCACCAGCGGGACGTCGGCGGGCAGATGCGCCAGCGCTGGGCCGGCCGACGCCACCGGCGCGATCACCACCAGGCCCGCCACCCGCTGGTCCAGGTGGCGTTCCACCGCCTCGGTGATCGAGCGCTCGTCGAGGCTGCGCACGCTGCCGACGTTGACCGCGAAGCCGGTCGCCTGGGCCGCCTCCTCGAACGCCGTCAGCAGTGACGCCGGGCCGTAGAGCGAGGAGTTCTGCGCGACCACGCCGATGACCTGGGACATGCCGGTGACCAGGGCTCTCGCCGCCCGGTCGGGCCGGTAGCCCAGCTCCGCAATTGCCGCCCGCACCTTGAGCCGGGTCTGCTCGCTCACGTTCTTGTGCTCGTTGAGCACCCGCGAAACGGTCTGATGTGACACCCCCGCCAGCCGGGCGACGTCCATCATGCCCGGCGGCCGTCCGCGTTTCACGCTCACCGACACCCCGCATCCACCTGTTGCGGGCAGGATATCGTGTCACCGCAGTCCGCCCGCCAGCAGCTGATACGCGGCGTTCCACTTCAGCTCTCGGCGGATTGATCTCGGGGTGCTGGATTCATCGATCAAGACCAATTCCGTACGGGTCAGCTCGGCGAACTGGTCGACCGTTGCGACGTCCAGTGCGGTGGACAGCACGGTGTGGTGCGGACCGCCCGCCATCAGCCAGCATTCGGCCGAAGTGGCCAGGTCGGGGTGGGGTTCCCAGACCGCGCAGGCCACCGGCAGGGCGGTCAGTTCGGCGTCCGGCTCGACCACGTCGATCACGTTGCCGACCAGCCGGAAACGGTCGCCCATGTCACACATTCCGACGACGACGCCCGGGCCCGGCGCGGCGGAGAACTTCAGCCGTACGGGGTCCTCGCGGCCGCCGATGCCGAGCGGGTGGATCTCCAGTCGCGGCTTCTGGCCGGCGATGGACGGGCACACCTCGAGCATGTGCGCGCCGAGGATGCGTTGCGGGCCGGGCCCGAGGTGGTAGGTGTAGTCCTCCATGAAGCTGGTGCCGCCGGGCAGCCCGTGCCCGGCCGCCTTCAGCGTGGCGAGCAGCATCGAGGTCTTCCAGTCGCCCTCGCCGCCGAACCCGTACCCGTCGGCCATGAGTCGCTGGACGGCGAGCCCGGGCAGCTGGCGCAGCCCGCCGAGGTCCTCGAAGTTGGTGGTGAACGCGCCGAAGCCGCCGTCGGTCAGGAAGGTCCGCAGGCCGGCCTCGATGCGGGCGCCGTAACGCAGGCTCTCGCGGCGGTCGCCCTTGAGCGCGTCGACGACGTCGTAGCTCTCGAAATATTCCTCAACAAGATCATCAATTGCTTTTTCCGGTACGGCGTCAACCACCTTCACCAGATCATTGACACCGTACGTGTTGACCGACGCGCCGAAGTGCCGCTCGGCCTCCACCTTGTCGCCCTCGGTGACCGCCACGTCCCGCATGTTGTCGCCGAACCGGGCCAGCCGCAGGTTCCGCATCGTCGCCACCGCGATCGCGGCCCGCGCCCACGAGCCCACCCGCTCCGCCGTGCGCGGCTCGGACGCGTGCCCGGCCACCGTCGTGCGGGCCACCCCGAGCCGGGTCTGCACGTAGCCGAACTCGCGGTCGCCGTGCGCGGCCTGGTTCAGGTTCATGAAGTCCATGTCGATGGTCGCCCACGGCAGTTCCCGGTGTGCCTGGGTGTGCAGGTGCAGCAGCGGCTTGCGCAGCGCCTCGAGCCCGCTGATCCACATCTTGGCGGGGGAGAACGTGTGCATCCAGGCGATCACCCCGATGCAGCGGTCATCGGCGTTGGCGGCGATCATCACGGCCTTGATGCCGCCGGCGTCGGTGAGCACCGGCCGCCACGCGATCGGCACCGGGATGTCCGACGAGCCGTCGAGCTGGGCGACCACCTGCTGCGACTGGGCGGCCACCTGGGCGAGCGTGTCCTCGCCGTACAGACCCTGGCTCCCGGTGAGGAACCAGATCTCGCGGCCGTCGAAAGGGTTCATGCTCATCCTGCCTCTTAAACGTTGCCGTAGTAGCTGTCGGGACCGTGCTTGCGCGTGTAGTGCCGCCGGATCAGGTGCTCGGGTGGCTCGGCGGCCGGGTTGAGCGCGAGGGTGTGGATCGCCATCCGGGCCACCTCCTCGCAGACGATCGCGACCTCCAGCGATTTGGTGGCGGTCGCGCCCCAGGTGAACGGGCCGTGGCTGGCGGCGAGCACCGCCGGCACCGAGGCGGCGTCGCCGTCGAGGGCGTCGAGGATGGCCAGCCCGGTGTTGCGTTCGTAATCGCTCTCGCACTCGGCCGGGGTCAGGTCGCGGGTGACCTGGATCGGGCCGTTGAAGTTGTCGGCGTGCGTGGTGCCGAGGACCGGGATGTCCCGGCGGGCCTGGGCGAACGCGACCGCGTGCGTGGAGTGCGTGTGGGTGATGCCGCCGATCTCCGGGAACGCCTGGTAGAGCAGCCGGTGGGTTTCGCTGTCCACCGAGGGCTTGAGCCGGCTGCCGATCACCTTGCCGGTCTCGATCTCCACCGTCACGAGGTCTTCCTCGGTCAGCCTCTCGTAGGGCACCCCGGACGGCTTGATCACGTAGACGCCGGCGCCGCGGTCGACGCCGCTGACGTTGCCCCACGTCAGAGTGGCCAGCCCTTCCTTCGGAATCCGCAGGTTGGCGTCCAGGACCTCGCGGAGCAGGTCTCTCATCGCAGCGCCTCCCGGCGGATCTTGCGCAGGCGGCGCATCACGTCGTTGCCGTGGCGCCCGAAGTAGTCGACCAGGGTCTGATATTCGGCATAGAGAGCGTCGTAGCGGTCCGCGTTGCCGGGGTCGGGGGTCCAGGCGCCGTGCACGACCCGGCCCATCGCCGCGGCGGCGGCCCGGATGTCGGGGTAGGCGCCGGCCGCGACCGCGGCGTGCAGGGCCGAGCCGAGCGCCGGCCCCTGCTCGGAGTCGAGCAGGCTGATCGGCATCCGGGTGACGTCGGCGTAGATCTGCATGAGGAACGGGTTCTTCTGCAGGCCGCCGGTCACGATCAGCTCGTTGACCTCCACGCCGGATGCCCGGAACGTTTCAATGATCAATCGGGTGCCGTAAGCGGTGGCCTCGACCAGTGCCCGGTATTGATCCTCCGGTTTGGTGGCCAGCGTCTGCCCGATGATCACCCCGGACAACTCGTGGTCGACCAGCGGGGAGCGGTTGCCCGAGTGCCAGTCGAGGGCGATCAGGCCGTGCGCGCCGACGGGTTGCCGGGACGCCAGCTCGCTGAGGTAGGAGTGCACGTCGCCGCCGGCTTTCTCGGTGTAGGAAGCCGGCACCGCGTTCTCGACGAACCACCCGAAGATGTCACCGACACCCGACTGCCCGGCCTCGTAACCCCATAGACCCGGGACGATGCCGCCGTCGACCACCCCGCACATGCCGGGCACCTCACGCAGCACGTCCGCGCTCATCACGTGGCAGGTCGAGGTGCCCATGATCGCGACCAACTGACCGGGTTCGACCGCCTGCGCGGCCGGCGCCGACACGTGCGCGTCCACGTTGCCCACCGCGACCACGACGCCGGTGTGCAGGCCCATCCACCCGGCGGCCTCCTCGGTCAGCGTGCCGGCCGCCTGCCCGAGCTGCCCGATCGGAGCGTCGAGCCGGGTTTCCGCGAAGTCCGCGAAATCGGGATTCAGTTCGGCGAGGTACGCGGGGGAGGGGTACTGCCCGTCCACGAACTGGCCCTTGTAACCGGCCGTGCAGGCGTTACGCAGATAGACCCCGGTCATCCGCCAGACGATCCAGTCGGCCGCCTCCACCCAGTACCGGGTGGCCGCCCACACCTCCGGATCCTCCTCGAGGACCTGCAGCGCCTTCGCGAACTCCCACTCCGAGCTGATCAGCCCGCCGTACCGGTTGAGCCAGGTCTCCCCGCGCTTGGCCGCGAGATCGGTGATGCGATCGGCCTGCGGCTGGGCGGCGTGGTGTTTCCAGAGCTTGATGTAGGCGTGCGGCCGGTCGGCCCACTCCGGCAGCTCGCTCAGCGGCGTGCCGTCCTCGAGAGTCGGTAGCACCGTGCAGGCGGTGAAGTCGGTGGCGAGCCCGATGACCTCGTCGCCGCTGACCCCGGCCGCCCGCAGCGCCTCCGGCACCGCGTGGCGCAGGACGTCGAGGTAATCCTGCGGCACCTGCAGCGCCCAGTCCGGCGGCAAGGGCCGGCCGGTCCGGTCCGGCAGGTGCTTTTCCAGGACCCCATGGGCGTACGGGTGGACCGCCGACCCCAGCTCGGCGCCGTCACCGACCCGGACCACGACGGCGCGGCCGGACAGCGTTCCGAAGTCGACACCGATGACGTACGTCATGAGGGTTTCCTTTCCGGGGCGGCGACCGTGTCGCGGGGGATGAGAACCGGCTCCACCAGCGCCGACTCGGCCGACTTGACGCCGGTGGCGAGCTGGTCGAGCAGCAGCCGCAGCGACTGGCGGCCGACGTCGCCGAACTCCTGGCGGATCGTGGTGAGCGCCGGGTGGAAATAACCGGCCTCGGGCACGTCGTCGAAGCCGATGATGCTGACGTCGTC
>NZ_BOQN01000197.1 GCF_018332695.1 Paractinoplanes toevensis
GCTTGGGCTTGGGCTTGGGCTGCGACAGCTTGGAGGACAACTCGCCGGAGCGTCGGAGACAGCTGGCGAAAGGCTGGCTCAGCTCACTCTGGAATCAATCGGAACCGAATTTGGAAATTGACGTTGTCTTTTTGTGCGGAGACAGGAAGGAAGGATTTATTCGGATCCGGCGCTATTTCCATGTGCGTTCCGCCCGAGCTGGATGCCGCCCTGTCACCGCCTATCTGATGATGTCGGCCTTGGTGTTTGGTGGCCGTTGGGACTTTCGCCGAGCAGGGCCTCCAGGCCGCCGGTGCGGCGTAGTTTTTGCCAGCCGAGGCGGATGCCGCCCAGGGCGGCCAGCGTTGACTGGATCAGTACCAGGTACATCAGTTGGCGGTAGACGAACTGCTGCAGCGGCAGCCGCCACAGGGGTTTCAGCGACTCCCGGTCCAGGCGGAACGCGTAGATCGTGCTGGTCGCCTGCACCGCCAGCATGCCCAGCCACGCCGCCAGGGTTTCCAGGGGGTTCAGGAAGAACAGGCCGTAGATCAGGAAGACGTCGATCAGTGGGGACAGCAGCGGCAGCAGGGTTTGGAAGATGGCCAGGTTGAGCAGGCCTCGGCGGCCGAACGTGCCCTTCTCGAAGACGGCTCGGCGGTGCTTCCACATCGCCTGCATCGTGCCGTAGCTCCAGCGGTAACGCTGCCGCCACAGCTGGGACATCGTGGTCGGCGCCTCGGTCCAGGCTCGGGCGTGCTCCTGGTAGACAACCCGCCAACCGGTCCGGATGATCGCGATGGTGAGGTCGGTGTCCTCGGCCAGGGTGTCGTCGCTGAGCCCGCCCACCTGCCGCAACGCCAGCTGGCGGAACGCTCCGATCGCCCCGGGGACCGTGGCCATGCACTGCGCCACGTCGTAGGCGCGCCGGTCGATGGAGAAGCCGACCACGTATTCGATGTGCTGCCACAGTGCGACCATGCCGGTGCGGTTGGCCACCTTGGCGTTGCCGGCGACCGCGCCGACGCGCGGATCGGAGAAAGGCTGGACCAGCCGGCGTACGGTGTCCGGCTCGAAGACGGTGTCGCCGTCCATCATGATCACGACTTCGGTGCCGGCGTTCGCGATGCCGGTGTTGAGGGCGGCCGGTTTGCCGCTGTTGGGTTGCCAGATGACGGTGACGTTGGGCAGCCGCAGCGATTCGGCGATCTCGGCCGTGCCGTCGGTGGAGCCGTCGTCGACCACCACGATCCGGATCGGGTGGGTGCTGGCGGCCAGCGATCTCAGGGTGTCGGCGATGCACTCCTTCTCGTTGTAGGCGGGCACGACCACGGTCACCGGTTCGGTGTAGGGCGGGCCGGTGGGCTTGCGGCGGGCGTGCCGGCGGCCCAGCACCAGGATGATCACCAGGCGGGCCACGGTGAGGATGCCGACCACCAGCAGCAGCACGGCGAACCAGCCGCTCACGTTCCGGGCCACCCGCACCGCGCCGACCAGGCCGAGCCCGAGCGCCCGCTCCTTGGCCGTGGCGGCCGGGTTCACCGTGGTCATGCCGGTCAACTTGGAAACCGTGGTGAACGTGTAGCCCTCCTGCTGCAGTTCGGGGATCACGGTGGCGAGCGCCTCGGCGGTCTTGGACCGGTCGCCGCCGCCGTCGTGGAACAGCACGATCGCCCCGGCGCCGGCGGAGGGCAGCACCGCCTCGGTGATGTCGGCGAGGGTCGCGCCCGACTCCCAGTCCCGGCTGTCCAGGTCGTTGACCACGGTCAGGTAGCCCCGGCTGCCCATGTCCGACATGACCGCCCAGTTGCTGTTGTCGAGGGCCTGCACGGTCGACGAGTACGGCGGCCGGAAGATCACGCTGGCGATCCCGGCCGCGCCGGCCAGTGCGAACTGGGTCTCCTGCATCTCGACCTCGCGCCGCCACTCGTTCTTGGTGGACAGGTCGGGATGGGTGAACGTGTGGATGCCGATCTCGTGGCCGGCGTCGTGCACCTCGCGAACGATCTCGGGGTACCGGCTGATCTCGGAACCGATCATGAAGAACGTGGCGGGTACGTCGTACTCGGAAAGGACCTTGAGAATTTCCGGGGTGTACTTCGGGTCCGGGCCGTCGTCGAAGGTCAGCACGATCTGCTTGTCCGGCACCCGGACTGTGGTCGTCGAGCTCCCGTCGGTCTGGATGATCGGGCCGCCCTTGAGCGCGGCCGACGGCACCTCGCCGGTGTCGGCGGTCGACTCCACCGCGCCGTCCTGGGTGAATTCGCCGAGAACAATGCCGTTCACCACCAGAATGCTGGCAAACAGGGTGATGACGACGGCGAGAACTACCCACCGCGCCTTGAGCACTGGCACGAGATTTCCCCTTTAATCGCGTTCTTATCTGGCACATAGGGAGCAAGGGGATAGTGCGGAGATGCATTTCCGCCGTCTCACTCTCGCCGCTCTTCTCCTCGCGGGCGGCTGCTCGTCCTCGGCCGCACCGTCCTTGGTGGCGGGAGCCTCGCCGTCGGCGTCGTCATCGGCCTCGCCGTCGCCGTCCGCGACCACCACTGCCGTGGCCGCGACGGCGAGGCCGGTCGCGCCCTACGTCGACATCGTCAGCGGGACCGCCGACATCGCCGCGATCGAGCGGGCCACCGGACAGAGCGACTTCGCGGTGGCGTTCGTCGTCGCCGACCAGGCCGGTACCTGCACCCCGACCTGGGACGGCACGGTGGCCATCGGTGATTCCGCGGTCCGGGCGCGGCTCGGGAAGATCGACGGGGACGTCATCGTCGCCACCGGCGGGGCCACCGGCACCTACCTGGAGAGCGTGTGTTCCTCGGCGGCGCTGGCCACGGCGTACGGCAAAGCCCTCGATGTCGCCGGCAGCAACCACCTGGACGTGGACATCGAGCGGTCGGTCGACGCGGCCGTCGTCTCCGCCGCTCTGGCGAAGCTGCAGAAGTCGCGGCACACCGCGATCACGCTGACCCTGCCGGTCGGCGACGGGACGGCCGGGCTCACCACGGCCGGCGTCGCGCTGCTGCGCAGCGTCGCCGACGCCGGGATCACGGTCACGGTGAACGCGATGACGATGAACTTCGACGCGGACGGCGATTGGGGTACGGCCATGGCCGCGGCCACCGAGGCCGTGCACGACGATCTGGCGAGCGTCTGGACCGACAGGAGCGACAAGCAGCTGTACGGGATGCTGGGGGTGACGCCGATGATCGGGGTCAACGACACCGGGCCGGTCACCACGCTCGCGGACGCCCGTACCCTCCTCGGTTTTGCCTCGGAAAAGGGTTTGGGGTTCGTGCGGTTCTGGTCGGTCAACCGGGACAACGGCGACTGCGACGACGGCACCCTCAGCGCCACCTGCAGCGGGGTCTCCCAATCCGACTACGCGTTCACCAGGCTGTTCGCCGGTTGACACCCGGCTCAGCCGCCCGCCTTCGCCGTCGAGGTCGGGGTGACCGTGCCCTTCGTCGTCAGGCCGGTCTGCGGTGCCTGCAGAACGCTCACCCCGACCACGCCGATGTAGAGCGCCGCGGCGGCCGCGACGACCAGCCCGGCGACCGTGAGCAGCCGCTTGCGGCGCCCGGAGGAATCGACGAAAACCTTTTGATCATTGGTCTCGGTGAGCCGGGTTGAGGCGTAGAGCATGCTGTTTCCCCTTTGGTTGCAGCCTGCCCAGGACGCTAGGGAGCCAACCTAGGGGGAAGTTATGCCGGTTCTCAGGGCATTCTGTGTAGACGCCGATCCCGCCGGTAAAGCGGATCGCCGCCACCTCGCCGAGGGGATTTATCCGGAAATAGCGATCCAGTACCGCTGCTTGCCCTCGCGGACGTCCTCGAGGACCCCGCCGGCCTTGCGGATCGTCCGGGCCGAGCCCTCGTTGCCGACGTCGCAGGTGATCAGCACGCGGTCGAGACCCAGTCCGCACGCGATCGGCAGGATCTCGCCGAGGGCCCAGCTCGCCAGCCCGCGGCGCCGTTCCGACGGGCGCACCCCGTAACCGATGTGACCGCCGATGGTGAACAGGAGGTCGTTGAGCTCGTGGCGCAGTGCGATCGCCCCCAGCATCCGGTCGCCCTCGACCATCCACCGATAGGTGCAGTGCACCCAGTCGGGGTCGGGCGGCCGGGTCACGTCCTCCTCGGCGTGCAGCCGCGCGACCCAGGCGGCGAAACCCTCGGGCGAGTCGTACTCGTCGGCGCTCCGGAAGCCGGCGCCGTCCTGGTGCACGCCGCGGCCCCACTCGTCGCGCGCCTCCAGCCAGGCGCGGTGCAGCCGGGTGGTCGGCTTGATCAGCTGTGGCATCAGCCCGCCACCACCCGCTTGACGAAGCCGCGCAGGTTGGTCATCGCCCGGTCCACCCGCTCGTCGAGCGACAGCGTCTCCTCCTGCCGGACCAGGCGGCCCCGGGGCTGGCGCTTGCCGCGCAGGTAGAGCGAGCAGGCCAGGTCGGAACAGAGGTAGAGCCCGACCGAGTTGCCCTGCCGGCCGGCCGCCCCGGCGAGCGGCGCCACGAAGAGGGTCACGCCGTCGGCCGAGTGCCCGGTGAAGCAGACCTGGCACATGCTGGATCGCGTCGCGGTCGTCCGGCGGCTCTCGGGGCGGCGCAGCAGCACGCCCACCGGCCCCTCGTCCATCGGCACCACCATGAGCGCTCGCTGCGGCGCGCCCGGGTCGGCCCAGCCGAAGTAGTCGAGATCGCGCCACGCGGTGACCGCCAGGTCGAGCGGCATCTTGATCCGAGCGGCCTCGCCCTTGCTGCAGTTGACGAAGGCGGCGCGGATCTGCGGCTCGGTGAGGGCTTCCATCGCGCGAACGTATCGGATCACTCTTCGCGAGGCAGCCGAATATCAGGGCATCTTCTCAACGCATCGAAAAACTTCGTTAGGTCTATTTACTGTTAACAACCTTTAACTTATGTTCAGGAAACCACGCCGTCCCCCTTCATGAAGAGCCCACGACCCCGAAGGAGTTCCTTCATGAGACGTAGGTTCGCACTACCCGCCCTGACCATCGCCGCGACCGCCGCG
>NZ_BOQN01000198.1 GCF_018332695.1 Paractinoplanes toevensis
TGGGCCTGCCCCGTTTTGACGGACATCCGAGATCAGGGGACCTGGGGTCTCCGGGAGGATGTCCATCATCATGGAGAACATGGCGAAGAAGCGCGCACGGCCTCGTCGGTCGTTCACGCCTGAGTTCAAGGCCGAGATCGTCGAGTTGTGTCAGCGTGGGGATCGCACGGTCCGGCAGGTCAGCCAGGATTTCGACCTGACCGAGACCGCGGTCCGGGAATGGGTCAAGCAGGCCGACCTCGACACCGGCGCCCGTAACGACGGGTTGACCAGCAGCGAACGAGACGAACTCGCCCAGTTGCGGCGCGAGAACCGGCGGCTGCGCGAAGACGTCGATATTTTGAAGCGGGCAACGGCTTTCTTCGCCAAGGAGACCCGGTGAACAGGTACCCGTTCATCGAGGCGGAAAAGACCGGTAAGCACAACGTCAAGCGTGCGTGCGAGCTACTCGAAGTCTCCCGATCCGCCTACTACCAACATGTTCGTGGTGAGCAAACCCCGCGCCGTCGCGTCGATGCCGAACTCACCGAGCGCATCACCGTGGTGCATGCGGTGTCGAAAGGCACCTACGGAGCGCCGCGCGTGCACGCCGACCTGGCCCACGCGGGACTGCGACACGGCCGTAAACGCGTCGCCCGGCTCATGCGCGTCGCCGGGCTGGCCGGCAAGAGCCCACGCCGGTGGCGGACCACGACCATCCCGGATCCGAATGCCGGCAGGCGTCCTGACCTGCTCCGGCGTGACTTCACCGTTGACGCAACCGCGGTCGACACCCGCTGGTGCGGAGACATCACCTACATCAACACGTGGCAGGGCTGGCTGTATCTGGCCACCGTCATCGACCTGGCCTCCCGCCGCATCGTCGGCTGGGCCGTCGCCGATCACCTCAAGACCGACCTGGTCGACGCCGCCCTCACCGACGCTCTTCTACGGCGCCGGCCGCCGTCGGGGCTGGTCTTTCATTCCGATCGCGGCTGTCAATACACCAGCGCCCAACATGCCCGCCTCGCCGCCGCCCACGGCATCCGCCTGTCGACGGGCCGGCGCGGACAGTGCTGGGACAACGCGGTCGCCGAGTCGTTCTTCTCCACCATCAAAACCGAACTCATCCACCGCCAGCCGTGGCCCACCCACACCGCCGCCCGCCAGGCCATATTCGAGTACATCGAAGGCTGGTACAACACCCGCCGCCGACACTCGACTCTCGGCTATCTCAGCCCCGCCGCCTTCGAAGCGACCGGCAGCGACTCACTGCCGGCACGCCAGGCAGCCTGACTAAGGTCAACACATCGACCCTGTCCGTCGAATCGGGTCAAGCCCA
>NZ_BOQN01000199.1 GCF_018332695.1 Paractinoplanes toevensis
GCCTCGAACAGGTTGTTGGTGCTGTCGCTCATGATCGTCGTGTAGGACGAGCCGAAGCTTCCGGGGAAGTTCCCGATCGGCATGCTGGCCCGGTAGATCTTGCCGTTGTCGCCGGCGAAGAACAGGTACATGTTCTGGCTGTCACCGATGATCGTCTGATCGATCGGGCCGGTGCCGGAGCCGGTGATGGATCCGGAGAACAGCGGTTGTGCCGCCGACCAGCCGTTGGCGTTGGTGGGGTCGCTGGAGGTGCGGTAGGAGAAGGCGGTCGCGCCCCACTGGTAGGTCAGCACCCAGATGTTCTTGGGCGCGAAGTAGAACAGCGTCGGTGCGACGGTGCCCGAGTTCATCTTGTTCTGACTGGCCGAGCCCATGTCGGACCAGTTGGTGAACAGGCCGAAGTTCATCGAGCCCCAGGTGGAGCCGGTGTCGTGGGTGGTGGCGTAGACGAGCTGCTTGCCGTTGTAGGGCACGGTGGTGAAGTCCTTGAGCGACACCCAGCCCGACTTCGGGGTGGCGAGTGC
>NZ_BOQN01000200.1 GCF_018332695.1 Paractinoplanes toevensis
CGTGCCACACCAGCACGTGCCGCGACTCTCGCGCAACGACACACGCACTCATAACCCGCGCGCGGCAACGCCTCACGCTGCCCATCCACATCCGACAGCAGCGACCACCATGCGGGAAGTCGATGGCGTCGCCCTGGCCGGTGGCGAGTGGGGGTTGCGGGCCCGGCCGGAACTGTCGTGCCGCGAGGCGAGTCCGGGTCGGGCGCGTCCGCGTTGTGCACGGTGAGAGAGCGGTCGTTCAGCCGAGCGGCCTGCGCAATCCGGAAGAGGACCCCCCATGAACCAGAAAACATCCACCGTGGCCAAGCGTTACGCGCTCGCCGCCACCGCCGTGGCCGTCGTCGCGGGTGGCGGTGTCGCCGCCGTCGGCGTAGCCAACGCGGACACCACGCCCACGCCGTCGAACCCGTACATCGTCGGCCCTCCCGGCACCTCGCTGAACAGCGGCGACGCCACTACGCTCCAGGTCGCCGGGCGGACCTTCGCGGGCACCGCGGTGCCGTCCAACGCCACCGCCGCGGTCGTCAAGATCGCCAGCGTCAACCCGTCGTCGTCGGGCAGCCTCACCGTCTACACGACCGGCACCCGGCCCGGCAGCCCGACCGTCACCTACCGGCGGAGCCAGAACGTGACCGGCACGGCGACCGTCCCGCTGGACAGCCGGGGACGGCTCTCCGTCTACAGCACGGCCCGGACGAAGTTCACCCTGCAGCTGCAGTCGTACACCACGCCGACCACCACCCCGCCCGCGCCGACGTGCACCGCGACGATCTCGACGATCGCGCCCAGCACCAAGACGCTGACCCAGGTCGGCGGCAGCATCCGCGCCGCGGCCCCGGCCGGCGCCACCGACTTCGGCAGCGTGAACCTGCCGGCCGGCACCTACGACGCCCGGGTCATCGGCGGCTTCACCGGCTTCAACAACAACGACACCTGGCTGCCCTCCGGCGTCTTCCTGACCGGCACGATGACCGTGGTCAAGGGCGCGACGATCAACTCCGACTTCACCAACAACGTCACCGCCGGCGGCGTGATGATCCCCAAGTCGGACAGCACCACCCTGACCCAGGACCCGACGCTGGCGATCTCCACGTTCCTGGTCCTGGACGCGCCCACCGAGGTGCACGTCAAGCTGTTCGCCTACGCTTCCAACAGCGGCACGGCCGGATCGGGCCAGGTCAAGGCCAACGTGCAGAGCGCGCAGTTCCGCAAGGTCTGCTGACGAGCAAAGATGACGCCGCGGTCGAGCCACTCCGGTGGCTCGGCCGCCTCGGCAAATGCCACCGACCCCGATTGTTGATCCATTTCGGCGGGTAGACGCCTATTCCGACTGGGCTAAAGTGGGGCCGTTGCGGCGGGTCGGGAGTTGTTCATGAGGCAGCGCATCTTCGTCGGCAGTTCCACCGAAGGCCTCCGGGTCGGTCAGGCCGTCCAGCTCGAATTGGACGGCGATTTCGATGTCACGGTGTGGGATCAGGACGTCTTCCGGCTGACCTTTGCGAACCTCGAAAATCTGCTGGAGGCCCTCGACTCGTCGGATGCCGGCATATTCGTGCTGAAGCCGGACGACATCGTCGAGAGCAGAGGGTCGGAACGACCGGCCGTCCGCGACAATGTGTTGTTCGAGCTGGGGATGTTCATCGGCCGATTGGGGCGGGAACGCACCTTCATGCTGGTGCCCCGGGGCGCGGCCGCGCACCTGCCGAGCGACCTGGCCGGCATCGCCGGTGCCAGTTACGACGCCGAGCGTTTCGAACGTGCTTCCCGGGCCGCCATCGCGCCGGCCTGCACCCAGATCCGCGAGCAGATCCTTCGGGTCCGGCGTGGCGGCTCCACCGAACCGATCTCCGAGTCGCGCCTCGACCGGGCCATGCGGCGGATGAGCGGCGACCTGGAACGACTCCTGGCCAACCTGCCCACCGACCGGGATCCGGACGGCGGCCGCGACCAGGTCTCGATCCGCCTCGGCCGGGCCGACGTCGAGGTGGCGTTCGGCCGGATCCAGGACTGCCGGGCCGACACTCCGGCCGCCGTCGTCGCCCTCCCCGCCAACGAGTACTTCGACGACGAGTGCCTGCGCGACACGCGCAGTTCGCTGGGCGCGTTCGTGCAGGCGGCGTTCGGTGATCAGCTCGAGCGGTTCATCGGCGACGTGCGTAAAGCCCTGGCGGACCTGCCGGTTCAGCGGGTCGCCCGCGCCGAGCGCCGGGTCGACGACAGTTACGGCGTCGGGCAGGCCATCCAGATCGGGGGGTATTCGCCGGCCGTCATCCTGGTGTCGGCCACCACCGAGCGAATCGGGACCGGATTGCGCGCCGAACCGCATTTCCTCTATGCGGCGCTGCAGGGAATCATCGAGACCATGAACGCCAATCGGCGTACCGAATTGTTCATGCCGGTATTGGGCGCGGGCCACGGCGGCATGCCGGTTTCGGTGGCTCTGCTGTTCAACCTGATGGCGTTGCGCTCGATCCTCAACGAGGACACCGGCCGGCACGTCCGCAAGGTGCATCTGATCGTTTTCCGGCGGGACGGCCGCGTCGACCCCGACGTGGACCTGCACGCCATCGCCGAGCGCCTGCCGAGATAGTCAGCCGGGGATCAGGCCGGTCGGCGAGAGGGTGTCGCGGCGCAGCACCTGGAGCAGCTCCTCGTACGGTCCGATCAGGTAGGCCCGGTCGCCGGCGGCGAATCTCGTGTCGCGCCTCGGCGGGTGCTCCAGGGCGCCGCCGCCGGCGGCCCGGCTGATCGCCACCACCCGGGTGCGGGCCGACAGGTCCTGCATGGCCAGGCCGTCGAGGCCGCCGCCGGGCGCGACCGTCAGGCGACCGACCAGCATCAGTTGCGCGCCCACGTAGAAGGTGGCGATCACGTCCAGGCCCAGGGCGGCGCCGACGAACCACGGCGCGGCCAGCGCCGCGGTGGAGCGGGCCCGGCCGAGACCGAAGTTGCGCTCCACGGTGTCGGCCAGGGTGCGGTCGAACAGGCGCAGCACCACCGGCACCGCCGGATCACCGAGCTGGTCGCGCAGGGCCAGGCCGGTCTCCAGGTTGACCAGGTCGTCGCTGGTCAGGACGGCAACCGCGCGGGCGCCGGCCAGCTGCACCCGGTGCAGGGTCTGGGGCAGGGTGGCGTCGCCGAAGATGACCGGGATGCCACTGTCGCGCACCTGGGCGGCGTACCGGTTGTTCTCGTCGCGTTCGATGACGACCACGTCCGTACCCGTCGCGGCCAGCCTTTCCACCACGCGCACCCCGACCGAACCGAGGCCGATCACCACGACGTGCGCGGTGAGCTGCTTCAGCCGGCGGTTGCCGAGCGCCTCCTCGATGCGGATGGTGACGAGCGTGTTGGTGAGCAGCGCGAAGAACGTGGTGGCCAGCAGCACGCCGGAGATCATCAGGGTGATCGCGAAGAACCGCAGCCAGGGCTGCTGGCTGCGGAAGTCGAAGTCACCGAAGCCGACCGTGGCGATCGTCTCGACGGTGAAGTAGGCGGCGTCGAGGACGGTCATCCGGGTGCCGTCGGCCTCCCGGTAGCCCAGGCGCAGCACCACGATCGCCGCGGCCGCCAGAAACAACAGACCGCCGAAGACGTACGCCAAGCGCCGATCGACCACCGCCGGCAGTGACCGGACCGTGTGCCACCGGCCGGGCCGGGCCGGTGGCGGGCCGGCGGG
>NZ_BOQN01000201.1 GCF_018332695.1 Paractinoplanes toevensis
CCCACAACCGTCCCAGCGCAACTATTTCCCGGAGTGCTCCTTACGAACAGCCTCGGCGAGATGGGAAGGCATCGGCTCGTGACGGATATAGGTGCGGGTAAAGGTGCCGGACCCCGAGGACAGAGCCCGCAACTCCACCGCGTACCGGATCAGCTCAGTAGCCGGGACCTCGGCCCGGACCAGGCTGTGCACCCCGTCCGGCTCCGATTCCGAGCCCAGCGGCCGTCCCCTACGACCAGAGAGATCGCTCATCACCGCGCCCACATACATCTCCGGCACCCGCACCGCGATCTCGTCGATCGGTTCGAGCAGGGTCACCTGGCCGACGCCGGCCGCCTCGCGCAGCGCCAGAGCCCCCGCGGTCTGGAACGCGGCGTCGGACGAGTCGACGCTGTGGGCCTTGCCGTCGAACAGTGTCACCCGCAGGTCGACCACCGGGTAGCCGGAGACCAGGCCGCGTTCCAGCTGGGTGCGCACGCCTTTCTCCACCGAGGGGATGTAGTTGTGCGGCACCGCGCCGCCGACCACCTTGTCGACGAACTCGAAGCCGGCGCCGCGTGGCAGCGGTTCCACCTCGATGTGGCAGACCGCGTACTGGCCGTGGCCGCCGGACTGCTTGACGTGCCGGCCCTGTCCTTTCGCGGTGGCGCCGAAGGTTTCCCGCAGTGGCACTTTGACCGGCTCGGTGTCGAGTTCGACGCCGCCGGAGCGGAGCCGGTCGAGGACGACGTCCGCGTGTGACTCGCCCATCGTCCAGAGGACCAGCTGGTGGGTCTCGACGTTGCGTTCCAGGCGCAGGGTGGGGTCGCCGGCGACCAGGCGGGCGAGGTTTTTGGCGAGAGCGTCCTCGTCGGAGCGGGTCTTGGCGACCACGGCGATCGGCAGCAGCGGTTCGGGCATGCTCCACGGCTCCATCAGCAGGGGGTTGTCCTTGCTGCTGAGCGTGTCGCCGGTTTCGGCGCTGCCGGACTTGGTGATGGCGCAGATGTCGCCGGCGATGCAGTAGGGAACCTCGCGCAGCTGGTTGCCGAGTGGGGAGTAGACGTGCGCCACCCGCTCGTCGGCGTCGTGGTCGGGGTGGCCGCGTTCGGCGAGACCGTGCCCGGAGACGTGCAGCACCTGCTCGGGCCGCAGTGTGCCGGAGAAGACCCGGACCAGCGACACCCGGCCGACGTGCCGGTCGATCGTGGTCTTGACCACCTCGGCGACGAGCGGGCCGTCCGGGTCGCAGATCAGCGGCGGGCGGGGTGAGCCGTCCACCGCGGTGACCACCGGCAGGTCGTGTTCGAGCGGCGAGGGTGCGCTGCTGACCAGGCCGTCGAGCAGGGCGTCGAGGCCGACGCCGGTGGCCGAGCAGACCGGGACGACGGGGTAGAAGTTGCCCTTGGCGACCGCTTTCTCCAGGTCGGTGAGCACGGTGTCGGTGGAGACCAGCTCGCCGCTGAGGTAGCGGTCCATGAGGGTCTCGTCCTCGCTTTCCGCGATGATTCCCTCGATCAGCGTGTTCCGGTCGTCGGCGATCGGGTTCAGGTGCTCGGGTTCGGCCTCGCCGACCTGCGGCGGGTAGCCCTCGGAGTAGTCCAGCACCCGCAGGGTGACCAGGCCGAGCAGGCCGGCGATGGACTGACCGTCGTCGCCGAGCATCGGCTGGTAGGTCGGCATGACGTTCTCGCCGAACGCGTCCTGGCAGGCCTCGAGGGTGCCGTCGTAGTCGGCGCGGGGGTGGTCGAGGCGGGTGATCGCGACCGCACGGGGCATGCCGACGGCGGCGCACTCCTCCCACAGCGCGGTGGTGGCCTCGTCGATGCCGTCGACCGCCGAGACGACGAAGAGCGCGGCGTCCGCGGCCCGCAGGCCGGCGCGCAGCTCCCCGACGAAGTCGGCGTAGCCGGGGGTGTCGAGCAGATTGATCTTCACGTCCTGGTGGACCAGCGGGGCGCAGGCCAGCGCGACCGAGCGCTGCTGGCGGACCGCCGCCGGATCGTGGTCGGACACCGTGGTGCCGTCGGTCACCGTGCCTGCCCGCGGAATCGTTCCGGTGGCGGCGAGCAGGGCTTCGACCAGGGTGGTCTTGCCCGAGCCGGAATGACCCACCAGCACCACGTTGCGTACTCTGCCGGGCTCGGTCACCACCGGCGCAGCCGCGCCGTTGAGCCCTTTCTCCGAGGTCTTCTGCGCCATGGCGGCCGCTCCTGTCCGTTTCATGACTGTTACGACGCTGTTCCTGAATCCCACACCCGCTGCTGTGGCGGTGGCAACCCTTTGTAGTCGGGCAATCGCGAAAGGGGTCTTTGGTCCTTTTGCGAGATGACGATACGGCCACGCACCGGCCGGATCCTGCGGTCCCTCCCCGGGCGCCGATAAGGTGGGACGGCCATGGCAAAGATCGTCAACGTTCCCGCGCGTGCTGTCGTGTCGCACGTCGTCAATCCCACCGCCCGATTCCTGCTGAGGATCGGCGTCACACCCAACGCCGTGACCGTCGCCGGCACGGTCGGCGTGCTCATCGGTGCCTGGCTGGGGTCCCAGGGGCACCTCCTCTGGGGGACCGTGGTCGTCACCGCGTGCGCGCTCACCGACGCCCTCGACGGCACGATGGCCCGCATGCGCGGCGGCACCAGCAAGTTCGGTGCCCTGCTCGACTCGTCGATGGACCGGATCGCCGACGGAGCCGTCTTCGGCGCCGTGGTGTGGTATTTGGCGGGTCAGGGCAATCCGTACGGCGGCATGATCGCCTGTCTGATCAGCCTGGTGGCCGGCCAGGTCGTCTCATATGTGAAGGCCCGCGCGCAGAGCCTCGGCCTGAACGCCGACGTCGGCATCGCCGAGCGCCTCGAACGCCTCCTCATCCTGGGTGTGGGCGGCCTGCTCGGCGCCGCCGGGCTGGAGTGGGGCCTGCCGGCCGCGCTGTGGGTGCTCGCCGCACTCTCCGTGATCACGGTCTTCCAGCGGCTGATCCACGCGGGCCGCACCGAGCCGGTTCCCCCCTCTGCGGCCGAGCCGGTGGCATGAAGGATCGGCTTACCGAGCTCGGGTTCGCCGCCGGCTGGCGGGTGGTCCGGATGTTGCCGCTACCGGCCGCGCGGGCACTGTTCAATGCCGCGGCCGACCGGGCGTACCGCAAGAACGGGCCCGGCACCCAACGGCTGCGCCGCAACCTCCAGCAGGTCAACCCCGACATTCCCGAAGATTTCGTACGGATGGGGCTGCGTTCCTACGCACGCTACTGGCTGGAGGCGTTCCGGCTGCCGTCGCAGACCCGTCAGCAGGCCCTGGACGGGTTCGGGATCTCCGAGGAGCACTACGACTGGCTGCGTAAGGACGTCGCCGACGGCCGGGGTGCGGTGCTCGCGCTGCCACACATGGGCAACTGGGACGCGGCCGCGGCCTGGGTGGTCGCCAACGGCTGGTCGATGGTGACGGTCGCCGAGCGGCTCAAACCCGAGGCCGTCTATCAGCAGTTCGTGGCGTACCGGGAAAAGCTCGGAATGGAGGTCGTTCCGCTCACCGGGGGCGGCCGCGCGCCGCTCGACGTGCTCGCCGAGCGGCTCGACCAGGGCTTTCTGGTGTGTCTGCTGGGCGACCGGGACCTCTCCCGCAACGGGGTCGAGGTGACGTTCTTCGGTGGCCGCACCCGGATGCCGGCCGGCCCGGCGATCCTGGCCATCCGAACGAAAGCCCCGTTGTACGGGGTCTCGCTGTCCTTCACCCCCACGCAGACCGTCGCGGTTCTCCGGCGGATCACCCCGCCGACCACCGGTGCCCTGGACGAACGGGTGAAAGCCACCACCCAGCTGCTGGCCGACGCATTCGCGGAGGGGATCGCGGAACACCCGCAGGACTGGCACATGCTGCAGAAACTGTGGCTGTAGGGAGACCACCATGCGGATCGGGATCGTCTCGCCCTACTCCTTCGACGTGCCCGGCGGCGTGCAGAACCACATCATGGACCTGTCCGAGGCGCTGATCGGGCTCGGTCACTCGGTGAGCGTGCTCGCTCCCGCCGACGAGGACGCCGACCTGCCGCCCTACGTGGTGCCGGCCGGGCGGGCGGTGCCGTTCCCCTACAACGGGTCGGTCGCCCGGATCGCCTTCGGGCCGGTGTCGACCGCGCGGGTGCGGCGCTGGCTCAGCCGGGGCAACTTCGACGTGCTGCACGTGCACGAGCCGCTCGCCCTGTCGCTCTCCATGCTGGCCGTGCTCTCCGCGCGCGGACCGGTGGTGGCCACGTTCCACACCGCGATGACCCGGTCGCGCGCGCTGTCGGCGGCGCAGGGCCTGCTCCAGCTGGTGATCGAGAAGATCACCGCCCGGATCGCGGTCAGTGAGCTGGCCCGGAAGGTGCAGGTCGAGCACCTCGGCGGGGGAGCGGTGGAGATCCCCAACGGGGTGGCGGTGGCGAAGTTCGCCTCGGCCGAGCCGCTCGACGGCTGGCCCGGCACCGGCGGGACGCTCGGCTTCCTCGGCCGCTTCACCGAACCGCGCAAGGGCTTCGATCTGTTGCGCGCGGCTTTCGTCCCGCTGGCCCGCTCCCGGCCGGAGCTGCGGCTCCTGGTGGCCGGCCCGGGCGATCGCGAGGATCTCTACACCGAGTTCCCGGCCGACGTGCACGACCGGGTGACGTTTCTCGGTCTGGTGTCGGAACGCGACAAAGCTCGCATGCTGCGCAGCGTGGACGTCTACGTGGCGCCCAACACCGGTGGCGAGAGCTTCGGCATGATCCTCACCGAGGCGATGGCGGCCGGCACCGCGATCGCCGCCAGCGACCTCGACGCGTTCCGCCGGGTCCTCGACGGCGGCCGGGCCGGGGCGTTGTTCCCCACCGGCGACGCCGACGCGCTCGGCGTCCTGCTGGGCGAACTCCTCGACGACCCGGCCCGGCGCTCCGTCCTGACCGAGTCGGCCCGGACCGCCGTCGCGGCCTTCGACTGGCCCAGCGTCGCCCTCCGGGTCCTCGAGGTCTACGCCACCGCGATCGAGGCCACCGACGGGCGGGTCATCGACGAAGAGTGGTCAGAGCCACGCTCGGCCACCTGACTCGGGGAAACGAAAGGGCACTACGATGCCCCGCATGTGGTGGGTCGTGGGGGTGGTCGCGTTCGTCGTACTGCTCTCCGCCTACCTGGGCTGGACGGCCCACCGGGTCGAGCGGGTGCACGTGCGGGCGCAGTCGGCCGAGCGGGCCCTCGACGCCCATCTGGTGCGCCGGGCCGCGGCCGCCGCGGTCGTCGCCGAGCAGCACGAGAACGTCGAGCTCTACGCGGCCGCCCGGCTCGCGCTGGACGCCGACCCGGACGAACGGGAACAGGCCGAGAACGACCTCACCCGCCAGCTGCGCGCGGCCGCGCCGCGCGGCGCCGACCTGGCGGAACGCCAGCTCATCGCGACGAGCCGGCGGGCGGTGCTGGCCCGGCAGGTGCACACCGATCACGTACGCGACGCGCTGACCGCCCGGCATCGGCCGCTGGTGCGGGCGCTCGGCATGGCCCGGCGCTATTCCCGCCCGCAGTACTTCGACATCGAGGACCCGGGCCTGCCCTCGATGGTGGCCGAGGTGCCGTCGCCGGCCACCCCGACCGCGCCACTCGAGTCGGTTTGAGGGTTACCAGCCGCGCTCGGCGAGCCGGTGCGGCTGCGGGATCTCGTCGACGTTGATGCCGACCATCGCCTCGCCCAGGCCGCGCGACACCTTGGCCAGCACGTCCGGGTCGTCGTGGAAGGTGGTCGCCTTGACGATCGCGGCGGCCCGCTGCGCCGGGTTGCCCGACTTGAAGATGCCGGAACCGACGAACACGCCCTCGGCGCCCAGCTGCATCATCATGGCCGCGTCGGCCGGGGTGGCGATGCCGCCCGCGGTGAACAGCACGACCGGCAGCTTGCCCGCCTCGGCGACCTCCTTGACCAGGTCGTACGGTGCCTGAAGCTCCTTCGCCGCGACGAACAGCTCGTCCTCCGGCAGGGTCTGCAGCCGGCGGATCTCCTGCCGGATCTTGCGCATGTGCGTGGTCGCGTTCGACACGTCGCCGGTGCCCGCCTCACCCTTCGAGCGGATCATCGCGGCGCCCTCGGTGATGCGGCGCAGCGCCTCACCCAGGTTGGTGGCCCCGCACACGAACGGCACGGTGAACTGCCACTTGTCGATGTGGTTGGCGTAGTCGGCCGGGGTCAGCACCTCAGACTCGTCGACGTAGTCGACACCGAGCGACTGGAGAATCTGGGCCTCGACGAAGTGCCCGATCCGGGCCTTGGCCATCACCGGGATCGACACCGCCTCGATGATGCCGTCGATCATGTCCGGGTCCGACATGCGCGACACGCCACCCTGGGCGCGAATGTCGGCGGGCACCCGCTCCAGCGCCATGACCGCGACGGCCCCGGCGTCTTCGGCGATCTTCGCCTGGTCCGGCGTGACCACATCCATGATCACGCCACCCTTGAGCATCTCCGCCATCCCGCGCTTGACGCGCGCGGTCCCGACGGCGGGCTGGTTATCGGAAGACATGGTGTATCGGCTCCTCAGACGGGTTTTTTCGGTACCTCGGATCGTACGCACGGGTACCCCCGCCTCCGATGGCCAATCGACCCCACGGTGGCCTGCTTCCCTCAGAAACCCGCCAGTTCCTCCGGCGTGAAGGCCTTCGGCTCGACGAGGGTCAGCCAGTTCCCGGTGTTGTCCCGGATGATCAGGTACCTGACTGGGATTTGTGTTTTTGGGGTAAGCGCGACCGCTCACGCAGAATGAAGGGCAGGGCCGGCGCAGCTGGGCCCCGCCCGGCCTCGGCGGGAGCAGCGGTCCGTCACCCACCACCCAGGTGCGACATCAGGCTGTTGAATTTGATCTTGATGTTCGCCTGCCTAAGCTGGAATCGTGAATATCGGAGTGCTGGCCCTGCAGGGCGACGTTCGGGAACACCTTTCCGCGCTGGCCGAGAGTGATGTCCTGGCGCGGCCGATCCGGCGGCCCGAGGAGTTGGCCGATGTCGAGGCGCTGGTCATTCCGGGCGGGGAGTCGACCGCCATCAGTAATCTCGCGGTGTCGTTCGGGCTGCTCGACCCGATCCGGAAGCGGATCGCCGACGGGATGCCGGTCTACGGGTCGTGCGCGGGCATGATCATGCTGGCCACGACCGTTCTGGACGGGCGGCCGGACCAGGAGTCCTTCCAGGGCATCGAGATGACCGTGCGGCGCAACGCTTTCGGGCGGCAGGTCAACTCATTCGAGGCAGCGGTAGCCATCGACGACATTTCGGGCGGTGATTTTCACGCCGTCTTCATCCGGGCGCCATGGGTCGAAGAAGTTGGCGACGACGTGCGGGTGTTGGGCCGCGTCAAGGATGGGCCGGCCGCCGGTAGGATTGTCGCCGTTCGGCAGGGGAACCTGCTCGCCACGGCTTTCCACCCGGAGCTTGCCGGCGACCTACGCGTCCACCGGTACTTCGTCGAGATGGTCCGCCAGGCCGCCTGACACCACGGAGGTTTTGCATGTCCGGCCACTCCAAGTGGGCGACGACCAAGCACAAGAAGGCCGTCATCGACGCCAAGCGCGGCAAGATGTTCGCGAAGCTCATCAAGAACATCGAGGTGGCAGCCCGCACGGGTGGTGGCGATCCGTCCGGTAACCCGACGCTCTACGACGCCATCCAGAAGGCGAAGAAGAGCTCCGTCCCGAACGACAACATCAACAACGCGGTCAAGCGCGGCTCCGGCCTGGAGGCCGGCGGCGCCGACTGGCAGACGATCATGTATGAGGGGTACGGCCCGAACGGCGTGGCCATCCTGATCGAGTGCCTCACCGACAACCGTAACCGCGCCGCCACCGAGGTCCGCACCGCCCTGACCCGCAACGGCGGCACGTTCGCCGACGCCGGCAGCGTGTCCTACCTGTTCAACCGCAAGGGCGTGGTGCTGGTCCCGAAGGAGGGGAACAGCGAGGACGACGTGATGCTGGCGGTCCTCGACGCCGGCGCCGAGGAGATCAACGACCTCGGCGACTCGTTCGAGGTGGTCAGCGAGCCGACCGATCTGGTGCCGGTGCGCACGGCGCTGCAGGACGCCGGCATCGACTACGACTCGGCCGAGTCGTCCCTGGTCCCGACGATGACGGTGCCGGTCGACGAGGAAGCGGCCCGCAAGGTCTTCAAGCTGATCGACGCCCTCGAGGACTGCGACGACGTGCAGAACATCTTCGCGAACTTCGACGTCTCCGACGAGGTAATGGCCGCCATCGACGCGTGACAAGCCGAACATGCGACCAGGTGTCCCATGACATCTGGTCGCATGACCAGTAGGGTGGCGTACGACAACTGGGTCTTGAGCTACTAGGCGTTGCGCTAGTACGGTGAGGGGGTTCTGGCCGTCATGACTGGTCTCAATCTGCCGCCGATCGAGGACCTCGACGTCGATGATCTCGCCTCCCTGCCCAAGGAATACCGCTACGAGCTGCACGACGGAAGCCTCGTCGTCATGACGCCGTCCACCTATTGGCACAAGGTGATGGCCCGGCGGCTCATGTTCCTGCTGGCCGGGGCCGGCCACGAGGTGCTCCAGGACACGGGCATCCGCGGCGAGCGGCCGCGCGACAGCCGTCTCCCCGATCTCGGGGTCATCGACAGCCTTCCGCCCGACGTCGCCGACTACTCCAACCTGCCCGGATCGGCCTTCCAGGTGGTTATCGAGATCGTCTCGGAGAGCACGCCGAACGGCGAATACGCCGAGAAGGCGCGGTGGTACGCGGAGCGAGGCATCCCGGAGTACTGGATCGCCGACCGCACTCCGGAGCGCTCCCACGACGACGCCATCGTGCACCTGCACCGTTTGACGCTCACCGGCGGCGAGCCGGCATACGCGCGAGACCGCACCGTCCGCCTGTCGGAGCTGGAGGCGGAGTACCGCGAAAAGGGCGCCTGAGATCTAGCTCCGCGACTAGTACGATGACGGGACCGGCCTGGTGGCCGGTCCCGTCTGTGTTGGGTGACGGGTTCCTGGCAGCTATTGACGGGTGACATCTGGTCTCATGACCAGTATGGTGAGGAGGCGGGCTGACGATGATCGATCGACAGGAGCCGGAAATGACAGACCTTGCAACCAAACCCGAAACAGATGTCGAGATCGATGCCGAGCTGCTCGAAGAGGCTCAGCGTCAGATCTCGGCTCCTTCGCCGAACGCCGCGATCAACGAGGCGCTCCTCCGGCTTGTCACGACGGAGCGCGCGAGGCGTGGTGCCGCCATGGAGGCCCTTCGCAAGCTGGCAAGGGACGGACATTTCAACTTCGACGCCGCGGACGGTGACAAATGAAGTACTTGATTGACGCGAGCGTCCTGGTGAGGTTTGTCAGGGGGCAGACGGACCCGGCCTGGGACGAACTGGTTCGTCGTGGTCTGGTCTCCGTCTGTGAGCCGGCCCTTGCGGAGACCCTCAAGGCCGCTGACTCCAAGAAGTACAGCGAGTTGGAGGAGCTGATCGCGGGCAAATGTCTGCCGGTGACGGTTCCGGACAACGTGTGGGAGATCGTGGCCTCGATCCGGCGCGAGCTTGCGCTGCACAGCGCCCACCAGGGGCCATCCGTGGCGGATCTGGTGATTGCGGCCACCGCCATTCGACTTAAGTTGACCGTGCTGCACGAGGACGGCGACTTCGAGACGATGGCTCGCTTCGTGCCGGAATTGCGTAAGCATCTGGCCAGCGCCGGACTGAATTGATCCAGCGCTGACGGGAGTCAATGTGAAGGCCGACTCGGGAGAGGCGCCCGGGCCGGCTTCTCAGTAACCGGCCGACAACCACGACATGTACTGGATCATGCCGCCCACCAGCAAGACGCCGCTCACTGCCAGGCGGCCTACGCGGTGCCACTCGGATTTGCGGCTTGCCTTCACCCAGGCTATGCCGGCGTCGGCGATCGAGGCTGCGCCGCTTCTCGCCGTACCGGGAAGGACTGTTGCCTTGCGCAGCGCCAAGCTTGATCGGTGCGCGCCGGCCGGAGCGAAGCTGAGGGTTTGCGTGCGCAGCACGCGGATGTCTACCTCGTAGATCTGCTCGTCGCGCCACTGCCTGGTGCGCTGAGCCAGGCGTTTCTCCAGGTACGTCGTCGCGGTGTCCTTGCCGGTCAGGCGGCCCCACCAGTAGAGCCGGCGCCAGTGGCCGGCCACGTCGGTCAGCACGTCCAGGTATAGGTGGGCGGCCTCGAAGTCGCCGCCTACCAGGCGGTCGGTCTCGGTGCGCAGCGACGTCAGGTGGCCGGTGACGAAAGCGACGTACTCCGGTGGCGGGTCGTCGTCCATCGGTGGAACGAGGTACATGGCTACCTCCCACGCTCATCGTCGGAGCGTGTCGGTGCCGGGCGCAAGAGCGGGGCGTATTAGGGTGTCGAACACACGTACGTGAGGCAGGGGAGGTCCGTGGTGCGCGTGCTCGGCGTCGACCCGGGGCTCACCCGGTGCGGAGTGGGTGTCGTCGAGGGTGTGCCGGGCCGGCAGTGCAAGCTGATCGGCTACTACGTGGTCTACACCGATCCGGACGACGACATCGCGCTGCGCCTGCTGCGGCTGGACACCGAGCTTGCCGCCCTGGTCGCCGAGCACAAGCCGGAGAGCGTGGCCGTCGAGCGGGTGTTCTCCCAGCACAACGTGCGTACGGTGATGGGCACCGCGCAGGCCAGCGGGGTCGCGGTGCTGGCCGGCGCGCGGGCCGGGCTGCCGGTCCAGACCTATACGCCGAGCGAGGTCAAGGCGGCCGTGACCGGCTCCGGCACGGCCGGCAAGGCGCAGGTGACCGCCATGGTCACCCGCCTGCTGGGGCTCGACGCGCCGCCGCGGCCGGCCGACGCCGCGGACGCGCTCGCCCTCGCCATCTGCCACATCTGGCGCGGCGGCACCCGGGCCCGCATCGAGGCGGCGAAGGCGAAAGCGATGAAGAGCATGCGAGGAGCACGACGATGATCGCGAGTGTGCGTGGCGTGGTGGCCGCGATCCTGCCGGACAGCGCGGTCGTCGAGGTCGGCGGCGTGGGCATGCAGGTGATGTGCGCGCCGGGCACGCTCGCCGGCCTGAAGGCCGGCGTCGAGTGCCGGCTGGCGACCAGCCTGATCGTCCGGGAGGACTCGCTCACGCTGTACGGGTTCGCCGACGACGATGAGAAGAGCCTCTTCGAGCTGCTCCAGACGGCGAGCGGGGTCGGCCCGCGGCTGGCCCAGGCGGCGCTGGCCGTGCACGCACCGGACGTGATCCGCCGCGCCATCGCCGGCGCCGACCTGGCCACCCTGACCCGGGTGCCGGGCATCGGCAAGAAGGGCGCCGAGAAGATGGTGGTGGAGCTGCGCGACCGGATCGGCCCGATGCCGCTCGGCGACGGCACTCCGGCCGGCATGCTGCGCGGCGACTGGCAGGAGCAGGTCCGCCAGGGTGTGCTCGCCCTGGGTTGGACGGTGGCGCAGGCCGACCAGGCGGTGGCCGCGGTGGCCGAGTCGATCACCGGTGACGTTCCGCCGGTTCCGGTGCTGCTGCGGCAGGCGATCCGGCTGCTGGGCAAGACCCGATGAGCGAACTGGTCTCGCCGGACGCCGATGATGACGATCTCGATGCCGAGGCGAGTGTCCGGCCGCGCCGGCTGGCCGATTTCATCGCTCAGCACCGGGTCCGTGACCAGCTGGACCTTCTGCTGAAGGGTGCGATGGGCCGGGGCACGCCGCCCGACCACATTCTGCTGTCGGGGCCGCCCGGCCTGGGGAAGACGACCCTGGCCAACATCGTGGCGGCCGAGCTGGGCACCAGCATCCGCACCACGAGCGGTCCGGTGATCGAGCGGTCCGGCGACCTGGCCGCGATCCTGACCAGCCTCGGGCCGGGCGACGTGCTGTTCATCGACGAGATCCACCGGATCGCGAAACCGGCCGAGGAGTTGCTCTACTCGGCGATGGAGGACTTCCGGGTCGACGTCATCGTGGGCAAAGGGCCGGGCGCCACCGCCATCCCGATCGACGTCGAGCCGTTCACCCTGGTGGGGGCCACGACACGCGCGGGACTGCTGTCCGGCCCGATGCGAGACCGGTTCGGGTTCGTCGCGCACCTCGACTTCTACTCACCGGCCGATCTGGACGCTCTGCTGCACCGGTCGGCGCGGATCCTGGGGGTGCCGATCACCGCGGAGGGGGCGACGGAGATCGCCGGCCGCTCGCGCGGCACGCCGCGCATCGCGAACCGCCTGCTGCGCCGGGTGCGCGATTACGCCGAGGTGCGGGCCGACGGGGTGGTCACCGAGGAAACTGCCCGCGCGGCCCTCAAGGTGTACGACGTGGACGCGCTCGGTCTCGATCGGCTGGACCGCGCCGTGCTGCGGGCGCTGATCGAGTCGTTCCGGGGCGGTCCGGTGGGTTTGTCCACCCTCGCGGTCGCGGTCGGTGAGCAGTCCGATACGGTCGAGGAAGTGTGTGAGCCGTTCCTGGTGCGGGCCGGCCTCCTGGCGCGCACCCCGCGCGGCCGAGTGGCGACCGAGTCGGGATGGCTTCATCTGGGCAAAACGCCGCCGTCGGGGGTTGTTCAGGGTGATCTGTTCGCCCGAGACGCGTGAAATCCCCTCGTAATGTGAACGTGATGTGTGCCGCATTCGGACTTCCCAGGTTGACCGATTAGACTCGCCGCGGTTCAACCGGGATGTGTATATCGCCCCGACGCGCCCATGTCGCGCATCGGTGGCCTACGGAAGGCTTTCTAGTGGTTCAGGCAGCAGCCGAGGGTGGCGCAGGCGGAAGCGGCTTCACGACGATCCTGTTCCTCCTTCTGCTCTTCGGCGTCGTCTATTTCCTGATGATCCGCCCCCAGCAGAAGCGCCGGCGCGAGGCGCAGCAGATGCAGAACACCCTCGGCCCGGGCGACGAGATCGTCACGATCGGCGGTCTGCACGGGACAGTGGTGACCATCGATAGCGATGTGGCTACCCTGGAGGTCGCTCCCGGTGTCGTGGTGACGTTTGCCCGTCCGGCCATCGCTCGCGTGCTTCCTAAGGCCGAGCCCGTCGTTGAGACGGAAGAGGTAATCGAGGACGAGCCGGTCATCGAGGAGCCTCCGGTGGTCGTCGAGGACACGACCGCCGACAAGAGCAAGAAAGACTGAACAAAGCTTTCGGACCGGCCCGCGGCGCACCCGGCCGTCGGGCCGGTTCGTCCGGCCGGACAACGGCCACTGCAATTTGATCGGCGCCGCCGGGGAGCGGCCGACACGTACAGGGAGACCGAACGCCGTGGCACGACCACCTCAGGGACAGATGCATCCCGGACGCCAACTCGGCGTGCTCGGCCTGGTCTTCGTCGTCCTGTATCTGCTCGTTTTCTTCGCCGGGGGCGCCTCCGGCAGCTTCACCGACCGCCTGCACCCGAAACTGGGCCTGGACCTGGTCGGTGGCACCCAAGCCACCTACATCGCTTCCGTGCAGGGCGGGCAGGACCCGTCCAAGGAAAGCATGGAGCAGGCTCGGACGATCATCGAGAACCGCGTCAACGCGCTCGGTGTCTCCGAGGCCGAGGTCGTCATCCAGGGCACCCGCAACATCGTGGTCTCGCTGGCCGGCAAGTCCGACGACCAGCTGAAGGACCTCGCGACCGCCGCGCAGATGCGGTTCCGCCTGCTCGTCGGCGTGACCGGTGACGTCGCCGAGTCGGCGATGAACCCGTCGACCGCGACGCCGTCCGCCTCGGCCGCGCCGTCCACCAGCTCCTCGGCCAAGCCGTCGACCAGCGCGAGCGCCCCCGTGGCGAACGCGTCGCCGTCGTCCGGTGGCCAGGGCGGTGGCGAGGTCGTGAAGGCGCCGAGCCCGAGCACCCCGCCCAGCACGTCGGCGAGCCCGACGGCCACCGCCACCCCGGCGCCCGGCAGCACCGCCGCGGTGCCCGGCCAGGAGCAGGTCACGGCGGCCGAGGTGCAGAAGAAGGTCGGCGCGACCGCGTGGGCCGCCGCCCAGAAACTGACCGCGCCGGTCGACCTCTCCACCGACGCCAAGGCCGGCCTGGCCTACTCGCCGTTCGGCAAGCTCACCGGCCCCGAGGTCAACGCGCTCACCCCGGACATGCAGTTCAACATCCCGACGATCAGCTGCAAGCAGCTCGACGACCGGCCGAACGGCGCGATCGACAACGTCGACACCAAGGTCGCGGCCTGCTACAACGGCGCCAAGATCATGCTGGACAAGGCGCCGGTGGTCGGCGACGACATCTCCAAGGCCTCCGCGCAGCTCGACTCGCAGAACGGCCAGTGGGTCGTTTCCCTCGACTTCAAGAGCGAGGGCCAGACCAAGTGGGCCAACCTGACCCGGCAGGCGTTCCAGGCCACCTCGGCCGACCCCTGCTACGTCGCCGCCCAGACGCTCTACTCGAGCATCGAGCACTGCGCGGTCGCGGTGGTCCTCGACAAGAACGTCATCTCGGCTCCGCAGATCCAGGGTGTGCTGACCAGCACCTCGCAGATCACCGGCTCGTTCACCGCGGTCAGCGCCAAGCAGCTGGCCGACCAGCTCAACTTCGGCGCGATCCCGGTCACCTTCACCTCCGGCCCGGCCCAGACCGTGTCCGCGACGCTGGGCATCCAGCAGCTGAAGGCCGGCCTGCTGGCCGCCGCGATCGGCATGGCCCTGGTGGCGGTGTACGCGTTCTTCTACTACCGGCTGCTCGGCTCGGTCATCTTCCTGAGTCTGATCCTGTCCGGTCTGCTGACCTTCGGCGCGCTGGTCTTCCTCGGCCGCACGGTCGGCTTCACCCTGACCCTGGCCGGTATAGCGGGCTTCATCGTGTCATTGGGTGTCGCCGCGGACTCGTTCGTCATCTACTTCGAACGCCTCAAGGATGAGATCCATGAGGGCCGAAGTCCGCGCTCCGCGGTGCCACGAGCATGGGCCCGGGCCCGCCGCACGATCATCTCGGCGAACACGATCACGATCATGGCCGCGGTGGTGCTCTACATCGTCTCGATCGGCGCGGTCCAGGGCTTCGCCTTCGCGCTGGGTCTGTCCACCGTGCTCGACCTGCTCGTGGTGTTCCTCTTCCGGCACCCGATCATGACGATGTTCGCGAACACGAAGGCGTTCCTGTCGCCGCGGGTGAGCGGTCTCGGCCGCGTCCTGCGGCGCGCCCAGACCGATGTCAAGGAGGCCTGAGATGGCCCGTAACGGTCTCGCCGACCGCCTGTACCAGGGCGAGGCGAACATCAACATCATCGGCCGCCGCAAGACCTGGTTCATCGTCGCGGCCGTGCTGGTGCTGATCTCGATCGGCAGCTTCGCGTTCAAGGGCTTCGAGCTCGGCATCGAGTTCGCCGGTGGCACGTCGTTCAGCGTCCCGGCCCAGACCGCGAGCGGTCAGGAGCTCACCCAGGACCAGGTCTCGGAGGGTGTCGACCGCGCGATCAAGACGGTCGACCCGGCCGCCGAGATCGGTGCCGTGCAGCAGGTCCGCAGCACCGGCGGCGGCGACGCGTACTTCACGGTCCGGGCCCCCGACCTGACCGCGGCGCAGGCCGAGACGGCCAAGGCGGCCCTGGTCGCTGACCTCGGCGTCAAGGCCGAGGACGTCAGCGACGACCGCGTGTCGGCGGCCTGGGGCGGACAGGTGACCAAGCAGGCCATCATCGGTCTGGTCGTCTTCCTGATCCTGGTGATGGCCTACCTGGTCGTCCGGTTCGAATGGCGGATGGCGGTGGCCGCGCTCTCCTCGCTGCTGCTCGACCTGCTCCTCACGGCCGGCGTCTACTCGCTGGTCGGCTTCGAGGTCACCCCGTCGACGGTGATCGGCTTCCTGACGATCCTCGGTTACTCGCTGTACGACGTGGTCGTGGTGTTCGACAAGGTTCAGGAGAACACCCGCGGCATCACGGCGAGCAGCATCCGGACGTACTCGGAGGCGACCAACCTCGCGGTCAACCAGACCCTGATGCGGTCGATCAACACCGGTCTGGTGGCGCTGCTGCCGGTCGGCGGCCTGCTCTTCATCGGTGCCGGCCTGCTCGGCGCGGGAACGCTGAAGGACCTCGGCCTGGTGCTCTTCGTCGGCATGGGCTTCGGCGTCATCTCCTCGATCATGTTCGCGGCCCCGGTGCTCAGCGCGCTGAAGGACCAGGAGCCGAAGATCAAGGCGCACACCGCCCGGGTGCTGGCCCGGCGGGCCGCGGTCCGCTCCGGCGACGTGGCGCCGCGCGCCGAGCGGCAGCGCCAGCCGAACGCGACCGACTCGGACGAGGCTCCCGCCCTGGCCGCGTCGTCGCCGCGCCCGGGTGCCCGGCCGACCGCGAAGCGCAACACCAACCGGTCCGGCCGTCCCGGCGGTGCCGGTCCGCGGCCGAGCGGCGGCACCAAGCGCCGCTGACCCCGTTCGACTCGAAGGCCCGTCGTCCCGCTGGGACGGCGGGCCTTTAAGCTTTCGCCCGTGACTGACTCTCCCGAGCTCGCGGCCGTCATCCTCAGCAGCACGATCGACGTCCCCGACTTCCCGAAGCCGGGCATCGTCTTCAAGGACCTGATGCCGCTGTTCGCCGACGGTGCCGCGTTCAAGCGGGTGGTGGACGGCATCGTCGAGCACTACGGCGCGGACTCCTTCGACGTGGTCGCCGGCGTGGAGGCGCGCGGGTTCGTGGTGGCCGCCGCGATCGCGTACGCCACCGGCACCGGGGTGGTGCCGATCCGCAAGGCCGGGAAGCTGCCCCGGAAGGCCCTCTCGGCCACGTACGAGCTGGAGTACGGCGAGGCCACCCTCGAGGTGCACGAGGACGCGTTCATCGCCGGACAGCGCGTCCTGGTGGTCGACGACGTGCTCGCCACCGGGGGCACGGCCGGCGCCGCACTGGAACTCGTCGAGCGGGCCGGCGGCACGGTCGTCGGCTTCACCGTGCTGATGGAGCTGGCGTTCCTGAAGGGGCGGGAGCGGCTCAGCCCCCGGACCGTGCACGCGCTGCTGACCGTTTGATACGCGTTCGTCCGGCTGATAGCCGCTCTTTCGGAGGTTCGGCCGGGGCAACCGGGAAGTCCGTGCGGGTAGGATGGCGTTCCTAACCAGGTGACCAACAGCAGGGGCGCTGGGATGAGCGATCTTCGCCGGCCTACGGCGACCGGCGAGGGTTCTGTCGATGGTGTGAGGAGTCCGGTGTCCAGCGACGTCGCCCCTCCGGCGGAGGGCACGGTGCAGCCGACCGACAACGCACAGGGCGGTGCGGAGGCGATAACGCCCGACGTGACGTCTCCCCGCCCGGCCGTTCCCGCGCCGGACCCCGAGGCCACCCAGCCGATGCCGCCCGGCGACGAGCCGGCCACCGGATTCGGCCTGTCCGGCGCGCCGACCGGCCGCCGGGTCCGGGCCCGACTGGCCCGCTTCAACGCCCCGTGGCAGAGCACCCAGGTCAGCGAGGTTCTCGAGCCGCTGATCGCCACTCACCGGGCCAGCCACCCCAAGGCCGACGGCCGCCAGCTGCAGCGCGCCTTCGACGTGGCCGCGCGCTGGCACTCGGGGCAGTACCGCAAGTCCGGTGACCCCTACATCACCCACCCGCTCGCCGTGGCGACGATCCTGGCCAACCTAGGCATGGACACGACCACCCTGGTGGCGGCGCTGCTGCACGACACGATCGAGGACACCGACTACTCGCTCGAGACGATGAAGGCCGACTTCGGCGCCGAGGTGGCGCTGCTGGTCGACGGCGTCACCAAGCTCGACCGGGTCAAGCTGGGCGACGCGGCCAAGGCCGAGACCATCCGCAAGATGGTCGTGGCGATGGCGAAAGACCCGCGGGTCCTGGTCATCAAGCTGGCCGACCGGCTGCACAACATGCGCACCCTGACCTTCCTGCCCCGCCCCAAGCAGGAGCAGAAGGCCAAGGAGACGCTGGAGATCCTGGCCCCGCTGGCCCACCGCCTCGGTATGAACACGATCAAGTGGGAGCTCGAGGACCTCGCCTTCGGCACGCTGTTCCCGAAGCGGTTCGAGGAGATCAACCGCCTGATCGGGGAGCACCAGCCGCAGCGGGAGGCGCTGCTGCGCCAGGTGACCAACCGGGTCGGTCTCGACCTCAAATCGGCGAAGATCAAGGCCGAGGTGACCGGCCGCCCCAAGCACCTCTACTCGATCTACCAGAAGATGATCGTCCGGGGCCGCGACTTCAACGACATCTACGACCTGGTCGGCGTGCGCATCCTGGTCGACACGGTCCGCGACTGCTACGCCGCGCTGGGCGTCATCCACGCGAACTGGCAGCCGGTGCCGGGCCGGTTCAAGGACTACATCGCGATGCCGAAGTTCAACATGTACCAGTCGTTGCACACGACGGTCATCGGCCCGACCGGCAAGCCGGTCGAGATGCAGATCAGAACCTTTGCCATGCACCGTACGGCGGAGTTCGGCATCGCCGCCCACTGGAAGTACAAGGAGCAGAAGGGCGCGACGATCGTCGGCCCGCCGGCCCACATCGACGAGATGACCTGGCTGCGGCAGCTGCTCGACTGGCAGCGCGAGGCGAGCGACCCGTCCGAGTTCCTCGACGCGTTGCGCTTCGACCTGTCCAGCCAGGAGGTTTACGTCTTCACGCCGAAGGGCGACGTGATCCCGCTGCCGACGGGTTCGACCCCGGTCGACTTCGCCTACGCGGTGCACACCCAGGTCGGCCACAAGTGCATCGGCGCGCGGGTCAACGGCAAGCTGGTGCCGCTCGAGTCGACGCTGTCCAACGGCGACGTCATCGAGATCTTCACGTCGAAATCGGCCACCGCCGGCCCGACGCAGGACTGGCTGGGCTTCGTCAAGAGCCCGCGCGCCCGCACCAAGATCCGGCAGTTCTTCAACAAGGAACGCCGCGAAGAAGCGATCGAGATCGGCAAAGAGGCGATCGTCAAGGCGATGCGCAAGCAGGGCCTGCCCCTGCAGCGCATGCTGACCAGCGAAAACCTCACGACGATCGCCCGCGACCTGCACCTGGCCGACGTGGCGTCGCTCTACGCGGCGGTGGGCGAGAGCACCGTCTCGGCCCAGTCCGTCGTGCAGAAACTCGTCGCCGGCTTCGGCGGCGAGGAGGGCGCGGTCGAGGACATCGCCGAGACCGCCGTCGCGACCCGGCCGCCGCGCAACCGCAGCACCGCCCAGGACCCGGGCGTCGTGGTCAAGGGCGTCAGCGACGTGTGGGTCAAGCTGGCCCGCTGCTGCACCCCGGTGCCGGGCGACGCGGTGTTCGGCTTCGTCACCCGCTCCGGCGGCGTGAGCGTGCACCGGGAAGACTGCGCCAACGCGGAGGACCTGCGCGACCAGTCCGAACGCGTGGTCGAGGTGAGCTGGAAGCCGACGAGCGCGTCGACGTTCCTGGTGGCGATCCAGGTGGAGGCGCTCGACCGGCACAAGCTGCTGGCCGACGTGACCCGGGTCCTGTCCGAGGAGCGAGTCAACATCCTGTCGGCGACGGTGACCACCACCCGAGACCGGGTGGCGGTAAGCCGTTTCACGTTCGAGATGGCGGATCCGAAGCATCTGGGGCATCTGGTTGCCGCGGTCCGCAAGGTCGACGGGGTGTTCGACGCTTATCGGGTTACTTCGGGCGCCTAAGACCGCGGGGCTCCGCCCCTGCACCCCGGCAGGGCTCCGCCCCACACCCCGGCCGGGCGCTCGGAGATCGGCCTGCCGGTTGGCTTCCGGTTGGGCGCGGGGCGGGGCTCAGAGCGGGGTTGGTTGATCTCCTCGCG
>NZ_BOQN01000202.1 GCF_018332695.1 Paractinoplanes toevensis
CGCCACGGCGAAGGTGCAGCGGATGAACCGTTCCGGCGGTGGCGGGGGCGGCGGCTTCGGCGCCTCCAACGGTGGTGGCGGTGGCAACCGGCAGCAGCCCAGCACCAGCAGCGGTGGCGGCGGAGGAAACTTCGACGACCCGTGGGCGACTGCCGCTCCGGCCCAGGGTGCGGCGCGCTCCGGCGGTGGCACCCCCTCCTCGTTCGACGACGAGCCTCCCTTCTAGCCCGTGAGGGCTGCATCGAGTTCAGGAGTAAGAGCAATGGCTAAGGCTGCGGCGCTTCGCAAGCCGAAGAAGAAGGTGAACCCGCTCGACAAGGACGGGATCACCTACATCGACTACAAGGACACCGCCCTGCTGCGGAAGTTCATCTCCGACCGGGGCAAGATCCGTGCCCGCCGGGTCACCGGAGTGACGTCCCAGCAGCAGCGGCAGATTGCCCGCGCGGTCAAGAACGCCCGCGAGATGGCTCTTCTGCCCTACACGGCGACGGCGCGCTGAGGAAGGTCTGCGAAATGAAGATCATCCTCACTCAGGAAGTGTCCGGTCTCGGCACTCCCGGCGACATCGTCGAGGTCAAGAACGGCTACGGCCGTAACTACCTGCTGCCCCAGGGTTTCGCGATCCAGTGGACCAAGGGCGCCGAGAAGCAGGTCGTCGTCATCAAGCGGGCGCGCGATGCCCGTGAGATCCGCGACCTGGGTCAGGCCAACGAGGTCAAGGAGCAGCTGTCCGGCCTCAAGGTCACGCTGATCGCGCGTTCCGGCAACGGCGGGCGTCTGTTCGGCTCGATCACCCCGGCCGAGATCGCCGACGCGGTCAAGGCCGCCGGCGGCCCGGTGCTGGACCGTCGTCGTCTCGAGCTGCCCGGTCACATCAAGACCACCGGCTCGTACAACGTGCAGGTCAAGCTCCACCCCGAGGTGACCGCGACGTTCCCGGTGAACGTCGTAGCCGCCAAGTAGTTTCGCTTTTCCATCGGCGCGTCGGGCTTCGGCCCGGCGCGCCGATGGCGTTCCGGCGGGTCGTTCCTCGAAGCGGTCAGCTCAGGCTGTTGCCGGTGATGGCGGAGGCCAGCACGGTGGCCAGGCCGCCGCCGACGACCGCGGCCGCGAGGCCCACGCTGATCGCCTTCCACGAGCTGCTGAACCGCCGGATGCCGACCGCGACCAGCACGCTGAGCACCAGCGAGATCAGGAACTGCGGGGCCGCGCTGGCCAGGGTGTCCAGCGCGTGCGACTGCGAACCGGAGTTCGCCACCAGCATGTAAATGATGAAAAGGACGATGGGTACGCCGTACCAGATCACCGTGTAACCGACCGCGGCGAGCGGGCCGCCCGACTCCTGGTCATCCTCCTCGTCCGGGTCGAGCAGGTCGCTCTTCCGGATCGTCGGGAAGCTGCCGGTCACTGGCCGGCGCTCGTACGAGCCGGTCATGCCGCCCTGGAAGCCACGCGGGTCCCGCTGGTCGCGCGGAACCGGCGAGATCAGCGAGGTGGAGGCGGCGGATAAGTTCGCCGATTGCTGGACAGCGGCTGAGCCGCTCGACCGAAAGGGCACGTAATCCGAGGTGCCGAAGCGCCGTGATTCACCATCGGCGAGATCGCTGGGATCGGCGAGATCTCGGCGCCAGTCGTCGCCGCCGCTCTCCCGATAGACGGCCGAACCACGGCCGGTGTCGGTGTTCTCGTCGAGCCGCCAGGAACTGAGGTCCTTGTTGGCGGGGTCGCCGAGCGTCCACGAAGGAGCTTCCGTCGCAGCTTCGAGCCGCCGGCTGCCCTCCGGATCGAGATCGCGTCGCCAGTCGGCCGCGGCCGGCGGTTCCTCGGCCCGTCGCCGGCCACTGCCGGACGGGTCCAGGTCACGGCGCCAATCGTCGGCTCCCGTCGGCTCGTCGACCGCCCGGCGACCCGCCCCGGAGGGATCGAGATCGCGGCGCCAGTCATCCGCCGGCGGGGCCTCGTCGGCTCGTCGGCGGGTGCCGTACGGGACTCCGCTGCGCGGGGCGTTGCCGGGCGCGCCGTAGGGAACGCCGCTGCGTGGGGCGTTACCCGGGCCGTACGGAACGAGGCTGCTCGGGGCGGCGCCGGGCTCGTCCACCCGGGCGCGGCCACTGGGCAGTTCGCGGCGCGGTGTGCCGTAGGCCGGGCCGCTCGCGGGAGCGGCGCCACTGCCGTAAGCGGGGCCGCCTGCCGGAGCGCCGCCGCCGTAGGCCGGGCCGCTTGCGGGGGCAGCGCCGCCGCCGTAGACCGGGCCGTCGCCGTAGGCCGGGCCGCCGGCGGGAGCCGCGCCGAAGGTCGTGGTGTCGTCGGGGCGGGCGCGGCCGCTCGGGAGCGCGCGGCGCGGGGTGCCGTAGGCGGGACCGCTCGCGGGAGCGGCGCCACCGCCGTAGACCGGGCCGCTCGCCGGGGCAGCGCTGCCGTAGACCGGGCCGCCCGCCGGGCCGCCGTCGTAGTCGCGACCAGGGTCGTCGTCATACGCCGGGCCACGGCCACCGTAGGTGGGGTCGCTGGTCGGAGCGCTCCCGTAGGCGGTGGTGTCGTCCGGGCGGCCTCGGCCGCTGGGCAACTCACGGCCGCTGGGCAGTGCCCGCCGCGGGGTGCTGCCGTAGGCGGGACCGCTGCGCGGCGAGCTCGACGGGCCGCCCTGGCCACGGCCCGGCGCGGGGTACTCGAAGTCGTCGCCGGGCGGCGGTGTGCCGTAGGGCGTCGCGCTGCGCGGGGAGTTGGACGGCATCGCGCTGCGCGGCGCGCTCGACGGCATGGCGCTGCGCGGTGCGGGGCCGCCGCCCTGGCTGGGCGGGTTGCGCCAGTCGTCGCCGTCGGAGTCCGAGCGGCGGCGTGCTCCGCGGCCGTCGTCGTCCGGTGTGGACGGTCCGGCCGGTAACTCGCGACGCGGGGCCTGGGGTGGGTGCGCGGAGTCGCGGCGGGCGGCCTCCTCGCGCCATGCCTGCACGCGCGGGTCGTCGTCGGAGCGGGTCCACTGGCCGGTGTCGGGGTCGCGGGTCCAGCTGCTGGTGTCCGGCTCGGCGGCCCAGGAGCCGGTGTGCTCGCGCCAGTCGTCCTTGACCTCGTTGTAACGGGCCTTGCCACGCGACGGAGGCCGGGGCGGACCGTCGGGCCGGGCGCCTCGTCGGCCGCCCGGAACGGCAGGACCGCCCGGCGCACCGGCGTCGCGGTCATCCCCGGCGAAACGCGGGTCGTCGGCCGGCTCGGCCTCGGCGCGGTTGCGTCGGCGGCCGATGCCGGTGGACGACACGGCAACCTCGGGATAACCGGCCGAGCCTCGGCCGGATCCACGTCCGCCTTCGCGGCCGAATCCCGGCTCGCCCTGACCGCCTCCACGGCCGAAGCCGGCCTGATCGGCAGGGCCTGCCCCGCGGCTGAAGCCAGCCTGATCGGCAGGGCCCGTCCCCCGGCCGAAGCCGCCCGGCTCGGCCGGAGCCCCGCCGCGGCCGAAGCCCGTGGTGGGAGCGGCTGCGGGTGGCTCAATGGGAGCCGCACCACGGCCGAAGCCGGTGGTCGGCGCGGCGGGTGGCGGTTCGGTGGGATAGCCCGCGCCACGGCCGAAGCCGGTCGTGGGAGCCGAAGCCGGCGGGTCAGCCGGATAAGCACCGCGCCCGAAGCCGGTGGTCGGTGCGGCGGCCGGTGGATCGGCG
>NZ_BOQN01000203.1 GCF_018332695.1 Paractinoplanes toevensis
CAGCTCGGGCAGCTCCCAGGCCAGGCACGCCTGGCCGACCAGGTCCCGGGCCAGGCTCGGGGACTCCGGCTCGGGCGCGAGGGCCAGCGTCCTTCGTTCGTACGGAAGCCGGCCCGCGATCGCCACCCGGGCCTGGCGCAGTCGCGCGTACACCGGCAGGTGGCCACGCGTCGTCAGGTGTTGCATCCGATCGGCCAGCCGCAGCTCCGGCGGGATGCACAGGGCCAGATGCACCAGCGGCTGCAGGGCGGCCGCCGACCGCTGGGCGGCCATCCAGGTCGCCGCGCTGTCGCAGAGATGGTCGTCCAGCTCGGACAGATCGACGATCAGGGCCTCGGGACGCGCGGACAGGCAGTGGTTCAGCGTCGTCGTGGTCGCCTGCCGCAGCGGCTGGTCCCAGACACCACGCACGGACAGCAGGGCCACCGCGGCGTCGAGGTCACCCTCGACGGAGACCGACGACTCCTCGACCGGCCGACACGCTGCGCTCACAGTCATGCCGTCACGGTAATCGCGAGCCGAGATTCACTGGCAGCCGCTTAGCTCCCCCGGGTGATCGGCCTTAAGTACTGCAACGTTGTAACGTGCAAAGCCGTGCCGGCCCGACTGAAGGATGTCGCTGCCCGGGCCGGGGTGTCGATAAAGACGGTGTCCAACGTCGTCAACGGCTTCGCGCACGTCGCCCCGGAGACCC
>NZ_BOQN01000204.1 GCF_018332695.1 Paractinoplanes toevensis
CGTCGACGCGATCCTGTACGTGGTCCGTAGCGGTTGTTCATGGCGGCAACTGCCGGTCGATTTCCCGCCCTGGCAGACGGTGTACTGGCAGTTCCAGCAGTGGGAACAACGTCAGGTCACCGAGCGGATCCTGGACGAGCTGCGTGAGCAGGTCCGTATCGCTGAAGGCCGCGAACCCGAGCCGTCCGCGGGGATCATCGACTCCCAGTCGGTCAAGGGCGCCGACACCGTCGGCCGCGACTCCCGCGGTTACGATGCCGGCAAGAAAATCAACGGCCGTAAGCGGTTCATCGTCACCGATACCCTCGGCCTGCTCATGGTGGTGTGCGTGATGGCCGCGTCCTGGCAGGACCGCGACGGCGCGAAGACGACCCTGCTGAGCACCTACCTGGGTACGCCGATCCGGTTCGTGTTCGCCGATCAGGGGTTCGCCGGCCGGTTGGTCGACTGGGCCGCCGGCACCCTGAAGACGACGGTCGAGATCGTCCGAAAGCCCACTGAGCAGCGTGGCTTCGCGGTGCACCCGAAGCGGTGGGTCGTGGAACGCAGCCTGGCCTGGCTGACCGCACATCGCCGACTGGCTCGCGACTACGAACGCGACCCCGCCGTCTCCGAAGCACTCATCCGCTGGGCCGCCATCAACACCATGATCCGCCGCCTGCAACGCGGCCGGCCCGCCACCCGGCAACGCCGCCGCCAGCTCGTCGCCACGCCCGATTAATCCCACTCTCAAACACTCAC
>NZ_BOQN01000205.1 GCF_018332695.1 Paractinoplanes toevensis
GGGGCCGCGGCCGGTGCCGGGATCGCCGGGCTCGCCTCGGCCGGCACCGCTTCGGCGGCCATCCCGAGGACCGACGCCGAGATCTACGGCGTCCCGACCGTTCAGCCGCTGATCAGCCAGCGGGCCGACCCGTTCATCACGCCCCGCACGAACGGGAAGTACTACTTCACCGGCTCCGTCCCGGAGTACGACCGGCTGGTCGTGCGGGGTGCCACCACGATCGCCGGGCTGCCGGCGGCCGAGGAAAAGGTGATCTGGCGGCGGCCGGCCACCGGCAAGATGGCCGGGCATATCTGGGCGCCGGAACTGCACCGGATCGACGGCCGCTGGTACATCTACTTCGCGGCCGGCGACTCGGACGACGTGTTCCGGATCCGCACGTACGTCATGGAGTCGGCGCTGGCCGATCCGACCGACGCGAGCGGCTGGACGCTGAAGGGCCAGTTGCTGACCGAGTGGGACGGCTTCACGCTGGACTCCACGACGTTCTCGCACCGCGGCCGCCGCTACCTGGTGTGGGCGCAGAGCGAGCCGGAGATCGCGGTCAACACGAGCCTCTACATCGCGCGGATGGCCAACCCGTGGACGCTGGCGACCAAGCCGACCCGGATCACCACGCCGACCAAGAGCTGGGAGATCCAGGGCTACAAGGTCAACGAGGGTCCGGCCGTGCTGATCCGCAACGGGCGGGTGTTCCTGACCTTCTCGGCCAGCGCCACCGACGCCCGGTACTGCATGGGCCTGCTCACCGCGGACGCGGACGCCGACCTGCTGGACCGGGACTCGTGGGTGAAGACCCCCGACCCGATCTTCGTCACCAACACCGAGACGTCGCGTTTCGGGCCGGGGCACAATTCGTTCACGGTGGCCGAGGACGGGGTGACCGACGTGCTGGTCTTCCACGCCCGCGACTACCGGGACATCACCGGCGACCCGCTGTACGACCCGAACCGGCACACCCGGGTGCAGAAGGTCTACTGGCATCCGGACGGCACGCCGCTGTTCGGCATCCCGGTCGGCGACGGCGGCCCGATCGTGCGCGTCTCCCCCGCGAACCGGCCGACCGACTTCGTCCGGCACACCGACGACGGGCTGCTCGTGGTGGAGCGGGCGCCGCGCGATCTGGCGGCCACCCAGTTCCGCTTCGAGGCCCGGGACGACGGCACCGAGCTGGTTCGCTCGGTCGACCACCCCAGCCAGTTCCTGCACGTGGACGCCGGAGTGGTCAAGCTGGACGGTGCGGGCACGCCCGTCCGGCGGGAGATCGTCCGCAACGGCGTCAAGATCGCTGTCGTCGGCGGCGGTTACCTGAAGCAGAGCGGCGGAGCGATCTCCGTCGCTCCGGCGGGCACGGTCTTCCGCCTGTCGTAACGCAGAAAAACGGCCCGGCTGCGTCGCAGCCGGGCCGTTCTCGTTGAGTCCTACTCCTCGGTGGCGGTTGCCT
>NZ_BOQN01000206.1 GCF_018332695.1 Paractinoplanes toevensis
CGCCGTAGAGCGAGTCCGAGCGCCTTGGCTCGGCCCTGTCCCGTTGGGCCGAACCTGAGCGCTACTCGGCATCGCTGCGATGACCGGCTGCACCCTTACGGGCTTGGGCGATCATTGCAGCTGGAGACGCCCAGTCACCTGTGAGCTGTGGCAGGCCGATGGTGGTGCCGCGTGTTGGCAGCGGCCGTTGATGCCCCGTCGGGCAGCAACATGCAGCCGTGGAGCGTCTACGTCGTGTCCGGCGACCCGCTGGCCAGGCTGAAGAAGACGGTGGCCGAGCGGGTTGCCGCCGGCGACTGCGGTGATGATCGAGAGTTCGCGAGTCTCCCGCCCGGGGTGCGTTCCCCCTACCGCGAGCGCATGACAGCGCTGGGTGAAGGGCTCTACGGTGCCCGCGGTGTCGCGCGAGGGGACGTAGCAGGCCGAGCCCGCATCCGGGCCAGGAACTGGAATTGCTTCGGCGCCGGCACGGCACTGTTCTGCTATGAGTCCCCCGCTTCGACGGAGCGGTTGCAGTCCGAACGCCCGCCAGATCCGTGACACCGCGCTCTGGCTCAGCCCGACTTCGGCGGCAAGGGAGCGGGTCGACCAGTGCGTGGCATTCTGTCACCACGCGCGTAGCGGGGGCGTTCGCGTACAGAACCGCAGGTCACGGCATGAGAAGGGGCCGCCCGGCGTGTGCCGTCACCAGGGGGTCAGATTTCAGCCGCCGTTGACAAGCTCCTCATCAGGCTCACCCCAACGCGCACGAAGCTGCGCGGGGCAGCAGGCCGCCCGGACGAATTCGTCACCTACGAATCCGTAGACTCCGCCACGACTCAATAGGCTCCGGGCAGGCTGAGTAGGCGTCGTTGCTCGGCGACGCGGGCAAGAAGCAGCGCGCGGGTTTCCGGGGTGGCCGGGCCGGGATGCCACGGGTCGGGTTGGTATTGCACCCTGGCCCGCGCTTCGTCGAGTGCCGCGCTCGCGTCGTCATAGCGTTCCAGGATGATCTCAGTCGCGGCCAGGAGATAGAGCGATCGCGGTTTGTCCGAGTCGCTGGCCTGCTCGGCACAGAAGCGGCGGTACCCGTCGAGGGAACCGTAGGTTTCGAGCATCGGCAGCACGTCGTTCCGGATCGTCGCCACTGCGTCGCGCATGTAGCCTTCCGCGTCCTCGACCCGTTGGTAGTGTCCCCACCTGTGGGTCCCGACCTCATCGGGATGGCTGAGAAACAGCGATGAGTCGATCCGCTGGTACAGAGGCTGCAGCACCACCCTCAGACCGGCGTGGATCCCTCGCTGTACCCCGCAGGCGATCAGGTCGACGGGGGTGAGCAGCGCGGCATTGTCGAGAACGTGCCATCGGCCGGGGAGGTTGGGTAGCGCGTACCTCAGGAAAGCCTCTCGCCAGACCGGCCGGCCGCGCACCAGCACCGTCTCTTCGCCGACCGGTTCGGCGATGTCGATGCCGAGGGCTTCGAACCATGGCGTGAAGGGTTCGTATGTGACCCCGAGTCCGCTGTCGGACCAAAGGGCCTGCCGGCCGGCTCGCCGGATCCGGCGCAGCGGCACGTCGAAGAGATCGGCCAGCGCTGACCTGGCCTCCGCGCTGTCGACCAGCCGTCCCGTGAAGCTGCCCCGGACCGGGCCGATCGTCGGCATGTCGGTTTGCCAGGGGCTGCCTGCCCGGTTAGGCCATCCCGCGAACTTCGGATAGATGTAGCGGTGGTGTACCCGTACGACGTGGCCGTCTTTGATCCCCAGAACGATGTGCTCGGCTCCGTACTCATCATGATCGAGAGCAACGAAAGCACGGACGATCGCGCCGGTACGCGTCATCAGGTGAGCGACGAAGTCGGGCATGTACTCGTGGCCTTGGTCGCGGCTGAAGGCGGCGATCCGCCACCCCTGGCCAGTGTCGTAGAAAGCGGCCCGCAGCGTCTGCGGCGCCTTCCACACCCGCTCGTCGTCGACCACGGCCAGGACCGCATCCACGCCGGCGCGGTCCGCGACGTCGATCCAGGCGTAACTTTCGAACGTCGACACCGGCGCGCCTCCACCCGTACCCGCGGTCAGACCTCCAACTAAAAGCATGCTTGGCGCCGGGTGCGCAGGCGGCGGAACGAACTATTTGTCCCGCGCAGGGTGATCGATGCCGGTCATGATCGATCGTTGGGTGAGGGTGTGATGAAGTCATCGGCCGACTGCTGCCGCATCTTGACGGCGTAAAGGTCAACGAGGTCATCGAAGCCGAGGATGGCGTCGTTCTTCATGCTGCGGCGCGCAGCGCCGAGCAGAGTTGCCCGGCCTGCTGCGTCGGGCCAATGCGAGAAGCGAGCCGACGACCTCATCGCGGTCATCCTCGGCAAATAGCAGCGGAAGCCGGCGCCCGATCCGCTCCGCGCCGAGTTCGCCGAGCGTGCCGGCCAGTGTTCCAGATGCGTCGAGCTCGGCCCATCCCACCGGGCGCCCGAGCCGCGTACGTAGATCAAGCTTCGTGACGGTGCCGCCCTCGTAGGTGATCAGTGTGTTCGGGGTCATCCGTGACGCTCCATAGCCGCATGGCCACTCACGGACGCAAGCCGGCCGAGCGCGAAGCTGCCCGCCGAGTGCAGGCGCGACGATGGAGACAGGTCCGCGCGGTGTCGGTCAAGGGGGCGTCACATCGTGGCGCGAAGGCTCGAGGTTCGCCGTCGACAATGCGCGGCCGGTCATCCTGCCTGCGACGGCGCAGCTGAACCGTGTGCCGGGCTGGACGGCTCGGCCAGCTGGCTCCGGTGCTCCGGTGCTCCGGTGCTCCGGTGCTCCGGCAACGGCATAACGATGGGTGATCGTCAGTCGCTCAGTTTCGGCGTCCTGCCGGATGCGTTCCCGCTTCGTCTCACCCCATCGTTTCGCGATCTCACGGATCGCGAGCCATAGTCCACCACCGGCGCACAGCGCGGTGATGATCTGAACCAGGTCGTCGGCAGCCACACTCCGGATGGTCGCAGCTCAGGATCGGATGCATGATCCGTCCTGTGGATGGAGAGGGCCTGTGGATAATCGCTCCGTTGCAACTATTAGCTGGTATTGGGATATCCGTTTCGACGGATAAGTCCCCGTGTCTATACGATTGGTCGTACTAATATCGATCGGACCCGCCTGTACCCGGCTGTCGGTCTGACTGCCGACATCGGGAAGCAAGCTCGGCGACAGCCCGGTGGGCATGGTCCATGAAGACCCGATTCCAGTGCTTTCTCATCGGCGTGTTCGTGAGCTGGCTGTCGCTACGCCTCCTGACACTGCGTAGCGACCGGATCGCGGCATGTGAGTGCATGCTTTCGAAGCGTCCGGCACACTATTACGAGCCCTATTTAGCCGCCGCCCATCGGCCCCTTACGCCGCTATATGAGCATCGTAAGGCACTCTCTGCCCGTTCGAGTGAAATATGTCGGGCGTGATTCGCTGAAGAGAAATAGCGACTAGAATTTCAATCGTGTTCAACCCCATGCTTGCCACAGGCGTAATTATTGCAAAGATGGAAGATTCGGAGCCGATCGTAACGGGCTCGTGCGCCGCATACGGTGCGCGAAATGTCTTTATCACTGCAGCGCATTGCATTCCTGATGATGTCGCTGCCGCAACGGTGCTGTTGCCAGCCGCAGGGCAAAACTTCAGTATCAAACAGTACGAGCGGCACGAGACCTCAGATCTTGCTCTCATGTGGGCCGACCCACTGGCGGGAGGCCCATTTACGGACATGTTTTTCGAAGCTGGGCCGGATGCCCTGCCTGGCCTTGGCAGCGACTTCTTGGCGTACGGCTTCCCGAGCGTGGACGATCTTGAAGGTGAGGGAATGACCGCACGCCTCATGAAAGGGCACTTCCAGCGCTACTTCGGGTTTTCGGAACTTGGCGGCCGCAAATTCTTCGCCGGCGAGATGAGCATTCCCGCCCCTCCTGGCCTTAGTGGGTCGCCCGTCATGCTGGCGCACTCGCCGAGATCCCTTGTCGGCGTCGTCGCAGCCAACTTGGACTCCTATACGACCCTTAGCAGTTTTGAGGAAGTGGACAGTAGCGGAAAGCAATATCGCGAGGTGAGTAAGCGGATCGTTTCGTATGGGATCGCCGCTATGTTCACAAAGAGCACAGCTGAATGGACGGAACGGCTGGTTCAGCAGTTCTCGTTGACCGAGGGATCGGCCCAATAAGAAGATTCAGCAAGCTATTCCGCCGTTAAATCGGAAGCGGTTCAAATTCTCACGCCTGCAATTTTGGCGTACTCACATCGGCAAATCCGGACGCCGGCTCGGCCGGCGGAATCCACTCTCCGTAGTTGACTGGAATGCTGCGTGCTGGCGTTAGCTGTCGTGCCAGGCCTGTCTGCCTACGGCGTGGGCTGTCAGCGATTGGGTAGTGCAGGTCGGCAATATGGCGCGCTGCTAGTCATCAGGACCGACCTGACCCCGGTCGGAGATAGTCGCCCGGACCTGGGACCGCAGTCACCCTGAGCGGTCGCCTTGCCGGTGCCCGCATCGTGTTGCACCCCCGCCGACGGCAAGTGGAGTCAGGCGACTGCTTGGGCGACGAGGTGGCCGTCGACATAGGCGTAGACGGGCTGAGGCCGGAACCCGGCGAAGGCCCGCTGCCGGTGTTTTTCGATGTGGACGTGGTGCCGCTCGCTGGTGCCGACGACGAAGTCGTAGCGTTTGACCAGGTCGATCGAGGCGAGCCGGACGGTCCGCACGACATCGACGTCGTCGACGGTGATGCGCAGGTTGCCCCGGAACTTGTTGAACGAGAACACCACCTGGTGGCGTTCGGTCGTTCCGACCTCGAACTCCAGTCGCATCGGCCCACTCTACGGCCCGCAACGTGCCGGCAACCGCAGCCCAAGGGGCGGCGGATGCCGGGGTAGTTCATGATTGTGGGTCGATGGTTACCCTGAGCTGGTCGGGCATACCGGTGAGGGAGTGACGTGTCGTTTCGCCGGACCTTTGTGGACGACCTTCGTCGGCAGACGGCGAGCGGGACCGAGAGTCCGCCGGTCTGGCGGGTGCGGTTCTACGCTGCCGGTCTGTCGATCCTGTTTGGGTTCTTCGGCCTGGTGCTGCTGCTGCCGATGGCGCGCGGCGTCGTGTCCTGGACAGCGCTGCCCGGTGGGCTCCTGCTGATCGCCGGCGGTTTTTTCGGGATCGGGGCGCAGCGCAGCCGGGCGGTACCCGTCTCGCGCCGTTACGGCTGGTGGGCGGCGATGTGCACCCTCGTAGGGCTGATCGAGGTTGGCGTCGTACTGGCGCTGAAATAAAAGGGGGAGGCGACGGTGACGTTCTCGGTGGAGCCGGCGGCGCTGGACGCCTTCGCGGCACAGGTGGGCCGGGCCGGCGACGACGCGACGAGTATCCAGAACTACCTGCTGGGCTATCAGGTCGACAGCGGCTGGGACGGGCTGCTGATCGAGGCGGTCGGTGACTCACACATCCGCTCGATGAACGCTGCCCGCGACATCAGCGGCCGGGTCGCCGGCGTGCTGCACGGCAGCCAGGCCGCTCTGACCGCGGTGGCCGACTACTACCGGCATACCGACGCGGCGGCCGCGGCGAAGCTGGACGCGACGATGCCCGGCCGGTGCGCATCCGTGCCGAGCGCGCTCGAGCAGCGGTGGGCCGCAAACGCGTGCAGGCCAGGTTTCGCTGACTCGCGGGAGCCAGCCGGCCGGCTCAAGCCGGTCGACGATGTCGAGTACACCCACCCCCTCGCTGCGCTGGACAACATCAGCGTGTCGAACTGGGCACTGAAGGGGTTCGACTTCGTCTTCGGGTTCAATCCCCTGGAAAAGGTGTCGGAGTTCTTCATCGGTGACTGGCAGGCGGTCGCCAAGGGCGGCAAAGCCCTCGGTAATACTGCCGCCGGCTTCGATGATCTGGCCTACAACGTTCAAGGCGGCGCGATGGCCGTCCACCGTGTCTGGCAGGGGGCGGCCGCTGACGCCGCCTACGCCCACTTCACCGGTACCGCCACCGCGGCCGAAAGCCTGGTCGACCCGCTGAAGCAGATTGCGGCGCAGTTCGACACCATCGCCCACGGCGTGTGGGGTACCGCCGAAGCGGTCACCGGCTGGGTCAAAGGCATGATCGACGCGGCGATCATCGCCGGGATCGCCGCCGCGGCCGGCACCATCACCGCCGAAAGCGGTATCGGGGCGATCGTCGGCTACGGCGTCGCCGCGATCGAGGTGTGCGAGCTGCTGGACATGTGGGCCCAAGCCACTGCGGCGATGACCAACCTGTACTCCATCGTCCAAGGCGCGCTCGGGACCATCGAGTCGCAACTGGCGTTCCTGCGCGAGGCGCAACTGCCGTCGACGTCGGTGTTCGACCCGTACCAGTCGCCGTTCCCGACCCGCTGACCCAGGAAGCAGAGACGACGATGCACGACAGCGTCTACGAGATCGCCGGCAACGACCCCCGCAAAGCCAAACTGCTGCGCGCCAGCCTGCAAAAACTCGCTGACCAGCCTGATGGGCTGCTCAAGGAGATGGCCGAGCAGGTCCTGCGCGGCGAGCTCGACCTGCGCCAGGCGGCCATGTCCGACACCTACGGCCAGCCACTCGGCGTCGCCTTCGACCAGTTCACCACCTACTACGACGAGCTCGACCAACACGAGCGTGACGAGCTCGTCGCCGACACCCAACAGCAGCTCAACGAACTGCTCGACGACTCGCGGACCGCGCCCAGCTAGCCGGGTCCGCGCCGGCTCGTCCGGGGAGTACAGCCCGCGCTGGACCTGGGACTCGGGCTGACGGCAGTGCGGGCCCCCATCGGGGCATTGACTTCCCTTATGATCACCGCTCGTGCGGTATCGGACGCCACCAAGTTCCGGGGGAGTTTTGCGTGATCACCACCCGTTGGTTCGCCCACGCCGGGTCCGTTCTGCTGGTCACCGCGTCGATCGGCGTGTTCGCCACGCCGGCGTTCGCTGCCGGCACCACCGGCACCGCCTCCGTCTCGGGCACGAAGGTACGTTTCATGGCCGGCACCAAGGTCGCCAACCGGGTGATCATCACCCGCAAGGGCAACGTCGTGACGGTCGACGACCGGGTCAAGGTCAAGGCCGGCAAGGGCTGTAAAGCGGTCAAAGGTGACAAGACCAAGGTGCGGTGCACCGTCAAGACGGGTCCCACCCGGGTCAACGTGTGGCTCTACGACGGCAACGACTCGGTCGTGAACAACGCGGGCCTGCCGATGAGCGCCGAAGGCGGCCCCGGCAACGACCGGCTGGTCGGCGGCACACGCAACGACGTCCTGTATGGCATGAGCGGTAACGACCAGCTCTACGGCATGGGCGGCAACGACCGGCTCGACGCCGACACCGGCAACGACACGCTCGACGGCGGTGACGGCATCGACAGCCTCGTGGGCTGGGCCGGCAACGATCTACTCAGCGGCGGCAGCGACAACGACTCCCTGGAAGGCGTCGACGGCGACGACCGGCTCTACGGCGGCGCCGGCAACGACAGCCTCTCCGGCGGCAAAGGCCGCGATCACCTCAACGGCGGTGCGGGCGATGACAGCATGGCCGACGACGACACCGGACGGGTTTACGCCGATGTCCTGATCGGCGGGCCAGGCATCGACGGGATCTCCTACTTCGACCGGACCGCTGGGGTCACGGTCGACGCTGACGGCGCCAGCGGCGACGACGGCCAGCCCGGCGAACACGACAGCGTCGGCGCCGACGTCGAAGTCATCGTCGGTGGCCGCGGCAACGACCGGATCACCGGCAACAACGGGCCCAGCCAACTGCAGGGCTACGGCGGCGACGACGTGCTGCACGGCGGTCGCGGCGACGACCTGGTCGAGGGCGGCGACGGCCGCGATCTGCTCTACGGCGACGCAGGTGACGACCAACTCTTCGGCTGGGAACAGAACACGGCCGCGGACACCCTCGACGGCGGCGCCGACGGCCCGACCGGCGACGAATGCCACCCATACAGCCCGGACGTCGCAGTCAACTGCGAACGCTGACCACCAGCAACGATCGCCCTCGGCGTGCAGCAGCCAGCCGTCCTCGGCGCGCGGGGTACTGGCGTATCTTCGACGATCCAGATCTGACCTATCAATAGATCATCACAGAAGCAGGGGACCCCAACGTGCCCCTCACGGGCCTTCACTGAAGGACGTCACGCCACGCAAAGTACCGCCGCCGACGCCGCACGCGATCGGCGGCAAATCCGGATGGCGTGCCGGGCTCAGGCCCGGCTCTCTCGTCGTGGCACGTGCTTTGCCGTCGCGCCCGTGAGTCAGAACCAAGCCCAGGGCCGAACGAGACGCTTCAGCCGCCGCAACCAGCGTGCTCGGCGCGGATGCAAGTAGTACTTGATGTCCTCAAGGGCATCGTCAGCGGTTCCCCGGACGTGAGGCAGCGACCGTGCCTTGCGTAGCGCAGCAACTACTCGATCTTCGTCCAGCCGGCCATAGACTCGGGCCAGATGGCCAAGGCACGTAGCGGCGAGACTCTGCACCCGCCGATCCTCATGCTCGCTCGCCTTCTTCCCGCCCGGTAGCAGGCGGTGGCATGATCGTCGAGGTGAGCGCGAGGCCACTGACCCAGCGGGAGCGAGCGGTGCTAGAGGCGCTGCTGGCCACCAACCTTGAGAATGCCGGAGATCTACGGCGCCAGATGGCGGACGTCGTTGTCGTCGGCGTATGTGGCTGCGGATGCCCCTCCATCGACTTCCAGCATGGTCGCGGTCTCGGAATGACCGTTCAAGTGAACGCGGCTGTCCGCGGCACACTCGATGGGCTGCTCCTGTACACGATCGAAGACTCAGAACGGGGCAACCTACTCGGCGGCATCGAGTGGGTCGACGCCGGTGCGGCAAATCCCGACGAGTTCCCGTCGCCCGACCTTCTTGACATCAGGCCGACCTAATCCGGCAACGCTTCCTTGCACGCGCGGCGACGCTCGCTCCCTTCAGTAACGAGCCAGCGCGCGCTGACAGCGGCAAATCCGGATGTCCGCCTCTTCGGGCCAGCGCGAGGTTTACCAGAGGCCTGCTTGGCTAGCGCCCGATGAAGCGGTGCGCGCGGAAATAGCGACGCACGCCACCGGTAGCCTGCCGTCGCTGGACGGCGATGGACGCATGGTCAGGATTTGCACGCCGGCGTCGGCGATTTCGATCGCCGCCTCCAGCTCGATTAGTGGGTGACCCGCCTGCGCCAGAAGCTGGCGCACGTCCTCGATCGTCAGCGGATAGGCGGGCATCAGGTTAATTCCGTTCAGCAGCACGGCGTCCGCCTTGGTCACGAAGATGCGATCGGCCAGCAGACCAGGTCCGTAGCGGACCACGAGCCGGTCGTCACGGAAGCTGTCTTCCACCGGTTCCCGGGAGCCGGCCGCGTGCTGCCAGCAAAGGCCACCGTTCAACCGGCGCCGGACCTCGTCGCGGTGCTGACCCAGCATGACCGGGCCAACGCCCGCTCCTGGGGTGACGACGTACGACGACATCGTCGGCATCGCGTCTGCGCCGGCCTCGAAGAAGACGATCTGCCCCCGCATCTCATGCCCCGGTCCGACCGCTGTGACCACCTCGACCTGCGCGTCCTGTTCCGACGACGACGTGTACAGGCCGACCGCGCCATCGGCGAGGAGCCAGCCGGAGTCATCGGCAGTGACCTCGATGCCCGCAGCCCGCAGATCGCTTAGCACCGTCATGACCGTGCCACCGAGCTGAACGCCGAAATAGTGCACGCCGTCCGGATCCGGGATCTCGATCAGGTGAAGTCCCTCATCGTCAGAACAGGTGAGCATGACCATGCCGGTTTCGTACTGGTCCGTCAGATCCGACGCCGGGCTACGACGGAACGCCCGATGCGACCCGAGGAGCGCATGCAACTCGGCACGCGAAGCTCCGAACCGCAGCGGACCGACTCCGCAACCGGGCTCGATTTCCCATGATCGCTCTGACACGCCTGGATCGTACGCAGTCACTCAACCCGCTCGACAGCTTGTCGCAGGGCGATCACATCGGCAGTTGGGCTCACCGGACCCGTCGGGAGTGCGGCCACCGAGCGCCACGGCCCACCGCGCTCGACCGGCGACAGGTAAGTGAATTGATCTTTAACATTGGAGTCGATTTCCAGGCGCGCGGCGATCAACCCGGCTACACCTGTCACGAATCCGGGCGACCTGGTTCCAGCCCGCCAAGTCTCGTGCGGGTCTGCTCAAGAGCGTCCAGCAGATCGCCCCATAAGTTCGCCGCAGCCTTGCTGGTCTCGGGTGCCAGGTTGCGGTGCACAACCCACTTGCATCAGCCAACCCCAGCCCGGTGCTATCGGAAATGGCCAACGACCTGGACGGCATGCTGAACGAACTGGTCCGGCTGCTCGTTGACGACAAGATTCCGCCGACTGCCTTCGTCTACCAATGGCCGGGGACGGTGGCCTGAACGGGACCATCCGCCCGCGATCGTCCGCGACGAGGTCGGCGGTGGCCGCGCGGCGCAAGATTCGCCAGATGAGTGCACATTTGAGGTTCAGCGCGCCATGCGTTTCCGCGCTGACGGAATAAAGAATCCTTAGTTGGTACCGAAGTCTCTCGTGCGATTTACGCCCCAATGCTCAAAATAGTCAAATTTGTTTCGATTCTCATCGACGAATACCCTCACCCATCGAGCGAAGCTATACATGTGGTAGGCGGGCGCCTCGGGCTTGGTTTCGATTGCTAGATCTAGCCACACGGCATGTCGACCGACGAGTTCCGCCAAAAGAGGCAGATCAACAGAGTTTGCCAAGCGCGCACAGTCAACCCGCTCGAAGTATCGAAGAATCTGGTTGAAGTCGCCAGTAGGCGAGAAGTCCGACGTACCGGAATATTCTTTGATCGCGGTATCAGACTTCAGCTCGTCTCGTGTAACTCGCCGTGGCTTACCATCGGTTCCATGCTCACGCAGGTGCCTCGTCAGGCGAGCACGCGAAGCTTGCAGCTCTCCGGATACCAGCTCTCGATGAAATTCAAGAACGCGATCAACTCTGCGATCATGCCTAGCGCTCAATAGTGTTGCTACGCCTACGATCAATGCCGGAACAACGATGAGTGCCTGTATTGCACCGGCAAAAGCCGCGTATTGGTCTGCGTCCAGGAACCGCGCAAGGACGGCGAGGGCAATCAGCGCGGCCAGAATGGCCGAAACCGCGATCCTGAGATGGATCTTCCTGAACGGCATGAGCAACTCCAAACGACTGAGGGCTGTCGGGCCTATGTATGGCCATGGTGACCTCATACGAGAATATCCCAAAAATCCACGCTGGTGAGGGTCCGGAAATCTCACCGAATAGATCGATTCGGAGACTGACATAGTTGTCCCGGACAAGCAATATTCGGACGCGCTCCGCTCGTGCACTGGTCTCGGCAGATCCGCGCATCCACGCTCAGAGTGGCCACATGATCGCCTGCACGCAGCGTGAGCGGGCTCCTGAGGGCCGGCGGCGTCACCGGACAGTCAAGATCCGCGAGTGGTACCGGTTCTCACTGTCCGCTGTCAATGAAGTTGGTCCGGGCTGGAGCGGTGACCAGGGCGGATTCAAAATGGGGGACATGGCGTTGTGCCGTGATTTGGCCGCTACGAGCGGACGTGAGTTCGGTTTTGTCACTGAACCTGATCCGGATTGTGGACCGGCAGCGGCATTTGGGGGTGCCAGGTCGTCAATGCGGTCGCAGGTGTCGCCTTTGGCTCGCTAACCTCGGACGATGATCACGCTTACGCCGGTGCTGGAGCGGTGGCCCGCCGGTTGCCCGTTTTGGCCGGCTGTGCAGACCGACTTCTATTTCGCGGTCCCGCTTATGCCGACGCCGCAGCAGGTGGGGACGGTGGTCTGGATGTTGATCGGACGTGGTGTGACCGCCGATGTCCTGTCGATTACTGCGACCGACGCAGCCGAGGCGATCGAGAGGTTTTGACCTGCGGCGACGACGACTTCGCGTCGGGAGGTTTGCGGGTGGGTGACGGCGATGTCGTCACCCACCCTGCTTGCTGCGTCGGACTCGACGCATGGCGCGACTGGTTGCGCGTGTTTGGCGGTGAGGTGATCGATCTCGGCCACGATCCTGACGCTTTGGTCGAGCACTGAGGGCCGGTGGTTCGAGTGTGGAAGAGTGGCGGTCAACTTCCTTCAGGGTCGGTTCTTGACCCCAGCCGAACCACACATCGACATTCGCGTGATGCCCTGCCGCAGCTTCTTGGTGCGGTTCAGCAGGATCTTCTCGGTTCCTGAAGGCCCTGCATCCATGGGCGCAGGGCATTCGCGCCGATCTGGCGGATCCGCTGACCGTGGCCGTGGACCGGCGCCTGCGGATCAGCGCGCCGCTCGGAGTCTGACGCAGGATTCGCTCTTATCCCTCGCCGTGGTGGTTGGGTGTTAGTCCACCTGGTGAGGAATCGCCGTGGTGTCGCGGCCGCGACTCGGTGGTTCGTGCGTTGCTGGTTGTGCTTGGGCTGCGGTCTTCCAGTGGCGGCGCACTGTGCGGATGGAGCGGTTGATTTTCGCGGCGACGTCTTCGGGTTGCAGGGAGGGCTCGGAGCGCAGCAGGTCGGCGATGGCGGCCGCGGTAGCAGGCATGTCCTCGTGGGTTCGCGAAACTACCTCGGCACCGGTGCCATGATCTATCGGCGGTGATCGACGTCCGCGGGGCTCAGAAAAGGCGGTAGGGGAAGCGGCGGAGACGCCCGCGCCGGTGGGCGGCGGTGGGCGGGAGGTGTCCATCGCGCTGTCGGCGTCGGCGGTGCGGGGCTCGGTGGGCATCGGTGGTGGAGCAGGGCTGCCGTCAACGGTGGTGCCCGGCAGATCGGCTCCTGTCAAATGCCCGTTACGGCGTTTGTTTGGGCGCTCCTGGCCGTCCGTGGGTGGTGGTTGAGAAGGACGGCTCGGACGTGCGAAGCGCGTCGCTGCTTCATCGTCGTTGCCGAGTGGGGCTTGGCGTGCGGGCTCTGCCGGCACGTCGTCGGGTGGGTTGCTGGGGTGGGCCGGAGGTGGGTCGGGTGCTGCTGGTTTTTCGCTGTTGTGGATGCGGCCGGCCAGTTCGACCAGGCTGATGCTGGCAACGATGACGAGGCCGTCGACGGACAGTGGCAGCAGGTAGGGCACGGTTCCGGTTTCGCCGTAGCGGGCGACGACTCCCGCCATGTGGAAGTACGACACCCAGGCGGCGATACCGGCGATGGCGGTGGTCGCGAGCAGTCGGACGGCGGCCAGGGCGCGTCGGTGCACCGGGACGCGGGAGATGAGTTCGACGGTCAGCAGCAGCGCCAGTGGCGGCCAGGCGGCGATGATCTGGCTGATGAGCTGGGGTTGGGCGTGCAGGATGTTCGCGGCTACCGACGCCGCGACGCCGACGGTCAACGCGGCGCGGACACCCCATCTGACCCGGCGCAGGTTGTCCCCTACCGCGGTGCGTGTCGTGTGTGGGTTCTCGGGAGCTGGCGTTGCCGTCTCGGGCGCAGGGTGCGCCGCCGTGCCGGTTGACTGGCCGGTGGTGGTCATGGTTCCTCCGCCGGTCGTGGCGTGCGGCGGAGCGGTGTCTGGGCCTGGACGGAGGCGACGAGCCGGTCGGCGAGGGCCATGGTCTCGTCGCTGGGCTGGGCGTCGATCTCGGCAAGGTGTTGGGTCAAGGTGCGGCGCAGGGCGCGCACGGCGGTGAGGTCGCCGCGGGCGGCGTGCGCGTGCATCGCCTGCTGGTAGAGCTGTTCGGCGTAGGGGTGCAGGCGGATAGCGGTCTGCAGGACATCGGCGGCCTGGTCGTGATCGCCGGTGGTGGTAAGGGCGTGGGCGAGGTCGAGCGCGGCGTCGAGAGCCTGGTTGCGCAGGGCTTGGCGGTACGGTTCGGCCCAGTCGTAGTCGCAGCCTTCGGCGAACTCGCCGGTGTAGGCGTCGACCGCGCGGCGCAGGGCGGGGATGCGCTCGGCGGGGCCGTCGGCGGTCTGGGCGTGGGCGAGGGCGTCGCGTAGGCGCCAAACGTCGAGGTCGAATGCGGTGCCGTCGAGGGAGAAGTAGTCCTTCTCGCGGTGTACGTAGGTGCCGGAGCCGCCGGTGACCTTGCAGACCTGCCGGACGTTGAACACGAATGTGTTGAGGTGCATCGGGGCTTTGTCGCGTTGGGTGTCGCCCAGGACGTCTTCCAGGACGATGTCGCGGTGCACGGGCGCGTCCTGGACGGCGAGGTAGGCCAGCAGTTCCATGGCTTTGAGTCGGAACACCGGTTTGACGGGCCGGTCGGCGAGGTTGGGTGCGCCGAACAGCGTCACGATGACGCGGCCGGGCTGCTCGATGTGCTCGGTGGTGGCGGACGCGGAATCGTGCTGTGGCGCGGTATCGGCCACAGACGCAGGCACTGGTGGCGGTGTGGTCGATTCGGGCACCTCGATCGGCGAAAGCTCGGTCTTTTTCTCGTTGTGGCCTGTTTCCGGTTCACCGCTGTGCCCAGTTCCGACATCAGCCCGTTCGCTGGCCGGCGCGGTGTCGGTGTTCGCGTCGTCGAGGCCGGCGGCACGGTCGAGGGTGTGGGTTTCGGTGGGTGCGGGTGGTGGTGGTTCGCCGGTGTGGGCTTCGGTGAGGACCTGGAGCAGGTGGGTGGTCTGGGCGGGGGTCAGGACGCTGAGGCGGCCGAGGTCGGCGGGGTGGCTGCCGTGACGGATGGTGTCGCCTGGCGGTGCGGTGGTGTTGCCGTCGTCGGCGACGTCGACGGTGTCGCCGTCGGGCCAGGCGCCGAGGAGGATGCCGTGGATGTCGAGGCGTTGGCCTTGGGTCAGTAGCGCCGCGACGCGGGCGCGTTCGTGCAGCGCGGATGCGTCGGCGATCAGCACGATCGGCGGGAGCGGGTCGGTGAACGGGTCGAGGTCGCGCAGCGCGGCCACGGTGCCGACCTCGCCGTCGAAGACGAGCCGGGTGCGGTGCAGGGTGTGTTCCTCGAGCAGGCTCAGCGCCTCGGACAGCCCGCCGGTGATGGTCAGCCGGGGTGAAGTGGGCAGAGAGACGGCGTCGGCGCCGAGCAGGGTGGCGCAGATGGCCGAGGACATGACGACCCGTCCCCGGCTGTGCGGGTCGTCGATGCCGCCGGTGGCCAGGGCGGCGGTGAGGAAGCCGCGGGCGGCGGCCTCCGCGCCCGGCCCGGTCAGGCCGAGCCCGGCCGGTGGCCACAGGCGGGCCACCGGATGGGCCAGGGCGGGGCTGACGGGCCCTGCGTCACTGGCGGCGACGGTGCTGGTGTCCAGACCGGCGCCGAGCAGCTGGTCGTCGATCGTGCCCCCATACACGTCGTCGTCCTCGTCCTCGTCGTGCTCGCTCGGGTACTCCTCGTCCTTGCCGTCGTCCTGTTCCTCGTCCTCGTTGGATCGGCCGATGTGCACCGGGGTGGGGTCGGTGATCGGCGTGGAGCTGCCCTCGCCGGCGGGGTGGCCAGAGGTGGTGAGCCGCACGACGGGTCGGTGGTCGGTCGCGGCGCCTGGTTGGTGTTCGGCGTGGTCGTGGTCGGTGCCGGTGCGGCGTCGTAGTCCGCGGCGCAGGTGGGTGACGGTGGCGGGTAGGGCGGTGGTGTCGCCTTCGCGCAGGCGCAGCCGCGGCGTGGCGGGCCGGTGTGTGTAGCGGCGGCGGCGGTAGGTCCAGATCAGTGCCGCGGCGGTGAGGATCGCGGCGGCCAGGCCGAGGTCGACCCACCCCCCGGTGGGTAGGTCGATGCCGGCGGGTGCTCGCGAGCCAGGCCGGGGTGTGCTGGCTGCCGGGGACGTGGCGCCCTCGTCGCGTGCCGATGCGGCGCCGGCGGGCCTGCTCGGTGTGCTGGTCGTGGTGGGTTCGGCGACGCCGTCGTCGCCCGAGTGTGGCGCCGACGCGGCGGGCGCGGGGGCGGCGGGAGTGCTCGGCGCCGGGGTGGCGGAGGTGCTGGGCGGGGTCGTAGTCGGTGGGGTGGACGGTGGCTGTCCGCTCGGCGCCGGGTGGGCGGGTTTCTGGTTCTCGGCCGGGTCTCCGTTCGGGGTATGGGGGGCGGTCCGGCCGTTGGCGGCGTCGTTGGGCAGGTGCAGCCGCCAGCCGGCTTCGATGTGGTTGCCGCCGTGCATGCGGCCGTTGTCGTCGTAGTGGTCGCGGTTGAGCTGGTAGATCTCGGGCCAGCGGCGGGGGTCGTTGAGGTAGCGCTCGGCGAGGTCCCACAGGGTGTCGTTCTTGGCTACCGTCACGGTGCGGTCTCGGCCGGCGATGTGCACTGTCAACGGGCCGTCATATCCGGCGGCGGCGAAGCGTGGCGGGCCGGCGTCCTCCCAGCTCACCGCTGCGGCTGCGGGTGGAGTCGTCGGATGTGCCACGCCGCTCGTGGTGGCCGTGGCTGCATGCGTCATGCCGTGATGCAGCGGCGCGTCGGTGACGACACTGCTGCTCGAGTCAGCAGTGGCCGTCGGCAGAGTCGGCGTTCCGGTGGTTGCCGTCACGGCCGGGGTGAGTCCGATAGCGGCGAACAGGAACGCGGCCAGGGCCTGTTCGGGGCCCAGCAGGCGGATGCGGGGCGCTTGAGAGCCGGCCAAGGCAGCGGGCAACTGCACGAGCACTGCCATGGTGAACCGCGCCCAGACGATCCAGAGGGCGATGACCAGCGCACCGGTGATGGCGGAATCCGATACCGGCTGGGTCAGCGCGTCCGCCCAGGCCTGCCAGTGCAGGTAGGGGCGCGCCTTATCGGGATCGGGGAACCGGTAGGCGGCCAGCAGCGCGGCGGGGATGCCGGTGAGCAGGGCCAGCAGGCCGGCGACGCCGAACAGCTGTCGAGTGATCATCGCGAGGGCACGCATGAGGGGTGAGGGGCTTTCAGCCGGTGGCGTCGGTGACGGGGGTGGCGCGGCCGGTAGCGGTCACGGCGACGGTGTCGACGCCGAGATGGGCCAGCATCGCGGTGGGCTGGCGGGTGGTGGCGGTGACGGTGACCGAGCCGGTGGTGGCCGTGACCGTGCCGGTGGCTCCAGCTCGGGTGAGGAACTGCCTGGCTGCGGCGCTGGCTCGGGCGGGGTCGAGGCGGACCTGCCCGTCGGTGCGCAGCAGGGTGAGGTCGATCTCTTGGGCGCCGGCACGGGCGGCGGCCTGGGCGAGGTCGTAACCGCGTTCCTGCGCCCCGAACACGACCCCGGCGGCGACGATGAGTCCGGCCAGGATGATGAGAATGAACCCGGTCAGGGCAGTCCACACCGTGGCGTAGCCATCATCGCGGCGCCCGGCCGCAAGCCGCTGAGCTGCTGGCACGTGGCGGTGGTGCTGGGCGGCGGTCATGGCAGCTCCGTGGTGCGGTAGACGTCCAGCGGGCTGGTCGATGTCGCGGTCACGGTGAGGGCGCCGGGGGCGCCGAAGCCGGTCAACGTCCGGGTGGAGATGGTGCAGGTGACCTCGACGGTGACCTGCCCACCGGGCCGGAACGCCGTAGTGTCCACGCGCACGGTGCGGGTGGCGCAGTCGGTCATCGTCGCCGTGCTTTGCGCTGCAGCGGTTGTCGCGGCGCCGGGGCTACGGGCCAGCGACGCGGCCCGGGCGGCGGCACTGGCGGTGCTCTGCACCTCGATCAGCGCTGTGGAGTAGCGGCCGGCGGCGATGAGGAGTACGAGCAGGGCGATCCCAATGGGGACGGCCAGGGCGATCTCGACAGCGGTGGATCCGCGGTCGTCGCGCAGGCGTGCGCCGAGCAGGTGATGGCGAGGCGGGCGTGGTGGTTGGCGGGCGAGGGGCGGTGTGCTGGTCATGGCAGCTGGTATCTCTCGGTCGGGGCGGTGCGGGTGACCGTGACCGGCAGGGTGAGCCCGTCGATGAGGGTGGGCACCGAGCCGGTGATGGTGACGGTGGTCTGCGTCGCGGTGCGCTCGACGCTCACCTGCCGGTTGCGGATGTTGCCGCCGGCGAGTTCGTCGAGCAGGGCGGTCGCGTCGTCACGTCCGGCGGTCTGCGTGCCGCCGAGCACGCGGCTGGTCTGGACGGCGTGCCCGGCGGCCTTCTGCGCGGCCATGCGGGCGGTGCCCCAGGTGAAGGCGTGTCCGGCCAGCAGGAACAGCGAGATCAGCACGAGCGCGCCGATGGCCCACTCCACCGACGCCGAGCCGCGATCGTGGCGCAGGGCGGCGGTACGCGCCCGCCACCGTGCGCGCCGGTCAGCCATTGCCGCCGTTGAAGAACCAGGAGTCGATCAGGTTGTCGATGCCGAGTTGATAGGCGCCCCACAGAGCGAGGGCGATGGCGGCGGACAGGCCGATCCCGATGGCGTACTCGGTGGCGTGGCTGCCGGCCTGTGGGCGGGCCCGCCACGCGGCCAGGCGGGTAAGCAGCCAGGCGGTGATCGCGGCGATCAGTCGGGTCGAGATGTGTGCAGGCATGACGAAAGAGCCCTCCGTGATTGGTGTCGGATGGTGCGGGTCAGCGGCCGGAAGCCGCCGGGTTAGATCTGGGCGAACCCGGCGATCGCCGGGTAGATCAAGAAGAGAAGGAACACTCCGGCGAGGGCCATCAGCGGCAGGCTCATCCGTTCGGTGGCCGCGTCGGCGTGGGCTTCCATGTCGGAGCTCTGCCGTTCGGCCAGAGCAGCGCCGCGTTGGGTCAGCGCGTCGCGGATGCGGGCGCCTTCACCGGAGGCCAGGTGCAGGGTGCCGGCGAGTTGTTCCAGTTGCACCACCCCGGTGCGGGCGCCGAGTTCGCGCAGCGGCTCCCACAGTGGGGTGCGGGTGCGTCGGGCGGTGTCGAGGGCGTCGCGGATGCGGTGGGCCGCCCACCCGTCGGCGTGGCGGGCGGCGTCGGTCAGGGCCTGCTCGATGCCGGCGCCGGCGGCCAGGGCGGGTGGGACGACGTCGAGCAGTGCGGTCAGGGTGTGGCGCATGAGCAGCCGCCTTTTCTCGGCCTCGTCGTGGGCGGACACGTCGGCCACGACGAACCCGCCGACGCCGAGCAGCAGGCACACCCACAGCGGGACGGTGAACCCGATCGACGCGCCGCCGCTGTTGAGCGCGGCCACCACCGCGGCCGGGGCGAGCACCCCGAGGGCGGCCAGTCCGCACTGCCGGGCGAGGTGGTCGATCAGGGTGCGGTCCAGCACGGCCAGATCCGCCCGCACCCTGGCCCGGGGCAACCCGGCCCGCAGCAGTGGCGTAGCAGCCGCGGTGAGCAGGCGGCGCCGCCACGGCAGCCGCGGCGCGGGCGCGGTGAACAGCTCGTCGATCGCGGCGGCCAGGCCCGTGCGGGGCGGGCGTAGTCCGTAGCCGATGAACAGCACCCCGGCGGCGATCACCGCGCCGATCAGAGCCAGAGACAGTCTCATGACCGCCTGCCCAGCTCGAGCGCATCGGCGGGCCGGGTCAGGATGCGCGGGAGGTCGTCGACGCGGGCGATGCGGGTCATCCACCACAGGGCGGTGCCGAAGCCGGCGCCGAGAACGGCGAGGATCAGCTGGCCTAGCGGGGAGCGGTAGGGGTCGAGGAAGTCGGCGGCGAAGGCGGTCAACAGCACCGCGACACCGAGCACGACCGCGGTCACGATCCGGGTCGCCGCCTTGGTGCGGGCGCGGCTGGCCAGCACCCGCATCCGCCCCGACGCCTGGCGGCGGGCCGCGACGCCGACACTGCTGAGGCTGCCGGCGACCTCGCGGGCCTGGGACTGGGCGGCCTGCAGCAGCACGTGCACGACCATGTCCACCGTGGGGTCGTTCAGGTCATCGGCAAAACGCCGCAACGCCGCCGGCAGTCGCATGCCCGCCCCGATGGCGCGCGCCAACCGCCCCAGATCGGCGCGCAGCGCGGGTCCGGCGGTGGTGGCGGTCTGCACGATGGCCTGTTCGATCCCGGCGGACGACCGCAACGTGCCGGCCAGGTCCTCGGCCCACGCCGCGACCGCCTCCACCCGTTCGATCGTCGCCCGGTGCGCGCGGTCCGGCCCGAGCACGGCGGGCAACCAGTACGCGGCGATCGCCGCCAGCACAGCCCCGACGGGCCAGCGGGTCGCCACCGCGACGACCAGCGCCGCGCCGGCGGATGCGGCCAGGCGCCCCGGCGGCAGCGGTGGTCGCTGCCGCCCGGACGGCCGTGGCGCCGCAGGATCTGCACGGGGGAACAGTCCCACGGCGATCAGGATCAGCCCGCCGGCAACGGCGGCGCCGAGCAGGGCCATCAGAGCGGTCATGGCCTGATCACCAGCCTGCCAGCATGTCGGGCCGAAAGCCGGTCGCGACCAGTTCGTCGAGAGTGTCGCTGCGCAGCGGCGCAGCGGTCACAGCGCGTTTGTCGCGGCCGGGGCGCAGGATCTCATTCGAGATGACGTCGCGGCCTTCGGCGTGCAGGACTTGGCGCACCGACGACACCACCCGGGTGCGGTCGGACCAGGCCAGGTGCACTACGAACTCGATCGCCCCTGCAATCAGCATCGCGGTGGCTTCGAACGGCAGTACCTGTACGGCGTAGGTCATCAGCCGGGTAAGCGCCTGCTGCGAGCTGGAGGCGTGCACCGTTCCGAGTGAGCCGTCGTTGCCCTGGCTCATCGCCTGGCACAGGCTGATCACCTCGGCGCCGCGGACCTCACCAACGATGACTCGGTCCGGGCTCATCCGCAGCGCCCATCGCACCAGTTCGTCCTGGTATATGGCGCCGGAATTCTCGATGTTGGGTTCGCGGACCTGAAGCTCCACACAGTCTGGGTGTTCGACCTCGTCTCTGAGGCCGAGTTCGAAGGTGTCTTCGATGGTGATCAGCCGCTCGTGGGCCGGTATCTCGCGGGCCATGGCCCGCAGCAGCGTTGTCTTACCGGTGTAGGTGCCGCCGCTGATTACCACGTTCTTGCGGGCCTTGACCAACGCGGCCAGCAGCGCCGCGGTGCCGGCGTCGAGCATCCGGTAACCGACCAGGTCCGGCAGGCTCGCCCTGGTGAGCGGGTGCCGGCGGATCGAGACCACCGGGACCTTCGATACCGCCATCGCGGCGAAGACCCGCGACCCGTCGGGCAGTTGCAGGTTCAGCCGGGGTACGCCGCGGTCGAAGCGGCGTTCCTCCGACCCCGAGCGGGCGGCGATCATCCGGATCAGCTCGACCAGCTCATCGGTACTGGACGCGACCGGCGGCACCCTCCGCTTGCTGCCGTCGACCTCGGAGACGAACACCTCGTCACCGTTGATGTTGATCTGCGTGACCCGCGGATTGTCGAGGTATTCCTGCAGGCCGCCGAGCCCGGCGAAGTGGTTCCGCACCGCCGCGGCGATGCGCCGTTCCATGGCCGGCTCCAGCGGCCGGTCCCCGGCGGACAGCACCTGCCGGGCGTGCTCGTTGAGGGCCTCGTCCACCAGCTGCCACACCAGCTGCTCGTAATCACCGCCGGTCACGTCACGGCCCCGCTCGCTGAGTTGCCGGGCGACGCGGCGCCGCAACACCTCCACCAGTCCGCGTTCGGCGTCGTTGCTGCCGCTGCGGGCAGAACTAGTATTGGTGACGGTCATCGGGGATTCACTCCCATCGCGTTGACGTAGGGCATGAGGTTGCGGACCTCCGCGTGGCCTACCGCTGGCGGGATATCGGCCAGCCGGGCGGCGGCGTCGCCCGCTGCACGCACCATCGGGGAACGCCACCACCCCGGCGCCGTCAGATACCGGCCGGTGAGCATCCCCGCGCCGACCTTGTCCCGGCCCACCGTGCCCAGCACCGCCACGCTCAGATCCGCGCTCACCTCCGCCTCGTCATACGGACCGGCGCCGCTCAACCACACCCAGACGTGACCGCGGGCCGTCGCGCGCAGCCGCTGCAGCCGGGAAAACACCTGCGTCAGGTCCGCCAGATTCGGGGTGGCCACGACGACCACGTGATCGGCGGCCTGCACCACCGGGGCCAGCGGCGAACGACGCGACAGCCGGCCCACATCCACGATCACCGACCGATGGACTGCGGCGCGCCCCAGCATCGGCACGGACGCGGCGAGCTGCTCCACCGCCGGTGCGGCGGCGTCGCTGGGCGGCGCGAGGACCACCTCGGCGTCTACCCGCAGCCGCTGCGCGAACCCTTCCAGCGCCACCGTGTCCGGGCCGCTCGAGCGGATCGCCAGCGCCAGCGCGGCCAGTCCCGGCTCCGGGTTGACCCCGAAACGCGCGGCCAGGTCACCGCCGTCGCTGTCCGCCTCAACCAGTAACGACCCCGTGTCGGGCCATCGTGACGCCAGCCCCAACGCCAGGCTGGTCACGCCCGGCGAACCCTTGATCGATCCCACTACCACCAGCATCAGAATTCACCCGTCTGCCCCGTGTTGGACCAGCGCCGCCTCGCCTGACGCGGCGGCGATGCGCTGGGCTGCCTCCGTGTTCGTCAACACCGTCACCAGCAGACCCCCGTTTTGATCCGCGGTCTGATGCACCGACTCGACCGTCGCCTCGGCCCGCACCGTCGCCGCACCGCCGGTATCGACGGCGGTACCCGGCTGGATTTGCGGGACGATCAGCACCGTCACCCGCATCCCGGGCGCCAGCCCGTCGGGTGCCCGGCCCGGCTTGACCGCCACCGCCGCGAGGGCCTCGCCGGCGGCCGGCCATTGCGGCGGGCCGACCTGCGCGGGACCGAGCAGCATGCCTTTGGCCAGCGGCATCGCCGCGATCCGCCCGATCACCGACGACCGTGACGACGCCGGCATCGTGGCCACGCCGGCGTCCACACTCACCAACGCGGTCGTGACGTCGGCGGCGGCGATGACCTGACCGGCCTTCACCGGCCGGGCGACCGCCAGCACCGCTAGCCGGTCATCGACGCGGGCGGCGACCTGCACCCCTGCGACGGCCCCGACCAGCACGGTCAACGCTCCGAACAGCACCAGTGACAGCCGGATCCGGCGGTGTCCGGCTCGCGGGCGCTCACCGGGCCGCCCGGTCGGCGGCGAGCTGGTGTCACGCGGTGCGGCCAGCAGAGTTCCTGGTTCGCTCATCGCAGGACCCCGCTGTTGACCGCCGGGGCCTCACGCACCACGATCTGTGCCGTCGAGGTCGTCGACAACTGCGGCACCGCGCCCGTCTGCCCGCCACCGGCCCACGCGACCTGCCACGTCACCGTCGCCCGCACCGCGAACACCCCACCGGAACGGCCCACCGACGGCTGCCGGTAGGTATGCCCACACGTCGGCGACGCCGCCGCCGGGTCCATCCCGGCCCGCCACGGCGTGCCCGGCCCAGTACATGTCACCTGCGCACCGTCACCGGTGCTCCACAGCACCCGGATCGGCTTGGCCGTCGCCGTCACCGCCAGCCCCGGCACACTCGCCGTCGCCGCCCGCGGAGCCCACGAGCCCGAAGCCAGCCACAACCACGTCGGCAAGTTCACGAACTGCGGCGCGGGGGGAGCCGGATTGAAACTGATCGTCGGCTTCGGCAACCGCAAGGTCGCGACCGCGCTCTGCGCCACGACCGCCGGATCGGCCGCCGCGACCGCTTCGTCGGGCACCCACTCCGGGCGCGTACCGAACCCCGACCGCTCACCCAGACACACCTTTGAGTACCAGCCACCGGGACCAGAGACTCCCGGCGGCGGAGGATCGTCGTTGGCCTTCTTCCACTCACACGCGCTGTCAGCGGGATCAGCCCCGCTGTCTGAGCTCGTTCCTGAGTCCTTGCCCGTCTCGCCCTGCCCTCGCGGGTGCCGGCCTGGCTTTTCGACCTTGATGCGGCACGACGGGCTGTCAGGGCTGACGCCGCAGTTCACCGGACCGGCCGGATCGGCGTGCGCCGACGACACGCCGATGCTCAAGACCAAAAGAACTGCCACGCTCGACGCAGCGAGAAGCTGTGGAACGCGGGTCAACATGACCCCACCTCATGAACACCGACCGACCACACCTTCCACACGCCATCACCGGTGTCTCGGACAAACGCTCCAGTGAATCGGCGCCCTCCCGGCTCGTCGTTGACCAATTTGCCCGACTTCTCATAGATGAGCCAGTTGGTGGAGTCGAGGCAGTCTTGGATCTCGAACTGCTGGACCGGATCTCCAGCAGGGGGTCGCTCGGTCACCCGCGGCGTCATGACCGGTCGCCCCTTCATGACCTGACCCTTATCCCGGTACTCGTCCAGTCCCTTGGTCAAGGCACTCAAGGCATCGCCGGTCGTGTACTGGGCCAGGTCGCCATGGGTCGGGTCGGCGGACTCGCCTGCTGTGGCATAGGCGTTCCACATGCCGCGATACGCGGCCAACGCCTTGGTGTCCGCAGACGCCGGCGTGTCCTGAGACGGAGCGCGCAAGCTTGGGGTCGACGCGGGCGGCGGCGCGTCCTGCCGTTGCGGCCGATCGTCCGAGCACCCAGCGCTGGCTCCTGCCAGCAGCAGCGACCCGATCACCACTGCACCGAAGCGTTGCATCATCAGCGACCTCCCCCATTGATGTTTGTCGTCTGGTGTACCGCATCCACTCATGACAGAGGGGCACTCTTCCGCTGGATACCGGCGAGCCCACGGGTGCCACTGGCGACGGGAACCGCGCCGAAACAGCACCGCGTGGTCGGGCTGGCTCACGGTGCGGCACCGAAGGCCGGGGACTCGGACCGCATGGCGGTGGTGGAACCACTCACGGTCGCTTTCTCTCATCACCCTTCGACCATGAGCTGTCGCACTCCAACGCGGTAGTTGTCATCGGTTGTCGAGGGTTGTCGGAGGTTATCGAGCGTTGTCGCACTCCTGGTTCCGGTATGTGCTCTGACCGACCTGGCCTTACCTTGTAATCCGCGCCTCGGTGCGACGACGAGCGACCTATCGGCTATTGAGTTGGACAGGAGACGCCCACGTGACAATTTCTTATCCGCCACTCAAGGTAAGACGAAGCTGATGGCCGGCGTCGCCGGCGTAAGCGGCTGCCGAAACCGCCGACGAGATGGTTTATGCGTTTGCTGCGGTGTTGGCTACCAGCGGTGCCGCAGCCGGATTGTCGGCTCAGACCGTTTTCCGCTTGTCAGCTCTACGAATTCAGTCTCCCGCTGACGGCTGTCCGGGATGTGGCCGACCCTTCAGGGCAGGATTACGCAGATGGCTCCCTGAACGTCGCCGATGTCCTGGTTGCTCCCGGATCAACGGACCGCGATGGTGGGCAATGGCCGGCGCCGGCGCGCTGGCCAGCGGACTGTTCGCCGCGCGACCTGTTCCGGCAACTTCGGCCGAGTGGGCCCTGCTGGCCGCCTGGCTGACCTTCGTGCAGGCGGGGATCTTCCTGTCTGCGGTTGACATCGCCGCGCACCGGCTGCCCACGCGTGTCGTCTCGGGTACGGCTGGCGTGATCGCGGCGGCCATCAGCCTGGCGACACTTCTGGAGCGCAACAGCGAGATCCTCGTGCGGGCGGGCCTCGGCGCGCTGGCCGTCGGGGGCGTATACCTCCTGCTGTTCGTGTTGGCACCGGACGGGATCGGGGCAGGTGACGTCCGCCTCGCGGCCGTCACCGGACTGACGCTGGGGCCCGGCGGTTGGCGCATGGTGGTGCTGGGGCTCGCGCTCCCCTATCTGCTCTGCCTTCCGGTCGCCGTAGCGACCGCTATACGCCGCCGCGGTCAGCCCTCAACTCCGATCCCTTTCGGACCATTCCTCATCGCCGGATCGGTCATCGCCGGCGTGGCGGCGCAGTAACCGACTATCGCAATCCATCCAACGTCGAAGGATTTTCTGTAAGATTCACACCGGTACGGAAATCTCTACTTCACGTCCTTCTACATGCCATTCGACATACTTGACTTCCCGCACCTTGCCCCGCTAGCTCGTCTGCGGCGCGTCAGATATTTTAAGTACGCCCGCCGACCGATATCGCAATGGAAGGTAACACGTGGCAAAGCAGATTATTACTCTCCTCACCGACGACCTGGATGGCGGCGAAGCCGACCGCACGGTGGAATTCGCTTTGGATGGAGTGAACTACGCCATCGACCTGTCGGAGAAAAACGCCGGGAAACTTCGCAAAGTGCTGGATCCTCACCTGGCTGTAGGCACCCGAGTGGGTCGTGGCGGCATTAACCGTCGCCCGCGCGGCACGGCCACGGCTTCAGCGGCCACGAATCGGCAGAGGAATCAGGAGATTCGGGAATGGGCCGCTCAGCAGGGCCACGAGGTGTCGGGACGCGGACGAATCCCCACCGCGGTGGTGAACGCGTACGACGCAACACACTGACCGCAGCGCCAGGAACAGCTCGTTGGGGCGCCGCGGCGAGTTCCACAGGGGGAAGAACGCGCCACGGTGCCGTCAGGAGCGCAAGAGCGATTGCCAGAGTTCGTCCAGATCGGATGATGCTGCAGGGTTCAACGGCGACCGCCGGGCGTCGCGCCGCCCTGAGCAAAGATGCCTGGGGTGTTCGGTCGTTTCCGGGCGGGTGCATTTCGCGGTATCAGCGTCGGTTGGCTGAATCGCAGGAGGTCGCTCATGAGCAAGTGAAGCAGCAGCCCGTCGTTGCCGGCGAAGTGCTCAACCACGATGTTATGGGCCTCAGGCACGACGGCCTCGAGTTGATCCACGAAGTCCGCGCCTATGATCATGCTGCGCATCATGGCTCAACCCTCGTCGCCATGCACGCTCATCGGGATGAGCGCGCGGCTGGCAACGCGACCGGCGCTCACGCCGCGTGACAGGTCTCGGCCGGTCCGCCGCGCACGGACGGCGGCAGATCCGTGCATCGCCTGCCGGTTGCTACGTGATGTGGTGGTTCAGTTCGGCGCGCAGTGTTGCGGGTCCGGGATTGAAGATGCCGATGTCGATGATCAGCACGGGCCGGCCGTTGCGGTAGCGGATACGCGGTAGGTCCCGGCTGGGCAGATCGACACGAAGACCGTAGAGATCGCGGGGCGTGATCTCAAGCGTGGCCAGCGGGCCTCGGCGGCGTACTCGCGCCGAGGTGATGTCGGCCCAGCCGATGACCATGGGCGCTGCGCGGGTAGCCATTTCGATCCCTACACGGCTGATACTGATCCAGCTCTGGTGTAGCCGCCTTTTCCAGGTGACAAGCGCGGTGCCGGCAAATGACCCGACCACGACGCAGGCAATCGTCTCGCCGAGGTGGGCCGGGCTCGATTCCTGCCCGGGCAACACCGCCATCAGCAACCAAACGCCTGGGGCAGCAATCAGCGCGGCCAGTGCCGGTATGAGCAGCGTCCACGTGGCGCTCGCCCGAAACATTGTCGTCTGCGAGGAGGACTCTGACCGGCTGCCGCGTGCGCCTTCACTCACGGCCGCATCACCGGACCCCACAGGCAGTTGATCATGAATGGAGTACAACAGCTCCAAGGCTTAGCCGCCACGACCGGAGGTGCGACCTTCACCATCGTTCAGCGCAGGCACGGCCCCGATCGTCGAACGAGCGCGGCGAGTTATGCGCTCCCCCGAAACAGCTGGCATGTGCTGTAACGAAGAATCGGGACGGTTGCCCATGATGTAGCCGTCAGCCGGCGCCCAGGAGGGCCACCGCGTGTGACACCTCGTGCTCCGCCGACGCACACCATCAGCGGCAAATCCGCTCACCTGGGCTACCTCAGAAGTCGGCTTGCCTGCCCGCCTTCTCGGCCACAACTGTGTAGCCGCCTGCCCTGACCGTCAAGGCGTTGCCACTGACGCCGGCGAGCGCAGGTGCCCCGTCCTCGAACGCCGAGATCGCGGAAACCGCCACCAGGACGATCGGGTCATGACCCGCATAGCCCGCCAACGTACTGCTAACTCCACTGGTGGTGAAGCCATCGGGCGTCACCCGGTAGCTCCCGCTGTGGTAGTTCACGGGCTCGTTGGCGCCGAAGTGCCCGTCCGGCGTGAACTGCAGGTAGACCGAGTACTTCCCGGGGACGGAGGTTGTCTTGCCCCCGTGGCTGATCGACACCACGGCCCACTTGTACCCGGCGAATCCCGCTGCGCTCGCCGCCCGGCCGGCCGGTGCGGAGCATGCGGCGAGGACGAAGACGAACAGGACACCTACCACGGCGACAAGCGGGGCCCGGCGAGCGACGCGATCAGGGCTCATATGACTAAGACGACCAATCATCCGTAGCGGTTCCCCGACGGCACCGCTGGCCGTCAAGAGCGGCTCGCCGACGGTCTGGCAGCATAAGGACGATAGCGGCGTTCGAATCACCGCGTCGGTCCGACTCTGACCATCCAGGGAACTGGAACAACATCCGGTCATCGGCAAATCCGCGTGCGTGG
>NZ_BOQN01000207.1 GCF_018332695.1 Paractinoplanes toevensis
CAATGCCGCGTAGCTTAAGTTGATCTTGGGGGTTGCGGGAAGGCGTGCAGGCGGATCGTGGGTGGCGTCTGGTGGCGGATGCTGGCTGGTTCCCAGGGTTTCTTGACCCGGTATTTGGTGCGGCTGCGTTTGATGGCGCGGGGGCAGGTGCGTTCGCGGCGTTGCGGGATCAGGAGTTCGGCGATGTGGCTGAGGATCTTGCGTAGCTGGTCAGTCCAGTCCTGAGGGGGAAATAGCGGCGGTGCCGGTGGCGGTGCGGCGGATCAGGCGCAGGGTTTGGGTGAAGGAGATCCGGTCGGGGTCCAGATCGGCGGCGGCGGAGGCTTGGGCGATCAGGGCGCTGATGGCGTGGTGGACGATCAGGTAGGCCCAGATTTCCTGGTGGACCAGGTCGGGTAGGCGTGAGCGCAGGGTGTGGCCGGGGCCGCGGAGGTGGGTTTTCAGCTGGTCGTGGCTGGTTTCTTGTTCCCAGCGCTGGTGGTAGGCGGCGGCGAGTTCATCCGGGCGGGCGTCGTCGGGATCGTGGATGGTGGTGAGCAGGGCGATCAGTTCGCCGGTGCCGTCACCGACGCGGTTGGTGATGTCGTACTCGATGACGCGGACCAGGTGGGCCACGGGCAGGCCGCGACTGGTGAAGGCGGCCGGGGTTTCGTTGATGTCGGCCAGGTTCTGTCCGGCGCGGGCGGCGGCCAGGATGCGTTGCCGGCGTGATTCCAGCTGGACGTTGGGTTTGATGATCACGCTGAGGTAGGTGCCGTCGGCAAGGACTTTCACCACCGGTAGCCGCATCTGCGTCGGTGCCCGCCAGAGCAGGGCCGCTCCGGTGGCCCGGGCGTTGGTCCAGCTGTCCCACGAGTAGAAACCGCGGTCGGCGGTGAGCAAGTCGTCGCCGCGCAGCCGGGACCACAACGAGGCGGCCAAAGTTCTTTCGTGAGTCGCATACGAGCCGATCCTGGCCGCGATGAAGGCGTGGGTGCCGCATTCGGCCATCGCCACGACCCGGGCCTTCGGGAACGGTGACCTGTTCTCGGCGCGGGCGTTGGCATAGCCGAACTCCGCGGCGTTGGCGGGGCTGTCGGGCAGGTCCACCTCGAACCCGTCGATCGCCAACAGCCGCCATGACCGCAGGAACGAACCCCGCGCGGCGCCCAGAGCAATCGCCGACGCGGCCGGCCCGGTCCGGCCGGCGACCGGCCCGCACGTGCTGGCGAACAGTTCGGCGAACAGCCCTCGCCCGAGTCTTTTACGGGCCTGGGTGATCGCCGAGGAGGTCGGCACCGTCCACCGCGCATTCCAGCAGCCGAACCGGTCGAGCGAGCCGGTCACCTTCGCGGCTACCTCGGCATAGTCGTCGTCCGGGAACAAGGTCATCGCGAGGGTCAGATACGCGGTCACATGCGCCGGGAGCTTGCCGTCGCTGCGTTTCTCCCGCACGTCACACGCCACGACCGCGTCATCGACCGCGTCCCGCGGGACCTGCGAGATCAACACTCCGAGCGTGACCTGATCCGGACGCACCGCCACCGCCACCGTCATAACCGCCGATATCAGCAGCACCACCGGCGCGACCACCGCACAACGCCGCACAGCCACGAAAGAACCAACCCAGCCACCACGATCAACTT
>NZ_BOQN01000208.1 GCF_018332695.1 Paractinoplanes toevensis
TCCAGGCCGCCGCGGCGGCTCTGCCGGGCGACCCCGGGGATCGGGCCACGCTCGGCCGGCTCGGTGGGTTCGAGCGGGACGGTCGGGCGGTTCCGGGCGCTCGGCTCGGGCAGCACCATCACGTCCGGTTCGGCGTCCGGGCCGGGCAGCAGACCGAGCTCGGCCTTCATCTCGGCGACGACCTCGGGCGCGGTCTGCGGCTCGGTCTTCTCCGAGGTCTGTTCCGAGGTCTGTTCCGGGCCGTGGGCCCGAATCTCGGGGACCTCGGCGATCTCGATGGCCGCGATTCCGGTGTCGGCCACCTTGAGGTCGGCCTCCACGGTCGCGGCCGTGTGCTTGGCGGTGTGCCCGGCCGGCGGCCGGAGCGGGTCGTAGCGGTGCGGGTCGGGCTGGTCGTGGTGGCGTTCCACCACGGGCGGTTCGACGAGCTGTACGGCGGCGTCACGGGCGCCGGCGGCGTGTCCCTCGGCGGCCTCGCCGACGCGTTCGACCGGGGCCGGGGGGAGCAGCGTGCCGGTGCCACCCTGGGGCGCGCCCTCGGCGGCCGCCTGGTGCTGCGCTGCCCGTCGGCGGGGGTGGCGCTGTCCGGTGGGCGGGTCGGTGGCGGCGCGTTCGGTCGCTCCCTGCCACCACGAGGTGCCGGGGTCGGAGAACGACCACGGGTTTCCCTCGTTGGAGGGCTTTTCCCCAGGTTGCGGCGTTTCTCCAATCACCGTTCCATTGGACTACGCGGCGGACCCGCGATCCCGCATTAACAGCGCGTGTCATGATTTATACGTATATCGCTTTGGGCACAGTCGAATCCCGTCGCGGCCGTCCCGCGGCCCTCACTACTCTTGAACCATGAGTCACGTTCTCGCCGCGGTTGCCTGGCCTTACGCCAACGGCCCGCGCCACATCGGTCATGTCTCCGGCTTCGGGGTGCCCTCCGACGTTTTCAGCCGGTACATGCGGATGGCCGGTCACGACGTACTCATGGTCTCCGGCACCGACGAGCACGGCACCCCGATCCAGGTGCAGGCCGACGCCGAGGGGGTGACCGCGCGTGAGCTCGCCGACCGCTACAACCGGGTGATCGTCGAAGACCTGCACGGCCTCGGCCTGACCTACGACCTGTTCACCCGCACCACCACGCGTAACCACTACGCCGTGGTGCAGGAGCTGTTCTCGGTGCTGCACCGCAACGGTTACATCGTGGCCCGCACCACGCTCGGCGCGCGGTCGCCGTCCACCGGCCGCACCCTGCCCGACCGCTACATCGAGGGCACCTGCCCGATCTGCGGCTACGGCAGCGCCCGTGGCGACCAGTGCGACAACTGCGGTAACCAGCTCGACCCGGAGCAGCTGATCAACCCGCGCTCGAAGATCAACGGCGAGGTGCCGGAGTTCGTCGAGACCGAGCACTTCTTCCTCGACCTGCCCGCCTTCGCCGAGGCCATCGGCCGCTGGCTCGACCAGCGGGAAAATTGGCGGCCCAACGTCCTGAAGTTCTCCCGCAATCTGCTCGACGACCTCCAGCCCCGGGCGATCACCCGAGACCTGGAGTGGGGCGTGCCGATCCCCCTGGACGGCTGGCGCGATCGCGCCGACAAGCGCATCTACGTCTGGTTCGACGCGGTGATCGGCTACCTGTCCGCCTCGATCGAGTGGGCCCGCCGTTCGGGTGACCCGGAGGCGTGGCGGCAGTGGTGGTCGAGCGACGGCCTGGGCAAGGACTCGCAGGCCTACTACTTCATGGGCAAGGACAACATCGTCTTCCACTCGGTGATCTGGCCGGCGCTGCTGCTGGGTTACTCGGGCGAGGGCGACAAGGGCGGCGAGCCGGGCGACCTCGGCAAGCTCAACCTTCCCACCGAGGTGGTCTCCAGCGAATACCTGACGATGGAGGGCAAGAAGTTCTCCTCGTCCCGCAAGGTGGTCATCTTCGTGCGCGACTTCCTGGAGCGCTACGACGCCGACGCCCTGCGCTACTTCATCGCCGCGGCCGGTCCGGAGTCCACCGACACCGACTTCACCTGGGCCGAGTTCGTCCGGCGCAACAACGACGAGCTGGTCGCCGGCTGGGGCAACCTGGTCAACCGCTCGATCTCGCTGGCCGCCAAGAACTTCGGCGCGATCCCGGCGGCGGGCGAGCTGACCGCCGAAGATCAAGCCCTTTTGGCGTACGCCAAGGAGGGCTTCACCACGGTCGGCGAGTTGATCGGCAAGCACCGGCAGAAGGCGGCTATCGGCGAGGCCATGCGGGTGGTCGCCGAGGCCAACAAATACCTCTCCGACCAGGCGCCGTGGAAACTCAAGGCCGACGAGGACAAGCCGCGCCAGGCCACCGTCCTGCACGTGGCGCTGCAGGTGGTCAGCGACGCCAACACGCTGTTGACGCCGTTCCTGCCGCACTCCGCGCAGAAGGTGTTCGAGCTGCTCGGCGGCGAGGGTGTGCACGCCCCGATGCCGAACATCGTCGAGGTCGACGACCTCGA
>NZ_BOQN01000209.1 GCF_018332695.1 Paractinoplanes toevensis
GACTGGGTGCAGAAGACCTACACCGGAGCGTCGCCGCACACCGAGCACGCCCACTTCTCCGCTTCGTACACGTCATCCCTCGAGGCTTCGACGGCCTCCTGGCACCTGGAGGACATTCCCGTGGCGCTGACCGCTGCCGACAAGACCTGGATCACCAACACCGTGGTGGCCCAGACCCAGAAGGCGATCGACTCCCGGCTGACCGCCATCGGCAAGGAGGTGACGGTCGACTACCGCATGCCCGGCACCAACACCCCCGGCTCGACCTACACCCGCAACCTGGCCGACATCACCGGCGACGTCTGGTTCGCGGCGATGGTGGGCACGACCAAGGGCGGCGACCCGCTGCCCCCGGACGGCGTCTTCGCGAAGCTCCTGGAAGACCTGGCCATCCTCACGGCCAAGGTGGACGCCCTGACCGCCCAGGTCGAGAAGAAGGCCTAGAGCGCGGCGATCACCTCGACCTCGAGCAGGAAGCCGGGCTGGAACAGGGCCGGGACCGGCGCCAGGGTGCTCGCCGGGGC
>NZ_BOQN01000210.1 GCF_018332695.1 Paractinoplanes toevensis
TGTCCCCGCCGGCTGAGGCCACGTCGCGGGTGTCCCCGCCGGCTGAGGCCACGTCGCGGGTGTCCCCGCCGGCTGAGGCCACGACGCGGGTGTCCCCGTCGCCCGCGGCCACGACGCGGGTGTCCCCGTCGCCCGACACCGCCACGCGGATGTCTCCGCCGGCCGACGCCGCTACCCGGGTAGCTCCGTCGGCCGACGCCACGACGGTGGTGCCGCCGACCAAGTCGTCCAAGCGGAAGACTCCGTCGAAGTCCGCAGGCTCGCCCCCAGCAGCCGAGGCCACCCCGGCCGCACCCGAAAAGGTGACCCCGGAGGAGAACCCCGCAGCTGGGACGGCTCTCGCGGGTGCCGGTGCCGCTCAGGCCGATGCCGCGGCTCCGCGTTCCGACGCCGCCGGCGCTGAGGCCTCGCTCACCGATGCCGCTCACTCCGGTGCCAAGGCTTTCACCGCCCCCGCTGAGACCGATGCCTCGCCGGCCGACGTGGTGCCGGCTAAAACCGAAAAGTCCGAAAAGGGCACCGAGTCCGCAGCCGAGACCGCCACACCGGGTCAGACCGCCGCCGAGAAAGCGGCCACGAGTAAGTCCGGCGCGAATAAGGCCGACGGTGCGAAGTCGGCCGACGCGAAGGCGGGCACTGCGAACGCGGCCGCTGCGAACGCGGGTGCTGCAGGCTCGAGCGCTGCCGGTGGGGATGCCGTGAGCGCTGCGACCGGGGATACCTCGGACGCGGGTTCTGCGACGAGGGATGCCGCGAGGGCGGGCGCTGCGCCGGGGAATACCTCGGACGCGGGTTCTGCGACGGCGGATGCCGCGAGGGCGGGCGCTGCGACGGCGGATACCTCGGACGCGGGTTCTGCGACGGCGGATGCCGCGAGGGCGGGCGCTACGACGGCGGATGCCGCGAGCGTGGGCACGAAGGCGGGTACCTCGAACGCGGCAGCTACGACGGCGGGTGCCGCGAGCGCGGGTGCCGCGAAGGCGGGCGCTGCGAAGGCGGGTACCCCGAACGCGGCAGCTAAGACGGCGGGTACCCCGAACGCGGCAGCTAAGACGGTGAGTGCCGCGATTGCGGGTGCTGCAATTGCGGGTGCCGCGGACGCGAGCGGCGCGGACGCGAGTGCCGCGAACATGTCTACCGCAGGCACGGGCCTTGCGGGCACGGGCCGCTCGGACAAGGGCCTCCCGGGCGCGGGCGCCGGGCAGTCAGCCGCCGGGCAGCCGGCCACTGACCGAGCAGCCGCGGATAGGGCCGTTGCTGAGACGTCCGGTGCCGCGACGGAGCAAGGCGAGACGTCGGCCCTCGTCCAGGTTCCGGCCGCCCGTACCAAGTCTGCCGACATCTCCGGCAGCGACGAGTCCTGGTCTGCGGAGTCGACCGACAAGCCGGTCGCAAAGTCGGCAGCGGCCGCGAAGGCGGGCACCGGCGCGAAGCCGGACGCTGAGGACGACGCCGCTGACGACAATGCCCCGGTCTCGCCGGTTCCCTCGATCAGCCGGTCCACCCGACCGGCCTGGCGCCCGATGGAGTCCCAGCCCGCCCCGGGCGGCGTGACGGTCTTCGGTACCCGGCTGACCTACCGCCAGGCGGCGATCGGTGCCGGCATCGTCCTGCTGGTCCTGGTCCTGCTGATCACCCTGATCGCGCAGGCGGTCGGCGGCGAGGACAAGACCGGCGGCACCGAGCCGAACGCGGTCGGGACCACCGGCGCCACGGCTACCACCCCGACGACTCAGTCGACCCAGCCGTCGGTGGCTGCCACGACGCCGAGCGCCGCTCCGTCGTCGGCCGCTCCGACGACCACGGCGCCGTCCAGCGCGCCCGCGACCGACGACGGTGCGGGCAGTCTTCCGGCCGGCTGGGCGCTCCGGACGTTCGCCGCGTCCGGCAGTGCGCCCGCCTTCAAGCTTCCGCTGCCCGCGGACGCCGACGTCTCCGGCAGTGGCACCGAGATGCGGATGCGGTGGAACAACCGCCTGCTGATCCTGGGCCGCACCAAGTCGCCGCAGGCCGACGCGTACGAGGATTGGCAGAACCAGGAGAAGGCGCGCCGGGGCACCTACCGCAACTACAGCCTGATCAGCCTGAAGCGGGTGTCCTACCGGAACTTCGAGTCGGCCGCCGACTGGGAGTTCACGTACACCACGGACAGCGGGAACCCGCAGCACGTGATGCGCCGGAACATCCGGGTGAACGGCAGCGCGGCGTACTCCCTCAACTGGTACGTCTCGACCAGCGACTGGGACGCCTCGCAGGCCGATCTCAAGGCGCTCTACCAGGGGTTCCAGCCGCAATAAAAACCGATGTGCGTGATTGCGTTCAAGTGGGTACTTGATCAGTCATCACAACGGAGGTGTTGTCATGAACCGCCGACCCCACGGCCGGAAGCCGACCATCGCGCTCTGGATGCTCGTCGCGATCGCCGACGTGGCGATTCTTGTCGCCACCGGTGGACTGGTCGCCCTGGTGCTGATCGTCGCGAGTCTGGCCGTCATCGCCGGTGGTTTCCTGGCCGCCCGTCAGATGCTCGCGCAGAAGCCGGTGCTGGCACCGCAGAAGGCGGCACGCAGCCGCAACCGACGCAGCGCATAGCGTGATCGGCTACAGTCCCCCGCGTGTCGATCGACGGTGTGACTGATCTCTGGGACAAACTGCTCGGCGCTCAGCCGGATCCCCCCGGCCTGCTCGTGCTGCTCACCGCCCTGGCCGGCGTGCTGGCCGTGGCTTTCCGCCCGGTGTGGCGGGTAGCCCGTAACGCGGTGACGATCGCGCACGAGGGTGGGCACGCCCTGATGGCGCTGCTGACCGGCCGTCGTCTGCGCGGCATCCGCCTGGAGTTCGACACGTCCGGCCTGACGCTGTCGTCGGGTCGCCCGACCGGGCCGGGCATGATGCTCACCTTGCTCGGTGGTTACATCGCGCCGTCGCTGGTGGGCGTGCTGGGCGCCTGGCTGCTCGGCGGTAACCGGATCACGCTGCTGCTCTGGCTCGCCATCGTCCTGCTGCTGCTCATGCTGATCAACGTCCGAAACGCGTTCGGCGTGGTCTCGCTGCTGGTCACGGGCGCGATCGTGTTCGTGGTGTCCTGGTTCGCCAGTCCGGAGGTGCAGGCCGTCTTCGCGTACGCCGGGGTCTGGTTCCTGCTTTTCGGCGGGGTCCGCCCGGTTTTCGAGTTGCAGAGTCTGCGCCGCCGCGGCCGCATGCGCGAGTCGGACGCCGACCAGCTCGCGCATCTCACCCACGTGCCCGCCCTGTTCTGGGTGGGTGTCTTCCTGGTCGTCAACCTGGCCGCCCTGGTGATCGGCGCGTTCCTGCTGGCCGGTCAGTGGCTGCCGCAGGCGACCGGCTAGAGCGGAATGTTGCCGTGCTTCTTCGGCGGCAGGGTTTCCCGCTTGGTGCGTAGTGTCCGCAGCCCCCGGATCACCTGGGCCCGGGTCTGCGACGGCGCGATCACCGCGTCCACGTAACCGCGTTCGGCCGCGATGTACGGGTTGGCCAGCGTGTCCTCGTACTCCTGGATGAGCTCGGCCCGGCGCTCGGCGGAGTCGATCTCTCCGCGGTAGAGGATGTTGACCGCGCCCTGTGCGCCCATCACCGCGATCTGGGCGGTGGGCCAGGCGAAGTTGAGGTCGGCGCCGAGGTGCTTGGAGCCCATGACGTCGTAGGCGCCGCCGTACGCCTTGCGCGTGATGACCGTGACCTTGGGGACCGTGGCCTCGGCGTACGCGTAAATCAGTTTGGCCCCGCGCCGGATGATGCCGTCCCATTCCTGGGATGTGCCCGGCAGGAAGCCGGGCACGTCGACGAAGGTGAGTACCGGGATGTTGAAGGCGTCGCAGGTGCGCACGAAGCGGGCGGCTTTCTCGCTGGCCGCGATGTCGAGGGTGCCGGCGAAGTGCATGGGCTGGTTGGCGACCACGCCGACCGGCCGGCCCTCGACCCGTCCGAAGCCGACCACGATGTTCTGCGCGTAGAGCGGCTGCACCTCGAGGAAGTCGTCGACGACGGTCTCCACGACGGTTTTGATGTCGTAGGGCTGGTTGGCCGAGTCGGGGATCAGGGCGTCCAGCGCGAGATCGTCGTCGGACGGTGTCAGGGCCGCGAGTTCTTCGAAGATGACCGGTTCGTCGAGGTTGTTGGACGGCAGGTAGGACAGCAGCGCGCGCACGTAGTCGATCGCGTCGTCCTCGTCGGAGGCCAGGTAGTGCGCGTTCCCGCTGCGCGAGTTGTGGGTGCGAGCTCCGCCCAGCTCCTCCATGCCGACCTCTTCGCCGGTGACCGTCTTGATCACGTCGGGGCCGGTGATGAACATGTGCGAGGTCTGGTCGACCATCACGGTGAAGTCGGTGATCGCCGGCGAGTAGACCGCGCCGCCCGCGCACGGTCCCATGATCAGTGAGATCTGCGGGATGACGCCGCTGGCCCGCACGTTGCGGAAGAAGATGTCGGCGTAGAGACCGAGCGCGACGACGCCTTCCTGGATGCGGGCGCCGCCGGAGTCGTTGATCCCGATGATCGGGCAGCCGGTCTTCATGGCCAGGTCGAGCACCTTGACGATCTTTTCGCCGAAGACCTCGCCGAGCGAGCCGCCGAAGACCGTGAAGTCCTGCGAGAACACGCACACCGGCCGGCCGTCGACGGTGCCGTAGCCGGTCACCACGCCGTCACCGTAGGGGCGGTTCTTGTCCAGGCCGAACGCGGTGGAGCGGTGCCGGGCCAGACCGTCGAGCTCGACGAAGGATCCCTCGTCGAGCAGCAGTTCGATGCGCTCGCGGGCGGTTTTCTTGCCGCGGGCGTGCTGCTTCTCCACCGCGCGGGCCGAGCCGGCGTGCACCGCCTCGTCGGTTCGCCGTTCAAGATCGGCGAGCTTTCCAGCGGTGGTGTGTACGTCGGCCTGGACCGCGTCCTGCTGCGTCGTCACGGTGATCCTCACACTCTGCGGGCTACCGGCGAGTATTCCTTCGGTGATCGTAATGCGGGAGAGGGGTGCGCGCCGCTACGGGTGCGTTTCGCACCCAATGCCCTATTCGTTACCCCGAGTGTGACGAACTGGATGACCGCGGGCGGACTCGCCCTCATCGCCGGTGGCCTCGCCACATTGATCAGCTTCCGGTCCCTGCTGTTCGGTGGCGGGGAGAGCCGGGCGCGCCGGCGCGAGGCGATCGAGGCACCGCCGAGCCGCCCGGCTCTGGCCGCGACCCCGGCCGAACCGGAGGCCGAGGTGGCGGCGGAGGTCATCGCCGGCCCCCGCCGCGGCCGGCGGGGACGGCGACGCGCGCTGGTCTCGGCGGACGATTCCAGGAGTACGCCGTTCCCCGCCCCCGAACCCATCGAGTCGTCCGATGAGGACGATCACGGCGGTCTCGCGTCGATCGGCCTGGCCGACGACGACGAGGACGGGCAGTTCGACCTGCCCGAAGCCGAGAACGAGCCGATCCCGGAGCCGCCCGTGCGTGGCCGCCGCGGACGGCGGAGCCGGCACCCGATCGACGAGGTCCTGTTCGACCCCGGCGCCGAGGTGGACGAGGTGGAGATCGCGGAGGTCGCGGAAGTTCCGGCGCCGCGCGCCGATCGCTACGGCGACCGGGTCGAGGGCTGGATCCGCCCCGAGCACCACGAACCGGCCGGCGAGCCCCGCCCCGGCGAGTACTGGACCCCCATCCCGGTCGACCTGACCGCCGATCACGAGCCGTCGGCCAAGGGTTATGGCTGGCCGCAGGCGGTGGAACGGCTGCCGGCCGTGCCCGACTACGAGCCGGCCACCGGCTTCGACCTGCGCCCGGTCCCGGCCGAACCGACCGAGGTGGTCCCGGTTTGGCCGATGAACGACGAACGTCCCGGCCGGATCCGGTTGCCCCGTTCGTGGTCGACCCGCAACGAGAAGCCGCGGCTGCCCGGCCCCGAACAACCGGCCCCGGTCGACCGCCGCCGCCCACGTCCACGGCCCCGGCCGAGCATCTCGGAGAACGCGGAGGCTCCGCCGCCGGTCGACCGCAGCACCATGTACGTGAGCCGGCACGCGGCCGACCCGCCACCCCGCTAGGCTCGATCAATGCCCTCGTCGCCGTACACCGACCTGGATCGCCCGCCGCTGTCCCAGCGCTCGCTGGAACGGGCGATGGTCACCCCGGACAGTCTGTGGACGGCGATCGACGTACGCGGCGAGACGGCCTCCACCAACGCCGATGCCGCCGCGGCCGCGATGAAGGGTGAGCCCGAGGGGCTCGTGGTGGTCGCCGAGCAGCAGACCGCCGGCCGTGGCCGGCGCGACCGGCAGTGGATGTCGCCGCCGCGGGCCGGGCTGACGCTCAGCGTGCTGCTGCGGCCCGGGCCGGCCGTCCCGACCGGCGCCTACGGCTGGCTGCCGCTGCTGGCCGGGGTCGCGCTGCTCGAGGCGGTGCAGCGGGTCGCCGAGGTCGAGGCCGCCCTGAAGTGGCCCAACGACCTGCTGGTCAGCACCGAAAAAGGCGACGGCAAGTGCGCCGGCATCCTGGCCGAGGTGGCCGGCGACGCCGTGGTGGTCGGCATCGGACTGAACGTGAGCACCCGCGCCGAGGAACTGCCGGAGACGACCGGGCTGCCCGCGACCTCGCTGAAGGTGGCCGGTGCGGCCAACGCCGACCGCGATCCGCTGCTGCGGGCCCTGCTCCGCGGGATCGCCGGGTGGTACGGCGGCTGGCGCGAGGCGGGCGGGGACGCCGAGTTGTGCGGGCTGCTCGCGGCCTACCGGCGGGGGTGCGCCACGATCGGGCGTGAGGTGCGGGTGCTGCTGCCCGGCGGTGATGAGATCCGCGGCGAGGCGACCTCGGTGGACGGCGACGGTCAGTTGGTGATCCGTACGGCTGACGACCTCACCCATCGCGTCTCGGCGGGTGACGTGCTGCACGTACGCTGACCGCGTGGCGTTCCCGGACGAGGTTCTCACCGACGAGGAGGAGGTCGTCCTCCATCTGCATCCGCACTGGAAGACGGCGATCCGCCCCGGCCTGGTGGCGTTGTTGGCGTTGGCGACCGCGACCCTGGCGTGGGTGATGCTGCCGCAGAACAACGGCGGTTTCCTGGCGTTCGGCGTGGTCGCGCTGATCATGGGTTACTACGGCATCCGGTACGGTGCCGCCCCGCTCGTGATCTGGCGCTGCACCCATTACGTGGTGACCAGCGAGCGGATCCTGCTGCAGGACGGCGTGATCGCCCGGGAGCGGCGTGACCTGCCGCTCAACCGGATCAATGACCACCTGATGACGCAGTCGTTCCTGGACCGGCTCTTCGGGTCGGGGACGCTGACCATCGACTCGATCGGCGACCAGGCGGCCGTTCTGGTGGCGGTCCCGCACGCCAACCATGTGCAGACGGCCCTCTACGAACTGATCGAACAGGACCGCCTGCGCCACCCGGACGAGGAAGAAGAGGAAGAACCGGAGCCGGAGCTTCCGCCGCAGCGCCGCCGCGGCCGACTCTTCCGGAACTAACGCGTCGGCTCGGGTTCGGGCTGCTCGGTGGTCAGCTCGGCCAGGCCGGCCATCGCGTCGAGCTCGGCCAGCTCGGCCTCGTGGCCGTCGACCGGCGGCTTCAGGAAGACGAACGTGCGGTACGCCCAGAACCGGAAGACCGTGGCGATCACGATGCCGATCAGGGTCACGCCCATGAACGCGATCTCGTCGTGCTGCTCGGTGAGGCCGAAGCCGTACTTGCCGATCGCCACCGCGCCGGACTGGATGACCATGCCGACCAGGTTGAAGCCGAAGAACAACGTGTACTCCCGGCGCAGGGCCGTGCGCGTGTGGTGCCGGTAGGTCCAGTACCGGTTCGCGAAGTACGCCAGCGTGGTGGTCACGATCGTCGCGACGACGCTCGCCTTGACCGCGCCGATCGGCAGGGCGGCCCAGGTGATCGCCATATACAACAGAGTGTTACCGGCTCCGATGACACCGAACGCGATGGCCTCGGGTGCAAGACGGCGCAGACGATCCGTCAGCGTGCTGGCTGAGGGCATTTGAGCAACCTTACGTCGGGGGGAGGGCGATCACGCCGAGTCACGGACGGGGGCGGGCGAGACCACGTTAGCCGCGTGACGGCCGGAGCTCTGCCCCGTGCCGAGCTGATCGGGGGGAGTTGTGTCGCGGAACACGAAACGGCGGTACGACCAGAATCGGAAAAGTGTGCCGACGGCCGTGCCGACCAGTTGGCCCGAAATGTTGTCGGCCAGCGGGGTCTGCAGGGCCGGCCAGATCTGACCGAGGCCGTAGTGGCTGATCGCCAGGCAGGACAGGCCGATGCCGAGGCCGATCGCGTTCAGTACGAAGAACATCGTGTACTGCCGGGCCATGTTGTCGTGAGCGCGATGCCGCCAGGTCCAGAACCGGTTGCCGGTGAAGGCGACGGTCGTGGCGATCACGGTCGAGATCGTCTTGGCGACCAGGGTTTCCACGCCGGCGTGCAGCAGCACGTTGAAGATGGCCAGGTCGATGGCGAACGATATGGCACCGACCGTGCCGAACTTGCTCAGCTCGTGGATGAGTGCCCGGAACCTGGTCCGCAAGCCGGTCGGCTGCGGCGTCGAGTTGTCGGGCACCACGCAAGAGTACCGGGGGTAGTCACGGACCGCTGTTTTCGTTGGCGAGTCTTAACCGGTCGACCCGGCATGGTGACGTTGCCGGTACGGACGGTGACGGAGGCCGTCGATCTCGCTGATTTCGGCGAACCGTCCCCGGCATTCGCCGCACCAGCCGAGGTGGCCGCGCATCCGGTTGGCGTCCCGGGGTGCGAGCCGGCCGCGCAGGTGACCACCGAGCCGGTCGCCGGCCCAGCGGCATTCGGGATGGTCGGCCGCCGCGACGTGCTGTTGTAGATAGAGGCTGCGCAGGCCCTCGCGGGCGCGGTGGGCGAGGACGGCCACCGCGTTCGGCGTCATGCCGAGCATCCCGGCCACCTCGGCGGGCGTGTTGCCCTCGACCGCGGTCTGCCACAGCACGTCGCGCCACCGCTCGGGCAGTTGCCGGAACGCGGCCGCCGCGTAGGTGCGTTCGAGCCGGTCCAGGGCCGGGTCGGTGAACGGCTCGCCCTCGTCGTACCGGGTCAGGTCATCGGTGAATTCGAGCCGCCGGTCGCGCCGGGCCCGGTGGTAGCAGACGTGCCGCATGGTCGTGTTCAGGTAGGCGCGGAAGGCGACCAGCGGCCCGCGTCCTGCCCGCAGCGACGCGAAGACCTTGGCGAACGTCTCGGCGACCAGATCCTCGGCGTCCGCCGGGTCGCGGGTGAGCCCGTAGGCCAGCTGCCGGGCCGCGGCCCGGTGCCGTTCGTACAGCGTCCCGTAGGAGGCGGTATGGCCGGCCCGGACCGCGGCCAGCAGGTCGGTGTCCGAGTCCGGTTGGGTGGCCGGGATCGTCATTCCTGCCTCCTGAAGCGGGAGTGAGAGGAAAGACCAGGTACCCGAAGTTTAGGGGCTTTAGTCCGTTTTGTGGAAGTCCACCGAACGGCCCGGCGCGACCCGGCCGAAACGCTGATGTTGCGCAGAACTGCGCTTTGCGGCGAAGGATCGATCGTCTGCAAGCAAAGCTTCCGATGATTGTGCGGTTATCCACAGGAACAACCGATGAACAGCACGCTCCGTCCCCCTAATCTGAGGTGACTCCCATGACCTCGGGCCGGGCCCCTCCGGTCTTCGCGGTCATTGGTCAGTGCCGACCGAAGGAGATCGCCTTGCTTGACGACGCCCCCACCTCTCACCCGCGCCTGCTGGCCTGGATCGACGAGGTAGCCGCTCTGACCACGCCCGACCGGATCGTCTGGTGCGACGGCTCGGAGTCCGAATGGGCCGGCATCACCGATGCCCTGGTCGAATCGGGCGCCCTGGTTCGCCTCGACCCGGCCAAGAAGCCCAACTCGTTCTGGGCCCGTACCGACCCCGGTGACGTGGCCCGCGTCGAGGAACGCACCTACATCTGCTCGGCCGACGAGGCCGACGCCGGACCCACCAACAACTGGATGGCGCCGGCCGAGATGAAGTCGACGATGACCGAGCTCTACCGGGGGTGCATGAAGGGCCGGACGATGTACGTCGTCCCGTTCTGCATGGGCCCGCTCGACGCGCCCACGCCGATGTTCGGCGTGGAGCTCACCGACAGTCCCTATGTCGTCGCCAGCATGCGCATCATGACCCGGATGGGGGCCGAGGTCCTGGCGGCGCTGGGCGACGAGACCGACTTCGTGCCGGCACTGCACTCGGTCGGCGCGCCCCTCGAGCCCGGCCAGGAAGACGCGGCCTGGCCGTGCAACGAGACGAAATACATCTCGCACTTCCCGGAGACCCGGGAGATCTGGTCGTTCGGCTCCGGTTACGGCGGCAACTCGCTGCTCGGCAAGAAGTGCTACGCGCTGCGCATCGCCAGCGTCGCCGCCCGGGACGAGGGCTGGCTCGCCGAGCACATGCTGATCATGAAGCTGACCTCGCCCGAGGGTCAGGTCCGCTACATCGCCGGCGCGTTCCCGTCGGCCTGCGGCAAGACCAACCTGGCGATGCTCGAACCGACCCTGCCGGGCTGGAAGGTGGAGACCGTCGGCGACGACATCGCCTGGATGCGGTTCGGCGAGGACGGCCGGCTGTGGGCCACCAACCCCGAGTTCGGGCTGTTCGGCGTCGCGCCCGGCACCGATTTCCACACCAACCCGAACGCGATGCGCACCCTGGCCCGGGGCAACTCGGTCTTCACCAACGTCGCGCTGACCGACGACGGCGACATCTGGTGGGAGGGCATGGGCGAGCCGCCGGCGCACCTCACCGACTGGAAGAACCAGGACTGGACGCCGGCGTCGGAAAACCCCTCGAGCCACCCCAACAGCCGATTCTGTACGCCCATCGAGCAGTGCCCGATCCTCGCCGACGAGTACCACGACCCGCGCGGTGTCCCGATCGACGCGATCCTGTTCGGCGGCCGTCGCAAGACCACGATCCCGCTGGTCGCCGAGGCCCGCGACTGGGTGCACGGTGTCTACCTGGGCGCCACGCTCTCCAGCGAGACCACGGCCGCGGCGGTCGGCCAGGTCGGCGTGGTGCGCCGCGACCCGATGGCGATGCTGCCGTTCATCGGCTACCACGCCGGCGACTACTTCCAGCACTGGATCGACATGGCCAAGGGCGCGTCCGGCGACGCCGCCAAGCTGCCCAAGGTCTTCTACGTCAACTGGTTCCGGCGCGATGCCGACGGCGGCTTCCTGTGGCCGGGCTTCGGCGAGAACAGCCGGGTGCTCAAGTGGATCGTCGAGCGCCTGGACGGTAAGGGCGAGGCGGTGGAGACGGCCATCGGGCACGTCCCGACCCCGGGCGCCCTCGACGTGACCGGCCTCGACATCAGCGAGGAGGACCTGAAGGCGGTGCTGAAGGTCGACCGCGACGAGTGGCTCGCCGAGATCCCGCAGGTGACCGAGTGGTTCACCAAGTTCGGCGACAAGCTGCCGGCCGTCCTGTGGGCCGAGCTCGACGCCCTGCGCGCCCGCCTCGCCGACGCCTGACCTGTCGATTCGTCTCGCCCCGCCTCGGCTTTCCGGCCGGGCGGGGCGATGTGTTCTTCCCAAGGATTACCCTCCCGGCCGACGACGTCGGCGGGCAACAGGGCTAGGGTTTACCGCGATGTCTCTGCGGTCTCTGGTCTATTCGTTCTATGAGCGGCGGCTGGCCGGAAAGCTTGTCGGCAAGCCGGTGCCTCAGCACGTCGGCGTCATGTGCGACGGCAATCGTCGCTGGGCTCGTGAGATGGGCTTCGTCGACCCGAACGACGGTCATCGTGTCGGCGCCGCCCGGATCAAGGAGCTGCTCACCTGGTGCGACCAGGCGGGCATCCGGCACGTCACGCTCTATCTGCTGGCCACCGACAATCTGCAGCGGCCGGCCGCCGAGCTCGATCCGCTCGTGCGCATCATCGAGGACCTCGCGACCGAGCTGGCCGAGGACGGCAATCCGTGGCGGCTGCGCATGGTCGGCGCGCTCGACGTCCTGCCGGCCGGCACCGCGACCGTGCTCAAGGCCGCACAGGAGAAGACCCGCGACCGCACGGTCGGCGTCGAGGTCAACCTGGCGGTGGGGTACGGCGGGCGCCGCGAGATCGCCGACGCGGTGCGTTCGCTGCTGGTCGAGCACGCCTCCCGTGGCGGCACCCTGGAAGAGCTGGCCGAGGTGCTCGACGTCGAGCACATCGCCGAGCACCTTTACACCCGCGGCCAGCCCGATCCCGATCTGGTCATCCGCACCAGCGGTGAGCAGCGGCTGTCCGGTTTCCTGCTGTGGCAGTCGGCGCACTCGGAGTTCTACTTCCACGACGCCAACTGGCCGGATTTCCGCCGGATCGACTTCCTCCGGGCGCTGCGCTCCTATGCCGGGCGGCAGCGCCGTTACGGTGCCTGAAGCCGGCTGAGCCCGTCGGTCAGGAACTCGGCCACCGCGTCGGGCGAGTCGAGGGTGAGGTCGGCGGCGCTGGACACCTCGGCGCCGGTCTCCGGGTTGGCCACCGCGACCGCGACGCCGAAGAAACCGGGGTCGACCGCCTCCCGGGCACGCAGCGCGTCGAACGCCTTGATGTCCGACATGTCATCCCCGAAATACCACGCGCAGCCCGCGTTGCGGACGCCCTCGGTGATGACCATGCCCTTGTCCTGGTCGACCGGGGGCTTGAGCTCGATCACCATGCGACCACCCTGGATCTTGAGCCCGTGCCGCTCGGCCTGCTCGTGACCCCAGCGCTCCACCTCACCCGCGAGCTGCGGCGCGGTGCGGTAGTGCAGGGCCACCGAGAGCCGCTTGAACTCGACCAGGATCGGCCCGGGCAGCTCGGCCCGGGCGCGGTCGGCCAGGTCGCTCATCGCCGGGATCCACGGCAGGGCGGCCGGTTCGGTGACCACCTCGCCGTTGTGCCAGACCTCGAGGCCGTAGAGGCCGTAGAGATCCACCCGTTCGAGTGACTCGAACCGGGACCGCAGGAAACTGACCGGCCGGGCGGAGACGATCGCCACCCGCCGGACGGTGGTCGCCAGCTGCTCCAGCACGCCGGGCACGGCGCCGACCGGCTGGGAGGCGTCGGGGTCGTCGGTGACCGGCGACAGCACGCCGTCGAAGTCGAAGAAGAAGGTGGTCTCGGCCGACCGCCGGGCCGTGACGGCCCATGCGTCGGCGACGCTCAGCGGACGGTTCGGACGCAGAGTCTCAGCCACGACGTCAGATTACCTGCCCGACGTCCGGTTGCGAGCCGGAGAAATTGCTCGGCCACGTGTTTTGCGTACTACCGCGTTGGCAAGTTGACCGCTAGCGTTTGAGCCATGGCGCGGGGTCATCCCGAGCCAGACGGTAGGCCCGGACCTGCGACAAGTACGCCACGGGGCCCGCAATCCGACCCCGTGCATGAGCCGGGCGCCGGAGGTGCGGACCGCGGGCGTCGACGGGTTGCACGCCCGCCCCTGGAGCAGGCCTGTGACATCACGCCGATCTGACGCCGAGGGCACCACATCCAGCAATCGCGCCGCGACGGGACGCACCTCCCGGGATCGCCACGCCGACGCGGAACCGGCTCCCGAGGGCCGCGTTTTTGTTCTGGATACCTCGGTCCTGCTGTCCGACCCGGCGGCGTTCCGCCGGTTCACCGACCACGAGGTGATTGTTCCGCTCGTGGTCATCTCGGAGTTGGAGGGCAAGCGGCACCACCCTGAGCTGGGCTGGTTCGCGCGGCAGGCGCTGCGCATGCTGGACGATCTGCGCATCAAGTACGGCCGGCTGGACCAGCCGGTGCTCTGCAACGACGAGGGCGGCACCCTGCGGGTCGAGCTCAACCATGCCGACCAGAGCGTGCTGCCGCAGGGTTTCCGCAACGACTCGAACGACACCCGCATCCTCTCCGTGGCGCTGGGACTGGCCGCCGAGGGTCGCGACGTGACGCTGGTCAGCAAGGACATGCCGCTGCGGGTGAAAGCGGCCTCGGTGGGTCTCACCGCGGACGAGTACCGGCACGGTCAGGCCAGCGACCCGACCTGGACCGGCATGGCCGACCTCAAGCTCGGCGAGGAGGACATCGCGTCGCTCTACGCGGGTGACGAACTCGAGGTCGACGAGGCCCAGCACCTGCCGTGCCACACCGGCCTGGTGATTCATTCCACTCGTGGCTCGGCGCTCGGCCGGGTGAACCCCGACAAGACGGTCCGGCTGGTGCGCGGTGACCGGGAGGCGTTCGGCCTGCGCGGCCGTTCCGCCGAGCAGCGGGTGGCGCTCGACATCCTGCTGGACGAGTCGATCGGCATCGTGTCGCTGGGTGGCCGGGCCGGCACCGGCAAGTCCGCCCTGGCGCTGATGGCCGGTCTCGAGGCCACGATGGAGCGCAACCGCCACAAGAAGGTGATCGTCTTCCGCCCGCTGTACGCGGTCGGCGGCCAGGAGCTCGGCTACCTTCCCGGCTCCGAGAACGAGAAGATGTCGCCCTGGGCCCAGGCCGTATTCGACACGCTCGGCTCGGTGGTGCACGCCAACGTCATGGAGGAGGTCATGGCGCGCGGCCTGCTCGAGGTGCTGCCGCTGACCCACATCCGCGGCCGGAGCCTGCACGACGCCTTCGTGATCGTCGACGAGGCGCAGTCGCTGGAACGCAACGTGCTGCTCACCGTGCTCTCCCGCATCGGGCAGGGATCGCGGGTGGTTCTCACCCACGACGTCGCACAGCGGGACAACCTGCGGGTCGGCCGACACGACGGGGTAACCGCCGTGATCGAGGCGTTGAAGGGCCATCCGATCTTCGCGCACGTCACGTTGACGCGGTCCGAGCGGTCGCCGATCGCCGAGGTGGTCACCGATTTGCTGGAGGAAATTCCCCTATGAGGTGACCCCCGTACCGGGGAGGTATCGCCCGGTTTACGCGTGAATGACGTGTGAGCAACATCACAAGAGCGCGCCACCATTTCACATCCACTTCACTCTGCGCCATGGTGTTCGGCGAGCGCCATCGCGTGGTCATCTTCGTCGGAGATCGACGTCGGGCCACCACCTCGATCGAAGTTGTTCGAGATGTCGGCCCGAGTGGTCGCGGTGCTCGCGGCATGCCGGTCACCTTTGGTGGCGGACATGCCGCGTCATTGCCCCCGACGAAGGGATACTTCGTGAATCGGCTTGCGAGCCGGGTCGGAGTACGTGTCGCGTCGGTCGGCCTGCTGGTGGCAGGTCTGATCGCAGGTGTGTATCTCGGGCAGGACCACGTGGTCCAGGCGCAGCAGCGGAGCTCCGAAGCGTCAAACGTCGCCCAGGTGGACGTGGACGACATGCAGCTTCTCAAGCAGCGGCAGAGCCAGCACGCCGCAGCCCGCGCGTTCCAGCGTCAGGCCGAGGGCGACGCCGCCGA
>NZ_BOQN01000211.1 GCF_018332695.1 Paractinoplanes toevensis
CACCGCAATGCCGGGCCACCGGGCCACCGCACTGCCGGCCACCGCGCCGCAGACCGTCATCCGCAAGCCGCCAGGCCGCCGGGCGGGCGGGGTTAAATCCACTCCAGGGCTGGTACGGCGGTGGGTGGCAGGACCGAGATGTGGCCGGCGCCGTCCACCAGGCGCAAGGTCGAGCCGGGGATGTGCGCGGCCAGCCAGGAGCTGTGGGCGGCCGGGACTACCAGGTCGCCGGTGCCGTGGGCCAGCAGCACCCGTGCGGTGATCGTCGCCGGGTCGAAGCCCCACGGGTTCACGTAGCTGAGGTCGTCGTCGATCAGCGGGGCCGGGCCGGCGGCCACGGCCGGTTCGACGACGCTGCCGAACCAGCCCCACTCCCCCTCCAGGGCCGTCCAGTCGGCGGGCAGGAAGTCCGGGGCGGTGCCGGTGTTCGCCTTTTCGTGCAGCTCCTTGGCCTCGCGGCCGGCCACCGATGCGCGCAGCCCGGCCTCGCCGGCCGGGCCTATTCCGGCGAACCAGTCCAGACCGTCGGCGTCGAACGGTGCGAGGCCGGAGATCGACACGGCGGCGGTGACCCGATCGGGCAGTAGGGCGGCGCAGGCCAGCGCGCACGGCCCGCCGCCGGAATGGCCCAGCGTCGCGAACTCGCCGACGCCCAGCGCGTCGGCGACCGCGGCGGCATCCCCGCCGGTGGACGCGATGTCCCGGCCGGGGTTCGGGGTCGAGCCGCCGTAGCCGGGGCGGTCGTAGGAGATGAAGCGGATGCCGAGCCGGTCGGCCGCGGCGAACAGCGGTGCGGGCGGGGAACCGATGTTCGGTGTGCCGTGATGCCACATGACGACTCGGTCGCCGGCGCCCCGGGAGTAGCCGCGCAGGGTCCGCCCGTCGCTCGTGCGGAGATCGACTTCGGTTATCACCACGGCAGACTACGGCCGTGCGGGGGCGCGCGTGTGCCCCCGCTTCTCATGAAAGGTCGACCACTACCTTGCCGTGTGCGTGCCGGCCGGCCTGGAGCTCGGCCGCGGTGCGGATCTGCTCGATCGGGAAGGTCGCCGCGATGGGGACCCGTAGCCGGCCCGCCGCGATCAGGCGGGCGATCTCCTCCAGGGCGCCGGGGGCGGCGTTGGCTCCGTTGGCCGCCGTGACCCCGTCGATCTGGGCGGCGATGGTGCAGATGCGCTCGTCGGGGACGTCGAGTTCCCTCGCGGCGTGGACCGTCTCCGTGCCGTGCAGGTCGATCGCGGCGGTGACCCGACCGGCGGCCAGGGCCCGGACCCGGTCGGCCAGGCCGTCGCCGTAGGTGACCGGCTCGGCCCCCAGGTCGCGCAGGAACTCGGACGATGTTGCCGATCCGGTCCCGATCACCCGGGCCCCGGCCAGCCGGGCCAGCTGGACCGCGAACACGCCGACCCCGCCCGCCGCGCCGCCGATCAGCACCGTGTCGGCCGGGCCGGGGTTGATCACGGCCAGGGCGGCGGCTGCCGTGCGGCCCGCTATCGCGAGGGTCGCGGCGGTGCGGTCGTCGACGCCGTGGGGGGTGTGGTGGGCCTCGTTCGCCGCGATGCCCGCGGCCGCGTCCACCACCACGAAGTCGGCGACCGCTCGGGACAGGGCGCCACCGAAGACCGGGTCGCCGGGGGCGAACCCGGTCACCCCCGCACCGGCCTGGTCCACCACTCCCGCGTAGTCGGTGCCGAACCCGGCCGGCAGGCTCAGGCCGAACCGGGCGGCGGTGCCCGCGTCGGCGGTCATGATCCAGTCCATCGGGTTCAGGCCGGCCGCGGTGACCCGCACTCGGATCTGCCCCGGGCCGGCCTGCGGTGCGGGTACCTCGCGGATGTTCAGGACCTCGGGGCCGCCGAATGAATCGAGGCGGACCATCCTGCTCGTGCTTGTCGGCATCTGACCGCTCCACTCCCGCAGTTAAACGGACTATGCTCCGTTTGCATCAGCGAACCTAGCACAACCGGAGCGTGATCCGTTTTGACCGAGGCGGAGACCCGCGTGCCGCGCGCGGACGCGACCCGCAATCGCGAACAGCTGCTCGCGGTCGCGACCCGCGTGTTCATGTCGGCCGACACCGAGCCGTCGATGCGGGCCATCGCCCGCGAGGCCGGTGTCGGCATCGGCACGCTCTACCGGCACTTCCCCACCCGCGAGTCGCTGGTCGACGCGGTCTACCGGGACCAGGTCGTGCGGCTCACGACCGGGGCCCACGAGCTGCTCGGCGGGCTGCCCCCGGCCGCCGCGATGCGGCGCTGGATGGACCTGTTCGGGGACTGGATCGCGGCCAAGAACGGCATGCTCGACACGCTGCTCTCGATGATCCGGTCGGGTGAGATCGCCCATGACCGGACCCGGGCCGAGCTGCTGACGGCCATCACCACGATCCTCGACGCCGGCCGTGTGGCCGGTGACCTCCGCCCCGACGTCACCGCCGAGGACGTCGCCGCCGCCCTGATCGGCATCTTCACCGTCGCCCCCAAGCCGGAGCGCGAGGCAGATGCCGGCCGGCTGCTGAACCTCCTGATGGACGGCCTCCGGCCACCGGCGGAGCAGCCGGCGCGGGTGACCACCGGGGCCGGGCCGGAAGCCGGGTGATCGGCCGGACCACCGACCGGCCGGGCCGATTCGCACGGGACGTCTTCGGTGCGCGTACCGAAAAATGACCCGCCCGGCAGCTTGCGAAGCTGCCGGGCGGACCCCCGATGGTTTTTCAGCTGGTGGGGCTGGTCAGCGGGAAGCCGGGAACGGCCTTGGTCTTGCCGCCGGTGGGGGCGATGGCGAACCACTTGCCGTTGACGCCCTGGCCGTTGATGTCGCCGGGTTTCGCGTCGGCGATGAAGTAGTAGACCGGCCAGCCGTTGATCGTCACCTGGCAGTGGCCGTCGGCGCGTTCGACGTAGCCGATGATCTTCGGGTCGATGCCCTTCGGGAAGATCTTGCCGGGCGACTTGATCAGCAGCGGGGGCCAGGCGGTGGCGCACGAACCGTTGCAGGTCGACTTCGGCGGCTTGCGGTTGTCGTTGTCGAAGCGGTAAAGCGTGCGGCCGGCGCCGTCGGTGACGTAGGTGCCGATCTGCTCGTTCAGCGTCGCGTTCAGCTCCACCGTGTTGCTGCCCTTGGCCTTGTCGGCGTTGGGCTTGACGTCCTTGTCGGACGGGCCGCTGAAGATCTTGACCCACTTCTGGGTCTTGGCGACGGTGGGCGCGGCGTCGGGGGCCTGCGCGGCCTGGCCCGACGGTTCCGGCACCGCGGCGAGGTCGGCCGGGGTGCTCGTGGGCGTCGGGGCGACCGTCCTGGTCTCGGCGATCGGGAGCTGCTTCGCGATCAGGTCGTCCGAGGAATCCGACTGGCTGCCGCAGGCCGCCAGGAATGCCAGGCCGGCCAGTCCGACCGCTGCCTTCGTCGTCCTGCTGAGCGTCGTCATGGCTTCCCTCTCTTCGCTGGTGTCATCCACACGACGCCCGCGCGAGAGTGGTTCACCCGGCCGTGCCACTTTGCCAAGATCTTTGATCCGGGCGGGCTACCTGCACGTATCTCAAGTAGCTGCGGCACAGTACGTTCGTCGATGTCGGACCGGATCGGCGCAACCACAAGTGCCGCGGACAAAGAGAGACGCGATGCCGTCGACAAGGAGCAGACCCCGCCGGGAGGTGGCCGATGAGGCACTGGTCAGATCGTTGTTCCAGGAGCACGGACGAGCCATGCTCGCGTACGCGACGCAGCTGACCCGGGACCGCGCCGCCGCGGAGGACGTCGTCCAGGAAGCCCTGGTGCGTGCCTGGCGGCATCCGGACAGCCTGGACAGCGGCAAGGGATCGGTGCGCGGCTGGCTGCTCACCGTCGTCCGCAACATCGTGCTGGACCAGATCCGGGCCCGCAACCGCAGGCCGCCGGAGGTGCGCGAGTCGCCCCCGGACGCCGCGGTGGAGGGCGACCACGCCGATCAGGTGGTCAACTCGATGGTGGTGGTCGACGCGCTCAGCACCCTCTCCGATGAGCATCGGGCCGTGCTCGAACAGGTCTACCTGCGCGGCAGCACGGTCTCCGAGGCAGCCGAGGTGCTCGGCATCCCGCCGGGAACGGTGAAGTCCCGGTCCTACTACGCATTGCGGGCCCTACGCGAGGCCGGCGGCAGAGAACGGTTGGCATCATGAGCACGCCCGAGAGCACCAACCCGACCAACGACCACGTCGACATGGCCGGGTACCTGATGGAGATGCTCACCCCCGGCGAGAAGCGCCGGGCCGACGAGCACCTGTCCTCCTGCGCCGCCTGCCGCGAGGAGATCGAGTCGCTGCAGGAGTGGTCGACGGCGCTGCGGGAGATCCCCGACGAGATGCTGCTCGACGGCCCGCCGGAGGACGCCGACCTGCTGCTGCAGCGCACGCTGCGCCAGGTGCGGCAGGAATCGAACGGCGGCCGGCTGCGCCGCCTGGCCGTCCTGACCACGGCCGCGGCCGCGGTGGTCGCGGTGGCGATCGGCGGCGGGGTCATTCTCGGACGGGGTACGGCGCCGACCGGCACCCCGCAGGCGCAGGGGTCCTCGGCCTCCGTGGCACCGGGCACGCAGGCCGTGTCGGCGGTCGACGCGGGCACCGGCGCGCGCATCGACGCGACCGTGATCCCGGCGGCCGGCTGGGTGCGGCTGACCGCCACGGTCGGCGGCATCCCGGCCGGTGAACGCTGCCGCCTCGAGGTGGTCGGCAAGAACGGCGAGCCGATCCTGGCCGGCAGCTGGCTGGTCTCCGACGCCGGCGAGGCGAACGGTACGACCCTGAACGGCAGCGCCCTGATCGACCCGGCCGAGGTGGCCTCGGTGCGGGTGGTCAACATGGCCGGCAAGCAGTACGTCAGCGTAGACGTCTGATCATCCGATTGAAGTAGATCGACCCCGGGGAGCAGAATCTCGGCATTCGATGATTCATGGGGGTCGATCATGAACCGTATCTCTCGCCGTCTCGCCGTGGTGCTCGCGGCCGTCCTCGTCTTCGTGGGGGCCGCGGCCGGCGCGTCTGCGGCCACCGTCCTGCACTTCGGTTTCCAGAAGGTGCGTAGCGGGCTGCCCAGCAATGTCGGTCACTTCAAGCTCACCAGCACCGACCTGCGGGCCAACCGGCCGATCCCGGCTCCGTTCTGGGGCTGCGACGACGCCGGGCTCTCGCCGCAGCTCTCGTGGCGGGGTGCGCCGGCCGGCACGAAGAGTTTCGCCGTCACGCTCTTCGACCCGGACGCGCCCACCGGCAGCGGCTTCTGGCACTGGCAGGCCTGGGACATCCCGGCCTCGACGACGTCCCTGCCGACCGGCGCGGTGCTGCCGGCCGGGGCGGTGAACGGCACCAACGACGGCGGTGGCACCGGCTACACCGGACCGTGCCCGCCGACCGGGGACATCACCCACCGGTACCAGTTCACCGTGGTGGCGCTGAGCATCCCGACGCTGGAGCTGCCGGCCGGCACGTCGCAGGCGGTGGTGGGGTACGTCATCGGGCACAACGCCCTCGCCTCGGCGACCTTCACCGCGACCGCCCAGCAGTAAGGCCTAGGTGTACTGCCCATGGA
>NZ_BOQN01000212.1 GCF_018332695.1 Paractinoplanes toevensis
GCGCGGGAGCGGCCTGCGCGGCGGAGGGCAGGGGCTCGACCTTGCCCCAATGGCCTACTACCGCGCGGACCTTGTCGGGTGGGGAATGGAGGAGCACCGAAACTTCGTAGCGGTTGGGGATGGTGGCTATCCGGGCCCGCAACCAGGCGACCGGGTCGCCGCCGGGGATCTCGCGGGGGCGGAAGCGGGCTCCGGTCGGGGCCGGGTCGGTCAGGCGGTCGACCCGGAAGCTGCGCCAGTCGGCCCGGTCGAGGTCCCAGGCGACCAGGTACCAGTTGCGGCCCAGGGAGACCAGGCGGTGCGGCTCGGCGTGGCGGGCGGAGGTCTCGCGCTCGCGTGGGGTGTAGGCGAAGCGCAGGCGTTCCTCGCCCCGGCAGGCCAGGGCCAGCGTGGTCAGCACCTCGGCATCCAGGGTCGGGCCGCCGCCGAAGATGCCGCCGGGGGCCGTGGCGGCGCGCAGGGCGTCGATGCGGCGGCGCAGGCGGGGCGGGAGCAGCTGGATGACCTTGGCCAGGGCGCGGACCGAGGTCTCCTCGAAGCCGGTCACCGCCCCGGCGGCCGCGGTGCGCAGGCCCACCGCGATGGCCACGGCCTCGTCGTCGTCCAGCAACAGCGGCGGGACGGCCGCGCCGGCCTGCAGTTGGTAGCCGCCGGCGGCGCCGCGGTTGGCGTCCACCGGGTAACCCAGGTCGCGCAGGCGGTCCACGTCGCGGCGGAGCGTACGGGGGCTCACCTCCAGGCGGTCCGCCAGCTCGGCGCCGGGCCAGTAGCGGTGGGTCTGCAGGAGGGAGAGCAGACGCAGCATGCGGGCACTCGTGTTCGCCATGAATCCAGAGTTCATCACATTGCGGCCAGAAACTGTCCGCAACGGCTTCTAGCGTCGGTCCCATGATTGAGACACGAGGGCTGACCAAGCATTTCAAGGACGTTCGCGCGGTCGACGGGATCGATCTGACCGTGGCGCGCGGCGAGTTGGTCGCGCTGCTCGGGCCGAACGGGGCCGGCAAGTCGACGACGCTGCGGATGCTGACCACGCTGATCCCGCCGACCTCGGGCACCGCCACCGTCGCCGGCTTCGACGTCGTGCGTCGGCAGCGCGAGGTGCGGCAGCGGATCGGGTACATCGGGCAGGGCAACGGAGCGGGGCACAGCCAGCGCGGGCGGGACGAGCTGATCAGCCAGGGCCGCGCCTACGGGATGGGCGTGCGGCAGGCCCGGGTGCGGGCCGCCGAGCTGATCGACTCGCTCGGGCTCGGGGAGGTGGCCGATCGGAAGGTGGCCACCCTGTCCGGCGGGCAGCGGCGGCGGCTCGACATCGCGATGGGGCTCATCCACGCGCCGGAGCTGCTCTTCCTCGACGAGCCGTCCACCGGGCTCGACCCGCAGAACCGAGCCAACCTCCAGGAGCACATCGTGCGGCTGCGGGCCGAGCACGACACCACGATCGTGCTGACCACGCACTACCTGGACGAGGCCGACTCGATGGCCGAGCGGGTCATCGTGGTCGACCACGGACGGGTCATCGCCGACGACTCGCCGGCCCGGCTCAAGGCCGAGCACGTGGGCGACACCGTCCTGCTCGGCTTCGACTCCGAGCAGGAGACCACCGCGGCGGCCACCGCACTGCCCGGGCGCGCTGCCCAGCCGTACGGGAAAGAACTGCGGATCCGCACGCAGGGTGGGCCGCGGCAGGTGCCGGGGATGCTCGAGGATCTGCGATCCGCCGGCCTGCCGGCGGCGTCGGTCGAGGTCATCCGGCCGACGCTGGACGACGTTTTTCTCACCCTGACCGGGCGCAGCCTGCGCGAAGGCGGCGCGAACAGCGACCGGCAGCCGGCCACGGAACTCGTGGAGGTCTGAATCATGACGTCACTCGCCGCCGATACCCGCACCGTGTTCAGCCGCGAGCTGCGGCCGCTGCGGTACGACCCGTTCACGATCATCATCGCGATGGTGCAGCCGCTGGTGTTCCTGGCGTTGTTCGCGCCGCTGCTGCCCGGCGACAAGAGCGAGGCGCTGCGGTGGTTCGTGCCCGGCATCATCGTCATGTCGTGCCTGTTCGCGTCGTCGATGACCGGGTCGAACCTGCTCTTCGAGATCCAGACCGGGTCGCACGAGCGGATGCTGGTCACCCCGCTGCGGCGGCCGGCCCTGCTGATCGGGCGGGCCCTCAAGGAAATCGTGCCGATGGTGGCGCAGGCGGTCCTGATCGTGGTCGTCTGCCTGCCGTTCGGTTATCGCCTCGATGTCGGCGGTGCGCTGCTCGGGCTGGTCATCCTGGCCGGCTTCAGCATCGGGATGGGCGCGCTCTCCTACGCGCTCGCGCTCGCCGCCAAGAACCAGGAGTGGATGTTCTGGGTCGTGCAGCAGACGCTGCTGTTCCCGATCCTGCTGCTGGCCGGCGTGCTGCTGCCGCTGGACGGCGGTCCGGGCTGGCTGCGCACGCTCGCCTCGTTCAATCCGCTGCGCTACGTGGTGGACGCCGAGCGGGCGCTGTTCACCGGTGACATCTGGCGGTCGACCACCGTCACCGGGCTGGTCGCGGCGGCCGCAGTCGGGGCATTTGGGCTGTTCGTCGGCGTGCGTGCGATGAACCGTTCGACGTGACCGCTACCGTCGACCGCGCGGCGATCGACAACGCGGAGGATCGAGATGTTCGGGTGGCGGCGGCGACGGCCGGCGGAGATCATTCCGCGGGCGATCGGACGACTCATCGAGGGGATCAGCCCGCGACCGGAACGACCCGCGCCCCGGACCCGGCGACACAATCCGGACGCCGTGGTCGACTGCGCGATCTACACGGCGGGGGCTCGCCGGCCGGGCACGGTGCACTACACCGTGGCCGCCCGGCAGGCCCGGCGCCGCGGCACCTACGTATGGCTCGGGCTGCACGAGCCCGACCTGGCCACGATGCGGTCCATCGCCGAGGCGTTCGAACTGCACGAACTGATCGTCGAACAGTCCGTGGAGGGCGGCCACCGGCCGGCGCTGGAGACCATCGGCGAGGTGACCCGGCTGGTGCTGCGGACCGCCCGCTACGTGGAGCACGAGGAGCTGACCGCGACCTCGGAGGTCGTCGACACCGGCGACGTGACCCTGCTCATCGGCAGCTGGTTCGTGATCAGCATCCGGCACGGCGCCCCCGGCGCGCTCTGGCCGGTGCGGCAGGAGCTGGAGAAACGGCCGAGCGTGCTGAAGTTCGGGCCGTGGGCGGTGGCGTACGCGGTGGCCGGCCGGATGGTCGACGACTACCTGGACGTCGGGGCCGCCGTGGAACGCGACCTGGAACGCCTCGAGGAGGAGGCGTTCACCACCCAGCGCTCCCCCGAGATCACCCACTTCTACCAGCTCAAACGGGAGATGGTCGAGTTCAAGCGGGCGGTGCTGCCGCTGCAGGAACCGCTCGACCGGCTGCTCGACCTGACCGGCCCGCCGGTCGGGCTGCGGCCCTACTTCGTCGACGTGCGCGGGCGGCTCGCCCGGGCCGTCGACCGGGTCGCCGGCTTCGACGACCTGCTCAACTCGATCCTGCAGGCCCGCCTCGCCCAGGTGTCGATGGACCAGAACAACGACATGCGGATGATCGCCGCGTGGGCCGCGATCGCCGCCGTCCCCACCGTGATCGCCGGGATCTACGGCATGAACTTCAGTCACATGCCCGGCATCGACTCCCCGTACGGCTACCCGGCGGTGATCGGCGTCATCGTCGTCGTGTGCGGTGGCCTGTACTGGCGGCTCAAACAAGCCGGTTGGCTGTGAGATCCGCCGAACGGTCACCGGACGCTACCGCTCTTCCGGGTGTCCACACCGGACGGAGCGCGGGATCCCGTCCACTCTCCCGTACCTGATCGCTACGGCCGGTAATTAACGTTGATCCCGGTGACTGCGTTGACCGGGGGAGGAAATGCATGTCCGTGACGAGCATGACGCCGGGCGAGCAAGCTTGGCTACCGCTCGAGAACATCCGGACGGTCGGTCCGTTCTACGGCGTGACCGCCGAACGGATGCGCAACGCACTGGTCGGCCTGCACGCCGCCGACCCCACGCACCGGGCCGTGTCCCGGATCGACCGGGCCGAAGCCCACTGGGAGCACCTGGACGCCGCGGCGTTCGCGCTCTACGTGAACGAGGCGGTCAGCGACCTGGGCGACTGGACGGTCGACGTCGACGAGATGACCAACCGCCTGCTGTTCGAACCGCGCGGCCATCACCCGCTGCGCGTCGTCGTCGGCGCCGGCTACGTCGCGGTCAAGGTCTCCCATGCGTACGGTGACGCCGTCCCGATCAATGAGCTGTTGCGCGAGCTGGTGCAGGCGGCCGCCGAGGGCCGGGCCGCCGATCTGCCGCCCGCACACCGCTCGGTCCGGCGACCGCTGACCCGGGCGTGGCGGCAGCGTTTCGGCCTGTGGCCGGCTCGCGAGTGCGCCGGCCCGGAGATCTCCGGCGACCGGCCGCAACGCGACTGGGCCCCGCAGCTCACGGTGCTCAGCGATCGTTCCGGCGAGGTGCTGAGTCACTTGCGGCGATGGCGGGACGAGCGGGCACCGGGCGTCACGACGACCGCCATCACGTTCGCGGCCTTCGCGGCGGCCCTGCGCGATGTCGGCCTGGACCCGGATCTGAGCGGTGCCGTCTTCCACATCGACGCCCGCCGGTACCTCGACCGGGACGTCCGGATCGACGGCAACTTCGCCGCGGCGGTACGGCTGAGCCCGCACGACCTGACCGACCCGCGGGCCGTGCACGAGACCCTGCAGGCCGAGCTCGGCTCCGGTCGCATTCTGGGCGAGATGTTGCGTCGCGAGGCGGGGACCGCGTTGCGGGGCGCGCCCGCGCTGCCCGGTCCGTACCCCGGTGAGATCGCTGCGCCGCCGCGTCCACGGATCACGTTCAGCAACCAGGGTCGTCATGACGTTCTGTCCGACCTGCCGTGGACGGTCGACGCTGGGTCACGGGCCAATTTGAGCGTGCCGACCCTCGTCGATCCCGAGGAAATCACGCTCACGACCAGCGAATTGAACGGTGCGTTACACCTCGGGGCGACGTTCCACGCCTCGTCCTACGACCCCGAGGTGATCACTCGGGCGCTGGACATGGTGTGCACCAATCCGGCGGGCATCATGGCCCCCCGGTAGATCAGGACCTGCGCCCGGCCGGTACTGCCCCCCAGCCGGCCGGGCGCATCCCTTTTTATGTGTACGGCGTAATCGCCGGGTAGAAACTTCGGCGCCGACGCACGGGCGGCGGTATCGCGCCACCGCCCGTGACCGGTCATCGGTTACCCGCCGGACGCACCGCGCCGGAACGGGTCAGCGGTCAGTTGATCAGTGCTTCGGACCGGGGTTGCCCTGGCCCGGGGTGCCCTGGCCGGGCTTGGGACCGCCCGGCTTCGGGCCGCCCGGCTTCGGCTGCGTCGGGTCCTGCTGAGCCGGGTCCTGGGCCGGAGCCTGAGCGGGGTCCGGCTGGGCCGGGGCCGGGTCCTGCTGAGGCGGGGTCTGGGCCGGGTCCTGCTGAGCCGGAGTCTGAGCCGGGTCCTGCTGAGCCGGAGTCTGAGCCGGGTCCTGCTGGGCCGGAGTCTGGGCCGGGTCCTGCTGAGCCGGAGTCTGAGCCGGGTCCTGCTGAGCCGGCTTCGGGCCGCCCGGCCTCGGACCACCCGGCTTGGGCCCACCCGGCTTCGGACCGCCCGGGTTCTGCACGCCCGGGTTCTGGCCACCCGGGTTCTGGGCACCCG
>NZ_BOQN01000213.1 GCF_018332695.1 Paractinoplanes toevensis
CGCGCAGCGCTCTGCGGCGAGCGTCATGGGGTGTGACACACGTGGGGGCGTCCCGGGGAATGCTCGTGCCGAACGTAGTGAGTTCGATACTGTTGGTCTGATCTTGCTTCGCCTCGTGGACGAGATCGGTGATGCTGCCGATTGACTGAGCCCGGTTTAGGTATGGAGGAACGCGGTGAGTCCCTCGACGAATAGCCGGAACGCGTGGAAGGCAGCAGTATCAAAATTCGCTATCCCGAACCTCCCAGGGGAATGGTACGTTCTGGGTCGGCAGCTGATGCTCCGCCCGTTCGGATTCGTTGCGCGAGGCGTCTCCGCCCAGGAAAACAATCTCGTAGCCATCCTGGAGCCTCTTTACATGCCGCTCGACTACAATCAGGCGAGTTGGCTAGTCGCTGTCGAATGCAACATATTCGGATTCTTCCCGTATAACACTCTGAAACTCGGCGATAACTACGCCGAGGAATACATGCGTGACTTCACCCGGGCTATCACCGAGATCGTTTACCCCTACGTCACAGAAAACGGCAGCCTGGAAGGCTATTTCGAATTGTGTCGACGCAGAAATAGCCGATTCAACGGCCTCGGAGACATCAACGAGCTCTACCGGCAGGCTGCTACCGCCATCGTTTTGGAGCGCCCTGAAGATGCCAGAGAAGCGCTGGACAGGCTCCGGCAATCAGTCGACTCCCGCCCCATAGATGATCGCGGTTGGATACGCGAGCTGTATGTGCAGGCTGGAGCGCTCCGTGATCGCCTCATCGAGGACCCGGCTGCCGTCAGGGAGGACCTCCTCGCCGGGATGGACGAGCAGAAGCGTCGTCGCAAAATCCCGCTTTCAGGATGATCCGGGCG
>NZ_BOQN01000214.1 GCF_018332695.1 Paractinoplanes toevensis
GCCGTCGCGAAACATCCGGTATTGCTGTTCACGTCCTTTTCTGATCACCTCGAAACGCCACCTGCCGTCAGGCGTGCCGTAGGCGCCGAGGATCTTCATGGGCCGACCGTAACCGCAGGTCGGAGCCTTGTTCAGTGGTCGCGTGAATGACACCCGTGTGGTTCGAATGCGGTGCGCAGCACGCGAGGCCGATTGCTCCACGGCGACCGTTGTGCTCACCTCGAGCCAGCCATAGTCGGTATCGTATAGTCGGATCCGACTAATGGAGGGAGAGGCTGGATGGCGCGGCGGAAGGTCGCCAACACCCTGGCGCTGGCTGTGCTCGGCCTGCTGCAGGAGAAGTCGATGCATCCCTATGAAATGGCTTCCACGCTGCGGGAACGGGGCAAGGACGGCAGTTTCAAAATCAACACCGGCTCGCTGTACGACACGGTGCAGTCCCTCGTCCGGCACGGTTGGATCACGCAGGTCGAGACGGTCCGCGATGGCCGCCGACCGGAGCGGACGGTCTACACCACCACCGAGGTCGGACAGCAGGAGTTCGTCAGCTGGGTCGACGAACTGATCCGTACGCCGGCCACCGAGCATCCGAAGTTCATGGCCGCCGTCTCGTACCTCGGCGCTCTCGGCCCCGAACGCGCCGCCGAGGCCCTCGATGAACGGGCCGGTCACCTCGATCGGCAAATTCATGAGGCTCGGCAGATGCTGGCCGAGACGGTCGGCTCCGGACTGCTGCCCCGCCTGTTCATGATCGAGGCGGAGTACGGGTTGCACGCCCTGGAAGCCGAGCACGCCTGGACGCTGCGGACCAGCGACGAAATCCGCAGCGGCACGTTGTCCTGGCCCGAGTTCGAGCAGACCGACCAGGGGTGGGCCTGGTCCGCCCCCGCCGAGCGAAAGGACGCACCATGATCGATGTCCTCATTGCCGGAGCTGGTCCGGCCGGGCTCATGCTCGCCTACGAACTGCGGCTCGCGGGCGTCGAGACCGTGGTGGTCGAACGCCATGAGAAGCGACCGAGCTACTGCCGCGGGTTCACGCTCAACGCACGCTCGTTGGATCTGCTGGCTCGGCGAGGTCTCGCCGAGCCGCTCATCGCGGAAGGCTGGCAGGTCCCACATGCCGCGTTCACCTCGCTGCCGGTAACTCTCGGTCTCGCGGACGCGTTCACTGATCACCACTACACCCTTGGTGTCCCACAGACCCGGGTCGAGGAGTTCCTGGAGGAGCAGGCGGCCAAGCTGGGTGCCGACATCCGGCGCGGGCACGAATTGCGCGCTCTGGAAGAGACCGAGGACGCGGTCGTCGCGACGGTAGGCGACGAACGTCTCCGAGCCGCGTACGTCGTAGGTTGCGATGGCAGCCGCAGCACCGTCCGCAAGGAGGCCGGGATTGCCTTCCCCGGCACCGAGGCCACCCGATACTCGCTGCTCGGTGACGTCGGGCTGGCCGACCCCGAAGCGCTGCCGTTCGGCGTGACCACCGGACCCGGCGGGTCGGTATTCGTGATTCCGCGCCCCGGCTACGTGCGGATCATCACCGATGATCCGCAGCCCGATGCTCCGATCACCCTGGAGGCGCTGCAGTCCGCCGTCGACCGAGCGCTCGGCCGGCATGTCCCGCTGGCCGACCCACGCTGGGTGACCCGGTTCGGCGACGCCGCCCGACAAGCGCAGCGGTACGTGCACGGCCGAATCATCCTGGCCGGGGACGCCGCCCACATCCATCCACCGGCCGGCGCGATCGGGGTCAACGTGGCCCTGGACGACGCGTTCAACCTCGGCTGGAAACTGGCCGCCACCGTGCGCGGGACAGCACCGGACCATCTACTTGAGAGCTACCACACCGAGCGGCACGCCGTCGGCGAGAAAGTACTGGCCAGCACCCGGGCCCAGACGATGCTCAGCAACGCCGGCGAGGATCTGCAACCGCTCGTCGACCTGCTCACCCGGATCGCCGCGCACCCGGCCGGCAACCGGGCCTTCGCCGACGCCGTGACCTGCCTCGACACCCGCTACGACATGACGCCGGAAGGCACCCACCCGTGGATCGGCCGGCTCTGCCCCAACCTGCGGCTGACCACCGCCTCCGGGCACACCGACGTGGCCGCACTGCTGTCGGGCGGGCGCGCGGTGCTGATCGACCTGACCGGAATCCATGCGACGAGCCCCTGGGGCGACCGAGTGGACATCGTCGAGGCGACCTGCCACGACCATCCGGAGCTACGGGCCATCCTGCTACGCCCGGACGGTCACACCGCCTGGGTGCACAGCGCCGGCGACGATGTCCCGGACGAGGCGTTGCACTACTGGTCAGGCGGCTGATCTACAACTACGACTGCACCATGACCATTGCGACGCTCCGCTATCCGACACAACGGCCTTCGCATCTCTGCTGCCCGTCCGGGCTCCCCGCGGTCGCCGCAAGTCGCGCAGCGAGCATGGCAATACGTGACCGTTGGTCGTAGGGGGACGGACGTACGGATCCGCCGCCGAGCGGGCGCGCCGGCCAGCGCGCAAGGTGATCAGGAGCTTGGTCCGTCAGTGCACGCTCTTGCCGATGTGAGTGCGTGCCTAATTGCGGATAGAGAGTCTCGAAAGAATGGACTCTATTTCGACGACTTCACGACTGCCGACGCCAAGATCGCGTATCAGCACCAGGCGCCGCCGTCATGGGAGCCGGTTAGCTCGATGCCGTATAGGTCATTGGGCTCCTGAATCTCGCCGGGCACATTGAGGTCGCTCGGGAAAAACACGCCGAAATACACCGTGGTGCCGTCGATCTCCTTGTGGAAGCAGCCGACCGCACCGGAGACGACCAAGCCGGCCGACGGTACGGGGGCCGGATTCTTCCCGTCCGCGTGCCATCGGTCGGCGGCAGCGGTGGCACGGTAGAACGACATGATGGTCTCGCGGTCCAGCTCCGACTGGTATCGCTGTTCGGCATAGGCAAAGCCGTCGTCCGTGTCGCAGCCCGAGTATCGATCCCTCGGCGTCGCGGCGTCGGGATGCGCCGACATGATCGGAAGGTCGGCCAGCACTACCGCAAACCGCTCATCCCGAGTGGAGCAGCCTCCGAGGGGAGTAAGCGGACCGGAGCACCCGATCGAGGCGCCGACCACCAACGCCCCTATGACGGCGAGTCCGGCGGTGCGACGAAGCAGGACGGCAATCACGGTTTTTGAACTGTCGATGAGCATTCGTCGGCCGTATGCGGCCAGGGCTCGACGGTACGGGCTGGTCAAGAAAATCGGCGCCAGCCCATCGGGTGAGCCAGGACGATGATCAGCGTGCCCACGGGGCCCCACAGGCTCGGGACGAACCACGGCCGGTGATCAAGACCCTTGCGGCGGACGAGCCACTGGTTCAGGGGGTAAGAGGCTACGACGATACCCAGCCACACCAACCAGCCCATGTTTCTCATCGCCCCGTACCCTCGTGTAGATCGCCAGGACTCTAGCTTTGCGCGGCCGGCAGGTGCTCCCCTCTTCGGGCCGAAGCCGTATCCCTTCGGTGCCGCAGGTGGGTCCGCTCAGGGTGTTGACCGCTCGGTTACAGCTGGGAGGGCTGTAGTCGCGGCTGGTGGGCTGAGAATACGGATCTGCCGTCTATCGCGCAGCGCTCTGCGGCGAG
>NZ_BOQN01000215.1 GCF_018332695.1 Paractinoplanes toevensis
CGGCAAACCGGGGGAAGCTCATTGCTAGCCATCCACCAAAGCTAAATTCCCCAACCCTTAACGCCTAGACCCTCTCCTCTGGCTAAAACTAGCCAGACTTTCTCACCAGCCTGACTATTTATAGCCACACCACCATCAAGCTGTAACAACACCAGCTCACACCTATAACCCCTTCCATAATCAGCACACCCCTTGGCATTCACAATGTCGAAAAGGCGGCGTGGTGCGCGCTACGGTCGCCGGCATGCTCACGGTCACCCCCATCTCCCCGGGAGCCGGGATCACCTACCTGACCCGGCAAGTCGCCAACGGTGTCCACGACTTCCGGCCCGCCGCACGCAACGCGCTGGTCGCCTACCACGCCGATCCGCGCGCGCACGGCGAGGCGCCAGGATGGTGGGCCGGACAAGCCGAGCACATGTTCGGCGTGCGCGGCGAGGTAACCGAAGACCAAATGCTGCGGCTCATCGGCGAAGGTAAACACCCGATAAACGGTGAGCAGCTCGGGCGGCTCTGGCGACGATTCCCGGCGCTCGACGATCAGGCCCGGCAAACCGCGGTCGAGAAAGCGTGGGAGAAGCTACCACCGGACGCCACCTACGAGCAGATCGCCCAGGTCTGGCTGCGTATCTGGACCGCCCCCGAACGACATCCCCGCGCCGGTTTCGACGTCACCGTCGCCATGGTAAAAAGCGTCAGCCTGCTCTACGCATTCGGCGACGACCGAATCAAACAAGCGGTCATGGCCGCCCACCACGAAGGCATCCGCGCCACCCTCGAACACTTCCGTGCCCACGGCGCCTTCACCCGCGTGGGCACCAACGGGCTGGTGCAGGTCGACACCGACGGACTCGCGGCCATGGTCTTCGACCACCGCATGAGCCGCGAGAAAGACCCGCACCTGCACTCGCACATCATCATTTCCGCCAAGGTCCACGTCGTGCGCGACGGCCGCGCCGATTGGTTGTCCCTGGACTCCAAAGCGTTCTACCAGGCGTCGATCGGCGCCAGGATCGCCTACGAACGCGCTGTCGAGCACGCCCTCGGCGAGCAGCTCGGGGTGCGATTCGCGGCCCGGGACGGGTCGCCGATCCGGGAGATCGTCGGCCTCAGCGCCCGCTCGATCAAGCAATACTCGAAGCGCCGCAACGCCATCGAGACCGAGATGACCGGAAGGCTCAGCGAACCGGCCGGCGGGCGTCAGCGGGTGCCGATCGGCCGGTGGCGGCGCAGCGCGCAGGACGCGACCCTGCGCACCCGCCGCCCCAAGGACGAGCCCGAATCCACCGCCGAAGCGGTCGCCCGGTGGCAGCGCGAAGACCGCGCCGCCGGCCTCGACACCGCCGCCGCAGTCGAACGGATCGTCGCCCGGAACGTTCGCGACGAGCTCGGAGACGCCGCCACTCAGGTCGTCCGCGACGCCAGACACCGGGCCGGGGACCGCCCGATACAGACCGAGGACCTGCACGCTGCGGCACTCGCCGCCGGTTTCACCGACGACGAACAGCGGCAGCTCGTTGTCGACGTCGCCGTACGCCGGGTCCCGCACCTGGCCGTCGAACGCGCCGTCGCCGATCTCACCACCGAACGCGCGGTGTTCGGTCTCGAGCACCTCGAACTCGCGATCGGCCGGGTCCTCGACGTCAGCACCGGCGAGGACCGGCGGGCGGACTGGCGACGTGTCGAACGCCTCGCCGCCGACGCCGTACGCACCCACGCCGCGCAGCTACGGGTGATCAGCCCACCCGAACTGGTCCAATGGGGGCCGTCCCTGGTCCGCGCGTCGGATGCACAGAGCATCTACAGCCGGCACCGGGACCTGCGGCTGACCACGCTGCCGGTGCTCGCGGCCGAGAAAGAACTCATCGCCTACGCCACCGGCCGCGGCGCCACAGCAGCCCCGCGACGGCTGCTGGAACAGGTCGCCGATGAGCTCGACTTGTCGACGGAGAAGCGGGCGGCCCTGCTGTTCGCCGTCGGCGACAACCGCAGCGTGACCGGGATCGTCGGTCCGGCCGGCACCGGCAAAACCTACCTGCAGAACGCCGTAGCGGTCGCCGCCCAACGCGCCAACATCCCCATCCTTGGCCTGACCGTCGGGCAGAACGCCGCCTACGTCCTGGCCGACGCCACCCGTGAAGGCGGACGGCAGGGGATCCGCACCGAGAACATCGCGATGTGGTTGCACGCCCAGCACACACCCCCACAAGGCACCACCACCGCCGACAACTGGTCGTTTCAACGCGGTCAGTGGGTGATCGTCGACGAAGCCTCCCAGGCCTCCACCCTCGACCTCATCGAACTCACCCGCCTGCTGGAACCGGTCGGCGGGAAACTCATCCTCGTCGGCGACCCCGCCCAAATCTCCGCCGTCGGACCCGGCGGAATGTTCCGATATTTGGCCTCGCTCGGGCACACGATCATGTTGCGGGAGGTGCGCCGGTTCGACGAACCGTGGGAAGGCGCCGCCTCTTTGCGGTTGCGTGACGGGGACACCACCGTGCTGGCCGAATACGACCGGCGCGGCCGGATCGTCTCCGGGCACCGCGCCGACATCGTCGGCAAAGTCCTCGACGGCTGGGCGGCCGACGTCTTGCAAGGCCACGAAAGCCTCATCCTCGCCGAGACCGAACAAGAAGCCGCCGACATCGCCAGCCAGGCCCGGCAGATCCTCATCCACGCCGGCCTCGTCGCTGACGGCACAGCGGTGACGCTGGCCAACGGCACCCGTGCCTCGGTCGGGGACCGGGTCGTGACCCGCAAAAACAACCGGACACTGATCGCCGGGGACAAGTTCGTCGCCAACCGGGCGAGCTGGCGCGTCCTCGAGATCAGCGACGGCGGCGACCTGCTGGTGGAGAACGCCAGCGGTGGCCACCGCACCACGCTCCCGGCCAGCTACGTCGGCGAGCATGTGCAGCTCGCGTACGCGGCAACCGTGGACTCCGCCCAGGGCCGCACCGTCGACACCGCCCGCGCGATCGTCGACGCCGCCACCAACCTGGCCCGCCTCTACGTGATGGCCACCCGCGGGCGCCGGTTCAACCAACTCGCTGTCGTCACCGCCGACCACCCACCGGAATCACATCCGCCCGCGCCGCCCACCGCCGGGATCACCGTCCTTGCCGACATCCTGCGCACCGACATGACCGAACGCTCCGCCACCGAAACCGAGAAACTGCTGTGGGCCGACGTCGACGCCCTGCACACCCTCGGGCCGATCTACGACGACCTCAACGCCCGCGCCGCCGCACCCCAGTACATCGCCGTCGTCCAAGCGACCAGAGGTTCCGCCGTAGCCGCCGCGCTCGAAAGCGACCCTGCTCTGCCCGCGCTGGTCGGCCGGTTGCAGGCGCTCGCGGTCGCCGGATACGACCCCGATCAGGTGCTGGCCGAGGTCACCGCACAGCGGGAACTGAACACCGCCAACGACGTTGCCGCCGTGCTCGCCTGGCGCATCGACGACACCTACGCCCTGATCACACCCGACCCGACCACCGCCATCACCCGGGCGCGGACCGGCACCTACACCGACCGGATCCTCACCACCGACGGCGACATCGGGACCGCTCTACGGCAGGTCGCCGCGGTTGCTGACCAGCGCGTCGAAGCCCTAGCCGAACGCGCCGCCACCCAACAGCCCACATGGGCGAGCGCGCTCGGCGGCGTCCCCGAGGACGAGCCGGGACGGCGGCAATGGATCAGCCGCGCCGCCGTCATCGTCGCCTATCGCGACCGGTATCAGCGCCCCGGCGACGACCCGATCGGACAGCAACCATCGCATCGCGACACCGAACGCTGGGCCGCCTGGCAACGCGCACAAACCGTCCTCGGCGTCGCCACCCTCGCCGGCCGGGTATCCGCCGCTCCCGACACCGAGCTGCGCGAGCTCATCACGGCGCAGCGGGCCGCGGACACGGCGGCCCCCGAGTACGTGGCTGGCCGGTTGCGGACCGCGCACCTCCAGCTGGTCACGGGGGAGCAGCAGCTGCGTGACACCCGCCTCGACCTCGCCACCGCACAAGCCGCCGCGCGCAGCGCGAACGTGCGCGTCGACCAGATCCAGCACAGGTGGTGGCACGTCGGCCCCGTACGTTCCCGGACTGCCGCGCAACAGCAGCAAGTGCGTACCGCAGCGCTCCGGGCCGGCAACGCCGTCACCGAACTACAAGCCCAGCTCGAACACGCCGCCACCCGGCTCAGCCACGCCCGCGAGACCGTCCGCGACCTCGAAACCCGGCACCGCACCTGGGCCCGCTGGTACGACAACGCACTCCCGACCCGCTACGCCGGTCTCGCCGCCGCCGCCGAGATCACCCGCCGGGCCCAACGGGCCACCCAGCAAGCGACCGGCGTGGCCGCCGCGGTCAAAGCCGACCTCGCCGCTGCCGTCCGCGACACCACCGCACGGGTCCACGCCGCCGACGCGACGCGGCCGCAGCCCCACGCGCACCCCGTCCCCGACGGTCTCGGCGCCGACGCCGCAGCCGCGTACCAGCGCGTCATGGAACCCGACACCGCACACGCCGACAACCCCGACACCGACCTCGACCATGCCTGACGACCCCACTCGCTACCGCTGCCAGTCGCCTCCCTACGCGGCATTGAGCAAGGGCTTGCACCACCAGCCGGGCTCGGCGCGCGAGGGAGTAACCCCGTGACGACACATCCGGTCGCGTTCGTCGATGAGTCCTACCTTCAACACCCGAACCATCCCGGCATGTATCTGCTCGCCGCGGTCCTCGTCACGCCGGACGAACTGCCCACCGTCATTGACGCGGCCCGTAACGCGGCCGGCCCGCAGCCGTACCACTCCACCCACCTTTACCGGCGCGGTCATCTCACACCCATCGAGAACATGCTCGACGCCACCCACGCCCACGCCGATTGGGCCTATCTCGTCGCCCAAGCACCACTGCACGCCGGCGGGACCGAAGCCGCCCGGCAGACCAGCCTGACCCGGCTGTTGCACCAACTCGATCAGCAACGCGTCCGCGACGTCGTCCTCGACACCCGTGCCAACGCCCGTGAACAACAACAAACCCTGCTCGAAGGGCGAAAGGTCAGCCGCAGCGACCAGCCCGATCTGACCACCTACCGCCGGCTCGTCCGCGACGGCGACATCAGCCCGCGGCTACGTCTTATCCACGTCGATGACAGCCGTCAACCCGCACTGTGGATGGCTGACGCTGTCGCCTGGGCAGCGCAACGCGCACTCGTCTACGACGAACCGCAGTGGTGGAGCCGCATCGCCGGCATCACCACCGTCTTCGACACCGCGACCGGCACGCACCTCAGTCTGGACAGCGAAAGGGCCGCTCCACCCGCAGTGAACCCCGCCAGCTCCGCGGCGGGCAGGCTGAGGCGCTGTGCAGCCGATAACCCGCTGCTGCGAGTGGTGACCACCATCCCGGCCTGCGGCGGTAACGCGGTGAGGATCATCTGGAGTCCGGTGGCGAGGACTGACCGTTGGTCACCGCACTCGTCGAAGGCGTCGAGCAGCAGCACGACATGCCCCTGCCGGCACGCCTGCTCCAAGGCGACTGCAAGGTCGGCGCGCCGCTCAGCCGATTCGGCGGTAGCGGCCACCTCGCACAGCACGCTGAGCGTCACGTCGGTGGCTTGCCGGCATCGCCCGGCGACGACCGGCAGCGGCACCAAGATCGGTAACGGGGCGGCGGGGTCGAGCGCCCAGCGGGCAGCGAGCTGGCGTAGCGCGGTGCTCTTACCCATACCGGGCAGCCCGGTGAGCAGCAGCCGCGGCCACCGGCGCGCGATCACGAGAAGCGGCTCATGTTCTCGCCGGTCCCCGGTCACCACGACCCGCAGTCCGTCGGCCAGTTCGGGGACGGTCAACGGGTCCAGGTGCTCGGCGAGCAGCGACAGCTCAAGCCGGCCGTCCTGGTCGGCGAGCCGGGTTCGGTGATCTTCCAAGGCGCGTTGCCGGGCGTGCTCGGCGGCGCCGGCCGGGCCTTTGCCGTCGGCGAAGACGCGGACTTTGGCGTCGTCGCGCAGGATGCGAACCCAGTCGGCCAGGTCGCTGCCGGACGCTCGGCTCGCCTGGGTATGAAACGCCTCCGACAATGCCCTGGCCGCGGCCGGCCCGTCTCCGGCGGCGACGACAGTGCCGTTCAGCAGCGCCGCCGCCAGGTCGAAGCCCTCGTCGCCGGCCTCGACCGCGGTGGTCTCGAGCACGTACGCGGCGTCGAGTACCTGCTGCCGAATCGCTAGGTCCGTTGTCTTGTCCATGATCTTGTTCGTCAGCGCGGTGAGGGCCTTCGTCTCGTCGGCCGGACCGGTGGTGCCAGGCGAGGCGTGATGACGTTTCAGGGCGTTGCTGATGTGCTCCATGTCGCCAGTGAGGTGGGCCGTGGCGAGCCCGAGGACATCACCGGGCCGCAGCGTAGGGGCCTGCGCTACCCATTGCACCACCGTTGCGCCGAGGCTGGACTCGTCGTTACCGCAGGTGCGTTTGGCCGACAGGAACAGCTGCGCGCCGGAGTCCGCCGTGGCCTTGACGTCGTCGGTGGGCTGATCGGTCTCGAAGTCCAGACGCACCGGTAAGAAGGTCGCCCCGGAGGGAAGCGTCAGCGGTGCACCGGCCAGACCGCGCGCGGCGAGCAGCACCGCGACGCCGCGCCGGTGCACGCTGCCGCGCTCGTTGCCGACGCCGCCGCCGTCTCCGCTGGCCACCCGGGTCCCTCCCGCCTGAGGTACACAGGGCGCAAACATGCTATATCACCCCTCGCGGCGCAGGCTCTGCCCGCGCTGGACAACCTCATGGGCGGATGCCGGCATGCCGAGGGCACGCCGTCGAGCGCGCAGATCGGGGTTCCCACAGGCGACACGGCGGATGGATGTGACGTAGCGATCTGCTGCGTATTGCTGGATAAGACGACCGGTCGATCCGCTGGCCCGGCCGACCAATGACGCGCGGCGACTGAACGCACGGACCGTACGTCACCCGGCGTCGCCGATGGCTGCTTGAAGGACTATGACGATGCCCAATGCAGGGCCTCCGGCGGCACGGACGACGGTGAGATCGGCCAGTTTGACGCAGGAGCCGGAGTCGACCAGCACGTCAACTGCGAGCACCACGACCTCCGGTCCGGCTCCCATGTTGACGCACGGTGGCCGTGTCCGCCGCTGAACATCCGTGGGCCGGAATTCGCTGGTTCGGCTTTCTGCTACCCGCAAGGCCGATTAGGTAGTGCATGAGGTAGTGGAGGCGGAGAAGATGCTGCGGCCGTGCAGCGGCTCGCCGGGAATCTGATCAGGAGTGGCGATATGAGGCCCCGGCGCACCTTCGGCAGCCAGCTCGCGACGGGTTTCGGGCTGTGCGTGATCCTGACACTGCTGATGGGCAGCGCCTCGGTGACCGCCCTCAGCGTGGTGGTGAGTTCGAAGGATGAGGTCATCACCTCCTCCGCGCGGGCGCTGACCGGCGCCGAGCAGCTGAACACGTTGATGGAGCGGCGGATCAGCGACTACCGCTACTTCCTGCTCGACGGCAGCCAGGAAAGCCTGAACGTGGTCAACGCCGACCGTGCCCGGTTCCTGGACCAAGTGGGCCGGCTCACGAGGATGTTGAGTGATCCCGCCGCCCTGCGACTGCTCGACACGGTCTCGTCCGCCGAAGCGGCCCACGCGGCCGCGCTCAATCCGATGCTCGGGCGCCGAAAGACACTCACGACTCTGCAGGAGACCGCGCAGCTCAACGTGACCGCGACCAGACCGGCCCGCTTGGCGCTGGAGAAGGCGATCAAAGATTTGACCGCCGGGGTCCGGGCGCAGTTGGAACGCGACCGGAAGGCATCGTCGCGGACCGCGTCCGCAGCGATCGCAGTGGCCTGCGTGGTGGGCGGTTCGGCCGTCGCCGCGGCCACGGCCATCGCGGTCCGGCTCAATCGCCGCCTCCGTCGCGAGGTCGGCACCGCGGTCAACCATATCCAAGGTTCGTCCGCGCAACTGCAAGCCGCCGCCGCACAGCAGGCGTCCGGCGGGCGTGCCCAGAGCACAGCGATGAACGAGATCACCACAACCATCAACGGCGCGCTCCTCACCTCGCGGGAGATCGCTGACCATGTCGAGCGTCTTGCCCGGACCGCCGAAGACACCGCGACGGCCGCGCACAGCGGCGGTGAGACCATCGAGCAGACCCGACGATCGCTGTCGGTGATCCGTACCCAAGTCGACCAGATCGTGCACCACATGGCGGCGCTCGGCGAGAAATCGCAGCAGATCGGCGGCGTCGTGGAGCTGGTGGCGGAACTGGCCCAACAGACCAATATCCTGGCCATCAACGCCGCCATCGAAGCAACCGGTGCCGGCGAATGGGGACACCGATTCGCCGTCGTCGCGGACGAGATCCGCAAGCTGGCAGACCGCACCGCCGCGTCGGCCAACGAGATCCACACGCTCGTCGACGACGTCCGCGACGCCGTCGGCACCACCGTGACGGCCACCGAAATCGGCGCGACAGCGGTCGACAGCGGTACACGTCAGTTCGACGACGCCAACGATTCGTTCCAGCGGATCGCGCAACTGGTGATGACCACGAATGACGCCACCCGGGAGATCGAGTTGTCCACTCAGCAGCAGAGCACCGCGATGGAACAGGTCAACCTCGCCGCGTCCGACACCGCCCGGATAACCCAGCAGACCGGCTCAAGCGCCGCACAAACCCGCCAGACCGCAGAACACCTGACCACCCTGTCCCGCGAATTGCTGGAACTCATCGGCACCGCCGAGCACTGACACCAGCCACTATCAGAGAAACCGCCGTTCTCCACCGCGCGAGCTCGCGGGAGCGGCGCCTGCACTGCGCCCACCCCCCCCGGCACGAGTGCCGAAGCAACGCGCTCACCGAGCAGGCCGATGGATCTACCCCGCCCCCGGTCGTACATCAGCGAGGGCTTCCGGCACATACCCACGGCGGTCGGACCCGTGCAGGTCCGATCGGTCGGTGTGACCTTCGGCGCTAATTAGCAACCCGCCGGCAGCCGACAACCTGGCCAGCGGTGAGACATTCGACGATGGTTGGCGCCGACTTTGTTTCTAGTTGACGCTGATACGGCTTAGGCGATAGTTGGCACCGGCTTGCCCGGTCAGCGCCGAACGTTCGTAACCCTCGGTAGCATGATGAGTGCTGCGCTTCAGCGAAACGGACGCTACACCCAGTACCTGGCAATGTCTAAAAAATGCAATCTGAGCGGCCCAGGGACGGCTTCAAGGAGTATCAGATGAAAGAACTGGAAGCGCAGGAACAGCTGTTTCGCTGGATACGGGAAGCTCAATTTGGCGACTACTCGCACGGTGCTTCGTCCTGGGTGCGCAGCTTCCATCTGAAGCTCTGGAAGGAGGCAGACTTCACCTGTCCTACCGCCTTCATTTCGTGGCCGCAGGAGCTTCGGGCCAATGACTGGTCCGGCAGCGAATGGGATACCAGAGAATTTCTGCGAAGATCGCGCGAAGCTGAGGCGCTGGCACGAGGCATAACGGGGGTCACGGTCCCCATGAAGCTGGCTGAATGGCTGCTTATAGGCTCGCTGGCCGAGGATGCGGTACAGGGGTTCGTGAGGCGGCGGACCTCGTCGAGCGACGGTGGTCTCTTGAACCTCGGAGTCGAAGCGAACAATGACGTCGACCTCGTCGCGGCCGTCGCCTCCGTCGCAGCAGTGTTAATAATGGTTCGGCGAACGCAGCACGATGGCGAACCACAACCCGCCGGCTTCGACCATATGCTTGACAGCCAAGGGCTCGCAGACATCGCAGCCGACATCGATGAGCTACTGACGAATCCTAACTATGGCTACGGCGAAGCGCTAATAGCCTGCCACAAGGCTTGTCTCAAGACCCCAAAATCTGAAGCACCCGGACTCCACGAATTCGAGCGGAACCTCTGGCTGCGCGTCCTTATTGTGGCCCGCAACCAGATAACATACGTGCGGAAAAAACTTGCCACCTTCGCGTATGTATTGGTCGAAGGAGACCTTGACTACGCCAGCCATGACGGCAGCGCGGAAATGGAAATCCACAGCCTTCCTCGGGACGAGCGGGACACGGAGCAAGATTCTCGCCAAATCACGCTCCAACGGTACTGCGATGACCACAATTCCCGGCTCCGAGACAAAAAGGGACCGCACGGAGTTGCAAAATCCTGCTTCGACTTCATGCTCGTCTCACCGGGCTGGCAAAACCGTATCCACCTTATTGAGTTCAAGAGCACGCGGCTCCCTAGTTGTCCTCGGGAATGGCCCAATATGACAAGATATGAGAAATTCTTGAAACGCTTCGCAAGCCGCGATCAGGGCATGGCGGAGCTACGCCATGTGAGTTCCCTCGTGACCCCGTCCAACGTCATTTGCAACTGTCGCCCTTTGCACCATTAGAGCGGTACAGCGGAAGCTCGAAATGACGCGTGATGTCACGGACAGTGCCGGCGTACGCGTGTGCAATTAGCCGGCGTCTCCGCGTCCGCAGCGGTGCCAACTAGTGCCGAAAGGTTCCAAACAAAACCGAGAGCCACAGTCGTGTGACTTTCGGCGTTAGTTGGCACCGAGCAGCGGCAGTGACCTGCAGTGGCTGGCGGAGTTTCGGCGACAATTGGCACCGATTTTCGATTCTAGTTGGCACCGATACGCCTTTTCGGCGGTAGTTGGCACTGGCTTGCTTCGGCCGGACGCCGAGCGGACGTCACGGTAAGTAGCGGTACGTGTGTTCGCATTAAGGAGAGCGAGCGCGATCCGCGGCAAATGAGTAGGCCGTCTCGAGCAAGCGCGAATGTGGATACCGACCCTGTGGGAAACGGTGTGATCATCAGGTAGTGGCCGACCAAGCGAACGAACTCAGAGACCCACTGAACGAGTGGGACTTCATCGGCGTATTCGATCCAGCAATCAACACCGATGAGTACGACTGCATGATCCAGTCGCTGATCAGGATGCTGGCGGCGGGAGCAGAAACCAACGACATCGCCCGGTTCCTTGACGGCGAGATCACCGGCCACTTCGGTATCTCACCGGACTGATAGAAACTGCTTCGATGGCCGAGCGGCTGACCGCGTGGTGGCAGAGGGGCGGCCCATAGCCAGCTTCGCCACGCCGTGATGATCCGCGCGACTCGCGGCTACGAGAGTGCACTACTTCCGGCAGCGACACCCTTATGAGTGACCCCAGATCAGGTGGAAAGACTCCGGTCCGCGTACCGTTCTCGGGTTGCGGTTAGACGGAACGACCAGCACCAACGCCATATTGCGAATAGGTCGCAATACCGCCTGACCCGATGCATACCATTTGCGAAATATCTTCATAGAGTACCGTTCAACGATGCGACCCTGCCGTTCAGCACACGACGTGCGGAGCGCGCAGGTTTCCGGAATCCGTGCCGAATCGGCTGGAGAGCGATTATGGATGCTGGCGACTGGGCGGCGATAGTGGGTATCGCGGCATCCGTAGCGGTGGGATGTATCGCCGCAACCAAGAATACAACCACCCAGAAAAGATTAGTGCTGGCGTCGGCGGCACTCGTGATATTGGCTATTACGATCGGCGTAGTGGCGAGTGTCAGCTCAAGAAAAACGTCTTCAACGACCGCTACTTCCCCAGTTCGAGCGCCGAGCTCAGTTTCCGTCGCCGGGCCACAAGCGTCGCTCACGGCGACCCCGCAAGATTCGTCTGCCTCGCCACCAACCGGCGAATACGATTCAGGTGCTTCGGAAGTAACCCGGTGGGGACCTTCCGAGGTTCTTATTACTGGAGGAAACGGCCTCGATTTGGACGAGTCTCCTCCCAATAGAGATGCCGATAGCGTATCAACCGATATGCGGCCCGGCTTCGTCGGAAAGAACCTAGTCTTTGTTGATAACGGGCTGGGCGAAGATCGGCTCGTCGTGGTGCCGGGATCCGCTATACCCGGCTACTCTACCTGCGATGATCTCGTCGCTCGGGAGGCTGTTAATGAAGTTCGTGCCGCCGTTGGCACAATTGTCTGCACTCGGACACCTGACGGCGCTCTAGCCTCTGTCAAGATTTCTTCGATTGACGGCAAAAATGGTCTGATCCGAGCTACGGTGACTATTTGGGACTAGCATCTGGGATTCTGCAGTCGGCGGACCGCGTCGCCGAATGCAATCCGCCTCGACTTCGCCTGGCCGCTCATTTTACGGTTGTCATGTTTGGGCTGAAGGCTAATCGATGCCGACAACGCGGTGGTCTTGATGTAAAGTCTTTGGTCGTGACCTTGTCAGCTAGAGAAGGGCCCTGTCGAGTAGTCGGAACGCTGTGGTCGACTGCCTATTCCGTGCGAATATCTGGTTCGAACTGAAACTATGAACATTTTTGTCGATGTCACGGAGTGCACTCACGTCGGCTACTTGTCCGTGCGAGTCTGCGGCCCTTCCGTCCGCGCCCCGGTTGATGCGGTGTGGAGGTCTGGACAGCAGGCTATGGATAGTCCCAATGGCGGACGGCGGGTCAGGCGAGGCCTGCTGTCCGGGACGTGCCGGGCTGGCAGGCCTCGGTTCAAGTGCCAGAGGCCATGTAGGCAGCGAGAATGTAGTTGGGATGCCGGTCGAGGTTCTTACGGGCGCGGTCGTATCGCATCGTGGTCTTCGGGTCGGCATGTCGGGCGGCGATCTGCACGTCGCGGAGGCTGACGCCCGCGTCCAGCATGGTCGTGACGAACGTGTGCCTGAGCATGTGAGGGTGCATCCGCGGCATCCGGATCCCGGCCGTCGCGGACAGCTGCAGGAGGCGTCGGGTCGCGGCGTGCCGATCCATCCGCCGACCGAGCGTGTTACGCAGGATCGGCCCGTGCTCGCGGTTTCCGACGGCGTGCTCGATCGCCCGAGCGACCGCCGGCGGCAACGGGACCAGCACCGTCTTGTCTCCCTTGCCGCGGATCTTCAGGACCCGGTGGCCGTGTTCCTCACCCAGGTCGGCGATGTTCGCGCCGCAGGCCTCGAAGATCCGCAACCCGAGCAGGCCCAGCATCGCGATCAACGCGAAGTCGTTACGGTTGGCCGACAGCCTCGCGGTCGTCAGCAAGGCCTCGAACTGCAGGTGACCTAGCCCGAGGGTGGGTGAGTCGGGCGGCATAGGTGGCCGACGCACGTAGTCGGCCGGCGAGTGGACCAGGATCTGGTCGATGACGCAGACCCGGTAGAACCCGACCACGACCGACAGCCGCCGGGAGACGGTCGAAGGCTGGTAGCAGCGGACCTCCTGCAACCAGCGCACGTACCGCTCGATCTCAGCCCGGCCCAGGTTCAACGGATCGATTTCCTGACCCGTGCACCAGGTCAGGAACACCTTGAGGTCCGAGCCGGTGTGGACCCGGGACTCACCGCGGTACCGGCCCAGGTAAGCGGCCACCGCTGCGCGCAGCACACGCTCGTCGACGGAAACAAGAGCTTGATCAGAGACAGAAGATGCAGTCATAGCCCACGGTGCGTCACGGCAGCCACAAACGCCCTCGATGCGGCAGATCAGTGCATCTTGGTCGGATTCGGCTCACGGATGCTTCGGCCGTCGCCGCCCACCATCGACGACCCGGTCGGCCGTCGAATTCATGAGGTTATTCCCGAGCGATACCGGGACTGTGCCACGAACGG
>NZ_BOQN01000216.1 GCF_018332695.1 Paractinoplanes toevensis
TGGTGGTGCCGTCGACGACCTTGAAGCCGTCGATGCCGAACGCGCCCGTCGTGCAGTTCGTGCCGGCCACCTCGGTGCCGTTGCAGGACTGCTCGTAACAACTGGGCGCGGCCAGGGCCGGTGTCGCGAGACCGGTCAGGCCGGAAACGGCCATCCCGATGGCAGCGGCATATGCCGCTATTCGTCTTTTCACTTGTGTCCTTCCCCCGTGAATGCATAGTGCGCGACCAATGAAACACATTGATTGATCACAATGCAACACCGCTGGGGCGGATCGGTACACTCGACCCGCGTTGCGGCAAAACGGGGAGAAAACATCGTGCATTCATCAACAAAATCGCTGGTCAGCGTCATTTTGGCGGGGCTCGTCGCGAGCGGTTGCAGCGAGCCTTCGGCGCCGCCGGCGACCGGTCCGAGCAGCGCGGCATCGGCTCCGGCAAGTGCGACATCGGCCACATCGGTGGCCGCCGCTTCGGCCGGGCCGTCCGCCGCACCGCCCGAGGGCCAGACCGCAACGGTGACCGGCACGAGGGACAAGACACCTATTCCGACGGTACGCGCCGCCACCCTGACCAAAGCCTGGAAATCGCACTGGCACACCGATCTCGAGGTGGTGCAGAACGACGTGGTGCGGGTGCAGCGAACCACCGTCGACTACCCCACCGGGCACGGCAAGCTGACGCTCAGCGTGCAGCAGGAGGGCACCGGTACGAACCCGTCACCCAGCCTGGTCCGGTGCACGCTGGCCGACAACTCGCTCGGCACCGGGTTCGTGAAGCTGACCGACACCCTGGTCGGCAAGATGGTGAGCGACTGCTGGGGCGCGGTGCTGGCACCGCACGAGCGCACTCAGATCGCCGACTGGCTGCTGGCCAACTACAAGCTCGACAAGTACGGCGTGAACCGCACGCAGGCTTTCGCCCGTTTCGCCGTACGGCTGGAGGCCGTGCCCACCTCGGTGAGCCTTTACCTACTGGCGAAGTAGGGCCCATCGGCTGTTCGACTATGTTGACTTGTGATCGGTCATGGCGGAAACTCATGACCGGCCTAGACTTGTCGAAAAGTGCCGACTGAGGGGTTACACGTCGTGAAATTGCTCGTCACCGGGGGTGCCGGCTACGTCGGCAGCGTCACCAGCCGACTGCTGCTCGACGCGGGGCACGAGGTCACCGTCCTCGACAACCTCGTCACCGGCTTCCGGGAGGCCGTCGCGCCCGACGCCACCTTCGTGGAGAAGGACATCCGCGACGCGGCCGACGTGCTCACCCCCGACTCCGGCTTCGACGCCGTGCTGCACTTCGCCGGCCTGATCGCGGCCGGCGAGTCGATGACCAAGCCGGAACTGTACTGGCACGACAACGTGGTGAAATCCCTGGCCCTGCTCGACGCGGTGCGTGCGGCCCGGGTGCCCCGGTTCATCTTCTCGTCCACCGCCGCCGTCTACGGCAATCCGGTCGAGCTGCCGATCACCGAGTCCGCGGCGAAGGCGCCCACCAACACCTACGGCGCCACCAAGCTGACCTTCGACCACGCGCTGACCTCGGAGACCTACGCACACAAGCTGGCCGCCGTCTCGCTGCGCTACTTCAACGTCGCGGGCGCCTACATCCGCGACGGCTACGAGATCGGTGAGCGGCACGACCCCGAGACCCACCTCATCCCGATCGCCCTGCAGGTGGCCGCGGGCAAGCGGGCGAAGCTGCAGCTGTTCGGCGACGACTACCCGACCGCCGACGGCACCTGCGTCCGCGACTACATCCACGTGGAAGACCTGGCCCGCGCGCACCTGCTGGCGCTGGACGCGGCCACCCCGGGCGAGCACCGCATCTACAACCTGGGCAACGGCAACGGCTTCTCCAACCGCGAGGTCGTCGAGGTGGCCCGCGAGGTCACCGGCAGCGAGCTGCCGGCCGAGATGGCGCCGCGCCGCGAGGGCGACCCGGCCACCCTGGTCGCGTCCTCGGCCAAGGCCCGCGCGGAGCTGGGCTGGGTGCCGGAGAAGAACACCCTGCAGGCGATGATCGCCGACGCGTGGACGTTCTACCGCTCGCACGTCGCATGAGCGCCGCCGACGTCTTCCGGCAGCAGTTCGGCACCGAACCGGCCGGCCTCTGGGCCGCCCCCGGCCGGGTCAACCTGATCGGCGAGCACACCG
>NZ_BOQN01000217.1 GCF_018332695.1 Paractinoplanes toevensis
TGACCGTCCGCAGGGTGACCGCGGCGGGTTCCGTGGCGGCGACCGTGAGCAGAGCGGCCCGCGCAGCAGCTTCCAGGGTGACCGGGGCGGCTTCCGCAGTGACCGTCCGCAGGGCGACCGTGGTGGTTACCAGGGTGGCGGCGACCGCGGCGGGTTCCGTGGCGGCGACCGCGACCGGGGTGGCTTCCGGGACCGTCCGCAGGGTGATCGCGGCGGCTTCCGCGGTGACCGGGACCGGCCGCAGAGCGACCGCCCGCAGGACGATCGGCCGCAGAGCGATCGTCCCGGCTTCCGCAGTGACCAGGACCGCGGCGGCTTCCGCGGCGGTGACCAGGAACGCAGCAGCTTCCGCGGCGACCGGGACCGTGGTGGTTTCCGGGACCGCGATGACGCTCGGAACGAGCAGGCTCCGGCCGACGAGGACCAGCAGCCCACGTTCAAGGCGCCGGAGATCCCCGAGGAGATCGTCGCCACCGACCTCGATCAGGAGGTGCGTGCCGAGCTGCTGTCGCTGGCTCGGGACGTCGCCGACAGCGTCGCCCGGCACCTCGTGGCGGCCGGCCAGGTCATCGACGAGGACTCCGAGCTGGCGCTTCAGCACGCCATCGCGGCGCGGCGGCTCGCGTCCCGCATCGCGGTGGTGCGGGAGGCGGTCGGGCTGGCCGCGTACGCGGCCGGTGACTGGACGATGGCGATCGCCGAGCTGCGCACGTACCACCGGATGACCGGGCGTCAGACGCACCTGGCCGAGATCGCCGACAGCGAGCGGGCGCTGGGTCGCCCGGAGCGGGCGATCGACCTCTACCGGGGTGCCGACCCGAAGAACCTCGACAAGGCGGGCGCCATCGAGCTGCTGATCGTGGCGGCCGGCGCACGTGGCGATCTGGGTCAGCACGACGCGGCCGTGGCGATGCTGCAGGTGCGCGAGTTGACCGCCGACGAGGACGCGGAGTGGGCGGCGCGGCTGCGTTACGCGTACGCCGATGCGCTGCTCGCCGCGGGTCGCCGGGACGAGGCGCGGGAGTGGTTCTCGCGGACCGCCGCGGTCGACGAGGACCAGCTGACCGACGCGACCGAGCGGCTGCTCGAACTCGACGGCATCAGCATCGAGGGCGACGACGAGGATGAGGACGACGACGAGGCCGTCGCGGCCGGGACCGACGTCGACACCGACCCGAGCCGCGACCAGGACGACGACCAGGACGACGACGAACTCGACGACGAGGACGACGAGCTCGAGGACGACGAGGACGAGCCGACCGACCGCGCCGCCGGGCTGCCGGCCGACGAGGACGAGGACGAGGACGACGACCTCGACGACGAGGACGACGAGCTCGAGAACCGCGCGGACGGCGACGAGGACGACGAAGACGCCGAGGACGAGGACGAGCTCGACGACGAGCCCGCGGCGAAGAA
>NZ_BOQN01000218.1 GCF_018332695.1 Paractinoplanes toevensis
ATCCCACTCTCAAACACTCACTAAGAGCACCCGTGGAGATTGCGCGGCGTTGGGCATCGCGGAGCCGTTGCGGAAGGGTGCCGGGTTGATGGGTGGTTCGGATACGGCCCGAGGCGGGTTCACGACGACGGTCGAGCGGTGGGTCGAGGTACACCGGTTGGCGGTGGCAGGCCGCGAACCGGTGATCGCCCGAGACGTCGGAGGCAGCGTTGCCGAATCGCGGGATCCGACGGCGACGCCGGCGACGGCGGGGAGACAGAGGCCGCTGGAGGCGCGGACTCCGACTCCTCGCAGTACGCGTCCACCGCCCCCGGCGATCCCGCAAGCGACACCAGCGGTGCGTACCGCGGTTTCCCCTAGCGCCTGAGCCCGCGCGGTCCCGTCCAGCGCAAGGTAGTCGGCGCACAGGTTCGCGGCGGACGGTACGGGGCCGTCACCGGAGGGCGGCATCCTCGCCGCGGAGCTCCCGTGGCCGGCCGGGCCGCGGCGGCGCGCAGCAGCCGGGACAGCCGCCGCAGGCGCCACGTTCGCGCGACATCGGCCCGGCCTTCGAGCAGACGCTCCAGGTCGTCGTCGTCGTCGCGAATGTCCGCAGGCATTACACCCCTACTAGCCGCCGATGTCACATCGTGATCCGCGAGGTCAACACTTGATCACGGCGACGCCCGGCCGGTTGCCCGGCGGCCACAGCCCACGACGCCTCAATGAGGCGGTCGTAGTCAGCTCCCGATCGGGTGAACCAAGTCGACGGCAGCGACGATCGCCGTCGCCGATGGCCCTGCCGACGAGGAACTTGGACCGTATCGGCCCAGCGGGTCGGTGCATAAGGTCATCGGATGCCAACCACTACCGATGTGCTGATATCCGGCGCCGGCGTGGCCGGTCCGACCCTGGCCTACTGGCTGCATCGCTACGGCTTCCGACCTACCGTCGTCGAGCGTACGCCGGCCGAGCGGCTGGGTGTCGGCGGCCACTCCGTGGACCTGTTCGGCCCGGCCGTGGAGGTGGCGGAGCGGATGGGGCTGCTGCCCGCAGTGCTCGCCGCCCGCACCGGCACCGAGGTCGTCTCGTTCGAGCGGCCGGGGCGGTCCCCGATCGTCGTCGACCTTGCCCGCATGGTGGCCGGTATCTCCGACCGGCACGTCGAAATCATGCGCGGCGAGCTGACGTCGATCCTGCTCGGCGCAACGCGCGACCACGTCGAGTACGTGGCAGGCGATTCGATTCGCGCACTGGCGCAGGATGGCGACGGCGTCCAAGTCACGTTCGAGCACGGGCCGCCGCGCACCTTCGCGCTGGTGGTCGGCGCGGACGGGCTCCACTCGAACGTCCGGCGGCTGACCTTCGGCGAGGAGTCCAGCTTCCGCCAGTACATCGGGGGCCACCTGGCGATCTTCACCGTGCCCAACTATCTCGGCCTGCGCGGGCGGGTGCTCAACTACAACACCCCCGGCAAGGTTGTCGGAATGTACCCGCTCAGCGACTACCGTGAACTGCGCGCCGGCATGCTGTTCCGGCGCGACGAGCCGTTCGGCGATGACCACCGGGGCGTCGAGCAGCAGAAAAGCCTGCTGCGCGAGACGTTCGCGCGAGATGGGTGGGAGGTGCCGCGCCTGCTGGCCGAGCTCGACGACGCCGCCGACTTCTACTTCGACTCGATCAGCCAGATCGTCATGGAGACCTGGTCGGACGGCCGGATCACGCTGGTCGGTGACGCCGGCTACTCGCCAGGCCCGGCGGTCGGTGGCGGCACGAGCGTGGCAATGGTCGGGGCATACGTACTCGCAGGCGAACTGCACGCGGCCGGCGGCGACCACATCCGGGCGTTCCGCGGCTACGAGGACCGCATGCGCGACTTCGTCCGGCTCGCCCGCACGATCGGCCCGACGACGATGAAGTCACTCATCCCCGCCACTGCCTCACAGGTCTGGCTGATGCCGCGTCTTATCCGATTGGTGACGCGGCTGCCTGTACCGTTGCAACGCAGACTGTCGACCTTGCAGGGTGACCCGGCCCGGGCGCTCGCCGCGATCACCGTCGAAAACTACGATTGACGGGACTGTTCCACGAACGGTGTTTCTGGCCCGATTCGCCGGATTTTGGTCCGGCGGGATGGGCACTGTGAGTAATGACCGCAGAGATCGTGAGTCCACGGAAGAACACCCGCGCCAAAGGTCGCACACTGTCGCCTGAGCAGGCCGCAGCGGCGGCCATGGTGGCCGAGGCCCGGCAGCGCGGACTCGAGCTGACCGGCCCGGACGGGTTGTTGAAACTGTTCACCAAGAATGTCCTCGAGACGGCATTGAACGAGGAGATGACCGAACACCTCGGTCACGATAAGAACCAGGCCGAAGAAGGCCGCGAGTCGACAAATGTGCGCAACGGCGCCCGGCCGAAGACGGTGATCTCGGACGCGGCCGGCGAAGTCTCCATTGATGTCCCGCGTGATCGTGAAGGGACGTTCGAGCCGCAGATCGTCAAGAAACGGCAACGCAGGCTCGGTGAAGTCGACGAAATGGTGTTGTCGTTGTACGCGAAAGGATTGACCACCGGGGAGATCTCGGCACATTTCGCGGAAATCTACGGCGCGTCAATTTCCAAGGAAACCGTTTCGCGGATCACCGACAAAGTGGTGGCCGAAATGACGGAATGGACATCGCGGCCACTCGACGCCATGTACGCCGCCGTGTTCATCGACGCCATCGTGGTCAAGGTACGTGACGGCCAGGTCGCCAACCGGCCTGTCTACGCGGCCATCGGGGTCACCGCAGACGGCCGCAAGGACGTCCTGGGGCTCTGGGCCGGTGTAGGCGGCGAGGGCGCCAAGTTCTGGATGAGCGTCCTGATCGACCTGAAGAACCGCGGCGTACGCGACGTGCTTTTCCTCGTCTGCGACGGGCTGAAAGGACTACCCGGAGTAGTCGAGAGCGTATGGCCGCTGACCATCGTTCAGACCTGCATCATTCATCTGATCCGCAATACGTTCCGCCTGACCTCACGCAACGACAGCGACGCCATCAAGCGAGACATCAAACTGATTTACACCGCACCGAACGCCGACGCGGCACTCGCCGCGCTCGAAGAATTAGAAGAGAAATGGGGAACCAAATACCGGGCAATGATCCAATTGTGGCGAAACGCGTGGAACGAGTTCATTCCGTTCCTCGACTACGACGTCGAAATCCGGACCGTGATTTGCTCGACCAACGCCATCGAATCGTTGAACGCCCGCTACCGCCGTGCTATCCGGGCACGCGGACATTTCCCGACCGAACAAGCCGCGATGAAATGCCTGTATCTTGTGACCCGCAGCCTGGACCCCACCGGGACCGGCCGCACTCGATGGACGATCCGTTGGAAACCTGTACTCAACGCCTTCGCCATCACGTTCGGTGACCGCTGGCCGGCCGCCGAAAGCTACTAACCAATGCCAGAAACACCGTTCGCGTTACGGACCCCGATTGACTGACATGAGCGGGCCGTTGCGCACCTCCTTCGCCCTGTAGCCCATGCTCTATCTGTCGGATCGGTGAGGGCTGGCAGCACACGGTCGCGAATGCGCTGCGAAGTAAGTAGTGCCTGAAGGGTGGAGCCTTTGATCTTCCCCGGGTTCCGTG
>NZ_BOQN01000219.1 GCF_018332695.1 Paractinoplanes toevensis
ACTGGCTGGCGTAGAGGTAGTTGCCGACGGACAACAGCGCCGTGGGCGCGTGTCCCTGGACGGCTACGGGCCACTGTTTCAGGATGGCGCCGGTGTTCCGGTCGATCTTGAAGATGTGGTCGGTGTTGACCATCCAGACGAAGTTGCTGTCAGCAGCGACCGCGCCGAGGTGGTGGTTGTTGTTGAGCGAGTCGTTGCTGCCCGAGTTGAGATCGATCTTCTGCAGGCCGCTGTCGGAGTTGTCGACGGCGTACAGATACTGGCCGGCGATCGCCACGGAAGCGGTCGAGGTCCTGTAGTTGCCGTAGGGAAGCGTGGTCACGGCGCCGGTTTCCGGGTCAACGCGGCGAATGCCGCAGGTGTCGGTGGCATAGATGAACCGGCCGTCGGTACCGACGACCCTCAGCGGGGCATAGTCGGTGCGGAACAGCGCACTGTCTCGGCTGGGATAGCTGGTGCAGAGATCAGCCGAGTTGACTTGGCCGGACACTCTCGTGACCTCGCGGCTGGAGTTGTCCACACGCGCGATCATGTTGCCGTTGGCCGTGTACGTGGCACCGCCAAGGACCGCAACCCCATTAGCCCCACTCA
>NZ_BOQN01000220.1 GCF_018332695.1 Paractinoplanes toevensis
CTAGACACCTTTCGGGTTGGGGGTCTGGTGCAGATCCACTGTGACGCTTGCGGGTGATCGTCTGCGCAGGGGTGTGTCGGCTCTGCTGAGAGGTATGCGATACGGCGATGGTGGTGGGGTTGACCGGGCGGAACGGCAGCGGCGAGAGCAGGTCCGCCAGGAGGCGGCGCAGATGTTCGCTGACGGGAAGTCGGCGGTCGAGGTTGCTGGCCTGCTCGAGGTCTCCACGAAATCGGCGTATCAGTGGCGGCGGGTCTGGGTCGCCGGGGGTGCTCAAAGCCCTGGCTTCCCGAGGCCCGTCGGGGCCGGACCCGAAGCTGTCGGACGAGCAGCTGGCGCGGTTGAAGGCCCGACTCGATCAAGGACCGGCGGCCGCTGGCTACGGCGAGGACCAGCGGTGGACCCTGGCACGGGTGGTGGCGTTGATCGCGACGATGTTTCATCTGCGAGTGGGGATCACGACGGCGTGGCAGGCGATGCGCCGGCTCGGCTACACGCCGCAGTTGCCGATCCACCGGGCGATCGAGCGGGACGAGACCGCGATTGTGCACTGGCGGCGGTATCAGTGGCCGGCGGTAAAAGAGTCGCCGCCCGCAGGGCCGCCTGGATCGTCGTCGCCGACGAGTGCGGCCAGACCTTAAAAGCGCACAAGGCCACCACCTGGGCGCCGAAAGGGCAGACGCCGGTGGTGAAGGTGACCGCGAAAGGCACCGTGCGGGTGTCGGTCGCCGGGTTGTGCTGCTACAAGCCGGGCGAACCGAGCCGGTTGATCTACCGCACCCTGCTGTATCGCGGTCGCAAAGGCGAACCCAAAGGGTTCCGTGAGCCAGAGCTGATCCGGCTGCTCGACGCCGCCCACCAGCAGCTCCAAGCACCGGTCGTGCTGGTCTGGGACGGCCTGTCGCTGCACAAGACTCCGCCGATGCGGGCGGCTATAGCCGCCCGGTCCTGGCTACGCGTCTATCAGCTACCCGCGTACGCACCGGAACTGAATCCGGTCGAGAAGGTCTGGTCGACGATGAAAGGCAGCCTCGCCAACCTCGCCGTGCACACCGCCACCGGCCTCGCGGCCGCAGTGAAGAACCGCCTCAAACGCATGCAATACCGCACCCG
>NZ_BOQN01000221.1 GCF_018332695.1 Paractinoplanes toevensis
ACGGGCCACAACTTCCCCGAGGTTCTCGAGTATCGCGATACGCGGGTGGCGACGCTGGGTTTGAGTCTGGTGGTGGCCAGTGTGCAGGAGGCGATCGATACCGGGATGGTGCGGGAGTTGCCGGACGGTACGCGTAACCGGATCCAGACGCCGGTGTTGCTGGCGGCGGTGGAGAAGTACCGGTTTGATGCGTTGTTCGGTGGTGCCCGCCGGGATGAGGAGAAGGCGCGGGCGAAGGAGCGGATGTTCTCCTTCCGCGACGATTTCGGTCAGTGGGATCCGAAGAACCAGCGCCCGGAGTTGTGGGCGTTGTACAACGGCAAGCATCATCCGGGGGAGTCGATCCGGGTGTTCCCGCTGTCGAACTGGACCGAGTTGGATGTGTGGCATTACATCGCCCGGGAGAACATTCCGTTGCCGGCCATCTATTACGCGCATGAGCGTGAGGTGGTGGAGCGGGACGGCATGTTCTACGCGGTGAACGAGTTCATCCACCTGCGTGAGGGGGAAACCTCGGCGGTGCGTCGGGTCCGCTACCGGACGGTGGGGGATGCGTCGCAGACGGCGGCGGTGTTGTCGGATGCGGACACGGTGGAGAAGGTGATCGCTGAGGTCGCCGCGACCCGGATCACCGAGCGGGGAGCGACCCGCGGGGATGACAAGGTGTCGGAGGCGGCGATGGAAGACCGTAAGCGAGAGGGCTACTTCTGATGAGCCAGGCCATCCTGCAGGCCGAGGCGGCGCCGGCGCAGCACATGGATCTGTTGCGGTTCGCCACCGCCGGTAGTGTCGACGACGGTAAGTCGACGCTGATCGGCCGGTTGCTGTATGACACGAAGTCGATTTTCGCTGATCAGTTGGATGCGGTGGAGGCGGTCAGCGCGGCCCGCG
>NZ_BOQN01000222.1 GCF_018332695.1 Paractinoplanes toevensis
GTGTGCGCCAGCGACGGCTCGGCCACCTGGATCGGCTGGAGCCGGCGTTCCAGCGCCTTGTCCTTCTCGATGAACTTCCGGTACTCGTCGAGGGTCGTCGCCCCGATCAGTTGCAGCTCCCCCCGGGCCAGCATCGGCTTGAGGATCGAGGCCGCGTCGATCGCGCCCTCGGCCGCGCCCGCACCGACCAGGGTGTGCACCTCGTCGACGAACAGGATGATGTCGCCGCGGGTGGCGACCTCCTTGAGCACCTTCTTGAGACGCTCCTCGAAGTCACCGCGATAGCGGGAGCCGGCCACCATCGAGCCCATGTCCAGCGTGTAGAGCTGCTTGTCCTTGAGCGTCTCGGGCACCTCGCCCTTGACGATCGCCTGCGCCAGTCCCTCCACCGCGGCGGTCTTGCCGACGCCCGGCTCGCCGGTCAGCACCGGGTTGTTCTTCATCCGGCGGGACAGCACCTGCATGACCCGCTCGATTTCCTTCTCCCGGCCGATGACCGGGTCGAGCTTGCCGTCCCGCGCGGCCTGCGTCAGGTTCGTACCGAATTGATCGAGTACGGCGGAGGTCGGCGGCGCGGCCGGTTCGCCCGGTGCTACCGGCTCCTTGCCCTCGTAGCCGGAGAGCAGCTGGAT
>NZ_BOQN01000223.1 GCF_018332695.1 Paractinoplanes toevensis
TGCCGTTCTTCGGCATCATCACCGAGGTCATCCCGGTCTTCAGCCGCAAGCCGGTGTTCGGCTACAAGGGTCTGGTCGCGGCGACGCTGCTGATCGGCGCGCTGTCGATGAGCGTGTGGGCACACCACATGTTCGTCACCGGCCAGGTGCTGCTGCCGTTCTTCAGCTTCCTGAGCTTCCTGATCGCGGTGCCGACCGGCATGAAGTTCTTCGTCTGGATCGGCACGATGTGGCGCGGCCAGATCAGCTTCGAGACGCCGATGATGTTCGCGATCGGTTTCCTGGTGACGTTCCTGTTCGGTGGTCTGTCCGGTGTGCTGCTGGCCGCCCCGCCGATCGACTTCCACGTCAGTGACTCGTACTTCGTGATCGCGCACTTCCATTACGTGCTGTTCGGCACGATCGTGTTCGCGGTGTTCGCCGGGATCTACTTCTGGTTCCCGAAGATGTTCGGCCGGATGCTCGACGACCGCCTCGGCAAGGTCCACTTCTGGCTGACGTTCCTCGGTTTCCACGCCACGTTCCTGGTGCAGCACTGGCTGGGCACCGAGGGCATGCCCCGCCGGTACGCCGACTACCTGCCGTCGGACGGCTTCACGTTCCTGAACACGTTCTCCACGATCGGTTCGTTCGTGCTGGGCCTG
>NZ_BOQN01000224.1 GCF_018332695.1 Paractinoplanes toevensis
CGTCAAAACGGGGCAGGCCCAGTTCCGAGCCCGCTACGAGATAGGCCGGGCCGGCGAACTAGCCGTCTACTCACTAGGCGTGGACCCCAACACCGGAACCCCCGACGAGCAGGTAAAACACATAATCCCTACAGCCCGCAAGGCTGGCGCTCAGTCCAGGGCATCGCCGTGGGCGAAAAGCCAAAAGATCCACAAACCATGCTGTAGCAAGGGATGCGAACGAGGCTGCCCGGCTCACGCTTTCCGTGAGCAGTCGGCAGCCCCAGACTCGTGGCCAGGGGCGGGGTCAAACCGCCGACCTTCCGACTGCCGCTTGACAGCCAACTTCAGGCGAATTTCACAGCGCCTACTTTGTGTTAGCAGCGCGGGTGACGGATACCGGGTCGCCCAGAATTGTGAGGACGGCGCGTTTGCCCAAAGGCTTCGCTAGGTTCAGCGCCGCGGTGCGGGTCATGCCGATCATGGTGCATACGCCGGTGTAGCCGCTGCGTTGCTCCAGCACGATGACCACCACCGCCTTGTCCGACTCGACGGGCTCAGCGGCATAGTCGGCGCCGCATGACTGCGCCGACGGTCCTGGCGGTCCGGTGAACGTGACCGTCATGCGGGTGCCCTGCGCATCCACGGCGGCGGAGTCGATGGGCATGCCATAGGTCGTGGCGTCAGGATCCCAGGCGGAGGGGCTGACGTTGGGAGCCTGCGAGGGGGATTTGGCCGCCTCCTGGTCGTGGTGAGCCAACGACGCTCTTGCCTGCTGGCGCAGTTCCTCCCAGCTTTCGCCCTTGGCCAGGCCAGAAGTGCCGCCGTCCAGTTCCACGCCGTTGGAGTCACAGGCCGTGAGCAACATCAGCACGGCCGTCAACACGGCTGACCACGAACGTGCAGCCATCACCGCAACTCCTCGAACGTTCGACGTCCCAGCTCGCGCCAGCAACGTGCACTCTGACGCAAGCGCGCATGCGCGGCGACCCCTGGCCCAGCGACCGCAGACGGTAGCGCACCTGGCCAACTGGTCCCGCCTGCCGACGACAGTCGAGTTCGAACGGCACGCGGCGGCCTGCGGGCTGCCGCCAGTCCGGTTGCGCGACACACGTCACGACACACGTCACGGCGCATGCTCGCTGGCGGGGTGCCGATCGAGATCGTGCAACTGATCCTCGGCCACTCGTCGGCGGACGTAACCCGCCGGGGTCTACGCACACCTCATGCGGACGACGACGGCAGCACAAGTTGAGGAAGCGGTGGCGCTGCTGACTCGGCATCGCCCGTCAAGACCGGCTGTGAGCAAAGTCCGTCGCTCACGACGCCGTAACGAAAAGCGCCGACCGGCTTATCCGCTGGTCGACGCCCTGTTGATCTGGTGGCCAGGGGCGGGGTCGAACCGCCGACCTTCCGATTTTCAGTCGGACGCTCGTACCAACTGAGCTACCTGGCCTTAGATGTTGCTTTGCGGTCCTGACGGGACTTGAACCCGCGACCTCCGCCTTGACAGGGCGGCGAGCACTCCAACTGCTCCACAGGACCTTGCTATTCACTTGCTAGCCGGTTGGTGGCTTGCGCTACCAACCTACCAGTACCCCCAACGGGATTCGAACCCGTGCTACCGCCTTGAAAGGGCGGCGTCCTGGGCCACTAGACGATGAGGGCAACTCCGCCAGTATTGCATGTTCGCAATGCTTAGCGGCGTAGACCCCAACCGGGCCCCGCTTGAGGCTTGGAAAGCATACGTGATCCACCGCCCGCACTCCAAACCGGTATCCCGTACCGCCCTGAACAGGGGAAACATCACGCGACGGCGGTTCGGAGCAGGTTTATGGCCGGAACGAGGGCGGTCAGGAGGGTCACGCCGTCCGGCATATCGGCCTCGGTCCAGCCGGGGCCGGCCGCGGCCACGAGGAGTGGCCGGCGGGGGTGGGTGGCTACTCGGGCCAGTTGGGCGGCGTTGCTGGTGTGGGGCATCGAGGACCAGAGGACGACCGCGGTGGGGCCGGTTCGGGTGATGGCGTCCTCCAGCGCCTGTGGTGGCACCCGGGCGCCCAGCAGGCGGGTCGGGATGCCCTCCTCGGCCAGGGCGGCGGCCAGGGCCTCCAGCGGGAGGGTGTGTTGTTCCTCGTCGGCGGCGGCCAGCAGGACCCGGGGCGCCGTCGCGGCCGGTGGACGTGGGACGGCGCTCAGGACTTCCGTGACGGAGCGTGAGAGCAGGTGTTCCACCTCGATGAAGCGCCGGGTGGACTCGTAGCGCTCGCCGATGCCGACCAGGACGGGCAGGGCCACCTCGTTCCAGGTGGCGATCACTCCGGTCTCGACCACGGCGGCGGCCAGGATGTCGCGCATCAGGGGTGCGTCCAGGCGCATCGCGGCGCGGGCCAGTCCGCGCGCGGCCGGCACGACCTGGCCGAGCGGAATGGCCAGCCCACCACCGTCCGGCCCGCGGCCGGAGACGGGAACGTCCGGCGGCGCCGGGAGGGTGGGGGCCGAGGTCACCGCAGGGACGGGTGTACGCCGAGCCCAGGCGGCCGCCTCCGCGGGTGCCACGCCCTGGGACGTCAGCCGGAGCATCACCTCGAGCCGGTTCAGGTCCTGGGCCGTGTAGCGCCGGTGCTGGCCGGGCACGTGGCGGCTCGGGCCCAGCCCGTACCGCTGGTGCCAGGTCCGCAGGGTGGTGACCGCTACGCCGAGACGGCGTGCGACCGCACCGGCGCTCAGCGCCTCATCGGCCACCCGACCGCTCCGGAGCATCGGCAGTAACGTCCGCAACTAGCCCGGCGGAGGAGACAGGCGACAGCCTGGCAGTCACGCCGAGTAACCAGGGAGCGAACGGGTTCGGGTCGGCGGTGATCTCCGTGAAGAGGTCGGGTACCGATACCCACCGCAGGTCGGCGACCTCGTCGGGGTCGGGGGTGGGGCGGATGCCGGCGGGCAGGTCGCCGAGCAGCACGTGGTCGTATTCGTGCTCGACCCGGCCGCTCGACGGGTCTTCGGCCCGGTAGGTGTAGACGCCGACCTGGGTCAGCGGCATCGCGGGCAGGTTGAGCTCTTCGGCGAGCCGGCGGCGGGCGGCGTCGGCCACGTCCTCGCCGGGCCGGGGGTGGCCGCAGCAGGTGTTGGCCCAGCGCAGCGGGAACCGGGTCTTGACCGCAGCCCGTTGCTGCAGCAGCACGCGCCCGTCCGAAGGGTCGCGCAGGAATACCGAGAACGCCCGGTGCAACCGTCCGGGCGCCTGGTGGGCCGCGAGGACGGTGTCCGACCCGATGGCCACGCCGTCGAGCGACACCAGTTCGACGACGTGGGATTCGCGAGCGGTCACCGGTGTTCCCCGACGATCCGGCCGGCGGCCAGTTTTCCGGAGATCAGAACCATGGGTACGCCGACGCCGGGTTGGGTGCCGGAGCCGGTGAACACCACGTTGGGGTAGACGGGGTGCAGGTTGGACGGGCGGAACGGTCCGGTCTGGCCGAACGTGTGGGCGGCCGCGAACGGTGTGCCGGCCGCCATGCCCTGATCGGCCCAGTCGGCCGGGGTAATCACTTGCTGCACCTCGATGCCGTCGCCGAATCCCACGTATCCGCGCTTCTCCAGGGTTCGCACCAGCGAGGCCGCGTACCGGTCGGCGAGGTCGCCGCGCCAGTTCATCGGGCCGTCGGACAGGTTGGGGGTGGGCGCGAGCACGTAGTAGGTCTGCCGGCCGTCGGGGGCCGCGGTCGGGTCGGTGTGGGTGGGATTGGTCACCAGCAGGGACGGGTCGCTCATCAACAGGCCGTCCCGGATCACCTCGTCGAAGGTGCGTTTCCAGTGGCGGCCGAAGTGGATGTTGTGGTGGGCGATCTTCCCGTACGCCTGCTTGGAGCCGATGTGCAGCACCACGCAGGACGGTGAGTAGCGCAGGCGGCGTTGTCGCTGCGGTGGCAGGAGATCGCGCTTGGCGATCGGCAGGTCGGGGTTGAGGACCACGACGTCGGCGGGGATGCGGTCGCCGTCGGCGGTGATCACCCCGGTGGCCCGGCCGTTGCTGATCTCGACGCTGGTGACGGTGGTGTCGTAGCGGAAGCTGACGCCGTGTTTCTCGGCCGCTCCGGCCAGGGCTTTCGGCACGGCGTGCATGCCGCCCTTGGGGAAGTAGACGCCGGCGACCGAGTCGAGGTAGGCGATGACCGCGTAGATCGCGAGGGCGTCGTGCGGTGCGAGGCCGGCGTACATCGCCTGGAACGAGAAGATCCGCTGGGTGCGCGGGTCGCGGAAGAACGACGCGATCTTCGGGTGGAGGTGGCGGAAGCCGCCCATGCCGAGGAGTTTCAGCAGGTTGAGATTGACCAGGTCGAGCGGGGTGTCGAGGTTGCGGCCGATGAAGTGGTCGCGCTCCAGTTCCCACAGCTTCCGGGCGAAGTCGACGAACCGCAGGTAACCGTCGGCCTCGCGCGGTCCGCACACTCGGGAGATCTCGGCGGCCATCGCCAGCGTGTCGGTGTGAACATCCAGCGTCGATCCGTCGGGGTAGTAAGCCCGATAGGCCGGGTCCAGCGGCGACAGTTCCAGCCAATCGGACAGCTTCTCGCCGACCGCGGCGAGCGGTTCCTCGATCAGGGACGGCATGGTCAGCACGGTCGGCCCGGTGTCGAACTCATAACCCTGCAGCGACAACCGCCCGGCCCGGCCGCCCGGCACGGATTCCCGTTCGACCACCGTGACCTGCCGTCCGGCCGCGGCCAGATGCAGCGCGCACGCCAAACCGCCCAGCCCGGCTCCGACAATCACCACGCGTGCGGTCGGTCCCGTCACGTTTCGCATGCCGGACATCATGCCGCCCGCTGGGTGGCGCGAACCGCCAGCTCGATGAGCGCGGTCCGGGCGTCGCCGTCGATCGGCAGGTCGGCCAGGATCGCGACCGCGGCGGCGACGCGTTCCTGGATCATCTGCTCGACCCGGTCGGGCGCCCCGGTTTCGGTGATCGAGCGGGGGGTGAGCCCGCCGGAGCCGTCGGCGGGGTTGACAGCTCCGGCGGGGTCCAGGGCCAGCTCGGGGGCGAGCTGGCGAGCGAGTAACAGCAGAGTCGTGGGTTTGCCGGCGCGCAGGTCGTCGCCGGCCGGTTTGCCGGTCACGGCCGGGTCGCCGTAGACACCGAGAAGGTCGTCGCGCAGCTGGAACGCTTCGCCGACCAACTGGCCGTATCGGCAGTAGGCGTCGTCGATGTCCGAGTCGACCGGCCCGGCCAGGGCCAGGCCGAACTGCAGCGGCCGCTGCACGGTGTAGCTGGCGGTTTTCAGGCGGGCGACCAGCAGCGCCCGCTCGGCCGACCACTCCTGCGGCGAGCTTTCGCCGAGCACGTCCAGATACTGCCCGGCGACCGCCTCGACCCGCATCCGGTCGTAGCGGGAGCGCACCGAGAACAGCGTCGCGGTCGACAGCGGGGTGCGGGCCAGCAGTTGGTCGGCCCAGACCAGGCAGAGGTCGCCGACCAGGATCGCCGCGGTGGTGCCGAACCGGCCCGAGTCACCGAGCCGGCCGGCCCGGGCGTGCTGCCCGGCGAACAGCCGGTGCGCGGTGGGCCGGCCGCGCCGGGTGGCCGACTCGTCCATGACGTCGTCGTGCACCAGGGCGAACGTGTGCATGAGCTCGAGCGCGGCGAGGGCCGGCAGCACCGGGTCGAGTGGCTCGCCCGGACCGGTCGCCCCACGCCACCCCCAGTAGGCGAACGTGGGGCGCAACCGTTTCCCGCCGGCCAGCACCAGGTCCCGTGTGGTGCGGGCCATGCCGCCGAGGGCCGGGTCGATCGCCTCGAGCGCGGCGATCTGGGCGGCCAGGAAGTCGGCGAGAGTGCCCTCGACCGCGTCGAGCAGGGTGGGGCGGCTGACCTGCCGGGGTACCCGGCGCAGTTTTCCCTCGAGCGTGTCGTTGGCCACGAGTCGTACCGTACCCTAGGTTCTGTGGTTGCGTCGATTGCTGCGTCGATTTGGAGGACGTGAAGTGGATCTCGCCAGCTCCTACGAGCGCTGCCGGATGCTGCACAAGAAGCACGGCCGCACCTACTACCTGGCGACCCGGCTGCTGCCCGCGTGGAAACGACGGCACGTGCACGCCCTCTACGGCTTCACCCGTTACGCCGACGAGATCGTCGACCAGACCGAGGCGCTGCCCCCGGCGGCCCGCAAAGAGCGACTCGACGAATGGTCCGAGCGCTTCGTGGCCGGCCTGCGCGGCGGCGAGGTCGACGACCCGCTGCTGCCCGCCGTGCTGCACACCATCGCGGTGTTCGACCTGGACGTCGACGACTTCGCCACGTTCCTGCGCTGCATGGCGATGGACCTGACGATCACGTCCTACGACACCTACGACGACCTGCTGGAATACATGGAGGGCTCGGCCGCGGTGATCGGCACGATGATGCTGCCGATCCTCGGTTCCGCCGACCCGGCCGCCGCTCGCGAACCCGCCCGCCAGCTCGGCATCGCCTTCCAGCTCACCAACTTCATCCGGGACGTCGCCGAGGACCTCGAGCGCGGCCGCGTCTACCTCCCGCGTGAGGACCTCGACCGCTTCGGCCTGACGCCGGCCGATCTCCGGCCCGGCAACCCCAAAATCAAACCCTTGATTGTGTACGAGGTGGAGCGGGCTCGCGGCCACTACCGTCAGGCCGCCCCCGGCATCCCGCTGCTCGAACCCGCGTCCCAGGCCTGCATGCGCACCGCCTACCTGCTCTACGGCGGCATCCTCGACCAGGTGGAGGCTGCCGACCACGACGTGTTCGCCCGCCGAGCCACGGTGCCCAACTCGCGCCGGGCCGCCGTCGCCGTGCGCAGCCTGCTCACCCGGCCCGGCACCCCGGTGGCCGCCTGATGCGCACGGCCGTCGTCCTGTTCACCCGCGACCTGCGGGTGCACGACAACCCGGCCCTCGCCGCGGCCTGCGCCAACGCCGACCGGGTCGTCCCGCTCTTCGTCCTCGACCCGGCCCTGTCGGAGCTGTCCGCCAACCGCAGCCGCTTCCTGCACCAGGCGCTCGCCGACCTGCGCGACACCCTGCGCGGGCGGGGTGGCGACCTCGTCCTGCGCAGCGGCGACCCGGTCGCCGAAGCGATCAAGCTCTGCGGCGAGGTGGGGGCGACCATGCTCGGCGTAGCCGCGGACGTCACCACGTACGCCAAAAAGCGCGAAACCCGCCTCCAGGCCGAATGCGATCGGCAGCGCATCGCGCTGCGTTTCTTTCCCGGCGTGACCGTGGTCGATCCGGGTTCGCTGCGACCCGGCGGCGGCGGACCGGCCTATCGGGTCTTCACTCCCTATTACCGGGTCTGGCAGTCGGCCGATTGGCGGGACGAGGTGGCCGCGCCGCACACCATCACGCTGCCGGACGGAATCGCGGCCGGCCGCCTGCCGGCGACGCCGGACGGAGAATCGCCGGACGCCGCCACCGGCGGCGAGACCGAGGGACGGCGGCGGCTGACTGCCTGGCTGAGCGCCATTGACGGGTACGGGGATGGGCACGACGACCTGCCCGGCGACGTGACCAGCCGGCTCAGTCCGTACCTTCGCTTCGGTTGTGTCTCGCCGCTGGCCGTCGCCGACGCGGCCCGGACGCGCAATGCCGATCCCTTTGTTCGCCAGCTCTGCTGGCGCGATTTCTACTACCAGGTCGTGCAGGCCTTCCCGCAGATCTCCGCCCGGGCTTATCGGCCGAACGCCGACGACGAATGGCGAGACGATCCGGAGGCGCTGAAACATTGGCAGGACGGGCTGACCGGGGTGCCGATCGTGGATGCCGGGATGCGGCAGCTGCGCGCCGAGGGCTGGATGCACAACCGGGCCCGCCTGATCACCGCCGCGTTCCTGACCAAACATCTCGGGGTCGACTGGCGGCTCGGGGTGCAGTGGTTCTTCCGGTGGCTGCTCGACGGGGACGTGCCCAACAATTCCGGTAATTGGCAGTGGGTGGCCGGCACCGGCAACGACAGCCGGCCCTACCGCCGCTTCAACCCGATCCGGCAGGCCCATCGGTTCGACCCCGAAGGCGTGTACGTTCGGCGCTACATACCCGAACTCAAGGCGATCGAGGGCTCGGCAGTCCACGAGCCGTGGCGACTACCGGCAGCGGTGCGCGACGGTCTCGACTACCCGGGTCCCCTGGAGTCACACCGGGACGAAGCGGTGTGGCTGCGGCCGTGAACCCCCCGCCCGGTACGCCCGGGCGGGTCTTAGCGGGGTCCGTCGACCTCGTTGCGTCCGTCAAACGTGGGGTCGGCGGGCCCCCCTTTTTGTCGCCGGATCACCGGCGCCGTCCACTGCTGGTGGCCATGGACGGCGCCGGCGTGGCGGTCGTGAGGACGGCGGACACCAGCCAGGTCCGCCGTCGCCCCCTCACTTCCGCCTCCTTGATCCCTCTTCCGCGACGGTGAGAATCGGCGACCGGCCGGGCGGCATTAGATTTTCTCGACGTTGCTTTCTCCGAGTGCCCGCTCGATGCGGTCGACCGTGGTGAAGTCGCCGAGACGCCTGGTCACGTACGCGATCGCGAGGTCCCGGGCCGGGTCGGCCCAACCGGCGTTGCCGCCCAGCCCGCCTTGGCCCCAGGTGCCGTCCGGCTCGATCTGCACGCCCAGACCCCAGGTGACCTCGGACTCCAGGAACAGGTCGGTGCCCGTGTACTGCGGAACGGCCAGCTCGGGGAGCCGGCCGTCGAGGATCGCGGCGTAGAAGCGGGCGATCGCCATCGAGGTGGCATGGATGTTGACGGCCGGAACCGCGGCCTGGCGCCACAGTGGGGAGTTGACCACGGCCAGGTCCCGGGCACCCGAGGGGTTGGCGACCGCGCGGGCGTGCACCGAGTCGGGGGCGCCGAGCATGCGCTGCGGCCAGTCGGGGGAGTCGAACTCGAGCTCCGCGCAGTTCTCCTCGCTGTTCAGGGCGAAACCCAGGTCCAGGCCCAGCGGGCCGGCGATCTCCTCGGCGACGTAGCGAGCCGGCGGCCGGCCGTCGACCCGGCGGACCAGCTCGCCGAGCAGGTGGCCGTAGGTGAGGGCGTGCTCGGCGGCCACCGTGCCCGGCTCCCACTCCGGGGTGGCCTCGGCCAGGTCGTTGCAGAGCAGATCCCAGTCGGCCCAGTCCTCCGGCCGGCGGGGAACGGGGAATGCGGGCAGGGCGGCGAGGTGGGCCAGCGCATCCCGTACCGAAGCCCTGGTCTTGAACGACGGCCAGTAGGTGGCCATCTGGTCGGACAGCGTGACCTGTCCACGTCGCACCAGCTGTAGCACCGCGGCGGCCATCACCGGCTTGCCCACCGAGTAGACGTTGACCAGGGTTTTCTCGTCCCACGCGGTCGTGCGCGCGGTGTCGCGCCAACCCTCGCGCAGATCCACCACGGGACGGCCGCGGTACAGGATTGTCAGGGCGGAACCACCGCGTGGGTCGGCGGCGAACGCCTCGCCGACCGCTTCGAAACCTCTCGCGATCATCTACGCACCGTAGGCCCTGTGCACTGCCGTCTGTCGATATACGCGCGCTGACCTGCACTTTTGCGCGACACTGGGGGCCGATTTGGAGCCCGGGGAACCAGCCTGTAATGTTTTCCGAGCCGGCAGGGACGCGGACGAAACAAAGCGGAGAGATCCGCAGCGGCCGTCCTGCCAAATCCTTCGAACTTCGGATCGCAGCAGTGCTGCGCGCCTGGGTCGGGGGAGGCACTAGGGCATAAGGTCACCAACCGGGAGAAACCGGTTGACACGGACTGGAAGACCTAGTAAGGTTGAACGAGTGCCCCGAGGGCGGG
>NZ_BOQN01000225.1 GCF_018332695.1 Paractinoplanes toevensis
AAGAGCATCCAGATGCGAGACACGGTATGGCTTCGGCTGACTCATCGGTGTTGCCCGACCTTTCCGGGGGGTTACTTTTGGTCGTTGTTACGGAAGGTGACGCTGCAACGCTGCAAGCAACCGGGGCGCGAGATCCTTGCGGCAGACCACCAGGTCCGGCAGCTTAGGATCGGCCTCGTTGTATTTCAGCGCAGAACCGTCGATTCGGCTAGCGTGCAGGCCGGTGGCCAAAGCCACAGCGACCGGCGCGGCGGAGTCCCACTCGTACTGGCCGCCGGCATGGATATAGGCATCTGCCTCGCCGTTTATCACCGCCGCGATCTTCACACCGGCCGATCCCATGGGCACCAGCTCGGCCCCGATTTCTTCCGCGAGAGCCGTCACGAAGGCCGGCGGACGGGTCCGCGAGGCAGCGATCCTGATCGATCCGCCGACGCCGCTATCGATCGGCATCGGTGGATATGCCGGAGCGTGGTCGGTGGCGATGGTGCGATGTTGAGCCGGCATCGCGACCGCGCCGGCCGCCAGATGACTCGGATTGGCCGAGTCGGAACTCCAGAGAGCGACGTGCACGGCCCAGTCGGCGCGGCCCTCCTCGGAGAACTCGCGGGTGCCGTCGAGCGGGTCGATGATCCACACCCGGTTCGCGCCGAGGCGCTCCGGGCGAACGCTCGCGGGCTCGCCCTCCTGCCAGGCGATCCGGGAGTGGTCGTCCTCCTCGGAGAGCACCGCGTCGGCCGGACGCCAGCGCGCCAGCTCGGCTCGCAGCAGATCGTGCGCGGCCCGATCACCGGCGGTCTTGAGCGCCTTGCCGTCCGCGTACCCCATCTCGTCGCGGACCTTCAGCAGCACCTGACCGGCGCGGTCCGCGAGCCAGCGAGCGAAGGCTGAGTCGATGACCGGCGGGGTCCCGCCGTGCTCGCCTTCCCGCTGGCTGGTGATGCGCTCCGACGTCTCTGTCATTGCCTCGGGCTCCCTCACGGTCAGTACGCCCCCGACGAGCGCACCACGGCGGTCATCGTCCGCAAAAGGATCACCAAGTCCAAGCTGAGCGACCAGTTCTCCACATAGCGCAGGTCCAAGCGGACGGCTTCCTCCCACGGCAGGTCCGATCGTCCGGAAACCTGCCAAAGGCCCGTCATGCCGGGTTTGACGGCCAGGCGACGCCGCACGTCGTCGGCGTAGACAGCCACCTCCGACGGCAACGGCGGCCGCGGCCCAACCAGCGACATCTGGCCGAGCAGCACGTTCAGCAACTGCGGCAGCTCGTCCAGCGAGAACCGGCGCAACCAGCGGCCCACCCGGGTGACCCGCGGATCATCGCGGATTTTGAAGAGCACACCGTCGTGCTCGTTGAGATGCCGCAGCTCGGCAAGCCGCGCCTCGGCGTCCACGTACATACTCCGGAACTTGAAAATGCGGAACGCGCGGCCGTCCCGGCCCACCCGTACCTGACGAAAGAGTACCGGCCCGCGCGAGGTCACCCGCACACACAGTGCGACGGCCAGCAGCAGTGGGCCGAACGCGGTCAGCAACAGCAGCGCACCGAGCCGGTCGAACACGTCCTTGACCAGCCGCGATCCGCCGTGCAGCCGCGGGTGTTCGACGTGCAGCATGGGCAGCCCGTCGAACGGCCGGATCGTGGTGCGGGCACCGGCCACATCCACCAGCGCGCTCGCCACCACCAGGTCGACCTCGTCGCGCTCGAGCCGCCAGGCCAGCCGGCGCAGCGTCTCGCCGTCCAACTCCGGGCAGCTGAGCACCACCACGGTGTCCGCGTCGGCCCGCTCCACCGCGCTCGCCACGTCGTCGAACGTGCCGTACACGGTCAGTCCGTTCATGCCCTCGCCGTCATGCCCGGCCGGCAGGCAGGCGCCCACCACCTCCAGGCCGTGATAGCGCTCCCGGCGCAGCTGCCGGGCCATCCCGATCACCGACAGCTCGTGCCCGGTCAGCAGCACCCGGCGCAGGCTCTCCCCGCGGGCACGGGCCAGGTGCAATCGCTTGCGCAGGGCGAAACGCAACACCACGGAGGTGCAGATCGCGGTGGGCAGGGCAGCGAGGACATAGCCTCGCGCAAGATCTAGATCGAGGGCGTACGACACCAGGGCCGCGCCCGCGATCAGGCCTACCCCGCCCCGGAACACGCGCTGATACTCGTCCGTCCCGACGAACAGGAAGCGCCGCTCGTACGCCCGGGAGACCGCGAGCACCGCCAGCAGCAACACCGGCAGCATCGCCGAGATGATCATGTAGCCGCGGTTGTACGCGGTGACCTCGTCGCCGAAGCGCAACCCGAACGTCACCGCACCCGCCGCACTGCCCGCCAGCAGGTCGGCCAGCACCA
>NZ_BOQN01000226.1 GCF_018332695.1 Paractinoplanes toevensis
TGAGCTTCCCCCGGTTTGCCGGACACCGAGGGTGAGGTGGTCGACGGAATCCGAGGAAGGATCCCGTCCATGCCCGCACCTCACCCCGCAGAGTTCCGGCAGCGAGCCGTCTCGTTGGCCCGCGCCGGCACCAAACCGATCGGTCAGATCGCCAGAGAGCTCCAGATCTCGGAGTCCTGTCTGCGTAATTGGCTGGCCCAGGCCGACACCGACGACGGCGGCCGGCCCGATCGTTTGAACAGTGGGGAGAAGCAAGAACTCACCGAACTCCGCCGCCGGAATCGGCAGCTCGAGGTGGAGAACGAGATCCTGAAACGAGCCGCGGCGTTTTTCGCTCGGGAGAACGTCCTCCCAAAGTAAATATCGGCTGGTCCGTGAACTCGCCGACGACCATCTCGACGTCGCGGTGGCCTGCCGATTACTCGACGTATCCCGTTCCGGCTACTACGAATGGAAAGACCGGCCACCCTCGGCGCGGGACACCGACAACGAGATCCTCCTCAAACATATTCAGAAAATTCATGAAGAATCGCGGGGAACGTACGGCTCGCCTCGTGTGCACGCCGAGTTGACCATGGGCATGGAATGGAAGGTCAACGAGAAGCGGGTGGCCCGGCTGATGCGCCAGGCCGGGATCCAGGGTCTCTACCGGCGGCGCCGGCACGGCTGCACTTTCCGGGACCCGCACGCGGAACCCTTCAAGGACTTGGTGGACCGCACGTTCGTCGCCACCGGCCCGGACCGGCTGTGGGTCACCGACATCACCGAACACCGGACCGGCGAAGGGAAACTGTACTGCGCTGCGGTTCTCGACGCTTTTTCCCGCAGAATTGTCGGGTGGTCCATCGCCGAACACATGAAAACCGAACTGGTCCTCGACGCGCTCGGCATGGCAGTCTTACGTCGCGAGCCCGTCAGCAAGCAAACGATCCTGCATTCCGATCACGGGAGTCAATTTACGTCCTGGCGTTTCGGGCAACGACTGCAGAGAGCGGAAATCCTGGGATCTATGGGTAGTGTCGGTGACTGCTACGACAATGCGATGATGGAGTCATTCTGGGGAACCCTGCAATTGGAGGTCCTCGACTCGAAAGAGTGGAACACCCGTGACGAACTCGCCAACGCCATCTTCGAATGGATAGAATGCTGGTATAACCCGACACGACGTCATTCCGGTATCGGAATGCACAGTCCCATCGACTTCGAACAGCTCCAAACCCCGTCTGATCACGACCGTTGACCCCACACCCTGGGTGTCCGGGCTACGGGGGGAAGGTCA
>NZ_BOQN01000227.1 GCF_018332695.1 Paractinoplanes toevensis
GCCCAAGCCCAAGCCCAAGCCGCGGCAGAGCTGCCGCTGCGATCGGCTGCCGCTGCGATCGGCTGGCGCCAGGAGCGCTGCGCCCTACCGGTCTCGCCGCAGGCGAGTGCCGTGCGTCACCCGAATTATGCGAGGGCATCGTCCGGTCGGCCTTGTTCGTCCTGCGCGGCCGGCCCAGGACCGTCAGTGGCCTGGGTCCGGCGCCCCGACTCAACCCGGCCTGCACCGTGCACTCGCCCAGCGAGGTGGGCGAGGCGCCCGGGAGTCGGGCGCGACGCGCGAGTCCGCCGCGGCTCGCGAGTCACGCGCGGCGTGGGTTTGGCCCGGCTCGCGTGGGGTGGCCTGCCTCGCTGCCCCGGACTGTCGAGGCGACCCGGCCCGGACAGCTGTATCTGGCATGCGCGGGCGGGGTCTGAGGAGGAGGACTCTGTCCGGTAGGCGCGTGCGGCCCGAGCTGTGGCTTCCGCGCTTTATGGGTGGGTGCGGTCTGGGCTGTGGTTGCTGTCCTGTGCGTCTTGGTGGTCTGAGCCGTGGTTGCTGCCCTGTGCGTCTTAGCGGTCTGAGTTGGGGCTGCTGCCGTATGTGCGGGCGCGGTTTGAGGTCCAGCTTCGGCCTGACGCACGGGCTTGGCGCACGGTGCGGCCTCTGTCCGGGCGTCGAGACCGGGTTGGCCGGCCGGCTGCTCGGCGCTTGACGATGGGTCAACCCCGGACGGCACATCCCGGCCGGGCATCGCCGGGTGCGGCCGCGCACAGGTCGCCCCGGCCGGCCAGATCAGCGGCGGTGCGGCACCCGCGTGGTCATGCAGGCCGACCTCGGCACACCGGCGGGAGCAGCCCTGCGAGCGGCACAGCATCTGCGCATGCCGCCGTGCGAGTCCCCAATGCCGCGTA
>NZ_BOQN01000228.1 GCF_018332695.1 Paractinoplanes toevensis
CTCGCCGATCGCCGGGTCGAGCGTGGCCTCGGCCCAGATCTGCAGCGCGATCGGCAGGTTGCCACCCGGCAGGATCTGCGAATCGACGGCCTCGAGGATCCGTTCGAGCGACTCGGCCAGCGGAAGCCGTTCGGCGGCGATGGCCTCGATGTGCCGCTGGATGCCGCCGGCCACGGTCGCGGCGATAGCGTTGATGATCTCGTTCTTCGACTTGAAGTAGCGGTAGACCGCGCCCACCGACAGGCCGGCCTCCTGGATCAGGTCCTGCATGGAGGTGTTGTGCAGGCCCTTGCTGAGGAAGCAGGTGCGGGCGGCGGCCAGGATCTGCTCGCGGCGGGCGGTGAGATGCTCCTCGGAGACGCGTGGCATGCTCCCACTATAAAACGAACGCTCACTTTTAAAGGGTGACGATATGGTGATCACGCGGCGCTGGGCCCTGTTCCTGATCGCGGTCGGCGTCTGGACCTGGGTGATCTGGCCCCGCTTCGGCCTCGCCATCTACCGCGACGACCGATCGTTCGCCGACGGCAGCCCGACGTCCTTCCTCTGGGTGCACGCCGTGCTGATTGCCGCGTCGCTCGTGATCGGCAGCACCGTGGGCGTGCTCGGGGTGGTCGCCTGGCGGCGCCGGCCGGCCGAAGAATTCACGCCCGAGGCGGCGGTCCGGCCGAAAGATTAACGGCACGTTACGCAATGTCCGGTCAATTCGCGCTTAGATCCGCCTAAACCGGCGTTCAAGATGATCGCCGGTTGCGGCGAGATAACGGTGCGCCAACAGTCCGGGACAATCCGCCGCTGCTGTCCTGGCCTGCGGCTACGCTCCCCAACTTGAAGACTCACCGACGGGTGTCGGTGTGCATTGGAAGGAGGGCGTCTTGCGCCCAGTACGTGGGAAGCGGATCCTTGCGATTCTCGCGGCCGGTGGGCTTGCCCTCACCGCCGCCGCCTGTGGTGACGCCCCGGACGAGACTCCCAGCGGTAGCAGCTCGGCCAGCACCGCG
>NZ_BOQN01000229.1 GCF_018332695.1 Paractinoplanes toevensis
CAGCCGAGGCGGGAGCCGCTGGCTTGGACGGGCCGGACGCGGCCGGGCGCAGCACCTCTTTCTCCAGGGCAGGTTTATCCGGGGCGCGCTGCGAAGGCGGCCCGGGAGCTGTGGGCTGCTTCGGCTGGTCGGTGGTCATGGTCCTCCCCAGTAACCAGGCGCGTCAGCGGCCCGCCCGCTCCCGCAGAAGGGCGATGTCGGCGGTCTGACCTTCGGTGCCGCCAGGCGTCTCGACGACGGCCGGTGCGCCGGAGGCCCGGATCGCAGCCACCACCAAGTCCGGGTCGATCTTGCCATTACCGAGGTTGTCGTGCCTGTCCTGTCCGGAGTCGAATCCGCCCTTCGAATCGTTGGCGTGGATCAGGTCGATGCGTCCGGTGATGGCTTTGACCCGGTCGACGATGCCGACCAGGTCTTCGCCGCCGGCGAAAGCGTGGCAGGTGTCGAGACAGAAACCGGCGCCGAAGCCGGCCACCGCTTCCCACAGCCGGGCCAGGTCGTCGAAGCGGCGGGCGCACGCGTTGTCGCCGCCGGCCGTGTTCTCGATCAGGATCGGCAGCGGCAGACCACCGTCCTTCTCCGCATATTCGAAGGCTTTGCGCCAATTGTCGAATCCGGCCGCCAGATCGGCGTCCTTGCCGACGTGGCCGCCGTGCACGATCAGGCCTTTCGCCCCCAGCTCGGCCGCCGCCCGGGCATGGGCCATGAGCAGCTTGCGGCTCGGGATGCGGATCCGGTTGTTGGGCGAGGCGACATTCACGATGTAGGGCGCGTGGATGTAGATGTCCACCTCGGACTCACGCAGGGCCGCGGCATCTTCACGCGGTTTGGGTGATTTGTAACCCTGCGGGTCGGTCAGGAAGAACTGGACGGCGTCGGCACCGCGGGCGGCGGCCGCCTCCAGAGGATCGGTGGGATCGACATGAGCTCCGATGCGCATGGGGAAGAGCCTACGACGCGGGTACGACGCTTTCCGCCCCCGCGTCACCGGCCTGCGCCGGACCTCGTTGACCCCAATCGAGGCTTTCAGCGAGCGGGGAGATGGTTCATGTCGCGGCAGTTCCGGTACCGGATCACGGCGTTGGCGTTGGGTGCTCTGATCTTCGGGGCGCCGCTGCTGACGAACGGGACGGCGAGTGCCGAGCAGAGCGAGGGCGGCCGCCAGGTGACCTTCGGCGGCGGCGGGATGCTCGCACTGTCCTGCCGTTCGCATCCCGACGTCGAGTCGCTGGTGGTTCCGGCCGACAGCACGGTGCGGGTGGTCAACCGGACCGGCTACAGCGCGCGGCTGCAGCTGGCCGGCGAAACGAAGGGCACACTGCCGGACGACGCCTCGACCGAGGTGGTGTTCCGGCGCGGAACCACCGAGGTGACGCTCGAGCCGAACTGCCCGCTCGGCGAGGACACCGCTCCGCTGCTGGTCACGGCATCGCCGTCGGCCACGACGATGATGCTGCCGGACCCGACGCCGGTGCCCGCGGACGACGACGCGAGTGCGTCGGCCGCCGCGTCGTCGGGGTCGTCGAACGCGCCTTCCGGGCCAGTGGCGGGCACGACCCTGCCGGACTCGGCGGCGGCCACGCGCTCCACCCGGACCTCGGCCGCCGGTCACGCCGGGGCTCACGGTCCGGCCCAGCGGACCTCGACCGGCACTCGCGCCGCGGCGCAGGGCATGCCGCAGGGCGGCGGCGCCGAGAAGATCAAGACCAGGACCACGACGAGTACGGCGGGAAGCCCCGTCCCGGCGTTCGCGGGCATGCCTCCGGGTGACAAGAAGACGCTTGTCCCCGGCGTACCGCAGGTTGATCTGGCGCCGGCCACGCAGGACGCGGAACCGGCGGCAGTGAGCCCGCCTCCCACCGAGATCGCCGCGGCGGAGCCGGTGGCGGCGATGGCGCCGATCAGCGAGTCCGGCCCGATCGGGATGCTCGGGCTGATCGCGGCGGTGTGCGTGATGGGGGTCGGTGCGGCGGCTATTCGGGCAATCGTGTCGCAGCGTGCAAATCGGGCAAACGTGGCGTAACGTAGTCGTCAACAAGCTCCGCGGGGCGGCCGCGTCCAACCTCATCGGTGTGGTCGTTCCTCCCCAGGTCCCACCCAGCGAAAGCGGATCGGGCGCCCCGCGGCTGAAGCGAGAAGGACCCCGTCGGTGGACGGGGTCCTTTCGATTTGGGCAGGTCGACCCGCCTGGGTATGCTTGCTCGGTTCGCAGTGTGGCCGTGGGCTTTCTCGTCCACGGCTTTTCATTGCGAGCGACACAAGACCTCCTGCCACGGAGAGACCGTGGCCGCATAGCCCACAGGAGGTGAATGTCTTGCGTCATTACGAACTCATGGTGATCCTCGATCCTTCGCTCGAGGAGCGCACCATCGCCCCGTCGCTCGATCAGTACCTGAAGGTGATCACGAACGCGGGTGGCTCGGTGGAGAAGCTCGACGTGTGGGGCCGTCGCCGGCTCTCGTTCGAGATCAACAAGAAGGCCGAGGGCATCTACGCCGTCGTCGACCTTCAGGCGACCCCCGAGGCCGTCGCCGAGCTGGACCGTCAGCTGCGGCTCAACGAGAACATCCTGCGTACCAAGGTCATTCGGCCCGAGACCCGCTGAGCCTCGTTTTTGTCAGGGGGTTCTGAGAACCTCCTACGAACGAGAACAGCGGCGAGGAGTAGATCATGGCAGGAGAAACCGTTATCACGGTCGTCGGGAACCTCACCGACGATCCCGAGCTGCGCTTCACCCCGTCGGGTGCGGCGGTTGCCAAGTTCCGCATCGCGTCCACGCCGCGGACCCTGGACCGTCAGTCGAACGAGTGGAAAGACGGCGAGCCACTGTTCCTTGCGTGCAACATCTGGCGTGACGCCGCCGAGCACGTCGCCGAGTCGCTGCAACGCGGTTCTCGGGTGATCGTG
>NZ_BOQN01000230.1 GCF_018332695.1 Paractinoplanes toevensis
CTCAGCGACGTACGCGCCATCTTCTCCTGGTCGTACGCCACCCTCACGCCACCCGCGGCGCGGCTGTTCCGCCTGCTGGGCCGACATCCCGGCGCCGACCTGTCCACTGTGGCGGCGGCCGCCCTGGCCGGCACGTCCCTGGCCGAGACGCGTCGGCTGCTGACCCAGCTCACCCGGGCGAACCTCGCCACCGAGCACCGACCCGGCCGGTACACCCAGCACGACCTGCTCCGCGCCTATGCCGCCGAGCTGGCGTCGACGGACGAGGCCGAGGACGCGACGGTCCGGCTCATCGCCCACTACGTGCACACCGCCTGTACGGCCAACCGGCTCGTCTACCCGAACCTGGACGCCATCGCCGTACCGCTCGAACCGCTCCCGGAGGGCGTCGAACCGGAGCGGATCGCCGACCACGACGCGGCCATGACCTGGCTGGCAGCCGAGCATGCCAACCTGCTTGCGGCCGCCGCCCAGGCCGCCG
>NZ_BOQN01000231.1 GCF_018332695.1 Paractinoplanes toevensis
GCGGGCGCGCCGGCCGGCCCGCCGGAACGTCCTTCGGACGAAGAGCTGCGCGAGGCGGTGGCGGGCCGGGAGACCGGGGGCGCGTCCCGGCGGGACGCGATCCAGGCGGTGGCCGACGAGTACGGGCTGAAGAAGCGCGACGTGTACGGGCTGGTGCACCAGCCTCGCTGATCCGTCAGTAGGCCCCGATCAGGAAACCGATCAGCAGCAGTACCGGCCCGGCCAGGCTCGCCAGCACGGCACCACGCCGGGCTCGCCCGGTTTCCAGGCGGCGAGCGCGGGTCACCCCGGCGATCACGTACCCGCACAGCAGCACCAGCGCGAACCCGAGCAGCCAGCGCAGCTGCAGCAGCGGGCTGGTGTCGCCCAGGTAGGCGCGCGGGCTGTCCGGGCTGACCATCCGGGCCGGGCTGACCGTGCCCGGCACCCGCTCGCCCGGGCCGACCCCGAGCAGCGTCACCTTGCTGATCGTGAAGCCGCCGTCGGCCGACGCGAACCGGCCGGTGCAGTGCTGGGTGACGCCGGAGCTGGTGCAGTGGGTGGTGGTCGCGTACCCACGGTCGCCGTGCCCCATGGCCAGCCAGAACGGCTCGGCGCTGACCCACGCGAAGAACGCGGCGAGCAGGCCCAGCGCGACCAGCGAGGCGAGCGCGGCCACGGGTGGCTGCCGGTGGGCCGACGGCCGGCCACCGCGGCGGCCCGCGGCGTGCGCCGGCCGGTCGACCGGCTGCGGCTCGGCGAGCTTCTGTTCATGGTCGGACTGCCAGAACGGCGAGTTCTCGAGCCGTTCGAGGCGGGCGTCGACCTCGGGCACCCCGGTCGGCAACGGCAGCGGTGGGAGCGGCTCGGTGGGCCGGTCCAGGCCGCCGCGGCGGCTC
>NZ_BOQN01000232.1 GCF_018332695.1 Paractinoplanes toevensis
CGCCGCCCAGGCCGCCGGCGCGGGCCTGCACGCCTACACCTGGCAGCTCGCCTGGGGCCTGGACACCTTCCACTACCGCCGCTGGCATCTGCACGACCAGATGGCCACCTGGCAGGCGGCCGTCACTGCGGCCCGCCATCTGGGCAGCCCGAGCGTGCTGGCCTACACGCACCGCCGGCTCGGTGAGACCTACCGCCGGCTCGGCCGCCCGGCCGAGGGGTCCGCCCAGGCCCACGAGGCCCTGCTGCTCCTCGACGGCATCGGCGATCGGTGCGGCGTGGCGGACGTCCATCTCGACCTGTCGATGCTCGCCGAACGCCAGGGCGATCTCGAAGACGCGCTCGAGCACGCCGAGCGAGCCCTCGCCGCGACCCGGTCCGGCGAGGCACCCGTCGCCGATCCCGTCGAA
>NZ_BOQN01000233.1 GCF_018332695.1 Paractinoplanes toevensis
CGGGGTGGCCGGCTTCGCGTTCCACCTGCCACCCGGCCTGCACCTGCTCGTGGCCCTGCTGTTCGGCCTGATCGGCGGCGCGCTCTGGGGCTTCATCCCCGGCTTCCTCAAGGCCCGCACCGGCGCCCACGAGGTCATCACCAGCATCATGCTCAACTACACGGCCACGCTGTTCCTGGGCTGGCTGATCCTGCAGAACGGCGTGCGGGACCCGGGTCGCAGCGACGCGATCAGCAAGACCATCGCGACCACGGCCGAGCTGCCGGCACTGCCCGCCCCGCTGCGGGTGCACCTGGGCATCGTGCTCGCGGTGGTGGCCACGGCCGCGGTGGCCTGGCTGATCAACCGGTCGTCGTTCGGCTTCGAGCTGCGCGCGGTGGGCGTGAACCCGCCGGCCGCCAAGACCGCCGGCATGAGCGTCGCCCGGACGTACACCCTCCTGATGGTTGTCGCCGGTGGTCTGGCCGGCCTCGGCGGTGCCACCCAGGTGCTCGGCACCGCCGACAAGCTGACCGCCCAGGTGGCCGGCAACATCGGCTTCGACGGCCTGCTGGTCGCGCTGCTGGGCCGGAACAAACCGTGGGGCACGCTGTTCGCCGCGATCCTCTACGGCGCGTTGCGGGCCGGCGGCAACCTCATGCAGGTCGACATCGGCATCTCGCTCGAACTGGTCACCGTGCTGCAGGCGCTGATCGTCATCTTCATCGCCGCGCCCGCCATGGTGAAGGCGATCTTCCAGCTCCGCGCCGCCCGTTCCGCACGGCTCGGCGCCTCGATGTCGAAGGGCTGGTGACCACGGTGTCGACGGCAACTGTGGAAGACCTCACCGGGGTCGACGCGCCCGACCGGTTCTGGAACCGGGAACGCCGGCTCGGCGCCGGTGTCACGATCATCGGCCTGGTGGCCGCGTTCGTCTTCGGCCCGCTGGCCGAGTCGAAGACCGCCCGCTTCACGCTCAGCACCGACGCGACCGGCGCCGCCCTCTCGATCAACGGGCAGCTCGGCACGATCCTGTTCGGGCTGATCGCGGTGACGCTCGGCGTGGTCATGCTGACCGGCCGGGCCCGGCGCTGGCAGACCCTGCTGCTCTGCCTCGGCATCGCGGCGTTCGTGCTGTCGTTCCTGTGCTGGCAGGTGGCCGGCAAGTTCATGCCGCTGGTCGACACGCTCAGCGGCAGCGTGGAATATGCCCTGCCGCTGATCCTGGGCGCGCTGGCCGGTGTTCTCGGCGAGCGTTCCGGCGTGGTCAACGTGGCGATCGAGGGCCAGTTCCTGATGGGCGCGTTCGGCGCGGCCCTGGTCGGCACGCTCGCCACCAGCGTCTGGGCCGGCCTGATCAGCGCCATGATCGGCGGCCTGATCATCGCCGCGATGCTCGCCGTGCTGGCCATCAAGTTCCTGGTCGACCAGGTCGTGGTCGGCACCGTCCTCAACCTGTTCGCGCTCGGCATCACCGGCTTCCTCTACGAGCGGCTGATGCAGCCGAACGCGCTGAAGTACAACCAGCCGCCGCAGCTGCCGCGCTGGGAGATTCCGGGGCTGGCCGACATCCCGGTCGTCGGGCCGGTGCTGTTCCACACCAACGTGCTGGTCTGGATCGCCCTGGTCCTGGTCGTGGTCATCCACTTCGCGCTCAAGGGCACCCGGTGGGGCCTGCGCACCCGTGCGGTCGGTGAGCACCCCACGGCGGCCGACACGGTCGGTGTCCGGGTGCGCGGCCTGCGCTACGTGAACGTGATGGTCGGTGGCCTGATCGCGGGGGCCGGCGGGGCGTACTTCACGCTGGTCTCCACCGGTGCCTTCAACAAGAACATGACCGCCGGCGCCGGCTTCATCGCGCTGGCCGCCCTGATCTTCGGCCGGTGGACCCCGTTCGGTGCCCTCGGCGCGGCCCTGTTCTTCGGCTTCGCGCAGAAACTGGCGTACTTCCTGAGCGTGGCCGGCAGCCCGGTGCCCAACCAGTTCCTCAACATGCTGCCGTACATCGCCACCATCGTGGCCGTGGCCGGTCTCGTGGGCCGGGTCCGGGCGCCGGCCGCCGACGGTGTGCCATACGTGAAGAGCTGACCGGCTCACCTGGCAGAATTCGCGGTATGGAGATCGACTGGGCTGGACTGCGGGCCGCCGCCATCGAGGCGATGCGGCACGCGTACGCGCCCTACTCCGACTTTCCGGTCGGGGTGGCGGCGCTG
>NZ_BOQN01000234.1 GCF_018332695.1 Paractinoplanes toevensis
GGTGGAGCCGTCGGTGCTGGTGGCGATCGTGTAGCCGCCGGTGTTCCAGCCGGTCTGCTCGCCGCCCAGCGCGGCGTGCTTGATCACGAAGGACGACACGTTCCGGGCCGAGCCGAGGTCGACGGTCAGGGTGTGCGGCGTGCCGCCCGTACACCATTTGCTGTTGTCCTTGATCTGGCCGTCCACCGCCTTGGCAGCGGTCTCCGCGCTGCCGCATTCGGCCGAGCCGCTGGTCGCCGTCCTGCCGAGGGCCAGGTTCGGGCCGAGGTCGGGCTCGGCGGCGGGCTGGGTGGCGCCGTCGCCGAAGCTGGGCGGCACGTCGCCGGATCCGGTTCCCCACGACGAAGGCGAAGTTCCCATGACGTACGCGATGGTCCCGCCGGAGGCGATGTCGGCGTACCGAAGGTAGTTGTGCGTCGTCGAGGTTCCGTTCACCGACAGCGACTGAACGTATTTGCTGGTGGCGCTGCCACCGGAGATGGTCAGGTCGCGGATCCGCACGCTCGGGAAGAGTCCGCCGTGCACGGCCAGGGTGTCCGCACCCGGCGTGACCGGGTAGAGGCCGAGCGCCGCCCACACGTACCAGGCCGAGGTGGCACCCAGGTCGTCGTTGCCGGGCAGGCCGCCCGCACCGGTGGTGAACGACTCGCTCATCACTCGCCGCACCGAGTCCGACGCTCCCGCGGGCTTGCCGGCGAAGTTGTAGGTCCACGGCACCCCGTGCTCGGGCTCGTTGCCGACGTAGAAGTAGGGCAGCGACAGCCCGCCGTTGAGCTGGGTGAAGTGGTCGTCGAGCCGCTGGACCGCGGTGCCCCGCCCGCCCATCAGGGTGATCAGCGCGCCCAGGTTGTGCGGCACCATCCAGGTGTACTGGGCGGCGTTGCCCTCGACGTACGGGTTCTCGGTGGCCGGGTTGAGCGGCCAGGGAAAGCTGCCGTCGCTGTTGCGGGTGTGGATGTACGCCGACTCGCCGTTGAAGATGCTCCGCCAGTACTGGGAGTGGGCGGCGTAGGTCGCGGCGGCCGCGGTGTCACCGACGGCGGCGGCGAACCGGCTGATCGCGAAGTCGCTGGACGCGTACTCCAGGGTCTCCGACGGGTTGCCGCCGATGTAGTGCTGCGCCTCGTAGGTGCCCTCGTTGCCGCGCAGGACGTACCCCTGGGTCGCGCCGCCGGTGGCACTTTTCTTCATCAGCGCGAGGGCGGCCGCGGTGTCGAAGTTACGGACGCCGAACGCGTACGCGCTGCCGACCACGATCGGGCCCGGGTCGCCGGGCATCACGAAGTCCTCGATGCTCTGCTGCGACCATTTCGGCAGCAGCCCGCCCTGCTGCCCGTCGAGCACCATCGACTTGACGATGTCGGTCATCACGTCCGGCGCGATCATGGCGACCAGCGAGGCCCAGGACCGGTAGATGTCCCAGCCGGAGTAGTTCTGGTAGATCGGGAACGCCGAGCTGTGCACCGAACCGTCGAAACCCATGTACTGCCCGTTGGTGTCGCTGGAAATGTTCGGGTTCATCAGCACGTGGTAGAGCGCGGTGTAGAACTTCTGCAGGTCGGTGCTGCCGCCGCCGGTGACCTGTACCCGGTTGAGCGCGGTGTTCCAGGCGGCGTTCGCGGCGGCCCGCACGGTGTCGAAGGCGCCGGCCTCCACGGTGGCGTTGTTCTGCGCGTTGGCCACGCTGACGAACGAGATGCCGACGGTCGCGTTCACCACCGCGTCGGTGCTGGTGTCGAACGTGACGTAGGCGCCGGTCTGGGTGCCGCTCGCGGAGGCGGAACCGGCCGAGACGGTCGAGCCGCTGAACGTGCCGAAACCGGTCGGCGTGCGGTCGAACAGAATCGAATAATAGATCTTGAAGGTACGGCCACCGCAGAACCCGCCGGCGGTGTGCTCGCCGTAGACCCGGTTGCCGCTGACCGTCACGTTGCCGGCCCGGTCCCCGGTGGCCGAGCGGCTGTCGTTGATCAGCACTCGCGCGGTCGTGGTGGCCGGGTAGGTCAGCCGCAGCGCGCCGGTGCGGGTGGTGGCGCTCAACTCGGCGGTCACGCCGTACCTGTCGAGCTTGTTCTTGTAGTAACCGGGCGCCGCGGCCTCGTTGGTCTTGGTGTAGGCGCTCGCGTAGGACGTCCAGGCCGAGCCGGGCGAGGAGCCGAGGTTGCCGGTGATCGGCAGGATCGGCAGGTCCTCGTTGTTCGGGCAGCCGGCCCCGTTGAAGTGGGTGAGGCTGAACGATTCGATCGTGCGGTCCCGGTCGCGATACCCGGACGGCGAGCCGGTCGGGGTGTCCGGGCTGAACTGGGTCATGCCGAACGGCACGGTCGCGCCCGGGTAGGTGCTCCCGCCGGCGCCGCCGCCGACCGGGTTCGGCGAGTTGGAGTCGTCGGTGCCGACGAGCGGGTTGACGTACTGGGTGAGGTTGGGGTCGGCGGCGAGCGCCGGCTCCGGAACGGCGAGGACGACGGCGCTGAGGAGGATCGCCGCGGCCAGGGAACGGATCATGGGAGCGTCCCTTCATCCCAAGTGCTGGGGATGACAACGTTGTCGCTACCAATCCATGTATGTCAATGCTTTGTGGTTCCGGAACCGGCACGTTGCGGGACGGCCGCAGGCTGGCAGGATCGACCCATGAGCAGCACCACCACCGCCGCCCGGGTGGGCGGCCCCGGCACGATCCTCTCCCCCGACGAGGTCACCGCGTTCGTCGTCGCGCAGCTCGCCGAGATCGACTTCGACGGCCGCAGCGTCTGCGTGCTCGTCCCCGACGCCACCCGGGTGTGCCCGCTGCCGCTGCTGGTCGGCGCGGTCCACCAGGCACTGCACGGCCGGGTCTCGAAGCTGACCGTGCTGATCGCGCTCGGCACCCACGGCGCGATGAGCGACGCCGCCCTGGCCGCCCACGTCGGCGTCTTCCCCGGCGTCGAGGTGCGCAACCACGAGTGGTGGGAGCCGTCCACGTTCGCCAACCTCGGCACCATTCCCAGCTCCCGGATCGAGGAGCTCTCCGACGGGCGGATGACCGGCGACGTCGAGGTGCTGCTCAACCGGGCCGTGGTCGAGCACGACATCGCCCTGGTCGTCGGGCCGGTGCTGCCGCACGAGGTGGTCGGCATGTCCGGCGGCAACAAGTACTTCTTCCCCGGCGTGGGCGGCCAGAAGATCATCGACGTGTCGCACTGGCTCGGCGCCCTGATCACCTCGGCCGAGATCATCGGCACCACGTCACTGACGCCGGTGCGCGCGCTGATCAACGACGGCGCCGCGCTGATACCCGCCGACACGTACGCGTTCTGCGTGGTCACCGCCGACACGCAGGAGCCGGCCCTGCACTCGATCTCGTTCGGCGACTGCATCTCGTCCTGGGCGAGCGCCGCCGAGATCAGCGCCGCCACCCACGTCACCTACCGGGACGCCCCGGTCCGCCGCGTGCTGTCCCTGGTGCCGCGGATGTACGACGAGATCTGGACCGGCGCCAAGGGCTTCTACAAGGTCGAGCCGATCGTGGCGGACGGCGGCGAGGTCATCCTGTACGCCCCGCACATCACCGAGATCGCCACCAGCCACCCGCAGATCCACGAGATCGGCTATCACTGCCGCGACTACTTCGTGAAGCAGTGGGACACCTTCTCGCACGTGCACTGGGGGGTGCTCGCCCACTCCACCCACCTGCGCGGCGCCGGCACCTTCGACCCGGCGACCGGCGAGGAGCGGCTGCGCGTCGCCGTCACCCTGGCCACCGGCATCCCCGAGGAGGTCTGCCACGCGGTCAACCTGGGTTACCGCGACCCGGCCACGATCGACCCGGCCGCCTTCGCAGCCGACCCGGACACCCTGGTCGTCCCCCGGGCCGGCGAGGTGCTCTTCCGCCTCCGCTAGAGATCTTTCCGGGCCGCGGCCCCGCCAATTCAAAAGGACAGGACTCCAGCCCAGACTTCCTGGAAACGGAGGGCGGGACGCTTCCGAGCGGAAGATCTTTCGGTACGGGCCGGCTCACTCCCGTGACACTCGGTCCCGGCAGGTGCAACCCACCCTCCGCGCGCCCGCTGCGGGCGGGCCCGGCCCAAGCGCGCAACCGCCGGCAGCTGGGTCAGACGCGATCTTGTGGACTTTCCGCGCGGACAGAGCAACAAGTCCACAAGATCTGCGATGCCGGGGCGCCACGACGTGGCATCGACCGGTCACCGCCGGGGCGAATACTCATAAAACGCCCTCACCTCAGAGCAGAGCGGGTATGGGTGAGCAGCGCGAGGCGTTCCCGCGCGTGCGTATTTCGTTGCGCGAGAGTCGCGGCACGTGCTGGTGTGGCCCGCTGCTTGCGGGGTGGCGGC
>NZ_BOQN01000235.1 GCF_018332695.1 Paractinoplanes toevensis
TGATCTTCCCCGGGTTCCGTGGAGCCGCGACAGCTGGTTCTATGCGACTGACAGGGTGGTGTGGAGCCTTTCATATTCGATCGGCGTGAGCATGCCCAGGGAGCTGTGACGGCGTTGCCGGTTGTGGAAGATTTCGAGGTAATCGAAGATCGCGTTGGCCAGCTCGATGCGGGTCTTCCACTTGCGGCGGTTGAGCAATTCGGTTTGCATGCGGCCCCAGAACGACTCGATCATGCCGTTGTCGTAGCAGTCCCCGATCGTGCCCATCGATGGGACCAGCCCGGACGCGCGGGCGCGTTCGGTGAAGGCCCAGGACGCGAATTGCACTCCATGATCGGAGTGGATCACCGTTGCGTCGGGCCGGCGGTTGCTGATGGCCATGCTCAAAGCGTTGGTGACCAGCGCCGAGGTTTGTGACGCGTCGATGGACCAGCCAACCACGCGGCGGGAGAACGAGTCGAGCACGACAGCGCAGTAGACCTTGCCTTCGCGGGTCGGATGCTCGGTGATGTCGGTGACCCACAGCAGATCCCGTGCGTCGCGGTCGAACTGGCGGTTGACCAGGTCACTGACGGTCGGTGTCTCGCGTAGCGGGCGGCGGTATCGGTGCGTGGGCAGGCCCTTGATCCCGGCGCGGCGCATCAGCATCTCGACCGCGTTGTGCCCGACGATGATGCCGTGGCCGAGCCGCAGTTCGGCGTGGACCCGTGCCGCGCCGTAGGTGCCACGGGAGGCCAGGTGGACTGCGCGGATTCTCTCGGTCAGCCAGGCGTGGCGCAGCGAGCGGGCTGACGGCGGCCGGTTGCGCCAGGCGTAGTAGCCGGACACCGACACGTCGAGCACGCGGCAGCACAGGTCGACGGAGAATCCTTCAGCGGCCAGGGTTTTGATGGCCGCGTACCGGGCTTTTGGGGGCACCGCCTCCTTCAGCAGATCGGCGGCCCGGCGGTGGATCGCCAGTTCGGTCTCGAGTTCCGCGATCCGCCGGCGGGCCTTGCTCAGCTCAGCCAGCTCGGTAGATGTCACGCCGGGCAGTTGGCCGTTGTCGATTGCCTCCTGCCGCCGCCACACGTAGATCGTCTGACCACTTATCTGCAAATCGTTCGCCAGCTGCGTGACGGTCCGACCGGCCTTCAACAGGTCGAGGACCTTCCGGCGGAACTCGGGCGGATAGCTTCTCGGCACGGGTCTCCTCAAAGAGCGCCGAGCATAGAAGATCAACCAAACCGACTC
>NZ_BOQN01000236.1 GCF_018332695.1 Paractinoplanes toevensis
CTTGGGCTCAACCAGTGGTTGCAACGCCTCCTACCTGCGGTTTATCCGCAGGGTCACAGTGGAGGCGTTCGATGGGACTACCCCCGGTGTTGCTGCGGGTTGTTGCCTTGGTGAGGTGTGGGTGATGGCGGCCAGGCTTTCGATGGCCGAGCGAGAAGAGATCGCGTTGGGCCGGGCAGCCGGGGAATCGTTGCGGTCGATAGCCCGTCGGTTGGGTCGGCACCCGTCGACGGTGTTACGGGAGGTCCGCCCGGACGAGCGGTACGGGCAGCGGTACCGGGCCATGGCCGGCGAATATCGTTGCCACGTCAGAGCGCGGCGCCCCAAACGGGCAAAGCTGGCGGCGGGTATGCCGCAGCGGGCGCAGGTGCTGGATCTCCTGGCCCGGCGGTGGTCGCCGCAGCAGATCGCCAGATGGTTGAGACAACGTTTCCCGGACCGGCCGGAGATGCAGGTGTCACACGAAACCATTTACCAGGCCATCTACCTGCAGGCACGCGGCAATCTGCGGGCTGAGCTGGGCCGGCAGGTCGCCTTGCGGTCCGGGCGGGCGGCGCGGCTACGCCGTCATGCGGTGGCCGGGGCGATCCGCTCGCAGCGGCCTTGGCTCGGCCTCAACATCAGCGCCCGCCCGGCCGAGGCCGCTGACCGGGCCGTGCCCGGGCACTGGGAAGGCGACCTGCTCGAAGGAGTCCGCCGCGGCGGGTCGGCGATCGCCACCCTGGTCGAGCGTTCCACCAGGTTCGTGATCCTCGTCAGCCTGCCCGACGGGAAATTGTCCGAACACGTCGCCGTCCAACTGGCCACCGCGATGGCCTGGCTACCGGCCCGGCTACGGGCCACGCTGACCTGGGACCAGGGCACCGAAATGGCCCGCCACACCGATTTCAGCATCGTCACCGACTGCCCGGTGTTCTTCTGCGACCCGCACAGCCCCTGGCAACGCGGATCGAACGAGAACACCAACGGCCTGCTACGCCAGTACTTCCCTAAAGGCCACACCGACTTCACCACCATCGAGCAGGCCGAACTCGACTACGTCGCCGACGAACTCAACGCCCGACCCCGCATGACCCTCAACTGGGCCACCCCAGCTGAGAAAATGGCAGAACTACTCGGCGTTGCAACCACCACTTGAAACCGCC
>NZ_BOQN01000237.1 GCF_018332695.1 Paractinoplanes toevensis
CCGCGCCGACCAGGCCGAGGGTGAGCGACCCGAGGCCGGGACCGACCTCCAGGGCCACGTCGTCGGGGCGCAGTCCGGCCGCGGCGACGATCCGGCGGATCGTGTTCGGGTCGTGCAGGAAGTTCTGGCCGAGCTTCTTGGTCGGGGCCACGCCGAGGCGCGCCGCGAGCTCCCGGATCTCCGCCGGGCCGAGAAGTGCGTCAGCCATGAGGAAAGAGCCTACGGGCGTACGCGACACCACCTGGACGCGACGGGGTACAAAGCGGTGATGACCGAGTTGCTCAAGCTCACGGCCGTCGTCGAGGCGCCGCCCGAGCGGGTGGCGGAGATCCTGCTGGCCGTTCGCCCGGACGGAGAAGCCGGCGGCGAGCCCGGCGACGAGCCCGGCGACAAGTTCGTGATCACCGACCGGGGCAGCCGGATCACGGTGACCATCGACCGGGCGGCCCGGTCGGTGAGCCGGCAGGGCGAGTGGTGGTACCGCGGGGTCACCTCGGTGGAGCCCGAGCCGCGCGGCAGCCTGGTGGTGCACCGCATCTACAACGTGGCGGAGACGAGCGGCTGGGCGGTCCGGTTCGTGGCCCGGCGGCCGCTGAACGAGGCCCCGGAGTCGTTCGCCGCGACCGTGCGCGG
>NZ_BOQN01000238.1 GCF_018332695.1 Paractinoplanes toevensis
CGCGCACGCCGACGTGCTGCGAGTCCTGGACGAGGAGGGCGCACCGGACACGGTGGTGCTGCACTGCTTCTCCGGCGACCCGGACTTCGCGGCCCAGTGCATCCTCCGCGGTTACCACCTGAGCTTCGCCGGCACGGTGACCTTCGCCAACGCCGGTGGCCTGCGCGCGGCCGCCGAGATCACCCCGGCCGAGCAGATCATGGTGGAGACCGACGCGCCCTATCTGACCCCGGTGCCGCACCGCGGCCGGCCCAACGCCTCCTACCTGATCCCGCTGACCGTGCGCGCCCTGGCCGCGGCCCGTGGCGAGGACCTGGACGCCCTGTGCGCGGCCATCTCCGCGAACGGCGAGCGGGTCTTCGGCCCCTGGCGCTAGTCGATCACCCAGGCCTTCACGCCGAGTTGTTCGCCGAGGCCGCGCACGGTCGCGGCGA
>NZ_BOQN01000239.1 GCF_018332695.1 Paractinoplanes toevensis
CGTGTCCCGGGTGCTCAACGGGCACCCGCACGTCTCCGCGACCACCCGCACGCGCGTGCTCGCGGCCATCGCCGAGCTCGGCTACCGGCGGAATCTCTCGGCCCGGGTGCTGGCCACCGGCCGGTCCAACGTGATCGGGGTGGTCGCCCAGAACACCACGCTCTACGGACCCTCCAGCATGGTGCAGGCGATCGGTGAGGCGGCGCTCGGCGCCGACCTGTCGCTCACCGTCGGGCACGTGGCCGGGTACGACGCCACCGCCGCGTCCCGCCGCATCGTCGAACGCCTGGTCCAGCAGGGTGCGGCCGGTCTCGTCTTCATAGCGCCGGTGGACGCCGCCGCCGAGGCGATGCGCCTGGTCCCGGACGGAATCCCGATCGTCACCGTGGACGGCCTGCCCGAGTGGCAGGTCGCCAACGTCTCGGTCGACCAGTACACCGGCGGCCTGCTCGCCACCCGGCACCTG
>NZ_BOQN01000240.1 GCF_018332695.1 Paractinoplanes toevensis
CGCAGCACGTCGGCGTGCGCGTCCCGGTCGTGGATGATCAGCGCCTTGCCGTACCGCTTGGCGATCGCGATGTGCCCCCGGAAGCTCTCCTCCTGCGCCGCCCGGCCGTCGTCGCCGGTGCGGAACGTGTCGAGGCCGGTCTCCCCGATCCCGCGCACCCGGGGCTGGGCGGCCAGGGCCTCGATCTCGCGCAGCGCCTCGTCCAGGTCGGACAGCCGCGGCGCCTCGTTCGGATGAATCGCGACGGCGGCCAGGACCGCGTCGTGCCGGGCCGCCAGGTCGGCTCCCCAGCGGGACGACGGCACGTCCACCCCGACCTGCACGAGCCGATCGATTCCGGACTTGGCGGCGGCATCGATCAGCGCCTCGACCGGGTCACCGGCCTCGCCGCCGGGCACACCGGCCTCCTGAATCGTCAGGTCCAGGTGGGTGTGGCTGTCGAAGACCGGAACGGACAATGGCTCGGGCGCGGCCGGGAACTCGCCGCGGCGACGGGCCTCCCTGTCTTTCCGGGACTGGGACGGTGTCGAAGGCATGTGAGACATTGTGCACTTACGTCTGCGCGCAACCCTTTGTTCACCTGACATCCATTGTTGTCGCTTAACTTCCGCCCCGTGACCTTGACCGGCGAGGACAGCGCGGTCAGCGCTGACCCTCTTGAGCCGCCCCTGTCGGCGCCACTGCGCCGCGATCTCGGCTGGGCCCAGGTGCAGCGGATGAGCCAGTCCGCGGCCTACCGGGACGACGTGCTGCTGCGCCGAATCCGGGCCACCGCGGCGA
>NZ_BOQN01000241.1 GCF_018332695.1 Paractinoplanes toevensis
ATCTCCTCGGCCAGCTCGGGGAACCCCCGGCCGGAGAAAAGCATCAGGCTCTTACGGTTCTCCGCGACGATGCTGCCCATCGGCTCGCTGCTCCCGTTGGATCGAGGGGTTAGTCACCTGAAGTATCTCCCGAGGCCACCATCTGGCCACGCGCCGAGCCCGGCGGGTGGGATGCCTCACCCCTCAGAACGCTACTCGCCGTTCTGATCGGCGGCAGCCCGCTCGGCGGCCTCGGCCGACACCGTGCCGGGCCGGCGCCGGGCGGTCCAGCCCTCCACGTTGCGCTGCTGCGCCCGGCTCACGCCAAGGTTGCCCGCGGGCACCTCCTTCGCGATGGCGCTGCCCGCCGCGACGTAGGCGCCCGGGCCGATCTCGACCGGGGCGATCAGCACGGTGTCCGAGCCGACGAACGCGGCCTCACCCACCGTGGTGTGGTGCTTGTTGACCCCGTCGTAGTTGGCGAAGATCGTGCCGGCGCCGATGTTCGACTTCGGGCCGATGGTCGCGTCCCCCACATACGACAGATGGGGGACCTTCGCGCCGTCACCCAGCTCGGCGTTCTTGGTCTCGACGAAGCCGCCCACCTTCGACTTGCGGCCCAGCCGGGTGCCCGGACGGAGGAACGAGAACGGGCCCACGGTCGCGGCCGGGCCGATCTCGGCCCCGATCGAGTGGGTACGCAGCACCGTCGCGCCCGCCTCCACGGTGGTGTCGATCAGCGTCGTGTCCGGTCCGATGACCGCGCCGG
>NZ_BOQN01000242.1 GCF_018332695.1 Paractinoplanes toevensis
CCGAGAGCACCGGCGGCGGCCCGCCGATCGCCGGCCGCGGCGAACCGCCGGGCCTCGGCGCGCAGCGCTTCGTGGCGCAGGAGATCCAGTTCGTCCGGTCCGACGCTCAGCCGGTAGCCGGCCGGGGTGCTGTGCAACCGGTCGGCCGCGCCGTGTCGCAGGAGCAGGCCACGCAGCTGGGATACCGTGTTCTGCACCTGGCGGCGGGCGGTCGGGGGCGCGGCATCGTCCCACACGATCTCGGTGAGTTCGTCGACACCGACCACGCGGTTCGGCTTGGCCAGGAGCGCGGCGAGGATCAGCCGCGTCCGGCCGCCCGGCACCTCGACCGGACGCGCATCCACCCGGACCTCCAGTGGCCCGAGCACCCGGAACTCCACCGCCGGACCCCCGTCCGCCTAGACCTTCCCGCGGCTCGCTGAGCAGCAGCGTAACGGGCGAAGGCAACGCGAGAGGACCGATCGAGGACAGATCAGGGACGGCACCGGCAGGGTCTGCACCGACCGCATTACCCATGGACAGGAGGTCCACATGTCACATCCGAGACTGGCGTGCGCCGTGGCCGCGCTGCTGACCCTCGCCGGGCTGCTGGCGGGCTTCGCACCGAGCCCGGCGGCCGCCGGACCGGCCGACGCGACGGCCCGTGCATCCGCCTGCGTGCGGCTGACACCGGGACCGTCGGATCCCTACGGTCATCGGTGGACCGGCCGCACCGTCTGCGACAACGACGCACCGGCCCCGATCTACCAGACCACCAACGCCGGGTCGGCGAGCGCGCAGAAGGGCTGGCTGCTGAGCACCCGGAGTTGGTTCCTCTGCTGGAAGGTCGGCGGCGACGTCGGCGGCTTCAACCACTGGTACTACACCCTCGGCGACAGGACGCTGCCTGGCCGCAGCAACGCCTGGGGTTTCGTGCCGGCCATCTACCTGCCCTACCCGGACCCGATCCAGTGGACCCCGGAGTGCTCCTTCGCCTGGGTTCCCGCCTGATCATTCCCACCACCCGGCCCGGGGCGTCGCGCCCTGGGCCGGGCCCTTCGTTGCGCCCGGGTCCGGCCCGCGGTGCGACAATCGTCGATGGAGTTCGGAGAGGAGGCCGTCATGGCGGGCACACCGTGGACGCTCCCCCTGACGTCGACCGTCACCGTCGCCGTGCTCGTCGTGCTCGCCGCATGCGACACGGCGCCGCCGGGCCCTGTCACCGGCACGACACCTGCGCCCGCGCCGTCCGCTGCGGAGACGTCCGGTGCGGCGACGGTCGTACCGGTAACCGCCCAGACCGGCCCAGCCGATCTGCTCATCCGGACGGACGATCTGCCCAAAGGCGTACCCGAGCAGGCTCAGATCTTCGAGGGCGGCGACCGCCGCTGCCCGGAGCCGGCGGGCGGGCGGCCACGCGTGGTGGTGACCTACCCCGAGCAGGAGATCCCGGCCGAGGTAGGCCTGTGTTTCGACGGCTTCGACCCGGAGGCGCCGCTGGAGGTGACCGTGACGCCACCGGCCGGCGCACCCGTGCGGTCGGCGGCCGACCCTCCGCATGGCGAGGGCGACCTGTTCTACCTGCTGTTCCCGCTGCTGCCGGGCGCACCCGAGGGCGACTACCGGGTGACCGCCGCCCAGGGCGGCCGGACCGCCACCGGCGAGCTGACAGCCCGCCTCGCCAACGAGGCGAGGGTGCTCTTCACCGGCCCCGACGGCGCCGGCATCCATCTCCTCCTCGGCGGTTTCCCGCCGAGGAGGGACACGACCCTCCACCTGTACGGACCACCGGACGAGCCGGTCGCACGACGCTACGATCCCTACCGCACGTCGTTCCGGGTGGCCGTGGACGCGCAGGGTGAGGCGCATTACGTGATCCCGGTCAGGCCCGAGTCGGCCGACCGGTGCTTCCGCATTCTCGGCGACGATCTTCCCACGCCGAAGGGGGACCGCGGAACCAATGCCTTCTGCCTCCGGCCCCGGTGAACCCGCCCGCGAACACCCTCAGGCAGCGTACGGGCGGAGACGGTCCTTCGCGTCCCGGGCCGCAGCGGTGCGAGGCGATTCAGGCCGGCCACTCGCAGTGAACGTGGTTGGTCTCGAGCTGGGCGAGGCTGGCCCCGAGCCGGTAGCAGCGGCTCACGCCGTCGACGTGGGGTCCGAGACGCCACTGACGTGGAAGCTCAGCAGCGTGACCTGCGCGTTCGGCAGAATCGCGCCGGCCGGATCGCGCCGGTGTTGCCATCCCACATCTGTACGGGTCCGGCACTGTAGACGGCGAGGTGCCGTCCGACTGCATGTTGAGCGCCGAACCGGATTGGCCGGGATGGCTGGCGCCACACATGGCCACCTGCCATGATCGCGGGCCAGATCCGATAGATCACCGTGCCGTCGGAACACTCCGCCGTCACCGCATGAGCACAGCCGCTCTACCGCTCAAGCGCACGTTTGCCCAGGTCACGATCATATCGCCAAGGCGGTTCGGGCACCGCCCACATCGATTCAGGTTTCCCATGTCACATGCCGTTGGTGGGCCCGGACCCACCGCTGGCGAAAACAGCTTTAAATCTGACTCATGATCCACTACCGGCCCCATCTGCCAGGACGACCAAGCGCCAACTCTGGATAAGTCCCGCTAGGAGTGTGTCTGTATTCTCGTTCCATCGCCGAGTGGTGCGTTCGCAACAACCGCCGTACTAGAGGCTGCGAACCTCGCGAGCGCCGGATCAGGCACCTCCGCGGAGCAGACGCTGCGCAAGACGACGCCTGAAGCCAAGCGCCGGTGACACCTCGGGATGCCTCGGTCGGGACATCGCGGATCGGTACATGATCCTCTGACATAAGCGGCCAGCTTCCCTGCAGGCAGGCTCGCGGGCGGACTCCCTGCCCGAGCTCGGACAGCGGCAGATCCGGATGCCTCCCCGCCCCGTTCCTGGACTTCTCGTCGCGGAACTCGCGACGGTGACCGGACGTCGGTGGACCCGTAGCCGCTACCGCGGCGCTCTTCAACCACGTACCTTATCGATCATGAGCATTCCGGGTAGCTCTTGGAACCGGGACTGGCGCTCCCTAGGCCTGGTGGCGCTCAACGGCCTGTGGGTTTTGTCCGGCCTTTGCATCGCTTTCGACGGCGCGAGGGCCGCCTGGCTCTGGGCCGGCGATGGTGATCGGGCTACCGGATTCGTCAGTGATATCGCTTCGATGTTCATCGGGCAGGTCGGCGCCGTGGCACTTCAGAGTCTGGTCGGTGCCGCTGTCGTCATCGCAGGTTGGCGGCGCATTCAGAGGATCTGCGGTGCGACGGCGAGCGGCCAAACCAGTTGAGTCGAACATTGCCAGGCCGACGATCGCTAAGGTTGACCTCAATGCCGCGTAGCTTAAG
>NZ_BOQN01000243.1 GCF_018332695.1 Paractinoplanes toevensis
CAGCACCAAGACCGGGTGTGGGCGGTCGAGGGCTGCAGCGGTATTGGTCGGCACGTCGCTCAGCGTCTGGTCGCGGACGGTGAGACTGTCCTCGATGTGCCGGCGAAGTTGTCCGCCCGTGTGAGGGTGTTCGCCACCGGTCAGGGCCGCAAGACCGACCCGGTCGATGCGCACAGCGTCGCCGTGGTCGCGCTGCGCACGCCCGGCCTGCGGCAGGTCGTCGTGGATGACACCACGGTCGCATTGCGGCTGCTGGTCGACCGCCGCGACCAGCTCGGCCGGACCCGTACCGAGGTCGTCTCCCGTCTGCACCACCTGCTGCTCGAACTGATCCCCGGCGGGGCGAAGAAAGATCTGTCCGCCCAGCAGGCTCGTGCCCTGCTTAACACGGTTCGCCCGCGTGATGTGGTGGGCAAGACCCGCCGCTGGCTGGCCTCTGAGCTAATCCACGAACTCGTCACGATTGACAAGAAGATCAAGATCGCGAACGGGGAACTGAAGGACCTGGTCGCCAGCA
>NZ_BOQN01000244.1 GCF_018332695.1 Paractinoplanes toevensis
CCTGCCGCTCGTCTTCGCCGAATACGGCGTCGCGGCCGACACCACCAACGCGATCAAGGCGGGCGTGGCCACGCCGCTGTCCGTGACGCTGCGACGCCAGGCCGGCGACACGACACCGGTTTCCGAACATCTCACCCTCGACGTGTCCGCCGACGACGGCGCCACCTGGAAGCCGGTGACCGCGGCTTCCGCCGGGAACGGCCGGTTCACGGCGACCGTGACACCGGCCGCCGGCTATCTCTCGCTGCGCGTGCACGCCACCGACCCGCTGGGCGCGACGTTCGACCAGACCGTTGTCCGCGCCGTGCGCGTGGCCGCCTGACTCCGGAGGGAAAACAGATGCGTAGCCGCACACCCTTGCTCGCGCTCTGCGCCGCTGCTGTCGCCACGACGCTGACCTGGGCGACCGCCCTGACCGCGACGGCCGCCGCCGAGCCACCGGCCGCGACGCCGACAGCGACGCCGTTCGTGGTGCGGGACGCGTGTCCCGCCGTCGCGCCGCCCAAGGCCACCTGCTTCGCCAAGGTGGTGGTCAGCGGCGGCCCGGTGGGCACCCTCGCCGCGCCGGCCGGGCTCGCGCCGGCCGACCTGGTCTCGGCCTACGGCATCCCGTCCGGCGGCAGCGGCCGGACCGTCGCCATCGTGGACGCCTACCGGAACCCCAACCTGGAGGCCGACCTGGCCGTCTACCGCAGCACGTACGGGCTGCCGGCCTGCACCGTGGCGAGCGGTTGCCTGCGCATCGTCAACCAGGACGGCGCCACCACGCCGCTGCCCGCACCGGATCCCGGCTGGGCGCTGGAGCAGTCGCTCGACGTGGACATGGTCTCGGCCGCCTGCCCCGCCTGCAAGATCCTGGTGGTGCAGGCCACCACCAACGGTTTCGACGACCTGGGCGCGGCGGTAGACACGGCCGTGGCCCTCGGGGCGGACGCCGTCTCCAACAGCTACGGCACCGGCGTCGAGTTCGCCGGCCAGACCGAGTTCGAGTCGCACTACATCCACCCCGGGCATCCGATCGTGGTCAGCGCCGGCGACATCGGCTACTCGGTGTCGTTCCCGGCCGCGTCCGGTCACGTCACCTCGGTCGGCGGCACCACACTGACCAGGAACGCGAGCGGCACTTGGTCGGAGTCGGTGTGGTCGCTGACCGGCTCGGGCTGCTCGGCGTACATGCCGAAGCCGTCCTGGCAGACCGACCCCAACTGCCCGAAACGCATG
>NZ_BOQN01000245.1 GCF_018332695.1 Paractinoplanes toevensis
GGTAGTAGACCTCGTCGAAGATGTAGCCCTTCGGACTGCTGAGGCCCTGGAAACGCAGGATGCCGGCGATCACCACCACCAGGGCTGTCACCAGCCACGAGTGCGGGTTCAGCCAGTTTTCCAGGGTCGCGAGCCGGCGGCGGACGACGTCGGGCACGCCGCGCACACCGGTGGGCTCCACGGCCGCGGGCGGCTCCGGAGTGAGGTCTGTCTCAGCTGTCGCCGTCGTCACTCCGCGATCCTAGGACGTACGGCTGAGAAGCGAACTCCTGGCATGTGATGGACTTTTCGGCGTGGCAGGCAACGAGCAGGGCCGGGTAGTCCTCGTGGGCGCCCCGCTGGGCAACATCGGTGACGCATCGTCCAGGCTGCGCGAGGTGCTGGCGACCGCGGACGTGATCGCGGCCGAGGACACCCGCCGGCTGGCCCGGCTGGCGCGCGATCTGGGCGTGACGGTCGGTGGGCGGGTGGTGTCCTACTTCGAGGGCAACGACGAACGGCGTACGCCGGAATTGGTGGAAGCCCTGGCCGGCGGCGCGGTCGTCGCCGTCGTCACCGACGGCGGCATGCCGAGCGTCTCCGATCCTGGTTATCGGCTGGTCCGGGCCGCGCTGGACGCCG
>NZ_BOQN01000246.1 GCF_018332695.1 Paractinoplanes toevensis
GCTCGGACTCGCTCTACGGCGCCGTGAGCGCGCGGAGTTCGGGTCGGGTTCGACGTGGTGTCAGTGGTCTGCAGGCGGGGGAGCCGGCGGGCGGTTGCGGGTACAGCGCCCGCCGGCTGGGTCAAGGGTACGAGAGCCCGGTCGAGAGCCCGGTCGAGAGCCCGGTCGAGAGCCCGGTGCCAGCGATGGTGTTCTTCCCTCGATTCAGCCAGCCGCGAATGGCTTCGTCTGCCGGCCGAGTACCGGGTTCTCGGCGGTCAGTTCTTGGCGGTCGGGTCCTGTTTCTTGTGGCGGCGGACCCAGCCCTGCGCGGTGTGGCGGGGCACGCCGTAGTGATCGGCGACCGCCGCGGCCGTGCCGGCCTGGCGGTACACGGCGGCGAAGTCGTCGGGCATCCTGCGGTAAACCCGCTCGGCGCCACTCTCCGCAGCGGCGGCGGCCGGCTGTTCCGCTGCTCGCCGGCGCGGGACCGTTTTCCTCGGAGCCGGCTGGCTACGGCCGCCAGACGCGCGGCTCGACGGTGCCTGCGCCCCCTTGGCCGACGGGGCCGTGCCGGCCTTCCGGCGGCTGGACCGCTTCGCGGGCGCCGTGCCCGGTGCATGCTCGGTGGTATCCCTGGTGGCGGGCTGCGGGGTCACCGTCGCGGTGGTCGCCGGTGACTCGTCGGCTGTGGCGTCGGTGTTCGCGGGCACCGGGTGCGGTGCCGTTTTCGCCACCGTCGTGGGATCAGCGGTGATCGCGGCGGGGGTGGGCGTGGAACCGGAAACAGCTTGCAGGAGCAGTCCGACGTCCACACTGGGCATCGCAGCGCCGGTCAGACCGGCCGGAGCGTGCATGTGCACGCTGGTGATCCGCGTCTGTCCGGTGGAGGTGTCCACGGTCAGAGTGGTGCTGTTACCGCTGTCATCGTCGGGGGTGATGGTGATGGTGTACGAGTCCATGCCGTCCCTCAGGGGTTCTGATGTCACGCCCGTCGGCACGACAGGCCGGCCTCCCACAAGGTGCCCGCATCCTGCGCCGCCGGTCCAGATGAAGATCGCCAATGTAACCCGAGCCGCGAAATCAGCAACAAACCAGCCCCACAAGAAGGTGACACACAACCGCACCGACCATCCGGCAACTCGCCACCGCCCGGATGCAGGCAGGACATCCAGGCAATCCCGGCCGACGCACCGCGGCCCGCACAACGGATCCGCCGGGACCCCCGCGACCCCATCACCGCTGACGGTCAGTAGCCCGCGCAGTCAGGTCACCACGCACGCGGATTTGCCGA
>NZ_BOQN01000247.1 GCF_018332695.1 Paractinoplanes toevensis
CGTCGAGGTCGACGACCTCGACGGCGGCCCGGGCTACCCGGTGCTCACCGGCGACTACACGGTCGGCGCCAAGTGGGAGTCGGTGCCGCTGGTCGCGGGCACTCCGCTGGCCGCCCCCAAGCCGGTCTTCCGCAAGCTCGAGCCGTCGGTGATCGACGAGGAACTGGCCCGCCTCGAGGGCTGAGGCCGCTCCTCTCCACAGGCCCGTCGTCGCCGTTCCGGCGTCGGCGGGACGCTGTGATTTTCGGCGCCGCTGTCTTGATCAACATCTAGCTCATGCCGTATCTTCGTCGCTCCACGGGGAAACGCGAGCGTTGCGTCGGTACGGCATCGTCCTGATGGGACCGTCGGTGATCCCCTTGAGGTTCTGCCCCTCGAAGGAGCACCGCATGCGCACACGTCTCAAGCGCCGCCTGGTGGCCGCGGCCGCCATCGGCGGCCTGGTCGCCGGCGGGACCGTTTACACCACCCCGGCGTCCGCCGAGCCGGTCCCGACCACGTCACCCACGGACACGACGGCCGGCTCGACCGTCCCGGGCGCGGCAGTCGAGGTGAGCGAGTCCACGCCGACCTCGACCGAATCCGCCCCGGACCCAAGCGGCACCACGCCGTCCGCCACCACGTCCGCGCCCGACCCGAACGCCACCACGACGTCCTCGACGACGCCGGATCCGGACCCGACCACGGCGGCGCCCGACACCACCGCGCCGACCG
>NZ_BOQN01000248.1 GCF_018332695.1 Paractinoplanes toevensis
CGTTGGGCCGCGCTCCGGTTCTGCTCACGCTGGGCGTTGGGCCGCGCTCCGGCTCTGCTCACGCTGAGCGATGGGTGGCGCTCGGCCTGCGCGGCGCGGCCGGGCTCTGCGGAAGGCTGGCCTCGGTGGGAAGGCTGGTAGCGCTCGGGTCTTGCTCGCGCTGGGCGTTGGGTCGCGTTCCGGGTCTTGCTCGCGCTGGGCGTTGGGTCGCGTTCCGGCTCTGCTCACGCTGGGCGGCGAGTCGTGCTCCTTTCGTGTACGCGTCCAGGCGCCGACAACCACAGCATCACCTGACCCGCCGCGCAGTTGTCCCCTGCGACTGAAGGCCGTTGGTCGATCATGCTTCGGGCGAAGCCCTTGCCGCCTAGGTCTGTCCGTCAGGAGTGAGCCTTCACGGGCAACATCTCCGAATCGTTAAGCGCGATATCCGGTCTCCGGAGATATCCGGAGGTGCCGATGCGGGCGATTCTTTCCGCCATCGATAATGCCGCCTGCGGTGCCCGAATGGGATCGGTGCTGGGCTTCTCCGCATGGGTGGCCCATGTATTCTCGTGGTGGCGATCTTGATGATTCCACGTGTATCTCGGTGGCTGTTTCGGCTCGACTTGTTATGAAACGGCGCGGATTCATCGCACGCGCTGGCTCGACGTCGGCCGCAGCCGATTGAGGATGACCTGCCGGACGGCGCCGGCCATGCAGGGATGCCGGGCCAGGCGCCATCGTCGCTGGTCGCCAGCGGTGCGGGGGCGGCGGGCCGGGTGTGGTCGTGGCTGGTC
>NZ_BOQN01000249.1 GCF_018332695.1 Paractinoplanes toevensis
CCGCCCAGGCCGACACCACCGTCCGGACCGACTCCGGGCGGCGGGAGCTGGCGGAACACCGAAGCCGCCGAACGATTCAGCTCCGGCGCCCGCCCGCAGTTGCCCGCGACCGGCAATCGTCACCAACACGCCCGGTCCGGTTTCCCGGCACCGCCGGCGCCGTCCGGGACGCCACCGGCCAGGCGCGGCCGCCGCCAGATCGCCGCATGTTCGAAATGCGCACCGTTTCGCAAAGAATCGTCCGGATCGGTTTATCTTGACGCATGCGGATTCAACCAGAATAGCCACCACGATAATTCACGGGCCGCCGACGCGGAGACACAATATTCTGCAAACGGCGGCCCAATGTTCGAATGGTGCTGGTCGCTACGACGAGACAGCCGCGCACGATCGGAGGCGAAGCTTGACCACGCATTCCTTTACTGTGGGTAAGGACCAGGAGGTCTTGGCGACGCTGCAGGCGGCGGTGGCCGGGGCGGGCATTCGGCGCGGGAGCGTGACCCTGATCGGTGCGGTGCAGAGTGCCGCCGTGAGCGTCATGCGTAAGTCCGATGAGCTTGATGACCTGGTCCGCGACTACCACCAGCCGCTCGAGCTGTCCGGCACGGGTGAGGTGGTGGAGGGCAGGCTTCATCTCCACGCCACCCTCTACGGCGAGGACTTGACGGTCGGCGGGCATCTGCACCGCGCCGTTGTCGGGGCCTTCTTCGTGAACGCCTATGTGACCGAGGTCGGTCCGGCGCCGTGATCGGTCAGCCGGGGGTCAGGCCGGTCAGGCCGGTGGGTGTGCCCCAGCCGGTCGGGCCGTCGT
>NZ_BOQN01000250.1 GCF_018332695.1 Paractinoplanes toevensis
GCCGAGGGCGGCGCCGAGCACCGCCGGGTCACGCTGGCGCAGCGCGGACATCAGGTCGTCGGCGTCGGAGAGTGCCTTGGGCGGGAACGGGCTGTCCCGCAGGGCGTCGAGCTTGCCGTAGACCTCCGGCGTCGACAGCCCGCCGTCGGCCAGCGCCACCACCCAGTGCCAGGTGGTCGGCCGGGCGAGGATCGGGCTGACCGACTCGCCGTGCCCGGTGCCCAGCGCGGTGCCGCCGTGCAGCAGGAACGGCACGTCGGAGCCGAGCGTGGCGCCGACCTCGGCCAGCTCCTCGCGGGACATCCCGGTGCCCCACAGCAGGTCACAGGCGAGCAGGGTGGCGGCCGCGTCAGCGCTGCCGCCGGCCAGCCCGGCAGCGAGCGGGATCGTCTTGCGCAGGTGCAGCCGAGCGTGGGCCGGCACCCGGGCCCGGGTGGCGAGCGCCCGGGCGGCCCGGATGATCAGGTTGGTCTCGTCGAGCGCGAGCGACCCGGCGCCCTCACCCTCCATGGTCAGCGCGAGGGTGTCTCCCGGCCGCGCGGTCAGCTCGTCGAACAGGCTGATCGCGTGATAGACGGTGTTCAGCTCGTGATAGCCGTCGGCCCGCAGCGGCCCGACCGCGAGATGCATATTGATCTTCGCAGGCACCCGGACCCGAACCGGCCCATGGTGCCGCCGCGGCTCGTCATCGTCCGGCCCCCACGCCTCCGTCACGGAGTGATCTCCCGAATCGGCAGCTCGATGGCAAACGGCTTGCTCAAGCGCAGCACCTCATCAGAGTCACCGGCCCGCGCACGGCGGCCGTCCACCAGGTCGTCCGCGTGCACGGCCGGGCGCTGTCGCATCGCGTCGGGCGTCCACATGACGAACTCGGGAGCTTCCGCCGTCATGAGTCCACCTCCTCGGGCTGCCGGTCGGACGCGCTGAGCTTACCGCCGACCCCCGACAGTTTGGCCGCGGCCGCTATCGCCGTGAACTGCTCCACGGTCAGCATCTCGCCGCGCTCCTGCGGGCTTATCCCGGCGGCGACCAGCACCTTTTCCGCCCGGTCCGGGCCACCGGCCCAGCCCGCCAGGGCCGCCCGCAGCGTCTTGCGCCGCTGTGCGAACGCCGCGTCCACCACCGCGAAAACATCAGATCTATCGATGTCCTCCGCCGGTGGACGACGCCGGCTGAACGCGACGAGTCCGGAATCCACGTTGGGCACCGGCCAGAACACGGCCGGCGGCACCTTACCGGCCGGCTTCGCCTTCGCGTACCAGGCCAACTTCACCGACGGGACGCCGTACACCTTGGAACCCGGACCGGCGACCAGCCGGTCGGCG
>NZ_BOQN01000251.1 GCF_018332695.1 Paractinoplanes toevensis
TGCAGATCGCCGCGGCCGCGCTGCTCGGATGCTCGATCCTGCTGCTCGCTCTGGAGGCACGCGGGCACTGAGCCGTCTGCCCCTGGTCGCGGTCGCCTCGCTGCTGGTGTGCATCGCCGCGGTGCTCGCCTGGCAAGCGAACCCGCGCCCGGACCGTGACGATCATGTCGCCGGCATGCGGGATGCGGCGATCTACGCGTTCCAGGTCATCGTCGTCCTGGTCCTGGCCCGGCTGCCGATCCTGGCCGCGATCGCCCTGCTGCGGCGGATGGGGATCCGGCACGGCGCGGCGGGCACGGCGGTCCCGCACACCGATCCCCGCCGGCCGGCTGCACCCCTGCGCCCGGAAGCCGGCCGTCTTCACGCCCGACATCCGTTACCTCCTACTGGGCCTCGTGGGCATCGCCCGTGCTCAGGGACGTGGGTACGTTCTGGCCGCGCTCGTTCCATCCGTTCGCGCCGACCTGCTACACCAAACGCGCGGTGCCCGACCTGCAGCGCCGCATCCGCTGGCTCAACGACAACGGCGGCCGGGTGGTCGTCGACGCGCA
>NZ_BOQN01000252.1 GCF_018332695.1 Paractinoplanes toevensis
CTGCGCGGCCGCCACCTTCTCCAGATGTCTCTCCACCGCATCGAGCGCCTCGGTGGCGATCTCGGTCGGGCCGAGCAGCGTGACGTGCGCCGGCGTGTAGGCCGCCTGCGGGTCACCGGCCTCGGCCCGGCGGACGGTCAACTGCTCACCCCACGGCTCGGGGATGTCGATCGCGACCCCGATCCGCGTCGTCGATAGGGCGGCCACCGCCGCTCAGAGCTCTCGGGCCGGGCTGAGGAAACCCACGTTCTGGTACGCCGTCGCCAGCGTCGCCGAGGCGACGGTGCGGGCCTTGTCGGCCCCGATGGCGAGCACCTTGTCGAGGTACCCGGGGTCTTCCAGGTAGGTCCGGGTGCGTTCCTGGATCGGCCGCACGAACTCGACGACGACCTCGGCGAGGTCCTTCTTCAGGTCGCCGTAGCCCTTGCCGTCGTAGTGCTCGAGCAACTCGTCTATGGTCCGCATGGTCAGCGCCGCGTAGATGGTCAGCAGGTTACTGACGCCCGGCTTGTTCTCCTCGTCGTAGAGGATCTCCCGCCCGGTGTCGGTGACCGCGGACTTGATCTTCTTGGCCGAACGGGCCGGCTCCTCGAGCAGCTCGATGATGCCGTTCGGCGACGAGGCCGACTTGCTCATCTTGGCCGTCGGGTCCTGCAGGTCGGTGATCTTCGCGGTGTCGCGCAGGATGTACGGCGCGGGCATGGTGAAGGTCGGGCCGAACCGGGTGTTGAACCGCTGGGCCAGATCGCGGGTCAGCTCGAGGTGCTGCCGCTGGTCCTCCCCCACCGGCACCTGGTCGGCCTGGTAGAGCAGGATGTCGGCGGCCTGCAGGATCGGGTAGGTGAACAGCCCGACCGTGGTGGTCTCGGCGGCCTTGGCCGACTTGTCCTTGAACTGCACCATCCGACCGGCCTCACCGAAGCCGGTGATGCAGCTCAGCACCCAGCCGAGCTGGGCGTGCTCGGGCACGTGCGACTGCACGAAGAGGGTGCAGCGCTCCGGGTCGAGCCCGAGCGCGAGCAGCTGCGCCACCGAGATCCGGGTGCGATTGCGCAGGGCGATCGGGTCATGACCCATCGTGATCGCGTGCAGGTCGACGACGCAGTAGTAGGCGTCGTGGGTCTCCTGCATCGCCACCCAGTTGCGAACCGCGCCCAGGTAGTTGCCGAGATGGAACGAGTCGGCGGTCGGCTGGATACCGGAAAGGACCCGTGGGCGGTAGGCGGCGGCGTCTGACATAGTGGCCATTCTGTCAGGAGTTACCGGGCAGTGGCGAACACGTCCCGGCGCCGCGCCCGAAGATCGGACGCGGCGCCGGTCAGCGACTCGGGTAGATCAGTAAGCGGCCCCGCAGGAGCCACCCGCGGCGTTCTGCGGCACGAACGCCATCGCGTCGAAACCGACGGTGTCGGACGATCCGGCGCCCTCGTTGCTCAGCACCACCTGTGCGCCCCGGCCCATCAGGTAGCTGCCGAGGTTGACCCAGTGGTCCTTGCCCTTCTCGTCACCGGCGGAATCCTGCTTGATCGTGCAGGTGAGGTAGCCGGTCAGATCCGACCGGGAACCCCGCTGGATCAGGTACGGCGCGCTCTGCCAGGTCGCTCCGTGGCTGGGCAGGTGCACCAGGATGTCGTAGAACTGGGCCTGACCGGCGCCGAGCGGCAGCTCCGGCGTCCACGACGCCACCACCTTGTGCTTGTCGAGCGCCGCGCCGGAGGCACCGTGGGTGAACCAGATGTGTCCCTTGTAGCCGGCCCCGACCTGGTGGGTGTCGTAGGCGGCGTACGGCGCACCGTCGCCACCGGCCGGCCGGCCGCCGCGAAGCGTGAACTTGCCGCCCAGGGTGTTCGCCGGGATCGAGCACCCGAGGTTGTAGTACTGCGTGTCGTTCAGCGTGTAGACCATGTTGATGTCCTTGCCGGTGTCCCGGTTCGCGACCTTGCTCGAATCGAAGTCACCGCAGTCACGCTCGTAGATCCGCTGCACGCCCGGCTCGGCGTCACCCCGGAGGTACTTCACGTTCTCGGTGGCGCACATCTGATCGTCGCAGTTCGCGAAGTCCGCGTGCCCGTGCCACCAGCACGAGCTGTCCACCGCCGGGCAGCCGTTGTCGGCCGGCGAGCAGCCGAAATCGGCCGAGCAGAACGTCCACAGGTCGGGCAGGGTGAGCTTGTCCCAGGTCCCGCCGTCAGACTCCCGTTCGAACGTGCCGGCCTTGTCCCCGAAGTTGGGGTACTGGTAGGCGTTCTTGGCCGGCGTGCCCTTGCGCTGCGGCGTCTCGATCCAGCCCATGATCCGCTCGGGGTAACTCCACTTGTTCGGCGTCTCGGCGTCCGCCGTGGTCTGCCGCATGAAGCCGTCCCGGCCGGGCTTGTAGTCCGGGTTCGCCGGGTTGTTCAGCCAGCCC
>NZ_BOQN01000253.1 GCF_018332695.1 Paractinoplanes toevensis
TCGGCATCAACCTGCTCGGCTACGACTCGAGCGGATGGCCGTACGTCTATTAAAGAATTTGGGGTTGGGGTTGCCGGGCGTCGCCGGCCAGCACGAAGTCGTCGGCGCCCAGCGGCTCGACCAGTCCGTCGTCCACCAGGCCGGCCAGGGCCCGGGCCCGCTGCACCTCGTCCTGCCACACCACGTCGAGGCGCTGACGCGGCACCGGGCCGCTGGCGTGCCGCAGCACCTCCAGCAGCAGGCCGCGCACCTGCCGATCGGTGCCCGCGTACCGCTGCGGTTTGCGACTCGGACCCTCGGGCAGCTTCTCCCCGGTCGCGTGCCACGCGCAGGCCGCCTCGAACGGGCACAGCGGGCAGCGTGGCGCGCGGGCCGTGCAGACGATCGCGCCCAGCTCCATGAACGCGATGCTGGCCTTCGCGGCTCTTGCCTGATCGGCGGGCAGGAGCTCCTCCATCGCCACCAGATCGGCCGCGGTCGTCGCCGCCCCCGCGTCCGGTTTGCCCTCCACGGCCCGCGACACGACCCGCCGCACGTTCGTGTCCACCACCGGATGCCGCTGCCCGTAGGCGAAGGTCGCGACCGCCCGGCTGGTGTAGGTGCCGATGCCCGGCAACGCCAGCAACTGCTCGAGGTCGGACGGCACCTCGCCGCCGTGCCGCTCCACGATCGCCACCGCGCAGGCGTGCAGCCGCATCGCCCGGCGTGGGTAGCCGAGGCGGCCCCACATCCGGATCGCCTCCGACTGCGGGTCGGCGGCCAGGTCGGCCGGCGTGGGCCAGCGGGTCATCCACGAGCGCCAGGCCGGCTCCACCCGGACCACCGGGGTCTGCTGCAGCATCACCTCACTGACCAGCACTCCCCACGCGCTCGTGGTGGGCTGCCGCCAGGGCAGATCGCGAGCATTTTCGTCGTACCAGGCGATGGCATCGTCAGCGAAAGTCATAGCACCACTTACTGTAGGTGGGTGCACGAGCTTGCCATCACCGTCATCGGTCCGGACCGGACCGGCATCGTCGCCGACGTGGCCGAGGCGCTCGCCGGCGTCGGCGCCAACCTCACCGACTCGACGATGACCCGCCTCCGCGGCCACTTCGCGATGACCCTGATCTGCACCGGCCCCACCGCGGCCGAGGCTGAAAAAGCCCTGGAATCACTCGCCGGGGTGACCACCGCGGTGCGCCAGGTCGCGCCCGAGGCGTCGTCCGGCGACCCAGGGGAGGCTTGGGTGGTGAGCGTGCACGGCGCCGACCGGCTCGGCATCGTCGCGGCCGTGACCCGGGAGGTGGCCGGGGCCGGTGGCAACATCACCGACCTGAGCACCCGGCTGGTCGGCACCCTCTACGTCCTCATCGCCGAGGCCGACCTGCCCGC
>NZ_BOQN01000254.1 GCF_018332695.1 Paractinoplanes toevensis
TCGCCCTGGCAGGTGTCGACGGTCTTGGTGCCGGCACAGATCGACTCCTTGGCCACCAGTCGCACGCCGGCCTTGTCGTACTCCTTGGCGCATTTCTGGTCGGGAACGATCGGCACCGTGGCGTAGTGCAGCTTCCGTTCCTGCTTCATCGAGTTCTCCCGGGTCTGCCCCCAGCCCATCACCACGAACTCACCCCGATCGGTGTCGTCCCGGTTGAGCGGCAGGACGGGCAGATCCAGCGCGTGGTCGAGGCGGATCACCGCCCAGTCGTCGCCGCGGGTCTCGTCGCGGAAGCCGGGGGCGCGGTACACCTTCACCGAATGGGCGGTGAGCGCCTTGGGCGATTTGAGGTCCACCGTGCCGGCGATCACCTTGATGGTGCTGGTGTCCCCGGTGCCGTCCACGCAGTGCCCGGCGGTGAGCACCACGCGCGGCGCGGTCAGCACGCCGCCGCACCCCATCGAGAGGCGCACCATCCAGGGGAACTTGCCGGGCGGGGCGGGCTTGCCACCCACCACTTCGGTGACCGGTCGCGGATCACCGGCGGCGTAGGCCACGCCGGCGACCGCGGTCAGCACCG
>NZ_BOQN01000255.1 GCF_018332695.1 Paractinoplanes toevensis
CGGTGACCGTGCCGGTGGTGGGTTCGATCAGGTCGGCGATGAGCCGCAGCAGCGTGCTCTTGCCGCACCCCGACGGCCCGATCAGCGAGACGAACTCACCGTCCCCCACGGTCAGGTCGACATCGGACAGGGCGGTCACCTCGTCGGAACGCCCTTGATTGAAGACCTTGGTCACGTTGTCCACGACCACTGCGGACTGAGTCAATGATTCGCTCCCTCGTGCGGCGCTGGGAGGGCGACGTCCGGCCTCCGCTGCGCTCCGGCCGGACGCCGCCGCGCCAACTCGGTCGCTCATAGAGTCACTACCTCCACGTGGCGCCGGTGCCGCATCAGCGGCACTTCCAGCAGGCTGACGACACCCGCGACGAACAGGCCAAGCAGGGCCGCGCCGAGCATCGCGGTGTAGACCTTCGCGGGATCCGAGGTGGCCTCGCGGGAGTATTCGATGATCAGGCGGCCGATGCCGCCGCGGGTGCCGGTGGAGATCTCGCCGACCACCGCACCCACC
>NZ_BOQN01000256.1 GCF_018332695.1 Paractinoplanes toevensis
GATGTCGCCGGGCACGTCGAGACCGCGGTCCGCGCAGGTGCGGATGGCGCCGAGCGCCAGCGGGTCGGTGAAGCAGAAGATCGCGTCCGGCGGCTGTTCCACCTGGTCGAGCAGCCGGGCCATGGCGGCGGCGCCGTCGGCGAGGTGCATGCCGGACACCGGCACCACCAGCTGCGGGTCCACGGCCAGGCCGGAACCGGCCATGGCGGCGCGGAATCCGGCGAGCCGCTGGGTCCGGGTGACCGCGGACGGCCGATCCGGCGCGCCGATCGCCGCGATCCGCCAGCGGCCGAGCCGCAGTAGGTGCCGGGTGGCGTCGGCCGCGGCAGCGGCACCGTCGACCGCCACGTGGTCGGCCGGGCCGTCCCGGATCCGCTCGCCAAGCAGCACGGTAGGCAGCCCTTCGGGCCTGACATCGGTCGCGTCGAGCCCGGCCGGGCTGAGGATGAGCCCGTCGATGGAGTGCCGGCGCAGGCCCGCGACCAGGTCGCGTTCGCGGTCGGCCCGGCCGTCGGTCTGTTCGATCAGGACGGTCCAGCCCCGTGGCTCGGCCGCCCGCACGATCATCCCGGCGAGCTCGGCGAAGTACGGCGAGCGCAGCTCGGGCACGGCCAGCGCGATCACCCCGGTGCCGCCGCCGCGCAGCCGGCGCGCGGTGGGGTTGGGAACGTAGCCGAGGGCGTCGATGGCGGCCTGCACCTTGGCCCGGGTCTCCGGGGCGACGTGC
>NZ_BOQN01000257.1 GCF_018332695.1 Paractinoplanes toevensis
CCCACGATGGGCGGTGTCGCGTTCATCGTGGCGACCGTCTTCGCGTACGTGGCCGGGCACATCGCCCTGACCACGCTGCCCGAGCGGCAGATCGCGCAGGAGGGGCCGACCATGACGGCCCTGGTCCTGCTCGGGCTGTTCGTCTTCTGCGGCGTGGTGGGCTTCCTGGACGACCTCCTCAAGGTCCGCAAGCGCAACTCCGACGGCCTGTCGGCCAAGGGCAAGCTGCTCGGCCAGGCGATCGTCGGCGGCGGGTTCGGCATCGCCGCGCTCTACACGGCCAGCACCAACGGCCAGACCGTGGCCAGCGAGCACATCTCCTTCATCCGCGACATCAGCTGGCTCGACGTCGGCAAGGTCGGCTCGGTGATCGTGTTCGTCTTCGTGATCACGGCGATGTCGAACGGCGTGAACCTCACCGACGGCCTCGACGGCCTGGCCACCGGCGCGTCCGTCCTGGTCTTCGGCGCGTACGCGCTGATCGGGTACTGGCAGTACCGGCACTGGTGCGGTGACACCGCGTACTCCAGCGCCAACGACTACTGCTACCAGGTTCGCGATCCGCTGGAGATCGCGATGATCGCGGCCGCGGC
>NZ_BOQN01000258.1 GCF_018332695.1 Paractinoplanes toevensis
CCAGCAGGTCGGCCAGCACCAGCGTCCGCACGTACCGGCGTTCCCAGCGCTGCCGCCGCGACATGGCCGCGTGCCGGCCCCGAACCCGCACGAACGGCCGGCTCGGCGGCCGGACCGCCGCGGACCGGTTCGGCCGGTTGTCGCTCAGCCGGTCGGTGGCCTGGTTCCGCTCGGCCGGTCCGTGCGCGGCCAGTGGCGGCGCGTTGACCGGTTTCGGCCGGGCCGCTCGCGTGCCGGCGCCCGCGGGCGGCGGGCTGAGCGGTACCACCGGTGCCGGGATCTTCGCGTTGCGAACCGTGGTCTTGCGGTTCACCGGCCGGTGCGGCCGTGGACCGTGGTTCGCCGGCGGATGGTTGGCCGGACCGTATCCCTCCGGGAAGCCGTTCCCGGCCGGACGAACCTCCGGCAGGAGAACGGTCGGCTCGGTCAACACCGACTCCTGCTCCTGCACTCCCCGCACCTCCCCCCGCCGCGCCGGCCCGCCGCACCGAGCGGTGCGTACGTGTGACCAACGCTCGGACGGCGGCCAGCGTCACGGGACAACGAGATGGACAAAACCGCTCAAACGATCCATCCGTTTCGACCCCGCCGGATCAACCGCCGTGGTATTTGTTCTGCGCCCACTCGACGCCTTCGAGCACGACCGCCTCCACGACGTCCGCCGCCCGGTCGACGAGGAACTCCAGCTCTTTCCGTTCGGCGCCGCTGAAGTCGGACAACACGTAGTCGGCCGGATCCTGCCGCCCGGGCGGGCGCCCGATCCCGAAACGGACTCGTGCGTACTCCTTGCTCGACAACGACTTCGACATCGAGCGCAACCCGTTGTGGCCGCCCTCACCGCCGCCCCGTTTGGCCCGTACCTGCCCGAACGGCACGTCAAGCTCATCATGCACGGCGATCACGTTCTCTACCGGCACCTTGAAGAACTGGGCCAGCGAGACCACCGGCGCACCGGACAGGTTCATGAAAGTCAGGGGCTTGATGAGTACGAGCTTGGGGCCCCCGAAACCCAGTCGCCCCTCGGCTACGTCGGCGTGCGCGCGCTTGGACCGGCCGAACTTCGCGCTCACCCGGGAGGCGAGCAGGTCGGCCACCATGAAGCCCACGTTGTGCCGG
>NZ_BOQN01000259.1 GCF_018332695.1 Paractinoplanes toevensis
GTCGACGGCCGACCTGATCGCGGCGCACGCCACCGCCGACGGGCTCGCCGCCGTCCGCGGCCACCACCGGCCGGGGCGCACCGACGTCCTCGACGGGCTGGCGTCGGCGCTGGTGAACGAGGCGCTCGACGTACCCCTGCCGTGGTCGTCGCGGGGAATGCTCGGAGCCGGCAGCCATCCGGTCGTGGTCGAGATGGTCGCCGCGCTCAGCGGGACCCGCGTCGGCCGCCTGCATCCCGCGACGCCCGCGCCCCCGCTCGTGCACGACCTCGACGCCGAGCTGGCCCGGTCCGGCCTGGACGGCTCCGCCGACCTGGACCTCGACCTGACCCGGGAGCGGGATCGGCTGCGCAGCCGCGTGCTGCACCGGGTGCGGCTGCTGGACGTGCCCGGCTTCCGGCGCGACTCGGGCCCGGCCACCGGCCTGGAACCGGTGCTGCGCGAACGCTGGACCCTGCGACCCGCCGCCGAGCGGCTGACCGCGGTGATCGAGGCCGGCGCCTACGGTGCCACGCTCCTCGACGCCGCCGCGGCTGTCCTCGCCGACCGCGCCACCCGGGCCGGCCG
>NZ_BOQN01000260.1 GCF_018332695.1 Paractinoplanes toevensis
CACGACGGCGGCCGCCTCGGGCGTGGTGCTGCAGGGCGTGGTCGCCGCCGCCGACCTCGACTGGGGCATGGCCGGGTACGCACTGGTGCGGGACACGGTCACCGTCCTGGCGGCGGTGCTCCTGATCCGGTATGTCACGCCTGCGGACACCAGGACGGCAAAGCCGCGTCTCTACGTCGTCCGGTGATGCCATCCCCCGTTTGCCGAAGACATCCAGACAGATCGTTACCACCCTGGCCTCCGCGCCACCGGCTCACCAGAGACTTCATCGGTAACTCATCGGTACTATCCGGGAGTGACCGGAGGATCGGCGTTCGGGCTGACCGTGCGGGCGCACCGGCGGCGGCTGGGCCTGTCGCAGGAAGACCTGGCCGAGCGGATCGGGGTCAGCACCAGCACGATCGGCAAAGTGGAGGCGGGCCGGATCAACCAGCCCCGGCCGGTCACCGTGCGCCTGCTCGCCGACGCCTTCGGGCTGACCGACGACGCACGCGACACGTTCTGCCAGGCGGCCAACGGCGCGCCCGCGGTCGCCCGGGTGGTGACCCAGCTGCCTCCGGACGTGCACCCGTTCACCGGCCGCACCGAGGAACTGGCCGAACTGGACGCGTTACTGGCCCACCCGGGCCAGCGGCCGACCGTCGCGGTGATCTCGGCGTTGTCCGGCATGGCGGGGATCGGCAAGACGGCTCTCGCGGTGCACTGGGCCCGCCGGGCG
>NZ_BOQN01000261.1 GCF_018332695.1 Paractinoplanes toevensis
ATCCAGCTGCTCTCCGGCTACCAGGGCAAGGAGCCGGCCGCGGCCGGCGCGGCGGCGGGCGAGGCTGCGCCGTCGACGAGCCTGGTGCTCGACCAGTTCGGCCGCAACCTGACCCAGGCCGCCCGCGAGGGCAAGCTCGACCCGGTCATCGGCCGGGAGAAGGAAATCGAGCGGGTCATGCAGGTGCTCTCCCGCCGCACCAAGAACAACCCGGTGCTCATCGGTGAGCCCGGTGTCGGCAAGACCGCCGTCGTCGAGGGCCTGTCCCAGTCGATCGTCAAGGGCGAGGTGCCCGAGACGCTCAAGGACAAGCAGCTCTACACGCTCGACCTGGGCGCGCTGGTCGCCGGCTCCCGCTACCGCGGTGACTTCGAGGAGCGCCTGAAGAAGGTGCTCAAGGAGATCCGCACCCGCGGCGACATCATCCTGTTCATCGACGAGATCCACACCCTCGTCGGCGCGGGCGCGGCCGAGGGCGCGATCGACGCGGCAAGCATCCTGAAGCCGATGCTGGCCCGTGGTGAGCTGCAGACCATCGGCGCGACCACGCTGGACGAGTACCGCAAGCACCTGGAGAAGGACGCCGCTCTCGAGCGCCGCTTCCAGCCGATCCAGGTCGGCGAGCCGTCGCTGGCGCACAC
>NZ_BOQN01000262.1 GCF_018332695.1 Paractinoplanes toevensis
CCCCGCCGTTACGGCAGGTGCGCACCGCGCCCGCCGCGACCTTCGGACCACTGCTGCTGCGGCTGCACTTCTACGCCGGTGTCCTGGTCGCGCCGTTCCTGCTGCTGGCCGCGCTGACCGGGCTGGCGTACGCGTTCTCCCCCCAACTCGACCGCCTCGTCTACGCCGACGAGCTGGTCGTCGGCGACCCGGGCGGCCCGGTCCAGCCGCTCGCCGCGCAGATCGCCGCCGCCCGAGCCGCGCACCCGGCCGGTGCCGTAACCGCCGTCCGCCCCGGCGACGGTGCGGCCACCACCCAGGTCGACTTCTCGTCTCCCGAACTCGACTTCGAACACCAGCACACCGTCTACGTCAACCAGTACTCCGGTACGGTCACCGGGCAGCTGACCACCTGGTGGACCAGCACCCCGATGCAGACCTGGCTGGACGACATGCACACCAGCCTGCACCTCGGCCCGGTCGGCAACCTCTACTCCGAGCTCGCGGCCAGCTGGCTGGCCGTCATCGCCCTGGGCGGGCTCATCCTCTGGTGGCGCCGCCAGCGCGGACGCCGGATGCTGACCCCCGATCTGAAAGCCAAGAAGGGGGTACGCCGTACCCGCGGATTCCACGCCGCCACCGGCGTGTGGCTGACCCTCGGCCTGCTGTTCCTGGCCCTGACCGGGCTGACCTGGTCGCAGTACGCGGGCGCCAACTTCGGCGCGGCCGTGGACGCCCTGAACGGCAGCCGCCCGGCGGTGTCCACGGCGCTGACCGGCACCCCGGCGGCGACCGGCGGCGGCCACCACGGCATGGGCACCGGCCCCGCGACCGGAACCGTCGACCCGGCGGCGGCCGACGCGGTGCTGAAGGTGGCCCGGGGCAACGGCATCGACGGCCCGGTCAGCATCACGGTCCCGGCCGACGCCGCCACGGCCTGGTCGGTCACCGAGACGGGAGCCCGCTGGCCGATCCAGCGCGACGCCGTAGCCATCGACTCCACCACCGGCACGATTACCGACCGCAGCGACTTCGCCGACTGGCCGTTCATGGCCAAGCTGACCCAGTGGGGCACCTACGCCCACATGGGCCAACTGTTCGGACTGGTCAACCAGCTGTTGCTCGCCGCGCTCGCGGTCGGCCTGATCTGCGTGATCGTCTGGGGCTACCGAATGTGGTGGCAACGCCGCCCCACCCGAGCCGACCGCCGCGCACCCGTCGGCACCCCACCCGCCCGCGGAGCCTGGCAGCAGCTGCCGCCGTGGGCCATCGCCGTCGGCGTCCCACTGGTGTTCGGCCTGGCCTGGGCGGTACCGCTGTTCGGCATTCCGCTGGCCGCGTTCCTACTGGCCGACTTCGCGATCGGCGCCATCCGAGCCCGCCGAACCACCCCACCGGTCCCAGTCTCACCGGCCCCCGCCGGCAGCTGACCCGATCGGCATTCGGTGGCCGCCGCGAACTCGGGCCTCGGCCACACCCATGCCGCTGACGATGCTCCGCATAGTGGTCGCCGGTCTCGGACTCTGAGCCGGCGTCTCGCATCGCGGCCCGACCCTGCTTTTGCTCCCACATTGCGAGCCGCACCTCCACCAGAGGCGGTGCCCATGCCGCTGATGGTGCTTGCGGTCTCCCGCATCGTGGTCGCTGGTCTCGGATTCTGAGCTGGCGTCCCGCATCGCGGCTCCGATCCTGCTTTGTGGACACTCCTCCCACATTTCGAGCCGGCCTTCAGCAGAGAGGCACTACATGTCGTATATGTCGGGCGCGGTCGGGACGGAGTGACGCGACCTTGGGGAGTTTCCGCTTGCTCCGCGCAGCAGTTTCACAAGATCTGGAGCAGGCGGGCTCCGTCGGCGCAGCCACGATCGAAGCCTTGCTGGCCGGCGGCTGGGCCGCGGGGTGCGGCAGAGTGCGGCGGGGTGCGGCGAGGCAGGGTGCGGTGCGGCGGGGTGCGGCGCGGCAGGGCGCGGCAGGTGCGGCGCGGCAGGGTGCGGCG
>NZ_BOQN01000263.1 GCF_018332695.1 Paractinoplanes toevensis
CAGGGCGTCTACAACATGATCCGGGACTTCAAGTCCCGTGGCGTGCCGATCGACTGCGTCGGCCTGCAGACCCACTTCACCGGCGGCAGCTCGCTGCCCGGCAACTTCCAGACCACGCTGGCAAGCTTCGGCGCCCTCGGGGTGGACGTGGCGCTGACCGAGGCCGACGTCACCAACGCGTCGACCACGCAGTACGCCGGGCTCACCCAGGCCTGCGCGAACGTCCCGCGCTGCGTCGGCATCACGACGTGGGGCATCCGGGACAGCGACTCCTGGCGCGGCAGCGAGAACCCGCTGCTGTTCGACCGCAACAGCAACCCCAAGGCGGCGTACGCCTCCGTCCTCAACGCCCTCAACGCCGCCTCCACCACCGTGCCGGGGACGAGCACGCCACCGCCGAGCACGCCGACCAGCACCCCACCCAGCACCCCGCCGGACTCGCCACCCGTTACCGGGCAGCCGGGTGCCTGCACCGCGACGTACCGGATGGTCAGCAGTTGGGGTGGTGGTTTTCAAGGTGAGGTGACCGTGGCCAACAACGGCTCCGCCGCTCTCACCGGTTGGACCGTGCAGTTGACGCTGGCCGGCGGGCAGACCATCGCCAACGTCTGGAACGGCATCAACAGCGGCACCACCGGCACGATCAGCGTCCGCAACGCCGACTACAACGGCGCTCTGGGCGCAAACGCCTCGACCACGTTCGGTTTTCTGGTGAACGGGAGCAGCGCCGCGGCGCCCGGCAACATCTCGTGCACCAGCCCCTGACCGCAACGGCACAACGGCGGGGCTCGGTCGATGCCGGGCCCCGCCGTTGTCGTCCGCTCAGCGCTGGCGCGTGAGCAGAGCCGGGCGGTACGGAAGCAGACCGTAGTCGCCGCCGGAACTCGGCGACCGGCCCTGGTAGAGCAGCTGCAGGTTGCAGGGGTCGACGGTGAAGGTCTGGTCGGCGGTGGCGCGAACCAGTTCGCCGTGACTGATGTCGTTGGTCCAGGTGGCGCCGCTGTTGGCCTTGCCGGCGAACGGGTTGCTCTCGGTCGCGGCCTGCGGCGTCCACGAGCCGCCGAGGCTGGTGGCGGTGAACGACCGGAAGTAACGTCCGTTCGCCCCGACCGCCTCGACGATCATCAGGTACTGGTTCTGCCCCTGGACCTTGTAGACCTGGGGCGCCTCGAACAGGTTGTTGGTG
>NZ_BOQN01000264.1 GCF_018332695.1 Paractinoplanes toevensis
CTCGACGTGCCCGGCGACATCGCCGTGATCGGTTTCGACGGGATCGACGAGGGGCGCTACAGCACGCCGTCGCTGAGCACCATCGCCCCGGACACCGGCCGGATCGCCCAGCTAGCGGTCGACCTGCTGGCCGAGCGGCTGGGCGGCGGGCCGGCCGCCGCCGTGCCACCCCGGGCGATCTGCGTCGGGCACCGCCTGGTGGCCCGGGAGAGCACCCTGGGCCGGTCGCGCTAGGAGTCGTCGTGGTCCCGGTCGGTGGCCTCTTCGATCGCATGCGTGATCGAGCCGGTCAGATCACCGGCAGGCACCGCGATGCTCTCGCCGTCGACCTGCTCGGGTGACCGGGTGTCCGGCTCCGGCTCCGGCGCCGTGGCGCCCCCGCTGAAGCCGAACTCGTTGGGCTGGTCCGTTTCCTGCGTCATGCCCACCGATTACCCGGTGGGACAGCTTCTAAAGCCGGGTGGCGCCCGGACCGGCGGTAGCGATCCAGCAGGTGGGAGCGGTGAAATCAGCCTCCGCGTAGGCCGCCTCGACCGCCGCGACGGTCTCGTCGGCCCGGTCGGCGTCGATCAGCGCGAGCACGCAGCCGCCGAAACCACCACCGGTCATCCGGGCACCGTACGCACCGGCCGCGAGCGCCGACTCGACCGCGATGTCGACCTGCGGGACGGTGATCTCGAAATCTTCCCGCATCGAGGCGTGCGACGCGGTGAGCAGCGGCCCGATGTCCCGGGTGCGCCCGGCCCGCAGCAGCTCGACCGTGTCGAGCACCCGCTGGTTCTCGGTGACGATGTGCCGCACCCGGCGGCGCATCACGTCGTCGTCGAGCTTGCCGAGCGCGTCGTCCAGGTCGGCCGGCGTGACGTCACGCAGCGCGGCCACTCCGAGGATGTGCGCGGCCTCCTCGCAGGATTTGCGGCGGGCGCCGTACTCCCCGTCGACGTGCTGGTGCGGGGCGTTGCTGTTGATCACCAGGATGGCCAGGCCCTCGGCAGCCAGATCGAACGGGATCTGGTCGATCTCGTACGTCCGGCAGTCCAGGAACAGCGCGCGCCCCTCCTGGCAACGGATCGACGCGGACTGGTCGAGGATGCCGGTGGGCGCGCCGACGTAGACGTTCTCGGCCCGTTGGGCCAGTGCCGGTCGCTTCGCCAGCGGCAGGTCGAGGCGGCCCAGGTCGATCAGCGCGGTGAGCACCGACGACTCCAGCGCGGCCGACGATGAGAGGCCGGAGCCGAGCGGCACATCCGAGTCGATGGCGATGCGGGCACCGGGCACGTCGAAGCCGGCGTCCCGCAG
>NZ_BOQN01000265.1 GCF_018332695.1 Paractinoplanes toevensis
TAACCACCACGGTCACCCTGGGGCCGGTCGCTACGGAACCCGCCACGGTCGCCCTGCGGACGGTCGCCGCCACGGAAACCGCCACGGTCGCCCTGGGGTCGGTCGCTACGGAACCCGCCGCGGTCGCCCTGCGGACGGTCGCCACCGCGGAACCCTCCCCGGTCGCCGCCACCCTGGTAGCCACCACGGTCGCCCTGCGGACGGTCACTACGGAACCCGCCCCGGTCACCCTGCGGACGGTCACCGCCACGGAAACCACCACGGTCACCCTGCGGACGGTCGCCGCCACGGAAACCACCACGGTCACCCTGCGGACGGTCGCCGCCGCGGAAGCCGCCCCGGTCACCGCCACCCTGGTAGCCGCCCCGGTCGCCTTGCGGCCGGCCCTGATAGCCGCCCCGGTCGCCCTGCGGACGGTCACTACGGAACCCGCCACGGTCACCCTGCGGACGGTCGCCACCCCGATAACCACCACGGTCACCCTGCGGACGGTCGCCACCGCGGAAACCGCCGCGGTCGCCGCCACCCTGGTAACCACCACGGTCACCCTGGGGACGGTCGCTACGGAAGCCACCACGGTCGCCCTGCGGACGGTCACTACGGAACCCGCCACGGTCACCCTGCGGACGGTCGCCACCCCGATAACCACCACGGTCACCCTGGGGACGGTCACCGCCACGGAAGCCGCCCCGGTCACCCTGGGGACGGTCGCCACCGCGGTAACCACCGCGGTCGCCGCCACCCTGGTAACCACCGCGGTCGCCCTGCGGACGGTCACCGCCACGGAAGCCGCCGCGGTCACCGCCGCCCTGGTAACCACCACGGTCGCCTTGCGGCCGGCCCTGATAGCCGCCCCGGTCGCCCTGCGGGCGGTCTCGGTAGCCGCCGCGATCGCCGGAGGACCGACCACCACGGGAGGACGAGTCTCCGTCCCTGCTTCGGCCTGCGCCGCGCTCGTCATCGCGGTCGCGGGAGCCGCCGTCCTGCGGTCCAGTACTCACGGATCAATCCTTCCGGTTCGGCGGCCCAGACAGGCGGGCTTCGCCTCGACACTCAAAGTTACTCAGGGCCATACGCAAAAACGCAAACGAGGGCCGACCCCTGCCGGGGTGGCCCTCGTCTGTCACGTTGAGTCCGGCGGCGTCC
>NZ_BOQN01000266.1 GCF_018332695.1 Paractinoplanes toevensis
TGCCCGGCACCGGCGAAGCCGTCACCATCACCACCGACGCCTTCGAGGCCCGCGCCCTGCAACACGAGATCGACCACTGCGCCGGCAATCTTTTCCTCGACCGGGTCGCCGGAGCGCACGCCATATACCAGCGCAAGGTCTATCTCTAACGAGCGTTATCCGAGTACGTGTCGCATACCCGGCGCGTCGTGTCGGTGGTCCCGCTCGTCCGGGTTTACGGTGGCCCCATCATGCGAACGACGGTTGGTTCCCTCCCTCCCGCCGTCTACTGGCGGCGTCGTGCGGTCGTGCTGGGTGCAGTGCTGCTCGGCATCATCGTGCTGTTCGTTTCCTGCTCCGGTGACGACAAGGACGACCAGCGCGGCAAAGGCGCGTCGCCGTCGTCGCAACTGCCCACCCCAGCGCCGGCAACCGACTCCGGCTCCCCGTCGACCGAGCCGACCTTCCTGGACGGTGTCCCCGGCGGCAATGGGCCGTCGCTGCCCGCCCTCGGCGACCTCGAGTCCAAGACTCCGGGCGTCGACGACGGCAGCGGCAGCGGTTCCGCCGACAACGGGCAGAACACCAACGTGACCGTGCCCGCCGACGGTTCCTGCGCCGATACCGAGATGACCGTGGTCCCGGCGGCCAGCCCGACCACGTTCAAGCGCGGGGCCACGGTTGAGTTGTCCCTTACCGTGAAGAACACGGGCACCCGCACCTGCAGCCGCGATGTGGGTGCCGGGCCGCAGGAGCTCTACATCGATTCCGGCGGCCGGCAGTACTGGTCTTCCGACAAGTGCAGCGACCAGAAAGGCAGCGACGTCCGGCAGTTCGCGCCGGGGGATGCTCGCACTTACAAGGTCAGCTGGAACGGGCGGCAGTCGAGTAGTTGTGCTGGGAATGCGGCTTCTGGGCCTACGCCGCCTCAGGGGCAGTTCGATTTGCGGGCTCGGTTGGGGACTTTGCGCAGCGAGCCGATCGTTCTGACGATTCTCGCTTCCTGAGGGTCTAGTTCCGCCGGGGGCGCTGCCTCGGACCGCGCTGCGGATCGTTTTGGTGGGTTGCTTGCGGTTCTTTCTGGGGCGCTGCCCCAAGACCCGGCTGTGCGGTGCGGATCGCTTCTGGGGCGCTGCCCCAGACCCCGGCCACGCGCTGCGGA
>NZ_BOQN01000267.1 GCF_018332695.1 Paractinoplanes toevensis
GATACGGCCCGTTCACCGAGCCGTATCGGCGGGCTGGGTCAGGCGGCGAGGAAGGTGGTCACGTCCGCGACGAAGGTCTTGGCGTGCTGGAACATCAGGGCGTGCCCGGCGTCGCCGTAGATGATCAAGGTGTCCGCGGCGAGGTGCTGCTGTCGGAGGTCCGGGACGGCGCGATGTGGCGCAGCACGCCGATGCCCGTGGATGCACCCGTCACGAGCATCCCCGGCCGTGTCGCTGTCATCGTCGGCTCCCTCGTCGTTTGTATTACGCTCATACGACCATAGGGCGGGAGGAGGTGGTGGGCAATAGGTTGGGAAAGTTTAAATTACGGTCGTACGCTCAATGTGCCCGGAGGTGGCGACCAGCCGCCGGCCGGACGAGTGAAGGAGCGTGCGCGGGTGCGATACGGACGAGAACACAAGCAGGAGACGCGGCGGCGCATCATCGAGGCGGCCGGCCGCCGATTCAAGGCCGACGGCATCGACGGCTCGGGGATCGCCGCGCTGATGGCCGA
>NZ_BOQN01000268.1 GCF_018332695.1 Paractinoplanes toevensis
CGGGACCGCGACGAGGACCGCCAGGAACGGGACGATCACGAACGCGTACAGGGCGAGGAGGACGCCGCGCGCCTGCGGACCCTCAGTCAGCGGTTTGGGGCCGGTGGTCGTCGGGGTGGTCTCGGCGGCGGAAGTCATGACACCTCACACGGGAGATCAACTAACTTACGGCTACGTCACCGTAACTTACGCCACCGTAGCCTTCGAGGCATCGGCATCCGGCGGACCGGGACGGACAGCCGGTCCGTGGCAGCGGCAGAGGGTGATCCGGGGTGCCGCTACTATGTGAGCGGTAGACGCGGACCTTGAAGAAATGTCCGATTTGATCCCGGATCGTCTAATGGTAGGACCGCGGCTTTTGGTGCCGTTTATAGGGGTTCGAATCCTCTTCCGGGAGCAGTCCTTCCGCGGCTGAGTCACCGCCGACCTCGTAGTCCAAGTGCCTACTGCGAACAATGGAGTACCGCGTGAGCCGTACCGTCGTCGTTCTCGCCGCCGGAGAGGGCAAGCGGATGAAGTCCGCCACCCCCAAGGTGCTGCACTCGCTGCTCGGACGCACCCTGCTGGGGCACGTGCTGGTCGCGGCCGGCTCGGCCGCCGCCGAG
>NZ_BOQN01000269.1 GCF_018332695.1 Paractinoplanes toevensis
CCGGTCCGATGACCGCGCCGGCCGCCACCCGGGTGGTGCCCTGGAGCTGCGAGTTCTGGTCGATCACCGCGTCCGGTTCGATGTCCACGGTCACGTCGATCCAGGTCGTGGCGGGGTCGAGGATCGAGACGCCGGACCGCATCCAGGCCGTGTTGACCCGGTCGCGCAGCATCGCCCGCAGACCCGCGAGCTGAGCCCGGTCGTTGGCCCCGAGCGTCTCCTCGGCGTCCGGCGCGACGAACACGCCCACCGCGCTGCCGACCTCGACGAGCAGGCCGAACACGTCGGTCAGGTATTCCTCGCCCTGGTCGTTGTCGGTGGAGAGCTTGCCCAGCGCCTCCCGCAACCGGGCACCGTCGAACGCGTAGATCCCACCGTTGATCTCACGGATGGCGCGCACCTCGGCCGGCGCGTCCCGCTCCTCGACGATCCGGGCCAGGCCACCGGCGGCGTCCCGGACGATCCGGCCGAGG
>NZ_BOQN01000270.1 GCF_018332695.1 Paractinoplanes toevensis
GCAGGACCTGGTCGACGCCGTGGCCGACGGCATGGCGGCCCTGGACGCGACCGACGAGCAGGACCCGAGCCGGGCGGCCCGGCTGAACAATCTCGGCAACTCGACGCGGTATCTCGCCGAGGCCACCGGCGACGACTATCTGTGGGACGAGGCCGGGCGGCTGTGCGCGGAGGCCGTCTCCTCGTCTGCGCCCCTCGACCCGGCCCGGGCGCTGTACCAGGTGAGCTATGCGCAGGCCGTACGGGAAGGGCCGGAAGCCGCCGCCGGCCTCGCCGCGGCCCTGGGCCAGCGCACCGCGGCGCCCGCGGTGCGGGTGCGAGCCGGGCGGCAACTCGGCCGGTTGCACGCCGCGCGCGGCCGGTGGGCCGAGGCCGGCACGGCCTTCGGTGAGACCGTGGAGTGCCTGCGGCTGCTGGCACCGCGGCACCTGTCCTGGGACGACCAGGAACACCACCTCGGCCGCATCCCCGGCCTGGGCTCGGACGCCGCCGCGGCCGCGTTGTCAGCCGGCCGCCCCGAGCGCGCCGTCGAGTTGCTCGAGAACAGCCGTGGCGTCGTCCTGTCGTACCTGCTGGACGTCGAGGAGCAGCAGCTGCGGACGGTGGCACCGGACCTGGCGGAGAGCCTGCTCCGGGTCCGGGCGGCGATGAACGCCGGGCGCAACCGGTGACGGCCGACTGGCGGGCGCTCGACGCCGCGGCCGCCGACGCGTTCGACAGGTTCGCCGAGACCCAGGAGCCGGCGTTCGCCGACCTCGCCGTCGAGGGGTTCCGCGCGGTCTGTGCGCTCGTGCCGGGGACGCATGCGGACCGCACCCGACACCTGGCCAACCTCGCCGTCGCGCTGGTCGGCCGGTTCGAGCGGATCGGGACGCCCGCCGACCTCGACGAGGCGGTCCTGGTC
>NZ_BOQN01000271.1 GCF_018332695.1 Paractinoplanes toevensis
CTGGCACAACCTGCACCACGCCGACCCGACCTGCGCCCGGCACGGCGTGCTGCGTGGACAGATCGACAGCTCCGCCCGGCTCATCTGGCTCTTCGAGAAGACCGGCGCGGCGTGGAACGTGAAGTGGCCGAACCGGGAACGGCTGGCCGCGAAGATGATCAAGGGGTGACCGGCACGGGACACGGTGGAGCCGGAGCACCTGGCAGGATGGCCGGGTGACCGAGTCAGGCGACAGCAAAGACGACCAAACTCGTGCACGGCGACAGCGGCCGGCGGCGACCCCACCCCGGGTCCGCATGTCGGCCGCACAGCGGCGGGAACAGCTGATCGCCACCGGGCGGCAGTTGTTCGCCGAGCGGGGTTTCGACGCGACCAGTGTGGAAGAGGTCGCGGCCCGGGCCAAGGTGTCCAAACCGGTGGTCTACGAGCACTTCGGCGGCAAGGAAGGGCTGTACGCGGTGGTCGTCGACCGCGA
>NZ_BOQN01000272.1 GCF_018332695.1 Paractinoplanes toevensis
GCGGCGCCGCGCAGGTCGGGCGGGACCTCGTCGTCGGTGGACAGGCGGGCGGCCACCTCGAGGGCGGCCGTGCGGTCCAGGCCGAGCGGCCGTTCGGCGTGGTGCAGCGCGTCGCGGCAGGCGGCCAGGGCGGCGATGCGGGCCGGGTCGGCGGGGGCGTCGCCGCCGCGGACGCCCTCGGCCAGCCACAGCACCCGCCGGACCGCGGCGGTGATCACCGTGCCCAGGGTGGTGCTGTGGGTGGTGTCGAACAGGTGGCCGTGCCGCCACATGGTCAGCACCACGGCCAGCATGCGGCCCAGCGGGCCCAGCTCGGGGGCGGAACCCACGGACGCCTCGATGTCGGACAGCGTGCGGGCCGAGATGTCGGTGATGCCGGCCTGTGCGGCGTCGAACAGCACGGTGGCCAGCGCGTCCACGTCGCGGCCGGCCCGGGTGGCGCGG
>NZ_BOQN01000273.1 GCF_018332695.1 Paractinoplanes toevensis
GCGGCATGACAGTGCGAACTTGAGGTCAGGGCGGCGCTGCGGTCCTGAGCCTGGGCAAGCGCCGGGCAAATGTTCCGAAGTCCTGCATCCTGTGCCTGGAGTAACCGACGGCTGCAACATCACGACGAGCGGAGAACGCAGTGGGCCCTGACGAGAACACCTATGTGCGGGATCAGAATGCCCGAGTCGACCCGATGCTCACTCTCGGGACGATCACCGTCGCCGGCCTGCGGTCCATTCTCGCCGACCTGCCAGACGACGCCATCGTCGTCGTCGCGAGCGACGGAACGGGTGGGGACGACTGCTCACCACTGGCCGACGTGGAGGAGGTCTGGTACTTCCCGACAGCCGGCGAGTCCGCTCCACTCGGGCGCGACGCCGATGGCAACGTCCACGAGCCCGGATCCCGTGACCTGTACGCAGTGTTGCTACGCCCTGCTGACCGCCGCTGACCGGTGCCCTCAGCACCCCTATCAGCGGCAGATCCGGATGGCGGTGCCGGCTGCCGTACGAGAAGATCGGCGTCATGGGGCATAGGGCTGCCGGATGGACGTGGTCCAAGGTGAGCGCAGTCCATGAAAGTCGTCCTTCACACGGCGCATGCGACGACGAGATTCGCAGCTACAGGTTTCGCCACTACGCACCATCCGACAGCTCCTACGAGCGCTGCATCGGCTTGGCCTGGTGTTCAACCTGTCGCGAGTACTCGGGCGGCATGGTGTACGTGCCGCGAGGCGAACACCTTACAGACGCGCTTGCCGACCTGCCGGCGGTCCAGCGAAACCGGCTCGCTCGCAGCGAGGTGAAACTCCTCGACTACCTTGACCGCCTCGCGCGGCGCGGCGCTTGGCCACCCGAGAGATAACGCCGCGTGATCGCCGTTGAGCAGCCATGCGCCATGACAGCGGCAGATCAGGATGGTTGTAAGTACCACTAGGGCCGCGGCGCGCGGGGCGGAGCGTCAGGCGAGTACGGCGGCTCAGACGATGGCGGGACCGGCGGTGCATACCCGCCCTGCGACGGATAGCCGCCTGGCGGCGGATACGAACCCGGCGGCGGATACGAACCCGGC
>NZ_BOQN01000274.1 GCF_018332695.1 Paractinoplanes toevensis
GCCGACCACCGGCGGCACCACATGTTCAGCGACCAGGAGGGCGACCCGCACTCGCCGTGGCGCTACGGCACCGGCTACTGGGCGCTGACCAAGGGCCTGTGGCACGCCCACCTGGGCTGGATGTTCAGCCGCGAGCGGTCGAACCGGGCACGCTTCGCCCCCGACCTGCTCGAGGACAAAGACATCCGGCTGATCGACAACCTGTTCCCGGCCATCGTGCTCTTCTCGACGCTCGGTCCGGCCCTGATCGGGGGCCTGGTGACCTGGTCTTGGACCGGCGCGGTGACCGCATTCTTCTGGGCCGGCATCGTGCGCATCGGCCTGCTGCACCACGTCACCTGGTCGATCAACTCGGTCTGCCACGTGTACGGCGAACGCCCGTTCGAGGTGCGCAACGGCGACAAGGCCTCGAACTTCTGGCCGCTCGCGATCATCTCGTTCGGCGAGTCCTGGCACAACCTGCACCACG
>NZ_BOQN01000275.1 GCF_018332695.1 Paractinoplanes toevensis
CCGGTCGGGGTGGCGGCGCTGGTGGATGACGGCCGGGTCGTCGTCGGGTGCAACGTGGAGAACGCGTCCTACGGCGTCGGGCTCTGCGCCGAGTGCGGGCTGGTCAGCTCACTGCACGCGACCGGCGGCGGGCGGCTGTTGGCGGTCTCCTGCGTGGATGCCAACGGCGACCCGCTGATGCCGTGCGGGCGCTGCCGGCAGCTGTTGTACGAGCACGGTGGCGCGGAGTGCCTGGTCGAGGCGCTGCCCCGGCCGCTGAAGATGAGCGAGCTGCTGCCGCACGCGTTCGGGCCGGACGACCTCGACAAGGTCAACGGTCCGGCCTCCGGGCACGAGGTGCCGGCCGAGCTGGCCAAGTGGCGGGGGCGGGGCACGGTCTTCGTGCACCCGGACCTGTCCGGCGGTGAGACGGTCTGGACCGGTTACTGGGAGCGGTCCGGCGGCAGCCCCGCGGAGAGCGACGCCGCCAAGGGCGTCCTCGAGGAGGGACCGAACTTCCCCACCACCGCCGAGGCGGTCGAGTGGGGGCGCGCACGCACACCGCGGATCGTGGTGGTGGACGCCGACGGCGGCCTGGCCTGGGCCGGCGAGGGAGAACCGCCGGAGGGCATCCCGGCCCGGTGGCAGGGGGAGAAATGAGCTTCGCGGCAGTGGACATCATCCGGGCCAAGCGGGACGGCCAGGTGTTGTCGGACGAGCAGATCGACTGGGTGGTGGACGCCTACACCAAGGGCGTGGTCGCCGACGAGCAGATGTCGGCGCTGGCCATGGCCATCCTGCTGCGCGGCATGACGCCGGCCGAGATCGCCCGCTGGACGGCCGCGATGATCGCCAGCGGCGAGCGGCTGGACCTCTCCGGCGTCACCCGGCCGACCGCCGACAAGCACTCCACCGGCGGCGTCGGCGACAAGATCACGCTGCCGCTCACCCCGCTCGTGGCGGCCTGCGGCGCGGCCGTGCCGCAGCTCTCCGGCCGCGGCCTCGGGCACACCGGCGGCACCCTCGACAAGCTCGAGTCGATCGCCGGGTGGCAGGCCTCGATCAGCAACGACGCGTTCAAGCGGCAGCTCGACGAGGTCGGCGCGGTCATCTGCGCGGCCGGTGAGGGCCTGGCCCCGGCCGACCGCAAGCTCTACGCCCTGCGCGACGTGACCGGCACCGTCGAGGCCATCCCGCTGATCGCCAGCTCGATCATGAGCAAGAAGATCGCCGAGGGGA
>NZ_BOQN01000276.1 GCF_018332695.1 Paractinoplanes toevensis
CGCCGCGATGTTGGCCGCGTAGTCGATCGAGATCGCGATCTGCTCGTCGATCGAGTAGACGTTGTCGGTCACCGACATACCGGTGGTCACCTGGCCGATGCCGTACCCGCAGTCAGCCTTGGCGTAGTTGATGACGTCCGGGTCGTAGCTGCCGTAGTACGCCGAGATCAGCGGGTTGCCGGTGTCCCCGGGCACGGCGTGCCAGGACGCCTGGGAGAGGTTCGTCTCCTGGGCCAGGACGGCCAGCTCGACCTGGGCCGGAACCCCGGCGTACCCGTTCTCGATCACGTCGAGCGGGAAGTACCCCTGCGGCGAGTAGGACGGGGTGTTCGACTTCAGGTAGTTGTCCGGCCGGGTGATGTCCAGGGTGCCGCGCACGGCCCGGTCGACGGCCCACTCGACCTGGTCCGGGCTGGGCTGCAGCGGCTGGATCGTCTGTTCGTTACGCGGGATCGCGCACTTCGGCTCGCCCAGCTCGTCGGC
>NZ_BOQN01000277.1 GCF_018332695.1 Paractinoplanes toevensis
CTAGGGAGTGTTTGGTAAGTCATCGGAGCCATTCACCGATGGCGGCGATCCGTACGGTGGCGAGGTACCGGACGGCCAACTTGTCATAGCGAGTGGCAACGGCCCGATGTCGCTTGAGCCGGTTGATACCGCATTCGACGGCATGACGCTGCTTGTAGATCTCGCGGTCGAAGGCCGGTGGCCGGCCGCCAGCCGCGCCGCGTCGTTGTCGGTGACCAGTCTGGTCCGCCGGTTCGCTGATGGTGGCCCGGATTCCGCGTTGTCGCAGGTGAGCACGGTTGCCGCGAGAGCTGTATGCCTTGTCGGCCAGGACTCGGTCCGGACGAGTCCTGGCCGCCCCGCGACCCAGGCGCGGTACTCGGATCCCGGCCAGGACCGCGGCGAACTGCGGGCTGTCACCGGCTTGACCCGCGGTGACCAGCATCGATAGCGGACGCTGACCTTGTTCGCAGGCCAGATGCAGTTTCGTGCTCAGCCCGCCACGTGACCGGCCGAGGGCATGGTCGTTGGGTTCGGTGTCCACTCCACCCGGCGGCTGTTTCTGATCGTCCCCCTTTTCCGGGCGCCGGCAGCGTGCTGATGTGCTCGGCATACCGTCGAGTCGACCGACACGTCCCAGGTGATGATCTGTTCCGCGTCAGCCGCGGCCTGCAGCCGGGTCAGGATCTCGGCCCAGACACCGTCGCGCTGCCACTGCCGGAACAGTCCGTATGCGGTTTCCCAGGGCCCGTAGCGCTCCGGCATGTCCCGCCACGGCGAGCCGGTCCGGACCCGCCACCGGATCGCGTTGATCACCATCCGGCGATCCCGCGGCGGACGTCCCATCCGCACAGGCGGGAGCACCGCCGACAGCCTCACCCATTGATCATTCGTCAGGTCACCACGCGCCACGCGTACTCAACGAACGATCAACATTCCAAACACTCCCTAG
>NZ_BOQN01000278.1 GCF_018332695.1 Paractinoplanes toevensis
GTCGCCGACCACGGCCAGCACGTCGAGGGTGGTGTTCTTCTTCTGGCCCTTGACCGCCAGCGACCACTTGCCCTTCTTCACCTTCACCGAGTGGAAGCAGGTCAGGACGTTCACGTCGTTGGTGAGGCGGATCCACCGGTTCTGGTACGAGTAGCAGTAGTCGGAGGCGCCCTGCGTGCGCAGCACCACGACGAGCAGTTCGGCGACTCCGGAGCCCTTGTCGGCGGCGGTGCCGCGAACGGTCTTCCAGGACGAGGCCTTGGTGCTCTTCGCGGGCTTGGTGATGGTCACCTTCGGGGACCACACGTCCTTCTTGACCGTGATCCGGCCGACGAGGACCTGCGCCGTGCTGCCGTTCTTGTTGGTGAACACCGCGGTCAGCGTCCGGGTGCCGGCCGGCACCGGGACGTCGCCGGCCAGGTGGTAATACCTCTTCGCCACGGTCTGGTTCTTACCGGACAGCGTCTTGGTGAAGCCGTCACCGGTGTAGAGCACGATCTTGGTGGTGCCGGTCGGCACCGACGAAATGGTGACGTTGAAGTACTCGCCGGGCCAGACCGCCGTCTTGCTGAGCTTGAACGTGCCCGGCACGGTGACCGTGACGGTGGCCGGCGCCGGGGTGGTCCGGTTACCGGCCGCGTCGGTCAGGGTCAGCGTGACCGTGAACTTGCCGGCCTTCGCGTACTGCTTGGTGATCGCGGTCCAGGTGGCCGGCAGGGTGCTGCTGGTGCCGTCGCCCCAGTTGA
>NZ_BOQN01000279.1 GCF_018332695.1 Paractinoplanes toevensis
CGGCGTCGTCACGGCCGTCGACGCGTACGGAATCGGGGTTGCCGCCTGGCGTCTCGGCGCCGGCCGGGCCCGCAAGGAGGATCCGGTCAGCCTCGGCGCCGGGATCCTGCTCAAGGTGAAACCCGGGCATCGGGTGCGCGCGGGTGACGTGCTGCTCGAGCTGCGTGCCGATGACGGCGCCCGGATCGAAGCCGCGCGGGCCGAAGCGGCAGCGGCCGTTTCGGTCGGAGAGGCCGCGCCCGCACTTACCCCCCTGGTGCTCGACCGCATAGCCTGACGCACCATGACGAAGGCCGCACCCGACCCGCGCGCGGTCCGCGAGGCCAGCCTCGACGAGATCGAGCGGCTGGGCCTGCCGCTGCCACCGCCCGGCTTCCCGCTGATCTGGGAGCCGGGCGACACGATCGAGCTGCGTCCGACCCTGGACATCGAGGCGCGGTGCGCGGTGCTGCACGTGGTCGTGGCGCGATGCTTCGGGATGCCCACCGAGATCGCGATGGGCTGGCTGCTCGGCTCGCACCTGGTCGATCTGGTGACGCCGCCGGAATGGCAGTTCGTGATCGGCGCCAAGGGTGACCACCGGTCGTTCGTGCTGCACCACGACGCGGTCTTCGCGCTGGCCTGGCTGCTGGGCCTGAGCCGGCACCTGGATCCGACGGCCCCGCCCGAGGACCGGTTGATGTCGCAGATGCCGGATCTGCCGGCTGGGGAGACGTTCGGCAGCTGGCGATCCCGGTCACTCATGTCACCGCGCGATCCGATCGAGGCGGCCGTCCTGCTCGACCTCTACTACTGCCTGGACTGGGCGTTCCAGGAGGCGGAGCGGCTCGGCGTGGACCTGCCGGGGGAGATCGGCAGCAACGCGATCGGCCAGCGCCGGTGGGCCTTGGAGTGGGCGATCGTCTTCCAGGGTCCCTACCACGACAAACCGCCCGACTGGGAAGAAGTCGACCTTTCGGTCTAGACACCTTTTGAGGTGAGGTCGCGAGAATCAAACCC
>NZ_BOQN01000280.1 GCF_018332695.1 Paractinoplanes toevensis
GGTGGCTCGTACCTGGCGGATGGGAATCAGATCGTACGGGTCGACAATGTCACCCGCGAAGTAACGCCGGTGACCAAGAAGACCACGAGCACCGACTACTGCACCAGCTACTCCAGCGGCGACAATGCCCAATTCCGGACTGACTACGCCCGGCTGAGGGTAGTCGGCGCGGACGGCCGGTTCATCTACGCCACCGACACCTGCGGCATCCGTCGCATCGACCCGGGATCCGGTGCGGTCACCTCACTGACCAGTTCAGGCAACTTCGGCTCACCCATCGCCTCCGTGGCGATCGCCGGCAAGTACCTCTACTTCGTCGACAACGTCTACGGCGGCCTGACCCAGATCGACCTGGACTCCAGCCGCACCATTCTGCTGAACAAGAGCACAACCGGCGCCGTCGCCGCGGACGATACCGCGGTATGGATCGTGTCCGGAACGTACCTTCTCAAGATCGACCCGGTGAGCGGGAACGCGGTCACCATCAGCGATCACCTCGCGACCGGGGGCCACACCCCCACCGCCATACTCTCCGTCGGCGACTACCTCTACGCCAA
>NZ_BOQN01000281.1 GCF_018332695.1 Paractinoplanes toevensis
GGGCGGGCGGTGGATCCGCCCGCCACAGGCCGAGTTGGTCGCCGGTGAGCCAGCGGGCCCGGGACAGTTCGTCGGGGCGTGGTTCCCAGTCCCGGAACGGCAGATAGGCGATTCGCCAGCAGAGCACGCAGGTGAGATACCAGCCGTACAGCGGGATCGCGCCGAGCCAGCCGTCCCGCGCCCGGTAGGACCCGGACGGTGCCAGAATGCGTACCGCCAGCCCGCACCAGGCGCAGGTGACCAGCCAGTCCAGCAGCCCGTTGCCGGTCCAGTCCTCGCTGAGGTCGCCGAGCGTCCAGCCGGGCACGACAGCGACCGCGAACAGCACGGCGGCGATCAGCGACCGGCCGACCAGCCCCCGTGGCATCGCTCTGTGCTCCATGCCCGGACGGTAGGCGCCGCACGGGTTCCCGCGCCGGGACACACGAAAGGCGTCCACCGTACGAGTGGACGCCTTTCGCGCGGAAAAACCGTCAGCGAGCCTTGCGCGTCGTCGACGCGGTGGCCCGGGAACGAGCCGGTGTGCTGGCGGCAGCCGACGTGGTCTTACGGGCGGTGGTCTTCTTGGCCGCCGCCGTCTTGGTGGCGGTCGCCGCCTTCTTGGCCGGAGCCGCCTT
>NZ_BOQN01000282.1 GCF_018332695.1 Paractinoplanes toevensis
AAGGACCTGGTCGCCAGCATCGCAGCCGGCTGCAGGACTTGCATGGCATCGGCCCGTCCGGCGCCGCCCGGCTACTGGGCGACATCGTCGACATCACCCGGTTCGCCAGCCGGGACCACTTCGCCTCGTGGAACGGCACCGCACCCTTGGACGCCTCCTCCGGCGACCAGAACCGCCACCGGCTATCTCGCGCCGGCAACCGGCGCATCAACCGCGTGCTGCACATCATGGCCGTCGTCCAACTGCGCCACGACACCGAAGGCCGCCGCTATTACCGGCGCAAACTCGCCGCCGGCAAGACACCGATGGAAGCCGTGCGCGCACTCAAACGCCGCCTGTCCAACGTCGTCTACAAACAGATGCCCGCCGACGCGAAACGACTCGCGACGGGCCCGGGAGGACACGTGGGGGCGACTATGACATCCAGCGCGGCCGACCCGATCC
>NZ_BOQN01000283.1 GCF_018332695.1 Paractinoplanes toevensis
GTACGCCGCGCGGCCCGTTTCTACAGATCGTCTACTTAGTACCAACCGGTGCTTTGTGAGTGTGACCAGGCACCGCAGGGCGTGTCGTACCGGCCCTCGATGTAGCCCAGACCCCACTTGATCTGCGTGGCCGGGTTGGTCTTCCAGTCCGACGCGATCGAGGCCATCTTGCTGCCGGGCAGGGCCTGCGGGATGCCGTACGCACCGGAACTGCGGTTCTCGGCGCGGTAGTTCCACCCGCTCTCCTTCTTGAACAGTTTGTCCAAGCAGGGGAACTGGTCGAGTCCGAAGCCGGCCGAGAGCATCAGGGCACAACCGACGCCGCGGGTGCCGCTGTACTCGCTGCAGGAGCTCGGGATCTCGCCGGTGTAGGCCACCGGGCCGCCGCTCTCCTCGGCCTTCTTCTTCGCCGCCGCCTCGGCCGCCGCC
>NZ_BOQN01000284.1 GCF_018332695.1 Paractinoplanes toevensis
CTCGACCCGGCGATCGGCGAGATCGTCCGGGAGCGCTACAGCGGGATGCGGCTGGGCTTCCAGGCCGTGGTCGAGCACCTGGTGGAGGACGGCGAACTGCCCGCGGACACCGACATCGAGGGCGTCACGTCGGCGTTCTACTCGCTCATGCCCGGTTACGCGTTGCAGCGAATGCTGACCGGGTCGCCGGACCTGGCGACCTACATGACCGGCGTGCGGGCGCTACTCGACCGACGCTAGGCGGGCGGCGATCCGGACCCAGCCCTCGCGCACCTCGGCCTCGCTGGGTGCCCGGCCCGGGCGTACCCGTCTGGTCTCGTAATCGTCCTCGTCCTCGCCGTCGCCGTCGTCGGACGGCGCCTCGGCGCCGGCCCGGGCCAGTTCGATCTCGTCCCGGATCGACTCGGCGTCGGCCCGGGGCAGCAACGGCTCGACGACCGCCATCAGGTCCTCGTCGGCCACCACGGCCTGGGCGAGGGAGAGGGCGTGCGCCCGTTCGTAGGGACCGCAGACGATGGGTTCCCAGTCTTCCTCGTCGCCCAGCGACCCGATGGTGATGACCCA
>NZ_BOQN01000285.1 GCF_018332695.1 Paractinoplanes toevensis
GTGACCAGGCCGTCGACGTCGAAGACGAGCATCCGGCGGCCGCGCGCGGCGGCCAGCATCGAGTTGCCGACCCGTTCCGGGAGCGGCTTGCGCCGGGACTCCTCGACCGGGCGGAACGCGTCCATCGGCAGTTCGTCGAGCATTCGGTTGCCGGCCAGGTCGGCCACCACCCGGCGGACCTGGTCGGGGGCGAGCCGGCCGGCGATCCGGGCGAACTCGGCGACCAGCCGGGCCACCGTGTTCTCCCCGTCCATCAGCAGGGCGAGCTGCCACTCCTCGGGAGTGAGGCGCAGGTATCCGGCGCGGGTGCCACCGTCCGGCGAGCGCAACATGATGTACGCCTCGCCGCGGGCCGAACTCAGCTGAACAGCCTCGATGCCGGCCCGCAGCACGGGACGCGCCCGCACGGGATTGAGCCGGTCGACGACGGCACCCCACAGGCCGGGGTCGGCGGGGCCGCCGGGCTCACCCGGAGCCCGCCCGGCCAGGGCTTCCCAGACATTCATCCGGGTCTCGACGTAGGTCACCTGAGCGGCCTCTCCAGCTCGGCAGCGGGGGGCGCAGCCGTTAGCGGATTGGAGATTAGGCGGAAATCCGTTACCAGCGCGAGTCCTAGGCGGGCATTGGCGCCAGGATGTCCGGAAAGTTCGGGTATAACGGCATGCCAAAAAAGAAGCGTGCGGCGGGTGGTGTGACAACCCCCT
>NZ_BOQN01000286.1 GCF_018332695.1 Paractinoplanes toevensis
ACCCTGGACAGCCTCGGCTACGCCCACCAGCATCTCCTCGACCACCGGCAGGCCGTCGACTGCTACGAGCGCGCCATCGGCACCTTCCGCCGGCTCGGCTACGCCTCCATGACGGCCGACGCCCTGGAACGCCTCGGCGACACCCACCACGAGGCGGGCCGCACCGGCGCCGCCCGCGAGGCCTGGACGGACGCCCTGAACATCCGCATCGAACTCGACGACGAGGCGGCCGGGCAGGTACGAAAGAAGCTCAGTGCCCGCTAAAACGAACATATTGCCTTCACACCCGCATAATCCCGCCAAAGTATGACAATGCGGGCAGTGGAGGCGGGTGCGATGCCAAACCGTGGCAGCGCCGCCTCCCTGCCGGACGGCGTCGTCGACCCGCAGTTCTTCAACGGCGCCGACACCGTACGCCGGTTGGGCCTTCTGCATGGCGGCGCCGGACTGGCCGGGCTGGCCTTCGTCCTGGCCCGACTGGCCGGTGGAACCGCCGGGGACGGACTGCAGATCGCCGCGGCCGCGC
>NZ_BOQN01000287.1 GCF_018332695.1 Paractinoplanes toevensis
CGGATCACCGTGGTGCTGCCGTTCTATCCCTATTCACGGCAGGACAAGAAGCACCGCGGCCGGGAGCCGATCTCCGCGCGCCTGGTCGCCGACCTGCTGAAGACCGCCGGTGCCAACCGCATCCTCACGGTCGACCTGCACACCGCCCAGATCCAGGGCTTCTTCGACGGCCCGGTCGACCACCTGTTCGCGATGGACATCCTGGCCGAGCACGTGGTCAAGAAGTTCGCCGGCCGTCCGATGACCGTGGTGGCGCCCGACTCCGGCCGGGTGCGCGTGGCCGAGCGGTGGACCGACCGGCTGGGCGGCTGTCCGCTGGCGTTCATCCACAAGACCCGTGACCCGCTGAAGCCCAACCAGGTGGTGGCCAACCGGGTGGTCGGCGAGGTCGAGGGCCGGGTGTGCCTGATCGTCGACGACATGATCGACACCGGTGGCACCATCACCAAGGCCGCCGACATCCTGTTCGACGAGGGCGCGGCCGACGTCATCGTGGCCTCGACGCACGCCCTGCTGTCCGACCCGGCGACCGAGCGGCTGAAGAACAGCCGGATCAGCGAGCTGGTGGTGTGCAACACGCTGCCGCTCCCGCCGGAGAAGCGGCTCGACAAGATCACCGTGCTGTCGATCGCTCCGTTGCTGGCCCGGGCCATCCGCGAGGTGTTCGACGACGGCTCGGTGACCACCCTGTTCGGTGGTCTCAGCTGATTTTCAGTGGGTGCCCGCCTTTCGTTCGCGCTGCGGGGCTAGCAAAACCGGCTCACTCCTCG
>NZ_BOQN01000288.1 GCF_018332695.1 Paractinoplanes toevensis
GACAACCCCCTTGTCACACCACCCGCCGCAGCGGGGAGGGAAATCCGGTCCTGGGTGTTACTCGGCCTCGGCCAGCGTGACCGTGGCCGACTTCTTGGCGCCGTCCCGGGTGTACTCGATGGTCATCTTCTGTCCGACCGTGCCGCCCTGAACGGCCGCGACCAGATCGTCGGAGTCATCGATGTTCTTGCCGTCCACCGAGGTGATGACGTCGCCCTGCTGGAGGCCGGCCTTGGCGGCGGCACTGTTGGCCGTCACGGTGCTCACCAGGGCACCACCGTTCTCCGCGTTGGCCACGCTGACGCCGAGCGCCGGGTGGCTGACCTTCTTGCCGGCCATCAGGTCGTTGGCGACCTGGCTGGCCTTGTCGCTCGGGATGGCGAAGCCGAGGCCGATGTTGCCGGAGCTCGACCCCTGGGTGGCGATCGCCGAGTTGATGCCGATGACCTCGCCGTTCGTGTTGACCAGGGCACCACCCGAGTTACCCGGGTTGATCGGCGCGTCG